>NZ_CP063656.1:0-660000 GCF_015209725.1 Lysobacter ciconiae | reverse complement strand
CTTCCATGCGGCGCTGGAGGCGGGCACCAACGCGCTCTGCGACGGGCTGGAGGCGATCGCGCGCGAGGCGGGCGTCGCGTTCCACACGACGCGTGCGCCAGCCATGTTCGGCCTGTATTTCCGCGAGGGTCCGGTGGAGACCTTCGAGGACTCGGCCGCGTCGGACCCGAAGCGCTTCGGCAGGTTCTTCCACGCGATGCTGGATCGTGGCGTCTACCTGGCGCCGTCGGCGTTCGAGGCCGGCTTCATGTCCAGCGCCCACGGGGAGGCGGAAATCGCCCAGACCCTGGAGGCGGCGCGCGGCGCATTCGCCGAGGTTGCCGCGGCTTGACGGTTTGATTCCGCGGCGGCGAGTGGGCGGCGTCGCGGGAGTTGCGAAAACGGTCTGTCCAGGCCGCTGCAAGCCCCGGCGCCAGCGGCTCGCCGTCATAGAACTATCGTGTTCGGACTTAATTTCCCGTATCCAGCGCCGCATCCGATAATGAGCTTCGCGTCGCAACCACATGCGCCTCAAGCGCCTGCCGCAGCCGTTGCAAGCCCTCAGCGACGTCCGCATCGCCGATGTTCAGAGCGGGCACGAAGCGCAGCACATCCGGTCCCGCCTGCAACAACAGCAGGCCGTGCTCCAGGCAGCGCGCGAGGATGGCGCTGGCCTCACCCGCACTTTCAGGGCGCAGCTGGGCACCCAGCATCAACCCGCGGCCGCGGATCTCGCCGAATACGCCCAGGTCACGGTTGATATCCTCCAGGCCGGCTCGCAGCGCCTGCGCCTGACGCGCCACGTTCGCCAGCACGCCTGGGGATGCGATTTCCCGCAGCGCCACCAGCGCCACCGCAGCGGCCAAGGGGTTACCGCCGAAGGTGCTGCCGTGCTGGCCGAAGCCCATGCCTCCGGCAGCGGCCGGGCCGACCAGCATCGCGCCGATCGGAAAGCCGGCTCCCAGCGCCTTCGCCAGGGTCACCACGTCGGGTCGCACGCCGTAGCCGTCGCAGGCGAGAAGCGTGCCGGTGCGCCCCATGCCGCACTGGATCTCGTCCAGCATCAGCAACGCGCCGTGGCGATCGCACAGGGTCCGCAGGCCGTGCAGGAAGTCGTCGGTCGCCGGCGTCACCCCGCCCTCGCCCTGGACCGGCTCGACCAGCACCGCGCTCACGTCGCCGGCAGCCATCGCGGCTTCGGCGGCCTGCAGGTCGTTGAAATCGCTGTAGCGGAAGCCGCCCGGTAGCGGCTCGAAACCGGCCTGGTATTTGGGTTGCGCGGTGGCCGTCACCGTCGCCAGGGTGCGTCCGTGAAACCCGCCGCGGAAGGTCAGGATCACGCGCCTGTCGGGCGCGCGGCCTTGCCCGGCCGCCCATTGCCGCGCCAGCTTGATCGCCGCCTCGTTGGCCTCTGCGCCGGAGTTGCAGAAGAACACCTGCTCGGCGAAACCCGCCGCGTCGACCAGGGCCTGGGCCAGCTTCAGCGGCGGCTCGCTGACAAACACGTTGCTGGTGTGCCACAGCTTGGCAGCCTGCGCAGTCAGCGCGGCAATCAGCGCCGGATGCGCATGGCCCAGCGCATTGACCGCGATGCCGGCGCCGAAGTCGACGTATTCCCGACCGGCGCTGTCCCACACGCGTGAGCCCTGCCCGCGGTCGAGCACGATCGGATGCGGGCGGTAGACCGGCAGGTAGTAGCGCTCGCTGAGCTGGTGCAGTTGGGCGGGATCGGTCATGGCGCTCGGGTGTGCGGTGGGCGAGCAGGTATTCTCCCCGATACACGCGCCCTCCGGCTTGCGAGACATGCCGGTTGCGGCGCCCTTGGAGGAACGCGATGCGCCTGTTGTTCACGCCTCAACTCAATCCCGCCACCGAAAGCGGCTGGCGGCGGCGCTGGTTCGAGATCATCTACCACCACGACACCCCGCCGGCGCGCAACTTCGACCTGCTGCTGATTCTGACGATCCTCGCCAGCGTGATCGTGATCATGCTCGACAGCGATCCGTGGCTGCACATCGACCACGCCCAGGCGCTGTACCGGATCGAGTGGGGCTTCACCCTGGTGTTCACCGCCGAGTACCTGTTGCGGCTGGTGGTGGTGAAACGCCCGCTTCGATACGCGCTGAGCATGTGGGGCGTGATCGACCTGCTGTCGATCCTGCCGACCTACCTGTCGTTTTTCCTGCCGGGCACGCAGGCCTTGCTGGTGGTGCGGATCCTGCGGGTGCTGCGCGTGTTCCGGATCCTCAAGCTCACCCGCTACGTCGAGGAAGGCAGTGTCCTGACCGGTGCACTGTGGCGCAGCCGGCGCAAGATCTTCCTGTTCGTCAGTGTGCTGCTGACGATCGCGTTGATCTTCGGCGCCCTGATGTACGTCATCGAAGGCCCCGAGTACGGCTTCAGCACCATCCCGACCGGGATGTACTGGGCGATCGTGACAATGGCCACGGTGGGCTTCGGCGATCTCGCGCCACAGACCGGCATCGGCCGCTTGATCACCTCCACCCTGATCCTGATCGGCTACAGCATCATCGCCGTGCCGACCGGGATCTATACCGCCGAACTGGCCACCAGCATGCGCCGGGCAAAAGGCAACGAGCGCGAGCGCCATGACAACCGTGGCTGTCCGGTGTGCGGCCTGGAAGGGCACGAGCCGGATGCCCGCTACTGCCGCCGTTGCGGCGGGGCGCTACCGGAACTGATGGACTGAGCGGCGAGCCGCTACCACTGGCCGGTATTGGGCATGGAAGCCCACGGCTCCGCAGGCGGCAGGCGCTCGCCTTTCTGCAGCAACTCGATGGAGATCCGGTCCGGTGAGAGCACGAACGCCATCCGTCCATCGCGCGGCGGACGGTTGATGGTCACGCCCAACGCCTGCAGGTGCGCGCAGGTCGCGTAGATGTCGTCGACTTCGAAGGCGAGATGACCGAAGTTGCGGGCGTTGCCGTAATCCTCATCCGACCCCCAGTTGTGGGTCAGTTCGATCTCGGCCTGCGGATTCTCCGGTGCGCCGAAATACACGAGGGTGAATTGGCCCTCCTCGCTGTCCATGCGCCGGGTCTGCTTCAGGCCCAGGCCTTCGGTGAAAAACCGGCTGGTCGCGTCCAGGTCGTGGACGCGCAGCATCGCGTGCAGGTACTTCATCGGACTCTCCTCATTGGCGCGAAAAATTGGCGCGAAAAGCGCGCGATGGATCGGTGTGGACCCGATTACAGGAACAGGTCGGGCAGGAGCTCGCGCGATGGATCGACCGCGTACCCGGAAAAGTCCTCCACTCCGGCCTCGGCCAGCACGTCGTCGTCGATCAGGAACTGGCCATGGAACCCGGCGGCCTCGCGCACCAGGACGGCGTGGGCGGCATCGGCGACGATCTCCGGGGTGCGGCAGCCCGCCATGTCGATGCCGGGAATCATGTTCAGGGCGTCGGTGGCGATGATCGTGCGGGGCCAGAGCGCGTTGACGGCGACACCCTGCGGGCCGAATTCGGCGGCCAGGCCTATGGTCACGAAGCTCATCCCCATCTTGGCGAGCGTGTAGCCGGTGTGCGGGCCCCACCACCTGGGGTCCAGACTGGGCGGCGGCGCGAGGCTGAGGATGTGCGGATTGGCCGCCTTCAGCAGGTGCGGCAGGCAGGCCTGCGCGCACAGGAAGCTGCCGCGCGCATTCACCTGCTGCATCAGGTCGAAACGCTTCATCGGCGTGTCGAGCGTGCCGCGCAGCCAGATCGCGCTCGCGTTGTTGACCAGGATATCGATCCCGCCGAACGCGTCCACGGTTGCGGCGACGGCGGCCAGGACCTGGTCCTCATCGCGGATATCGCACTTGAGCGCGAGCCCTTTGCCGCCGCCGGCGTCCACCTCGGCGGCGACCGAGTGGATCGTGCCGGCCAGCTTCGGGTTGGGCCTGGAGGACTTGGACGCGATGGCGACATTGGCGCCGTCACGTGCGGCGCGAAGCGCGATGGCGCGACCGATGCCGCGCGAGGCGCCGGTAATGAACAGGGTCTTGCCGGACAGGCTGGACATGGCAGCTCGACTGGTTGGGGAAGGCGGCCATTGTAGGCCGGCGTCCCTGGATCAGCGCCGTCGATCAGCCGCGTCGATCAGCGGATCGCCATGTCAGGGCTGCGGGCCGCGGCCCTCGTTGTCTTCCCACTTCAGCAAGCGTCGGGTGACGAACCGATAGACCGGCTTGCCGGTGGCGAACCACGCGTCGCGCACCCACGAATGGCGCTTGAGCACGCGCCGCTCCACCGGCGTGATGTGCTGCGGGCAGTAGGTGCGCTTGTGCTTGAGCAGGTGGCGCAGGTCCTCGCGTGCAAGCAGGCGCATCCATCGCGAGCGCGGGTTGCCGCGGACCGCCAGCTGGAAGTCGATGATGCCGGGGCGGCCGTCGTCCAGGACCAGCCAGTTGGCCTCCTTGGCCAGGTCGTTGTGGGCCAGCCCGCAGCGGTGCAATTGCCCCAGAACCCGGCGCGCCTGGCGGAAGTAGGCCAGATCGCCGTGTGGCGGCGCCAGGTACATCGGCGCGCCTGCCATGTAGCTGCGGTCGAGCCGGCGGCCATCCCAGTTGAGCAGAAGCGGCACATCCTGCATTCCGATGACACGCTGCAAACCGCGCGCCTCGCGCCGCGCCAGCCACCACGCCGGCAATCGCAGCCACAGCGGCACATGGCCCAGATCGCGGCGCACGAACACGCCCTGCGGACCGCGCATCAAGGAGATGCGGCCGAAGCTGTCGGCCTTGAGCGCCTCGATCTCGACGGCTGCGTCAGCGGTATCCAACGGAGGTTTGCGGATGGACATGGAGCGCAAGTCTACGGACTTGCCTCCAACGCGCGCCATGGCGGCCTCTTTGCATGCGCCCGTCGCGCTGGCCGCTGCCATAATGCGGCGATGAATTCCGCGTGGCTCGAAACCATTACCGAGTGGATCGGTACCCACCCCATCGCAGCCGGCGCGCTCATCTTCCTGATCGCCTTCTGCGATGCGCTGGTGATCGTCGGGATCGTGGTCCCCGCCCTGCCGCTGCTGTTCGCCGCGGGCGCGCTGATCGGCCTGGGCCACGTCAACGGACCGTATGCCCTGGTATGCGCTGCAGCCGGCGCGTTTGCCGGCGATGGCTTGAGTTACTGGTTCGGCCGCCACCTTGGGCCGCAGCGGCTGCGCGCGCATTGGCCGTTCCTGCGCTACCCGCAATGGCTGGATCGCGGTGAGACGATGTTCCGCCGCCACGGCGTCAAGAGCATCCTGATCGCGCGCTTCGTCGGCGCGGTGCGTCCGTTCGTGCCGGCCATCGCCGGCATGCTGCACATGCCGGTCAAGCGCTACGCGATCCCCAGCGCGTTCGCCGCGTTGTTGTGGGCCGGGCTGTTCCTCGCCCCGGGTTGGGTGCTCGGCGCTTCCTACGACGCGGTCGCAGCAGTGGCCGACCGGCTTGCGCTCGCCTTGGGCGGCTTGGCCGTCGCGGTGGCGCTGGTCTGGGCGATAGTGCTCTACAGCTGGCGCTGGTTCGCCCAGAATGCAGACGTGTCGCTCGCGCGTTTGCTGGCGTGGACCCGCCGCCACCCCAAGCTGGGCCGCTACGCGCGCGCCCTGGTCGACCCGAACCGCCCGGAGTCGGCGTCCCTGGCGATGCTCGCAGTCTCGCTGCTGGCGATCAGCTGGGGCTGCTTTGCGCTGTTGGCGACCCTGCTCGCCAGCGGCGGCCCATTGGCGATCGACCACCACATCAACGCGGTGATGTACGGGTTGCGCAACCCGCTCGCCGATGGGCTGATGGCCGGCCTGGCCAGCCTGGGCGACATGCAGGTGCTGGGCTCCGCCGCAGCGGTGGCGCTGGCCTACCTGTTGTGGCGGCGGCGCTGGATGGCCGCCGCGCACTGGCTGGCCGCGCTGGTGTTCGGTTTGGCATTGACCGCGCTGCTGGAGGCGGTGATCGACATGCCGCGCCCGCCGACCGCGCCGGCAGGCTTCGGGTTTCCGTCGGTCACGGTGACGATGACGACCATCGTGTTCGGCTTCTTCGCCGTGCTCATCGCGCGCGAGCTGCCGGGGCGCAAGCGCGTCTGGCCCTACCTGCTGGCGGGCGTGATCACCGCGGTGGTGGCCTTCGCGCGACTGTATCTGGGCGCGCACTGGTTCAGCGATCTGGTCGGCAGCGCGCTGTTCGGCCTGGTCTGGCTGCTGATCCTGGGGATCGCCTATCGCAGCCATGTCGCCCGCTCGTTCTGGATGCGCCCGCTGGCGGCGGTGTTCTACATCACGTTCATCGCCGCGGGCCTGTGGCACGCACCGGGCGCAGCCGATCGGCTGCTGCCCCTGTTCGAGCCCGCCGCGCCGACCACCTACGTGGAACGCGGCAGCTGGTGGCGCGACGGCTGGACGAACCTTCCGGCGCAACGCAACGAAAACGATCCCCGCCGTCGCTGGCCGCTGGACGTCCAGGTCGCCGGCTCACTGGCGCCGCTGCAGGCCGCCCTGGAAGCCGCCGGCTGGCAGGTCCAGCCGCAGGCGGACTGGGCCGCAACGCTCAACCTGCTGGACGACGACACGCCGATTGGCGAGCAGGTGGTCCTGCCCGCGACCCTGGACGCACACGCCGAAAGCCTGCTGATGCTCCATCCCGGGCGCATTCCGCACGAGCGTTACGCGCTGCGGCTGTGGTCGGCGCCGGTGCTGCTGGAAGACGGCGCGCCGTTGTGGCTGGGCACGACCCAGACCCTGCACCTGGCCAAGCCGCTCGGCGCGGCGGTGTTGTGGCTCCCGCGTCCACACGACGGCGAGGCCCACGCGCTGGTGACTGCCGCCCTGGAGGGCTTCGACATGCAGGAGGGTCTGCACCCAAACAACGGCGTCAACGTGCTGCGCGTGCGCACCGGGCCCTGACCGGCGCTGGACCCGGCCTCAGGTTTCGTCGGGCAACAGGACCAGAAGGCGGTCCAGGCGCTCATCGGGATCATCGATCTGCAACAGCTGCTGGCGCTGCTCATCCTCCAGCGGCAACAGCTCGGCCAGCCGCCAGCCGATCCAGGACGCGTCATCGAACAGGGCCTGATCGGCCTTGGCGTACTCGCCGCCGAAGCGCTCCAGGATGCCGCGTAACAGGGTCGACAGCAGGCCGTGTTCGGGCGACAGCAGGGATACCGGCTCCGGCTCGCACCAGTCGATCCGGGCGACCTGCAGACCGTTGTCACGGATGCGCACATCGCGCACCCGGAACCGGCGTGTCCCGCGCACCTGCAGCGTAAGCAGGCCGTCCTCACCGAGGTCGAAATCCTCGATGCGCGCCTCGGTGCCGTAGGCCGCCGCGGCGCCGCGGGTCTTGCCGTCGCCCTCGTCCTCCAGGATCAGGCAGACGCCAAAACCCGATTCGTTGCGGCCGCACTCGCGGATCATGTCCAGGTAGCGCGGCTCGAACACCCTCAGTCCCAGCGGCGCGCCCGGCAGGAGCACCGTGGGCAGCGGGAACAGCGGAAGCGTGTCGGGAGCGGTTTCGATGGGCATTGCCCCAGCCTAGCGCAGTGGCGGCCGGTCCTGAAGCGCGGCCAGGAAGCGGCGCGGCGCATTGTCAAAACCGCCATTGGACATGAACAACACGTGGTCACCGGGCCGGACCCGTGTGATCAGGTCGGCCACCAGGCTCTCGACATCCGGCGCCGTGCTGCCTTCACCACGCAGTCCGGCGACCACCGCACCCGCGTCCCAGGCCAGCTCGGGGCGATGCAGGAACACGACCGCGTCCGCCTGCGCCAGCGACGGCGCCAGCGCATCGGCGTGCGCGCCCAGCCGCATCGAATTGCTGCGCGGCTCCAGCGCGGCGACGATGCGCGCGCCCCCGACCCGCGCGCGCAGGCCGGCCAGCGTGGTCGCGATCGCGGTGGGGTGGTGGGCAAAATCGTCGTGGACGGTGATGTCGGCGCACTCGCCCACCCGCTCCATGCGCCGTTTGACGCTGCTGAACCCGGCCAGCGCCGTGAGCACGTCCGGCAGTTCGACGCCGACCTGGTGCGCGCTCGCCAGTGCGGCCAGCGCGTTCATGACGTTGTGCCGGCCCAGCAGGGGCCAATGGACCTCGCCCACTTCTGCGCCGTCGTGGATGACTACGAAGCGGCTGCCATCGTCGGCCAGCAGGCGGGCGGTCCAGTTGAATGCAAGCGCCGGGGACACCGGGGCGACCGCTGCCGCCCCATCCAGGCCGAAGGTCTGCACCGGCGTCCAGCAGCCCATCGCCAACACCTCGGCCAGGTGCGCGTCCTCGCCATTGACGACCAGGCAGCCGCGGCGCGGCACGGTCCGCACGAGATGGTGGAACTGGCGCTGGATCGCGGCCACATCTGGAAAAATGTCGGCGTGGTCGAACTCCAGGTTGTTGAGGATCGCGACCAGCGGGCGGTAGTGGACGAACTTGCTGCGCTTGTCGAAGAACGCGGTGTCGTACTCGTCGGCCTCGACCACGAACTCGCGGCCCGTACCGACGCGCGCGGAGACGCCGAAGTCCTCGGCCACGCCGCCGATCAGGAAGCCCGGACCGCGGCCGGCGGCCTCCAGCAGCCACATCAGGATCGAGGTGGTCGTGGTCTTGCCATGCGTGCCGGCGACGGCGAGCGCGTCCCGCCCCGGCAGCACGTTCTCGGCCAGCCACTGCGCACCGGAGGTGTACGCGCGCCCGTCATCGAGCACCTGCTCGACCGCCGGGTTGCCGCGCGAGAGCGCGTTGCCGACGACGACCTGGTCGCAGTCAGCGGAGATGTTGCCCGGCTCGTACCCCTGGCGCAGCTCGATGCCCAGCGTATCCAGCAGCGTGGACATGGGCGGGTACACCGCCTGGTCGCTGCCTTCCACCTGATGGCCCAACTCGCGGGCGAGCGTTGCCACGCCGCCCATGAACGTACCGGCGACGCCAAGGATATGCAGTTTCATCGCGCGATCAGCCGACCTCGGGCACGGGCTTCAACGCCGAGATGATCCGCACGAACACGTCGTCCAGCGAACCGACGCCATCGACGACGCTGAGCTTGCCGCGCTGGCGGAAGAAGTCCACTACCGGCTCGGTCTGGTCCGAGTACACCTTCAGGCGCGTGCGCACCGACTCGGGCGTGTCGTCGGCACGGCCTTCGGCCTTGGCGCGGCCGGCGATGCGCTCCACCAGCAGTTCGGAAGGCACGTCCAGCTGCACGGCCGCGTCCATCGGCTGGCCGATTCGCTCCAGCAGAGCGGTCAACGCATCGGCCTGGGCCAGGTTGCGCGGATAGCCGTCCAGGATGAAGCCGCCCTTGGTGTCCTCCTGGGAGAACCGGTTCTCCAGCATGCCCAGCAGGATCTCGTCGGAGACCAGCTCACCGCGGGCCATCACTTCCCTGGCCTCGATGCCCAGCTTGCTTTCGGCGGCCACCTCGGCGCGCAGCAGGTCGCCGGTGGAAATGTGCGGAACCTGCAGGTGTTCCTTCAGGCGCACGGCCTGGGTGCCCTTGCCGGAGCCGGGGGGGCCGAGAAGTACCAATCGCATCGCTGTCTCCTGTGTCTGAATTTGGCGCTGGCCAGGGCTGTGTACCTGGGCCACACGGGGCCGGCGCTACACTCGCAGCAGCCTCTCAACCAGCCCGGCAAACGGCAATCAGCTTAACGCATCCTTGCCGGCCGCCGGCATTCATATTCCTGGAATCCCCATGCCTTCTGGAACACTGCTCTACGCCCAGTCCGGCGGCGTCACGGCCGTCATCAATGCCACTGCCTCGGCGGTCATCCAGACCGCGCGCAAGCGCAAGGTCAAGGTGCTCGCCGCGCGTGACGGCATCCTTGGCGTGTTGCGCGAGCAGCTCATCGACACCTCCAAAGAGTCGATCGCCGACATCCGCGCCCTCGCCCACACCCCGGGCGGCGCATTCGGTTCGTGCCGGCTCAAGCTCAAGTCGCTGGAGGAGGACCGGGCGAAGTACGAGCGCCTGATCGACGTCTTCCGCGCCCACGACGTGCGCTGGTTCCTCTACAACGGCGGCAACGATTCGGCCGACACCGCCTTGAAGGTCTCCCGCCTGGCCGCCGAGTACGACTATCCGCTGCACTGCATCGGCGTGCCCAAGACGATCGACAACGACCTCGCGCTGACCGACTGCAGCCCGGGATTCGGCTCGGCGGCGAAATACACCGCGGTGTCGGTGCGCGAGGCCGCCCTCGACGTCGCGGCGATGGCGGAGACCTCCACCAAGGTCTTCATCTACGAGGCGATGGGCCGCCACGCAGGCTGGCTGGCCGCATCGGCCGGGCTGGCCGGCGAAGGTCCCGACCAGGCGCCCCATCTCATCCTGTTGCCGGAACGCACCTTTGACGAGGCCGATTTCCTGGCCAAGGCGAAATCCACCGTCGAGCGCGTCGGCTATTGCGTCGTGGTTGCCAGCGAAGGCATCCGCGACGCCGATGGCAGGTTCATCGCCGACGCGGGCGGTCGCACCGATTCATTCGGGCACAAGCAGCTTGGCGGCGTCGCCTCGCACCTGGCGGGCCGCGTGCAGGACACGCTGGGTTACAAGGTCCACTGGGCGCTGCCGGACTACCTGCAACGCTCGGCGCGGCACCTGGCGTCCAGGACCGATCTGGAGCATGCGCAGGCGGTTGGCACCGCCGCGGTGGAATACGCGCTGGACGGAATGAACGCGATGATGCCGGTGATTGTGCGCACCGCCGACGCGCCCTACGCCTGGAAGGTCGAGGCCGCCCCGCTGTCCAAAATCGCCAACAAGGAGAAGACCCTGCCGGCCGGCTTCATCCGCCGCGACGGCTACGGGATTACCGCCAAGGCGCGAGCCTACCTCGGCCCGCTGATCCACGGCGAAGCGCCGCCGCCGTACGGCGCGGATGGGTTACCCAGGTATGTGACCCTGAAGAATGTGGCCGTGCCCGCATTGCTTGCGCCTTGGCACGAATAAGCGGTTTCACGCTGTGCCATAGTCGCGGGGCAATCGGAAATTCCACGTAGTCCACTTCTATCTGGGGAGGAGTTCATGCTGGAGCATTACGGTCTGTACCTGGCGCTTGGCTGCGCCGTCATCGCGATCCTGTACGGGATCATCTCGGCGCGCTGGATCAACGCGCAACCCGCCGGCAACGAACGCATGCAGGAGATCGCGGGGGCGATCCAGGAAGGCGCGCGCGCGTATCTCAACCGGCAATACCTGACCATCTCCGTCGCGGGAGTGGTCCTGTTCGTTGTGATCGCCCTGATGCTGGGCTGGTGGACCGCGGGCGGATTCGCGTTGGGCGCGATCCTGTCGGGCGCGGCCGGCTACATCGGCATGAACGTGTCGGTGCGTGCCAACGTGCGCACCGCCGAGGCCGCCAGGCGCGGCATCGGTCCGGCGATGGACGTGGCGTTCCGGGGCGGCGCCATCACCGGCATGCTGGTGGTCGGACTGGGCCTGCTCGGGGTGGCCGGATACTGGCTGCTGCTGGCCAGCAGGGGCATCGTCGGCGAACCGGCCCTGCACGCGCTGATCGGGCTGGCGTTCGGCTCCTCGCTGATCTCGATCTTCGCCCGGCTGGGCGGCGGCATCTTCACCAAGGGCGCGGACGTCGGCGCGGACCTGGTCGGCAAGGTCGAGGCCGGGATTCCCGAGGATGACCCGCGCAACCCGGCGGTGATTGCCGACAACGTCGGCGACAACGTCGGCGACTGCGCCGGCATGGCGGCCGACCTGTTCGAGACCTACGCGGTGACGGTGATCGCCACAATGCTGCTGGGCTACCTGATGGCCGACCAGGTCGGCCCCAATGGCGTGCTCTATCCGCTGGTGCTGGGCGGCGTGTCGATCATCGCCTCGATCATCGGCACGCTGTTCGTCAAGGTGAAAGCTGGCGGCTCGATCATGGGCGCGTTGTACAAGGGCGTGATCGTGTCGGCGGTGCTTTCGGCGATCGCGTTCTACCCGGTGACCACGATCCTGATGGCCGACTTCAGCGGCGGCACGATCAACCTGTACCTCTGCGCGCTGGTGGGGCTGGCGCTCACCGGCGCGATCGTCTGGATCACCGAGTACTACACCGGCACGCAGTACAAACCGGTGCGGCACATCGCGCAGGCATCGAGCACCGGCCACGGGACCAACATCATCGCCGGGCTGGGGATCTCGATGAAGTCCACCGCCTGGCCGGTGCTGTCGGTGTGCGCCGCGATCTGGGCCTGCCAGATGCTTGGTGGCCTGTACGGCATCGCGACGGCGGCGACGGCCATGCTCTCGATGGCGGGCATGATCGTCGCCCTGGATGCCTATGGCCCGATCACCGACAACGCCGGCGGGATCGCCGAGATGGCCGACCTGCCGCCGGAGGTCCGCGACATCACCGACCCGCTGGACGCGGTCGGCAACACCACCAAGGCGGTGACCAAGGGCTATGCGATCGGTTCGGCCGCGCTGGCGGCACTGGTGCTGTTCGCCGACTACACGCACAACCTGCAGACCCACAATCCAGGCGAGATCTTCACCTTCGACCTGTCGGACTACCGGGTGATCATCGGCCTGCTGATCGGCGGCCTGATCCCGTACCTGTTCGGTGCGATGGCGATGGAGGCGGTCGGCCGTGCGGCCGGTGCGGTGGTGGAGGAAGTCCGCCGGCAGTTCCGCGAGATCCCCGGGATCATGGCCGGCACCGCTCGGCCGGACTACTCGCGCGCGGTCGACATGCTGACCAGGTCGGCGATCAAGGAGATGATCCTGCCGTCACTGCTTCCTGTCGCGGTGCCAATCGTGGTGGGACTCGTACTGGGCCCTGTGGCACTGGGGGGCGTTCTCATCGGAACCATCGTCACCGGGCTGTTCGTGGCGATCTCGATGACCACCGGCGGCGGCGCCTGGGACAACGCGAAGAAGTACATCGAGGACGGCAACTTCGGCGGCAAGGGCAGCGAGGCCCACATGGCCGCGGTGACCGGCGATACGGTCGGAGATCCGTACAAGGACACCGCCGGCCCGGCGATCAACCCGCTGATCAAGATCATCAACATCGTGGCGTTGCTGATGGTGCCGCTGCTTTGATGGGCGGTCGCCCGTAACTGTGTAAAGCAGGAAAAAAAAGCCCCGCTTCGGCGGGGCTTTTTCCTGGGCGGCGTTCACTGGATTGCCGCGTGGACCGTCAGCGCGAGGACTCCACAAACGCGCCACGCTCCAGGTCGAACCACGCCGTGCACAGGCGATGCTGGCTCTCGACCACGGCAAACGAAGCGCGCCACAGGTCAACGCCGGCGACCTTCTCGCCCGCGCTGAAATCGGTCTCCGTAAAGGGCGCGACCCCGACGCACCAGCGCAGCCGGTCGCCTTCAAGCGACATCGGCAGCGCGAACTCGAAGCGGCCCTCAAGGCCGGCCCCTGGGGCCACCCTGGCGGCCAATGGCGTCGGCGGAGAGGTCGGCGCCGGAGTCGGCAACGGCAAGGCTTCATGGCTGAGAGTTATGCCGCCCTGCTCGTCCACGGCGAAGAACGGAGTCGGCACCGCGCCCGCGGCGTGCTGCCGGGAGAGCACCGCATGGCGGTCGCCACGATCAAACACCGCCACAGCTTGATTGCCGGCGTTCTCGATCCGGTAAGCAACCTTCAGCAACCGCTGCGATGGCGAATAGTCGAAGCTGGCCTTTACCGAAGCGAGGCTTCCAGTGGCTTCGGTGCTGACAGCGCGGCTTGCAGACATTGAATCAGGCTCCGGAACTCGCGGGGATGGGTTGACCGCTGCGGAGGCACAGCCCGCTGCGAAAACGACCACTGCGGCGAGGGCCGCCGCAGTGGTTATTCGTGGCAGGGGTCGGCCCTTACGTGGATTGGACATGCAGACTCCGCGTTTCGCCCGATCTTACAGGGTGTAGTTCGGCCGGTCCGGCAAGCCCAGCTCCTGACGGAAGCCATTCTCGGTCAGATGATGGGGGTTGGCGGTGGTGGGCGGCGTGGACGGATCACCGTCGAAGTCGAAGGCGGGAGCGCTGGTCTCCAGACCAACGGCTTGGCGCTCGGCGTTGGGCACGCTGCCCGAATCCGGGCCTTCGCCGCGATAGGTACCCGGCTGGAAGGTCCCAGTGACACCGTTATAGGCATGCGACATCTCGTGGTAGAGCACGCCGATCGGAGTCGGGAAGGCGTCCATGTGGAAGCTCGGGTTGTAGCTGATGGTCACGTTGCCGCCAGCACCCGCGCGACCGTTGACGATGTCCGCGTCGCGGCTGAAGGTCTGCGCGTAGCCGTTCTGCTCGCTGGCCAGCTCACGGATGGTGACGACGTTGCCCTTCTTCTCGGCCGCCGCGTCGAACTCGGCCAGCATCTTCTGCCCGACTGGCGAGGCGCGCAGCATGTCCAGCTCCGCACCGATGCGCTGGGTGAACGCCTCCGAGCCCTCGACCTTGATGCTCTGACCCAGTGAGGAGTCGATCTCCACGTTTACCACCGTGTCATTGGCCGCGGTGGCGGAGTTGATCAGGTTGCCCACCGACTGCGCGTGGATGACATTGTTGCCACCGGCGGTGTCGACGCGGTTGTTGCCCGAGCCGGTGTAGATCACGTCGTTGCCGGTGCCGCTGCGGATCACGTCGTCGCCGCGTCCGCCGGAGATGATGTTGTTGCCGTTGCCGCCGTGGATGACGTCGTTGCCCGCTCCGCCTTCGATGAAATTGTCGCCGGCGCCGCCGTGGATGATGTCATCGCCATCGCCGCCGTGGATCACGTCGACCGCGCCGCCGCCGTGGATGGTGTCATTGCCGCTGTTGCCGAAGATGTCGTTACGGCCACCGGTCGTGATGATCGTGTCGTCACCGGCGCCGCCGTCGATGCGGTCATCGCCCGCGCCGGTCTGGATGAAGTCATTGCCATCGCCGCCGTCGACCACGATGTTGACCTTGACGTTTGGGGCTACGCAGATCACGTCGTCACCGGCACCGGCGCGGATGGTCAGCTCCTGGCTTTCGCCCAGACGCATCTCGTACTGCTCGCCGTTGACGGTGACATCCAGGGTCCCGTCGTCGCGCTGGCCGACATTGACGCGGTCATCGCCCGCGCCCGTGGTCAGCACCAGCTGGTCGCTGCTGACGTAGGTGCGACCGTAGCCGGCGTCGGCCATGGTCTGCTCGCGGGTGATCTCGACCTGCTCGCCCTTGTGGATCTCGGCGCGCTCGACGGTCTTGCCGTCCGGTGTGCTGTCCGGCGGCAACGGCTTGCCACGCGAGCTGCCCTGGATCTCCACCGCATCGGCCGATTTGCCCTTTCCCTCGCCCACCGGGTCTGCCGTGGAGATGCAGGTCGGCGGCGCGGACTCGCGCGCGGCCGGATTGTTCCAGTAGTCGTTCGACTGCAGGCGCGGATCGGTGTGGGACTGGGTGGCGGACGGGTTGAGCGACAGGGACATGACAGGTACCGGTTCAGTGGACTTGCCCTATAGATACGCACTGGTACGGACGGCGCCAAGCTGGGGCATACCCGAGGGCGATCCGTTGGCCAACCCGGAAATCGCCTCGAAGCGCCGGCAACACTGCCCTTGCTGCATCGCAGCAGCTGGACGGGTAAAATGGCCGGCTTTCCCGGCGTCGCCTCCGACGCCCTACCTCCTGGAGCAATCATGGGTCTGGACCACGTCACCACCGGCGACAATCCACCGGAAGAAATCAACGTCATCATCGAGATCCCGAAGGATGCCGAGCCGGTGAAGTACGAGGTCGACAAGGAATCGGGAGCGATTTTCGTCGACCGCATCCTGTCCACGCCGATGCGCTACCCGTGCAACTACGGCTACGTGCCCAACACCCTGTGCGGCGACGGCGATCCCGCCGACGTGATGGTCATCCTCCCGCTGCCGCTGATCCCCGGATCGGTCATCCGCTGCCGCCCGGTCGGCGTGCTCAACATGAGCGATGAGGCCGGCAAGGACGAGAAGATCCTCGCGGTACCCGTGGCCAAGGTGTTCGCCGGGTACGCGCACATCCACGACATCGACCAGGTCAGCCCGCACTGGTGCGAGCGCATCGGCCACTTCTTCGAGCACTACAAGGACCTGGAGAAGGACAAGTGGGTCAAGCTGGACGGCTGGGGCAACGCCGCCGAGGCCAAGGCCGTGCTGGTGGATGCGATGAAGCGTCATCAAGCGGATGTGGCGGGCGAGGCGGCACGCTGACAGCACGGCTCTGGGAAGTGTAAAAAAGCCGCCCAATGGGCGGCTTTTTTGTTCTTGCAGCGCGCGAGATTGCGCTTGGTGAAACCAAGGACCGCATTACCCACTCGAGCGCCGCGCAGTACCGGATCGGGCAAATCCGCCACCTCCTTCTCAGCAACGAAAAACGGCCCCGTTTCCGGGGCCGTTTTCCTTGTTACTCAACTGATCAATGAACCGATCAGAAGTTCTGCTGGTACTTCATGTACACGAAGCGACCGATGTCGTTGCCACCGTAGTACGAGAAGTTCGACGACGGCTGATCGAACTCGGCCGCACCGTAGTGACCGAACACGTTGTTCGCACCGACCGCGATCTTCGCATTCCACGGCGCCTTCCAGGAAACCTGGACGTCGTGGAAGGTGTTCGCACCGATACGGTTCATCGGAACGTTCTTGCCCAGGGTGTCGGGCGCTGCGTAATCGGGATCGGTACAACGATCGTCGAAGTAGCACTCTTCCTTCACGCCGGAGGAGTAACGCACACCCCAGTTGGCAGCAAAGTCACCCTTGCTCCAATTCAGGTTCGCATTGGAACGAACCCGGAACTGACCGCTGAAGCCATTGCCCACCGCTTCCGGAGTACCGGCATCGTTGGTCGACTTGGTCACGTACTTGCTGACGTAGGTGGTGTCCCAGTTCAGGCCGAAACGACCGTAGTCGGTGTCGAAGCGGTAGCCGACGGCCAGGTCGAAACCTTCCGTTTCGGCGTAACCGGCGTTGCGCAGGCCGTAGGTCAGGTCATCAACGATACCCAGCACCGGATCACGCGTGAAGTTCGCGCAGCGCGACTCGATCAGGGCGATGTAGCAGTCGCTCAGGATCGCGTTCGGGCTGTCGGACACCATCGTGTTCTCGATGCGGATGTTCCACCAGTCCAGACCGATGCTCAGGCCCTGGACGTAGCCCGGGCTGTACACGAAACCAACCGTCTTGGAGGTGGAGGTCTCCGGCTGCAGGTTGATGTTCGAGCCGCTGGTGAACGGGACCGGGGTCTGGTCAGCAGCGCTGGTGATCGGCACGAAGCCCTGCTTCAGCTGACGATAGCCCGGCGACACGTCCTGGAGGCAGCGGGCGCTGCCGGCAGCGTTGCCGTACACGCTGTCGCACGGATCACGGAAACCGGTGGTGAAGGTCTGCGAGCCGCCGCCGTAGAGGTCGGCGATCGTCGGAGCGCGGAAGCCCTCGGACCAGGTACCACGGACCAGCAGGTCGTCGATCGGACGCCACTTGAAGCCGAACTTGTTGTTCGTGGTGTCACCGAAGGTGTCGTAGTCCGAGTAACGGCTGGCCACGTTCAGGGTCAGCTCTTTGGCGAACGCCACGTCCGCCAGCACCGGAATGCTCAGCTCGCCGTAGAACTCGTCCAGTGAGTACCGGCCAAAGGTATTGCCGGAAGCCAGGTTGGTCGAATCGCCGGACTGCGCGATGGCGTCAGGCGAGTAGCCGCCGGATTCCTTGCGGGTCTCGTAACCGATGGCAAAGCCCAGATCACCGGCCGGCAAGGTGAACAGCGAACCTGCCAGGTTGGCGAAGTAGCTCTGCGTCTCCGTGGTGCCGGTGCCGTGCTCTTCCTTGAACAGGTAGTTCACGACGTTCGGATCGTCCAGCGAGTTCTCCACCGCACCGGTGCCGAAGCCCGCAAACGGGTTCCACGGAACGCAACCGGCAATTACGTTGTCCGCAGCGCCATTCAAGCCCTGGGTACCGCAGACCAGCTTGCCGGTCGTCGGATCGCGGAACGACGGGCCCACTGCCTTCCGCACGTTCGGGATGAAGAAGTTGCCGTTGTTGATGATGTTGACGTTGGTCTCGTTGTACAGAGTGCCAACATCCCAGTCGAAGTAACGATCGGCCAGCTGGAACGAACCTTCCAACGCGGCAGTGAAGCGCCAGGTGGTGGAATCGCTCTGGGTGGTACGCGGCTGCTCCCAGCCACGACGACGCCAGTTGATGTTGTTGCTGCCCTGGATGAACGGCTTGCCGTCGGCATCGACCTGGCCGACCAGCTCCGGATCATAAAGATCCGCGTTGCCGTTGGGGTTGAAGTAGCTGCCGTTGCTGACGAACGTGCGGCTGCCGTCCGGGTTGGTGCGGTAGACCGCACCGGCCATCTGTGCGCCGGTGGCCGACGACTGCAGCGGGTAGCCGGCAATCTGGCGCTCGGAGTTGCGCTGGTTGTACGCCAGGTCGCTGGTGAAGCGGACGTTGTCGGTGATTTCCCAGTTTGCGCTGGCGAAGAGCGAACGACGCTCCATCGGGGTGCGCAGGTGCATCTGGTCCGAGGCACGGCTGGTATCGGCACCGGTCTGCGGATGGAAGTCACCCGCGCCGATGGCATCGGAGCCGCGATTGGGCGCCGACCATGCAGCGGCAGCGCGCATCGGGCGGCCGTTCGGATCGACGATGAACTTGCCGTCGGCGTCGGTTGCATAGCCGCCGTCCGGATCCAGCGCGAAGCGGATCAGCTGTCCGCTGGCGTCGCGGCGGAACTGCTGCGCATTGCGGTCATAGTTGCCCCACTGGCCAACCGCCGTGGTGCTGTGCTGCGGGTAGCCCGGGTAGCTGTCGCGGCTGAACCAACGGTCCTTGGCCCAGACGGCGTCTTCCTTGTGCTGCTCGGCACCGATCGTGACCGAACCGCGGTCGCCGGAGAAACCGGCGACGAAGTCGTAGTTCTGGACAGTGCCATCGCCCTGGCTGAACTGGCCGTAGTAGGCGTTGACTTCCGCGCCGTCAAAGTCGCGGCGGGTGATGATGTTGATCACGCCGGCCATCGCGTCGGAACCGTAGATCGAGGACGCGCCGTCCTTCAGGACTTCAATGCGCTCGACGACGGCGGACGGAATGGTGGAGACGTCCTGGTAACCGGCGGCGCTGATGCCCAGACGCTTGCCGTTGACCAGCACCAGGGTGCGCTGCGCGCCCAGGTTACGCAGGTCGATGTACGAACCACCGGCTTCGACGTTGGCGGTCAGCGGCGAGGCGCGGCTGAACGACGGCGAACCGGCGGCGGAGATGTTCTGCAGGATGTCGGCGACAGAGTTGAAGCCCTGGTTCTCGATGTCTGCACGCGAAATCATCAGGACCGGCTGTGCGGTCTCGACGTCGACCTGGCGGATACGCGAGCCGGTGACTTCAATGCGGTCAAGGGTGGTGGCCTGGGAAGCCGGGGCTTCCTGTGCGCCGGCAATAGCCGGCACAAGTGCCACTGCGACAGCGGCCGGCAGCATGCCGAGACGCAGCGCGGGGCGCAAATTGCGGTAATTCATCGGGGTCTATCTCCAATAACGTTATGGGCGTGTTAAACGCCCCGAACACGCTACGACCCAAACCCCTTTGCTGCTTTGCCCGGGACGGTCTATGACTTTGCCGATCCTGTCCTCCCGGTAAGGGCGGCTGCTTTGCGGTAGCTGGTCGCCGAGGTCTGGTAACGCGCCCGGAACGCCCGGGCGAAGCTGCAGCAGTTGTCAAAGCCCGACGCGGCGGCGACCTCTCCCACCATCATCTGGCTGTCGCGCAGCATCTCGGCGGCCTGCTCCAGGCGCATCCGTGCCGATGCCGACTGCGGGCTTTCGCCGTACAGGCCATGGAAGGTCTTGGAGAAATACCAGCTGGAGAAGCTGGTCAGCTCTGCCAGTTCACTGATGCGCACGACCCGATCACGGTTGCCATACAGGTACATGTGCGCGCGCTGCAGGCGACCGAACACCTGGCGCTTGCGGCGGCGCGACCGGCCCGGGCACAAGGGGATGCTGGCGCTCATCTCGCTTTGCATGGAGGCCAGCTTCAGCAGCAAAGGCCGCAGGATGCCGACAGTGGCTGCGGCGTCCAGCGCGGGTGAACCCGAGAGGCGGCGGGTGGCAGAGCGCCACAGTGCGAGGAACATGCGCATCTCGTGCAGGCGCAGATGGCCCCGGCCCGGGTAGAGACCCGGCTCGGCCATGTCGGCCGCTGCCTGCATCATCTCGCTGCCCAGGCCAAGCCCGATGCACACACCGTGACGGTCCGACTGAATGGCCGGCCGGGAGTCGCGTTCGAAGGCGATCCAGTCGCCGCGGCGCAGGCGGAACTTGCCTTCGCGGGCTTCCACCCATGAGGTGCCGCGCACCTGAACCCATACGGTGAAGACGGTGGCCGGCAATTGCAGGCTGCCCAGGCGCGAGACGCCCATGCGGCGGACCTGCGACTCGTTGTCTGAACTCTCTACCTGCAATTGCTGGCCGCGATCGGCCCACAACAGATTTTCCAATGCGATCTCCTGGGACATGTGCCTGACGAGGCCGGCATCTTTACGCGATCAGCCCGGAGAGTCCCGTCGGTTTGCCAACATTTGCCCGAAATTGTGCCGAATCAGCTGCCGACAAAAGTCCGAAGGCAATTTACCATTGAAATTCAACGGCTTGCTGAACGAACCTGGGCCGTTATTGGGGCGCAAACAATCTGGAAAAACCGATATCGCCCCGGTCGTACTCCGCCAGCGCAACAAACAGGTCGCCGGTGCGCGGACTGAAAGTGAGCGCGCGCGTCGATGCTCGACGCTCCTGGTCCAGGCAGAGGGAACTTTCCTGTGTGTCGCGCTCGACCGACGCCGCCTGGGGAGCCTGGACAAGCAGCGCCGGGCAAGCAGGCGTGCGTCGCACCAGGAACACGCCGCCGCGGTCCGTTGCCGCCCAAGCGTGCTGCCATCGCGTCACGCCTCGTGGAAGCTCCACCGGGCGGATGCTGCCCGCGCTCAGCTCGGTGTCGACCTGCCACAGGCCTGGATCGCCCCCGCGCGTGAAGATGACCCGCTTGCCCGGCGCATCGACCTGCAGCCGGGTCACGTTGTCGATGGTCGCCAGCGGTGTGGAAGGTCGGGCCGCATCGAACAGGTTCAGGCGCAGTCGACCCTCGCCGTCGTCGGCCAACACCAGCAGCCGCTGGTCCGGGCCGTCGGGCCCGGGCGCGAATGCCGCCTGGACCGGCGCGCCGACCCGCAGCGCCAGGCGGCTCATGCGTCCGCTATCGGGAAACACTTCGAAGACCCCGGCCTGGGCAGTTCCCCCGGGTCTCGAGTCGGCCGGGGTACCCACCAGCAGCACGCGCTTGCCGTCACTGGACCACGCGGCCGGCTGGCGGGTATCAGGCTGGATCCCTTCCAGCATTCGCAGCGACGCCGGGTCATCCACATCGCCCCACCACAGGCCAAACGGACCGGCGCGGTCGGACGCAAATACCAGCTGGCGGCCGTCCGGGGCGATCGACGGAACCCGGTCGCGGCCGGAGGAGGCAAACAGACGCTCGCCGGCGCGCTCGCCATTGACGCTGAAGCGGTAGATGCCGAAGCGGGGATGACGCAGCACGTACGCAAGCGAGGCCGCGTTGCGCGCGGCCGCCGGCTGCTCGCCGTCTTCCACGCCCAGTTCGACATGGTCGCCACTGGCGATGTCGAAGCGATACAGGCGGCTGATCCCGTCGATGCGCCGCGCGTAGACCAGCGTGCTGCTGTCGGCGAGCCAGTCCCAGCCGCGGATCTCTCC
This sequence comes from Lysobacter ciconiae, assembly GCF_015209725.1. Classification (NCBI taxonomy): domain Bacteria; kingdom Pseudomonadati; phylum Pseudomonadota; class Gammaproteobacteria; order Lysobacterales; family Lysobacteraceae; genus Novilysobacter; species Novilysobacter ciconiae. The sequence continues at coordinate 638,328 of NZ_CP063656.1, read as the reverse complement.
GCTCATCCTGGTAAGCCGCTCGGCCTTTCCGCCACTGGCCGCGACACGCCAGAAATCGCCCAGCGGTAAATTGCGCAGGAACACGATCCAACGGCCATCGGGCGAGTAGCGCGGAGAACGGTCCAGGCGATCCGGATCGGCGTCGTAGTCAAGCGCGCGCACCTCGCCGCTGGCCAAATCGAGCACCTGCAGGCCCGCGATGGCGCCGCGATCGAGGATGAATCCGCGGCCATCCGGCGTCCAGCCAAAACCCGGCTGGTTGTCGGGATCGCACTGGGCGACGGTGCGCTCGCCGCGCCCGGTCGGGCGGATCACCATCAGCCGGCAGTCCTGGCCCGGCGTGACCCGCAGGAAGGCGATCTCGCGGCCTTCGGGCGACCACTGCGGGGAGGAATCCTCGGCCATGCCCTGGGGAAAGGTCAGCTGCCGGGGCGCCACCGGAGCAGTGGTCTGCAGCATGATCGCGATGTTGCGCTGCCCTTCCGGAACGGCCATGTATGCGACCTGTCCGCCGCCGGGGCTGAGCGAGGGTGCCAGCTCGAAGCCCGGAGCGGACGTGATCAGGAACGGCTCGATGCGCTCAGCGTTTGCGTGCGCAGTGGCAGCCGCCTCGGCCGGCGACGGCTCCGGTATTTCGGACGCATCCCGGTAACTCATCCACCAACGGCCAAGCAGCGCCACGACTAGCACGAGTACCAACAGCGCCGCCACGATCACTGCCGGCCGCCAAAGGCTACGGGGGAGTTCGGACGGGTGGCTGGATGGCGCAGGGGGCGCGCCGGTCGGGCTCGTACCGGTGGGGGCCACGGCCTCGCCAGTCGGCGGTGGCCGCGCGCTGGCAGGCTCCGGTGCGATCGCTCGAGTGCCTGCGCCAGCGCCGGTCGCCAGTAGCGTCGGCGCCTCCAGGCTTTCCACCGGCGCCAGCAAGCGGTAGCCACCCTTGGCGATGGTCTCGATGTAGCGCGGATCACCGCGGACTTCCTGGAACGCCTTGCGGAGCTGCGTCACGGCCTGGGTCAGCACGTCGTCGCTGGGATGCGTGTCGGGCCAGACCTGCTCAAGCAGCATCTCGCGGCTGACCACGCGGTCCGCGCTGGCTGCCAGTACCAGCAGCACGGCCATCGCCTTGGGCGTGACCCGGAACGGCCTGCGTGCGCCCGGCGCATGGATCTCGCGTGACAGGACGTCGACCGTGCATTGACCAATGCGCAGTCGTTCAGGCGGGGAGGACGCGTCAGGCAGCAACATGAATGCGTCGGATTATCCGGATCTGCGCCGGATATTGCATGTGCCCAAAGTCCACTACCGACAGGGTCGGCAAACAGCTGGGCGTGATGCGGCAAACGAAGGCACCCGGTGATCCCTGGTCGCTGACGGTTACCCCGCACGGTCCAGCTCCCCATTTCGCGCAATTCCGCCGCGGAAGGCTGTCCGGACAAACGCCTGGCGCAGCGCTGCTCTCTGCGTGGACGCAGTCCGCCGGAACTCTCTGTCCTGAAGACTTGACAATCTTTGTCGACCCATGCTTAGGTCAATCCATGACGCAGCGCAGCATCCATCGCAGCAAACCCATGACAGCCGTGGCTACGGCCCCGGCCCCTGCGGTCGGCCGCGGCAGCGCCGCGCCGACCACTGGCCTGCTCATTCTCGTAACCCTCCTTATTACCGTCCTTTCAGGCGCGGGGTTCGGGTACGTGTAGACCACACAGACCCAGTAACAGGAACCGGACCCCGCGCCCCAAAAAGGCGCGGGGTTTTTCGTTTCAGGAGTGCCGATTCCATCCATCCACCCAGCCAGTACCCCGGAACCACAAGGAATCCCAACGTGAGAAGCAACGCCATCAAGTCAGGTCCCGCGCATGCCCCGGCCCGCGCGATGCTGCGCGCCACCGGCATGGACGATGCGGCGATCGCCAAGCCGCTGGTCGCGATCGTGCACACGTGGACGGATGTATCGCCGTGCAACATCAGTCTGCGCGACCTGGCGCGCCACGCGGCGGACGGCGTGCGCGAAGTCGGCGGCACGCCGGTGGAGTTCAACACCATCGCGGTCACCGACGGCATCGCGATGGGCAGCGACGGCATGCGGGCCTCGCTGGCATCGCGCGAGACGATCGCCGATTCGATCGAGCTGGCGGTGATGGGCCATTGCCTGGACGCGATGGTGCTGCTGGTCGGCTGCGACAAGACCCTGCCCGCCGCGGCGATGGCGGCCGCGCGGCTGGATATCCCGACGGTGATCCTCTACGGCGGCACGATCATGCCGGGCCAGTGCCCGACCGGCGTGAAGTCGCTGACGGTGCAGGACGTGTTCGAAGCGGTCGGCGCGCACGCGGCTGGCCACATCAACGACGCCGAGCTGGCGGATGTCGAGCGCCACGCCTGCCCCGGCGCCGGCGCCTGCGGCGGCCAGTTCACCGCCAACACGATGGCGATGGTGCTGACTTTCTTGGGCCTGTCGCCGCTGCAGCTCAACGACATCCCCGCCATGCATGAGGACAAGCCCGGCGCGGCACATGCCTGCGGGCGGATGGTGATGGAGCAGTTGCGCCGGGGCGGTCCGCTGCCACGGCAGTTGCTTAGCCCGGCATCGCTGCGCAACGCCGCCCGCGCGGTCTCGGCCACGGCCGGCTCGACCAACTGCGCGATGCACCTGCTGGCGATCGCCCACGAGGCCGGCGTGGCCTTCGACTTGGAGGAGTTCCAGCAGGCATCGGCGGTCCCGGTTATCGCCGACCTGAAACCCGGTGGGCGCTATACCGCGGCAGAGCTGTTCACCTTTGGCGGTGTCGCCCTGGTCGCCGATGAGCTGCGCGCCGCCGGCCTGATCGATGACATACCCACGGTCACCGGCCGTAGCCTGTTCGAGGAGCTGGACGCGCTGCCCTCGCCCGGCCCGCAGGAGGCGGTGCGGCCGGTGTCCGATCCGATCAAGCCGACTGGAGGATTCTCGATCCTGTACGGCGATCTCGCCCCCGAAGGCTGCATCGTCAAGCTGGCGGGCCACGGCCAGGACCATTTCGCGGGGCCGGCGCGGGTGTTCAACTCCGAGGAGAGCTGCTTCGCCGCGGTCCAGGCGCGCCAGGTCCAGGCCGGCGACGTGGTCGTGATCCGTTTTGAAGGCCCGGCCGGCGGCCCGGGCATGCGCGAGATGCTGGCGGTCACCGCCGCACTGGTCGGCCAGGGCTTGAGCGATGACGTCGCCCTGATCACCGACGGCCGATTCAGTGGCGCAACCCGCGGCTTCATGGTCGGTCACGTGTCGCCCGAGGCGGCGCATGGCGGCCCCATCGCCAGGATCCGCGACGGCGACCGGATCCGCATCGACGTCACCACGCGACGCATCGACGTCGATGCGGACCTCGCCTCGCGGACCCCCGCGCGCATCGCCCCGCGCGTCACCACGGGCGTGCTCGCGAAGTACGCGCAGCTGGTCAGCTCGGCGTCGCTGGGCGCGGTGACCGCACCTGGCCCGCTGAGCGGCCGCGGCATTCCGGCAACCCTCGTTGGCGCCGATACGGCCGCGAAGCCCGACGCCGAACTGGCGACGACCTGAGTCCCGGCGCGAATCCGATCAACCCCCTCTCTCCAACCCACTCCACAGGAATCCCTCCCATGAGCAACACCGACCCCACCCCCCATCGTCCCCGAGTCGCCGTCATCGGTTATGGCAGCCAGGGCCGCGCGCACGCGCTCAACCCGCGCGACTCCGGCTTTGCCGTCACCGTCGGGCTGCGCGCGGGTGGCCCGACCTCGATCAAGGCCATGGCCGATGGCTTCAGCGTGAGCACGCCGGCCGACGCTGTCGCGGGCGCCGAGGTGGTCGCGGTGCTGACCCCCGACATGGTCCAGGCGGAGCTCTATACGAAGGTCATCGAGCCCAACATCACCCAGGGCGCGTGCCTGCTGTTCGCGCACGGCTTCAACGTGCACTACGGCCAGATCACCCCGCGCGCGGACCTGGACGTGGTGCTGGTGGCGCCCAAGGGCCCCGGCGCGCTGGTGCGGCGCGAGTTCGAGATCGGCCGCGGCGTGCCTGCCGTCTACGCCGTCCATCAGGACCGCAGCGGCAACGCGGAGAAGCTCGCGCTGGCGTACTGCGCCGGCATCGGCGGCGCGCGCCAGAACGCGATCAGGACCACCTTCAAGGAAGAAACCGAGACCGACCTGTTTGGCGAGCAGGCGGTGCTGTGCGGCGGCGCGACCAAGCTGGTCCAGGCCGGCTTCGAGACCCTGGTCGAAGCGGGCTACCAGCCCGAAGTTGCCTATTACGAGTGCCTGCACGAGCTGAAGCTGATCGTCGACCTGTTCTACGAGGGTGGCGTCACCCGCATGCACGAGTTCATCAGCGAGACCGCGCAGTACGGCGCGCTGACCCGCGGCTCCTACGTGGTCGACGACAACACCCGCGCGCAGATGCGCAAGGTGCTGGCCGAGATCCAGGACGGCACCTTCGCGCGGCAGTGGATCGCCGAATACAAGTCCGGCAACGCCAACTACCAGGCCCTGAAGCAGGCCGACCTGGACCACCCGATCGAGGTGACCGGCCGCAAGCTGCGCGCGGCGATGCCGTGGCTGGGCGATGCGCCGCAGACCGATGCGAAAGCGTCCGCGAGCGCTCCCAAGGCGGTCGCCGGGCGCGCCGAGCCGGCCTCGGCATGAACGGCGCGCGCTGGCTGGTGGAGGCACTGTCCGCGGAAAAGGTGGACACGCTGTTCGGCTATCCGGGTGGCGCGATCATGCCGTTCTACGATGCGTTGTACGGCTGCGAACTGAAGCACGTGCTGGTGCGGCATGAGCAGGGCGCGGCGTTCGCGGCCAATGGCTATGCCCGCGCCAGCGGCCGGGTCGGGGTGTGCATTGCCACCTCCGGCCCGGGCGCGACCAACCTGGTGACCGGCATCGCCGATGCGATGCTCGATTCGGTGCCGATGGTGGTGATCACCGGACAGGTGGCGACCACGCTGATGGGCACGGACGCATTCCAGGAAGTGGACGTGTTCGGCATGACCCTGCCGGTGGTGAAGCACAGCTTCATCCCGCGCAGCGTCGATCAGCTGCCCGAGGTGGTGCGCGAAGCGTTCCGGCTGGCCCGCAGCGGCCGGCCCGGACCGGTGCTGATCGACCTGCCCAAAGACGTGCAGCTGGCGACGGCGGCGCATTTGCCCGCGCACGTTCCCGCGCCAGTGGACCCGGCGCCGCCGGCGACCAACGTCGACCTGGTCACGGCGCTGGAGCTGCTGTCCAAGGCGCGCCGCCCGGTCGTCTATGGCGGTGGCGGCATCGCACTGGGGGATGCGGTGGCCGAGTTCCGCACCTTCGTGGAATCCGTGCAGGTGCCCACGGTGCTGACCCTGCGCGGGCTGGGTGCCCTGCCCGACGCGCATCCGCTGAATCTGGGGATGCTGGGCATGCACGGCACCCGCGCGGCCAACATGGCGGTGCAGGAGGCCGATCTGCTGGTGGTGGTCGGCGCGCGGTTTGACGATCGCGCAACGGGGCGGCTGGACCAGTTCGCGCCGATCGCCAAGGTCATCCACCTGGACGTGGACCCGGCGGAGTTCAACAAGCTGCGCCCTTGCGATGCGGTGCTGCATGGCGAGCTGCAGCACAGCCTCAACCAGCTGGCCACGGCCATGCCGGAATGTTCGGCCTGGCGGAGCACCTGCCAGTCGCGCAAACGCCAGTACGCCGCACGCTACGACGCTCCGACCGCCACCGTCTACGCGCCGGCGCTGCTGCGCCGCTTGTCCGAGCTGGCGCCGGCGGCCGTGGTCAGCTGCGACGTCGGCCAGCACCAGATGTGGGTCGCCCAGCACTGGGGCTTCAACGATCCGCGCAAGCACCTGACCAGCGGTGGTCTGGGCGCGATGGGCTTCGGCCTGCCGTCTGCCATCGGCGCGCAGATGGCCGACCCGCAGGCGCAGGTGTTCTGTGTCAGCGGTGACGGGTCGTTCCTGATGAACGTGCAGGAGCTGGCAACCCTCATGCGCTACCGGCTGCCGGTAAAGATCGTCCTGCTCGACAACCAGCGCCTGGGCATGGTCCGGCAATGGCAGGAACTGTTTTTCGAGCACCGATATTCGGAAACCGACCTGTCCGACAACCCGGATTTTGTCGCCGTCGCCGCCGCGTTCGGGATCCAGGCCTTCGCGCTGTCCCGCGCGGACGACTGCGAGGCGGCGCTGCAGCGCCTGATCGCTGCACCAGGGCCGGCGCTGCTGCATGTCTCCATCGATGCCCACGCCAACGTCTGGCCGCTGGTGCCGCCCAACCACAACAACGCGCAGATGCTCCACGAATCAACGGCGCCGCGTGCGATCCCGGGCGCGAACGCCGCCGCAGCAGTCGCCAGCCACGCCTCGCCCGCCCAGGCCGGCGTGACCCACGTCCACGCAACCCCACCCCATTCGCCCCAACCGGAGAACGCACATGCGCTACCAGATTGACCTCGTCATGCGCCGCGCAGAGGGCGCACTGGCCCGGGTGATCGGCACCGCCGAGCGCCGCGGCTTCCAGACCGTCGGCGTCGACGGCGGACTCCAGCCCGACGGCGAGCACTGGCACCTGCGCATGAACGTGGAAGGCCAGCGCTGCGGCGAGGGTCTGCAGGCCCAGCTGCACAAGCTGCACGACTGCCTCGCCGTGGAAGTATCGCCATGGCGCTGAAAGACGCCGCGGGAAACCCCGTGCTGCAGCTGTGGTTCGACGGCGAACTGGTCCGCGCCGACGCGCCGCTGGCGCCGCTGACCACGCACGCCCTGCACTACGGCAGCGGCGTGTTCGAGGGCATCCGCAGTTACCAGACCGTCGATGGCGGGTCGGCGGTGTTCCGCCTGCCCGAACACATGGAGCGGATGCGCAAGGGTTGCGAGCTGCTGGGCATCGACTTCGACGTCCGGCAGGCGACGGCGGCGACCTTGCAGGTGCTGCGCGCGAACCGCCAGAGCGCGGCCTATATCCGGCCGCTGGCGTGGTGCGGCACCGGCTCGATCGGCCTGGACGTCGCGCCGCTGAGCAAGCACCTGATGGTCGCCACCTTCGGCACCGTGGTGCATCTGTCGGGCAGCGCGGTGAAGCTGGGCGTGTCCTCGTGGCGCCGCAATCCGGCAACCTCGCTGCCGCCGCTGAAGCTGTGCGGGGCCTACGTCAACTCGATCCTGGCCAAGCACGAGGCCAAGACGCGCGGGTTTGACGAGGCCCTGTTCGTCGACGAGGCGGGCATGGTGGTGGAGTGCACCGGCGCCAACGTGTTCATGCTCAACGGCGACAAGCTCACCGCCGTCGAGCACGCCGATGCGCTGCCAGGCATCACCCGAGACACGGTGATCGCGCTGACCGGTGCGGAGTCGCGCGCGGTCCCGCTGGCCGAGCTGATGCAGGCCGACGAGGTCTTCGTCTGCGGTACGGCGGCGGAAGTCACCCCGATCAACATCCTCAACGAGCACCGCTTTGCGTACGACAAGCGCGGCAGGGAGATCGCCCAGCTGTACCGCGATGTGGTCAGTGGCGCGGACAGCAGCCATCGCGCCTGGCTGACGGATGTAGGCCTGCCCCGTGACTGAGGCGATGGCAATGGCGGGTGTGAACGCTTCCGCCGTGCTGGCGGCGCAGGCGCGGTTGCGGCCGTATCTGGCGGCGACGCCGTTGCACTATGCCGAGCGTTTCGGCTGCTGGTTGAAGCTGGAAAACCTGCAGCGGACCGGGTCCTACAAGGTGCGCGGGGCGATGAACGCGCTGCTGGCGATGCGCGAGCGTGGCGACCAGCGGCCGGTGATCGCGGCGTCGGCCGGTAACCACGCGCAGGGGCTGGCCTGGGCCGGCTACCGTCTGCGCGTGCCGGTCATTGCGGTGATGCCGGGCAATGCCCCGCAGACCAAGGTCGCCGGCGTGGCCCACTGGAGCGCGACCGTCCGGTTGCACGGCGATACCTATGACGAAGCCAGGGCCTTCGCCGCCGAGCTGGCCGAGCAGAACGACTACCGCCTGCTGTCGGCCTTCGACGATCCCGATGTGATCGCCGGCCAGGGCACCGTCGGCCTGGAGATGGCCGCGCTGGCACCCGACGTCGTGCTGGTGCCGATCGGCGGGGGCGGGCTGGCCTCCGGAGTGGCGCTGGCGCTCAAATCCCAAGGCGTGCGCATCGTCGGCGCCCAGGTCGAAGGCGTGGACTCGATGGCGCGTGCGCTGCGCGGCGACTTCGAGCTGCGCGAGAGTGCCACCACCCTTGCCGACGGGGTCCGGGTCAAGGAGCCCGGGGTGCTGACCCGAGAGCTGCTGGCCGAGTTGCTGGACGACATCGTGATCGTGCGCGAGGCGGAGCTGCGCGAAACCCTGGTCCGGCTGGCGCTGGAAGAGCACGTCATCGCCGAAGGTGCCGGCGCGCTGGCGCTGGCCGCCGGTCGCCGGGTTGCCGGTCGGCGCAAATGCGCGGTCGTCTCCGGCGGCAACATCGACGCCAGCGTGCTGGCCCAGCTGCTCGCCGACGTCCGCCCGCGCGCACCGCGCCGCCCGCGTCGCCGCAGCCGCGACATCGCGCCGCCCACGCGTGCCGCCTCGGTCCGCCCTCTTTCCCCTGCCAGCACGGCCTCCGCGCCGTCCCGCCCCGTGGAACAACCCACGCCGGCGCCCACTCCCGAGGTCATTCCCGCATGAGCACCCACGAACCCGACGTAGCCATTTCCGACGCCGCACACGACGAACACGCTCCTGCCGGGCACGTACCCGGCGAACACTCGTCTGCCGGGCACGTACGCATCTTCGACACCAGCCTGCGCGATGGCGAGCAGTCGCCGGGCTGCAGCATGACCGCGCCGCAGAAGCTGCGGTTCGCCCACGCGCTGGCCGACCTCGGGGTGGACGTGATCGAAGTCGGCTTCCCGGCCAGCTCGGAGGCGGAAGTCGAGGCCACCCGCCGGATCGTGCGGGAAGTACGCGGCTCCACGCTGGCGGCGCTGGCGCGCTGCCACACCGGCGACATCCAAGCCAGCGCGCGCGCGCTGGAAGGCGCCGAAGACGCGCGCATGCACGTGTTCCTGTCCACCAGCCCGCTGCATCGCGAGCACAAGCTCGGCTTGAACAAAGAGCAGGTGATCGAACGCGCGGTGATGGGCGTGGAAATGGCACGGCGCTACCTCGACGACGTCGAGTTCTCGGCCGAGGATGCCCTGCGCACCGAGCCCGAGTTCCTGGTCGAGGTCTGCAGCGCGGCGATCGCCGCCGGCGCGACCACGCTGAACATCCCCGACACCGTCGGCTACACCACGCCGGCGGAGATCCGCTCCCTGTTCGAATACCTGCGCGTCAACGTGCGTGACGCGAAGCGCGCGGTGTTCAGCGCGCACTGCCACAACGACCTGGGCCTGGCCGTCGCCAACAGCCTGGCCGCGATCGAGGGCGGCGCCCGGCAGGTCGAATGCACCATCAATGGCATCGGCGAGCGGGCCGGCAACTGCGCCCTGGAGGAACTGGTGATGGCGCTGAACGTGCGCCGCAGCTACTTCAATGCGACCACGCGGATCGATACGCGCCGGCTGGTGCCGACCTCGCGCCTGCTGTCGCGGATCACCGGCATGCGCGTGCAGCGCAACAAGGCGATCGTCGGGCAGAACGCGTTCGCCCACGAATCCGGCATCCACCAGCACGGCATGCTCAAGCACCGCGGCACCTACGAGATCATGCGTCCTCAGGACGTGGGCTGGGAGCAGTCGCAGATGGTGATGGGTCGCCACAGCGGCCGCGCGGCCCTCATCGACCGGTTGCAGACGCTGGGCCTGATGGTCGACGACACCCGCCTGAACGACGTCTTTGAGGCGTTCAAGGTGCTGGCCGAGAAGAAACGCGAAGTCTTCGACGCCGACCTGGAGACGCTGGTGCTGGGCACCGACGCGCCGCTGCGGCGCGGCTTCCGGCTGCTGCGCGTGCACGCATCCACCGGCGTGGGTGAGGGCATGCTGCCGACCGCAAGCGTCCGCCTGGCCAGGCCGTGCGGCACGGTCGCCGAAGAGGCGGCCGTCGGCGACGGGCCGGTGCACGCCCTGTTTGCGGCCCTGTCGCGGTCGGCGGACCTGCCGCTGGAGATCGAAAGCTTCCAGATCTCCAGCATCACCGCCGGCGATGACGCCCAGGGCCAGGCCAGCGTGGTCGCGACCCTGGACGGCGTCGAGCACACCGGCTCGGGCACCAGCACCGACATCCTGGAGGCGTCCGCGCTGGCGTGGCTGGACATCGCCAACCGCATCCACCGCGCCGGCAGCGGCGCGCCGCGTACGCTGTTCGACAAGCTCTGGGATCGCCACCTGGTCAGCCCTGAGAGCGAGGCCTCGCCGGCCGTGCTGTACATCGACCTGCACCTGATCCACGAGGTGACCACGCCGCAGGCCTTCACCGAGCTGGACTCGCGCGGCCTGAAGGTGCGCCGCCCGGAGTTGACCAAGGGCACCCTGGACCACTCCACCCCGACCCTGCCGCGCAACGCGGACGGCAGCCTGCCCTACGCAACGCCCGAAGCCGAGAAGCAGGTCGCGACCCTGCGCGACAACGCGGCGCGCCGCGGCATCGAACTGTTCGATTTCGACAGCGACCATCGCGGGATCGTCCACGTGATCGGACCCGAGCTGGGGCTGACCCAGCCGGGCATGACCGTGGTCTGCGGCGACAGCCACACCGCGACCCACGGCGCGTTCGGCGCGCTGGCCTTCGGCATCGGCACCAGCGAGGTCGTCCACGTGCTGGCCACCCAATGCCTGCTGCAACGCAAGCCGCGCACGCTGGCGATCACCATCGACGGCCAACTGGGAGCGTCGGTGACCGCCAAGGACCTGATCCTGCACGTGATCGGGGTGATCGGCGTCAACGGTGGCACCGGCCACGTCATCGAGTACCGCGGCAGCGCCATACGCGCGTTGTCGATGGATGAGCGGATGACGGTGTGCAACATGTCGATCGAGGCGGGCGCCCGCGCCGGCCTGATCGCTCCCGACGAGACCACCTTCGCGTACCTGCGCGGCAAGCCGCGCGCGCCGCAGGGCGAGGCGTTCGAACAGGCGGTCGCGCGCTGGCGCACGCTGCGCAGCGACGATGGCGCGCGCTTCGACCGCGAGGTCCGCATCGATGCGGCCGACATCCGGCCCACCGTGACCTGGGGCACCCACCCCGGCCAGGTGACCGCGATCGACCTGCCGTTGCCCCCGCCCGGCAATGATGACGACAGCAAGGCACTGGCGTACATGGGCTTCGCCGGCGGCCAGCCCTTGGCCGGACAACCGGTAGACGTGGTGTTCATCGGCAGCTGCACCAATTCGCGGCTGGACGACCTGCGCCAGGCGGCAGGGATCCTGCGCGGCCGCAAGGTGCACCCGCGCGTGCGCATGCTGGTGGTGCCCGGTTCAGTGCAGATCAAGCGCGAGGCCGAAGCCGAGGGGATCGACCGGATCGTGCGGGCCGCCGGCGCGGAATGGCGCGAGCCGGGCTGCTCGATGTGCATCGCGATGAACGGTGACCTGGTCGCGCCCGGGCAACTGGCGGTGTCCACCAGCAACCGCAACTTCGAAGGTCGCCAGGGCCAGGGTGCACGCACCGTGCTCGCCTCGCCGCTGACCGCGGCGGTCTGCGCCGTGCGCGGGGAGATCACCGACCCGGAGGCGTTCCTGCGCGAAGAGAGCCGTGGGCCGACCGCAGCCGATACACCGCCGCGCAACGTCGTCGCGGAGGCCACGTCATGAGCGCCATCACCGAACTGCGCTCGCGCACGGTCGTCCTGCGCGAACGCAACATCGATACCGACCAGATCATCCCCGCACGTTTTTTGACCACCACCGAGCGCCGGGGTCTGGGCCGGTTCGCCTTCCATGACTGGCGCCAGCGCGCCGATGGCACCCCGGACCCGGCATTTCCCTTCAACGACCCGGCCAACCGCGACGCGCAGATCCTGGTCGCCGGCCGCAACTTCGGCTGCGGCTCATCGCGCGAGCACGCGCCCTGGGCCCTGCTCGATCTCGGCCTGCAGGCGGTGATCAGTGCCCAGATCGCCGACATCTTCCGCAGCAACGCACTCAAGAACGGCCTGCTGCCGATCGTCCTGCCCGAAGCCATCGTCGAGGAGCTGCTCGCCCGGCCGGGCATCGCACTGCACATCGATGTCGCCAGCAGTGAGGTGCGCCTGTCCGACGGCCGCCGGTTCGCCTTCCCGCTGGACGAGTTCGCGCGCACCTGCCTGCTGGAAGGCGTCGACCAGCTCGGCTACCTGCTCAAGCAGGAACCCGCCATCGCCCGTTACGAGGAGTTGAACCATGCACGCTGACATTGTTGTCCTGCCCGGTGACGGGATCGGCCCGGAGGTCACCGCCGCCGCCGTGGAAGCCCTGCAAGCGGTCGAGTCCGCCTACGGCCATCGCTTCAGCTTCAATGAGCACCTGATCGGTGGCGCCGCCATTGACGCCACCGGCGAGGCCTTGCCGCAGAGCACGCTGGATGCCTGCCGCACCGCCGACGCCGTATTGCTGGGCGCCGTGGGCGGGCCGAAGTGGTCCGATCCAAAGGCGAGCGTCCGGCCCGAGCAGGGCCTGCTGGCGCTGCGCAAGGGTCTGGGCCTGTACGCCAACCTGCGTCCGGTCAAACCGCACCCCGCCGCGCTGGGTGCCTCGCCAATCAAACCGCACCTGCTCAACGGGGTCGACCTGGTGGTGGTGCGGGAGCTGACCGGCGGGATCTACTTCGGCCGGAAACAGCGCGCCAGCGACAGCGCCAGCGACCTGTGCGAGTACAGCGTGAGCGAAGTCGAGCGCGTCGTCCGCCGCGCAGGGCAGCTGGCCCGCCAGCGCCGCGGCCACCTGACCTCGGTGGACAAGGCCAACGTGCTGGAAACCTCGCGCCTGTGGCGCGAGGTCGCCACCCGGGTGGTCGCAGACGAGTTCCCCGACATCACCCTGGAACACCAGCTGGTCGACTCGATGGCGATGCACCTGCTGTCGCGTCCGCGCGAGTACGACGTGATCGTGACCGAGAACATGTTCGGCGACATCCTCACCGACGAGGCCTCGATGCTGGCCGGATCGATGGGCCTGCTGCCGTCGGCCTCGCTGGGCGACGGCAAGCCCGGCGTGTACGAGCCGATTCACGGCTCGGCACCCGACATCGCCGGTCGCGGCATCGCCAACCCGGTTGCGGCGATACTCAGTGCGGCGATGCTGCTGCGCCACTCGCTCGGACTGGACGACGAGGCGGACTGCGTGGAGCAGGCGGTATCGCAGGCATTGGACTCAGGTGCCTTCACCGCCGACATCCAGGGCAGTGGCGCAGCGATCGGCACCCGCGCCGCCACCGCGGCAGTGCTGGAAAACCTGCAGGTCCGCTGCTACGCCGTTTGCATGCGCGACTGAACCTTAAGCCACGCCCTCCCCAACGCAGACCCACAGGATTCCCGAATGCCCTCCCCCCTTGCCCCGCCGCGCACCGATCCGGGGCAGCCACTTGCGCCGGGCCTCAAGTCCGTCCACGTGCACAAGTTCGGTGGCAGCAGCCTTGCCGACGCCGCCCACAACCAGCGCGTTGCCGCCCTCCTCGACGAAATGGATGCGGCAGCGTCCGGCCTCCAGTTCGTCGTCGTCTCGGCGATGCACGGGGTCACCGACACCCTGATCGCGCTGGCCGATGCCAGCATTGCGGGCACGGACTGGAAGCCGGCCTTCATGGCGCTTCGCCAGCGCCATCTGGACGCGGCGGATGTGCTGGATTCGGGCTCGGCGCATGGCCTGCACGAATGGCTGGAAGCCCGGTTTGCCGCGCTGGGCGACACGCTGACGGCGATGGCGTCGGGGCAGGCGCGCAGCGAGGCCGACATCGCAGGCGTGCATGGCCTGGGCGAGGTCTGTTCCGCGCGCGTGTTGCAGGTCGCGCTGGGGGGCGCCGATGCCGGCTGGGGCTGCCTGGACGCGCGCGAGGTGCTCGTCGCCAACCCCGGCGAGCTGGGCGTCACGGTTGACTGGGAGGCCAGCCAGTCGCGCCTGGCACAGTGGTCGGAGCGGGAGCAGCAATGCTCCCGTGGCCGCGTCATCACCGGCTTCATCGCCCGCGATGGCGAGGGCGCGAATACCACGCTGGGGCGCAATGGCAGCGACTATTCCGCGGCCGCGTTCGGGCGCCTGCTGCATGCCAACGAGCTCACCATCTGGACCGACGTCGACGGCGTGCTCAGCGCTGACCCGCGGCTTGTGCCGGATGCGGTGTGCCTGGATTCCATGTCCTACGCCGAGGCCAATGAGCTCTCCTATTTCGGTGCCAGCGTGCTGCACCCGCGCACCATGGCGCCGGCGCTGCAGGCCGGACTGGCGATCCGCATCCGCAACACCCGCAACCCAGCAGCCCCCGGCACCGTGATCAGCCTGGAGTCCGCCGCAGCCGCGTCGCCGGTGAAAGGCCTCAGCCTGGTGGAACGCATGGCCCTGCTGGAACTCAGTGGCGCCGGCCTGATCGGGGTGCCGGGGACCGCCGAGCGGATGTTCGCGGCCCTGCATGCCGCAAGCGTCTCGGTGACGATGATCTCGCAGGGCTCCAGCGAGCATTCGATCTGCTGCGTGGTGCGCGAGGCGCAGGCGGCGCAGGCCCGCGAGGCGGTCGCCAGCGCCTTCGCCGACGCCATTGAAGAAGGGCTGGTCGCCGGGGTCGAGGTGACGCCGGGCATCGTCATCCTCGCCGCCGTGGGCGACGGCATGGTCGGCTCCCCCGGTGTGGCCGCACGGCTGTTCGATGGTCTGGCAAAGGCGCGGGTCAACATCCGCGCGATCGCCCAGGGCGCCAGCGAACGCAACATCTCCGTCGCGCTGGACGCCGCCGATGCCGTGCGCGGTTTGCGCGCCGTGCATTCCGCGTTCTGGCTTTCGCCGCAGACACTCTCCATTGGCCTCATCGGGCCCGGCAAGGTCGGCCGTGCCCTGCTCGGCCAGCTGTCCGATTCGCTGCAGCGCCTAGCTGGTGAGGGCCAGCGCGGCATCGACCTGCGCCTGCGCGCGATCGCCAACAGCCGCCGCATGAGCCTGGCGCCTCGCAACCTGCCGCCGCAACAGGCTTTGGAGGCACTGGAGGCCGGCGAGGCGCTGGACCTGGATGCGTTCGCCCATCACGTCCGCGCCAGCCATCTGCCGCACGCGCTGATCGTGGATTGCAGCGGCAGCGACGCCATCGCCGACTACTACCCGCACTGGCTGGCCGCCGGCATCCATGTCGTGACGCCGAGCAAGCACGCCGGCAGCGGCGACCTGGCCCGCTACCAGGCGATCCGCGCCGCCACCCGACACGGCGGCCGCTTCGGCTACGAGGCCACCGTCGGCGCCGGCCTGCCGGTGATCGTGACCCTGCGCAACCAGCTCGACACCGGTGACGAACTGACCGCCTTCGAGGGCGTGTTGTCGGGCACGCTGGCGTGGCTGTTCAACCGCTTCGATGGCAGCGTGCCGTTCTCCGCGCTGGTGCGCGAGGCGCGCGAGCTGGGCTATACCGAACCCGACCCGCGCGATGACCTGTCGGGCATCGATGTCGCCCGCAAGCTGGTGATCCTCGCCCGCGAGGCCGGTCGCATGCTGTCACTGGAGGATGTCGAGATCGAAAACCTTGTGCCGCCGCCGCTGCAGGATGTTCCGCTGGAGGAATTCCTTGCCCGCCTGGAGGAGCTGGATACACCGCTGCAGGCGCGACTTGACGACGCGCTGGCCGGCGGCGGCGCCTTGCGCTACCTGGCCCGGATGGACCGCGACGGGCGTGCGAGCGTCGCCCTGGTGGTGCCGCCGGCAGGACACGCCAGCCTGTACACCCGTCTGACCGACAACCTGATCCAGTTCCACACCCGTCGCTACACCGACAACCCACTGGTCGTGCAGGGCCCCGGCGCCGGGCCGGAGGTCACCGCCGCCGGCGTGTTCGGCGACGTGCTGGCCATTGCGCAGGCGCTCGGGGCACGACTGTGAAAACGGATATCGACCGGCCGAGGCACACATCCGGCGCCGCCCGCGCCGGTAGCTCCGGGGCTACGCCGCGCCAGGAAGCCACCGCATTCGCGCCCGCCAGCGTCGGCAACATCGGCGTGGGTTTCGACCTGCTCGGCCACAGCATCGAGGGCCCGGGCGACCGCGCCTTCGTGCGCCGGGTCGACGCGCCCACGGTCACCATAAGCGGCATCGACGGCGACAGCGCGGGCGCAGCGCAACTGCCGCGCGAGGCCGGGCGCAACACCGCCGGACGCGCGCTGATGGAGTTGCGCGAGCAATACGGCATCGCACACGGGTTTGAGCTGCGCCTGCACAAGGGCATCGCGCTGGGTTCGGGTCTTGGCGGCTCGGCGGCGTCGTGCGTGGCGGCGCTGGTGGCGGCCAATGCGCTGCTGGAGCAGCCACTGACCCGCGACCAGCTGTATCCGCTGGCGCTGCTGGGTGAGTCCGTCGCCAGCGGCAGCGTGCACGGCGACAACGTGGCACCGATGCTGTTCGGCGGCGTCGTGCTGGCCACCCCGACCCGTGCGATTCCGCTGTCGGCGCCGCCGCTGGTGTGCGCGGTGGTGCATCCGCACCA
Organism: Lysobacter ciconiae; assembly: GCF_015209725.1. Classification (NCBI taxonomy): domain Bacteria; kingdom Pseudomonadati; phylum Pseudomonadota; class Gammaproteobacteria; order Lysobacterales; family Lysobacteraceae; genus Novilysobacter; species Novilysobacter ciconiae. Next base: position 621,768 of record NZ_CP063656.1, on the reverse strand, counting down.
CGTGCTCGAGACCCGGCTCGCGCGCGAAGCCTTGTCGGCGCCCTACCCGCTGCGTCAGGTCGTCCAGCACAGCGAGCATCTGGCCCTGTTCCTGACCGGCCTGGCGCGCGGTGATCTCACCCTGATCGCCGAAGGTCTACGCGACGTGCTGGTGGAACCCCGCCGCGCCTCGCTCGTACCGGGCTTCGCCGAGGTGAAGGCTGCCGCGCTCGCCCATGGAGCCCTGGGCGCGAGCATCTCGGGCGCCGGCCCCAGCGTGTTCGGCTGGTTCGCCGACATCGAGCAGGCGCAGACCGCCGCTACCGCGATGCAGGCCGCGTTTGCCGCGGTCGGCCTGGACAGCGACGTGCACCTGTCGCCCATCAATGGCCCGCGCGCGGAAGTGGTCGCATGAAGTTCGCCAGCACCCGTGGAGGGTCGCCCGAGGTCGGGATCGATGACGCCCTGGCGGCCGGGCTGGCGCCCGATGGTGGCCTGTATGTACCTCTAGCGATTCCGGAGGCACACCTCGACAAGGCCGGCGCCACGCTCGCCGATACCGCCGCCGCGTTGCTCGGCCCGTACTTCGCCGGCTCGCGTCTGGAGCCGCAACTGGCGGACATGTGCCGCGCGGCCTTCGATTTCCCGGTGCCGCTGCGCCCGTTGCAGGGTGCCGGCGACTACCTGCTCGAGCTTTTCCACGGACCGACGGCCGCGTTCAAGGACATCGGCGCGCGCTTCCTCGCCGAAGCGCTCTCGCGCCTGCGCGAATCGGGCGCGCCGCCCACCACCATCCTGGTCGCGACCTCCGGCGATACCGGTGCCGCGGTCGGCGCGGCATTCCACAGGCGTGAGGGATTCCGCGTGGTGATCCTGTATCCCGATGGACGCGTCTCTCCGCGCCAGGCGCATGGGCTGGGTTGTTTTGGCGACAACGTGCAGGCGCTGCGCGTCGAGGGCACCTTCGATGATTGCCAGCAGCTGGTGAAGCAGGCGCTCACCGATGCCGGTCTACGCGAATCGATCACGCTGGGGTCGGCCAACAGCATCAGCCTGGGCCGGCTGCTGCCGCAGATGGCGTACTACGCCCACGCCTCGCTGCAGTTCCGGGCCGACCACGGCACGTCGCTCAACTTCGTCATTCCGACCGGGAACCTGGGCAACGCCCTGGCCGCATGGCTGGCGCGCAGCATGGGCCTGCCGATCGGGGACATCGTGATCGCCAGCAATGCCAACGACGTATTGCCACGCTACTTCGACGGCGCGGACTACCGCCCGCAAGCCGGCAAGGCGACCCTCGCCAATGCGATGGACGTCGGCGCGCCGAGCAACTTCGAGCGCCTGCGCTGGTGGCATGTTGATGACGCCGCGGTGCGTGCATCGATGCGGGCCTGCAGCGTGGACGACGGCCAGATCAGCGCAGCCATTGCCGGTGCTCCCGCCCGGCATGGACTCGTCCCCTGTCCGCATACCGCGGTGGCGCTGCACGCACTCGAGAGCCTCCGCGCCCATGGCGATAGGCGCCCATGGGCGGTCGTCGCCACCGCGCACCCGGCCAAGTTCGAGAGGGTGGTGGAGCCCCTGATCGGCCATGAAGTGAAGCCACCGCCGGCCCTCGCAGCGGCGCTCGCCCGATCCGCGACAGCCACACCGCTCGGACTCGACTACCCGGCATTTCGTGACTGGTTACTGGAATCCACGGCAGTCCAGTGATCGCGCGATGTCAGCGTCGAGACGTCACCGCGCATTCGCGTCCTTGGGCGGGCGCTCCTTCGCCGCGCCACCTCAACTTGCACACTTTTCCTGTCGGCATCACCTGAGTGCACGGCTTCCGGCACCCCCGCATGGCATGCACGGTCGAAACCGGCTAGCGTGACTGGATGACTATTTCCCGCATCCTCCTGCCGGCGACTTTCGCCGCCGCCCTCGCCGCCTGCAGTCCGTCGGCGACCGATACCACCACTACCACCACCGCTGCCGACACCCCGGCTGCAGCGCCCGCCGACCCGCAGCAGGCGTTCTTCGACCGCATCACCGCGCTGTGCGGCAAGGCGTTCGAGGGCAGCGTGCTGACCGACCGCCCCGTCAGCGACGGTCCGGACCCGTTCCGCGACCAGACCCTGACCATGCACGTGCGCGACTGCAGCGACCGGGAGATCCGCATCCCCTTCAACGTCGGCGACAACTACTCGCGCACCTGGGTACTTACACGGACCGATGAAGGCTTGCGCCTGAAACACGATCACCGACTGGAGGACGGCAGCGACGACCCGGTGACCATGTACGGCGGGGAGACAGCATCTTCCGGCAGCGCGACGCGCCAGGAATTTCCGGTCGACACCTTCTCACAGGAAATGTTTACTCGCGAAGGGATGGACGTCTCCAACACCAACGTGTGGGCCATGGAAATCGATCCGGGGCAGCGCTTTGTCTACGAACTGGCACGCACCGATCAGGACCGGATGTTCCGGGTCGGCTTTGACCTGACCCGGCCGATTGCCACCCCGCCGGCTCCGTGGGGCGCAGAAGAGGCGCTCGATGCTGGTGACGTGGAAGAAGGCGGCGCAACGGCTGATTAGTTAAGGCGCCAGGGGTGGATACCCTTGCGGCGAATGTCCCCCGGCACCGGTGAAACCGGTGCCTCCTCCTTTACTTCGCCCCAAGGGCACCCACCCCCGTCGTTCCAGCATGGCTGGTGCTTGTGGAGGCGAATCGTCAGCAAAGGCGTGGCCTGTGTGTCTTCCGGGCGAAATAAAGGAGGAGGCGCCCGCCGCAGGCGGGAGCCGGGGGACATTCGCCCGGAGGACATGCAGGCCACGCCCCTCGGCCACCACAATCACCAGCGACCCGAACGATGCTCTAACCCGCGCCAGCGCCCCGAAAAAAAAGCCAAAAAAAAAGCCACCCGAAGGTGGCCTTTTTATTACCTAGTGCGAGGCCCTACCTCGCCAGTCGCTTGGCGATCGCCGCGCCCAGGTCGCCGGGCGACTTGACCGTGGTCACGCCCGCCTTCTCCATCGCCGCGAACTTGCCCTCAGCGGTGCCCTGACCGCCGGAGGCGATCGCACCGGCGTGGCCCATGCGCTTGCCCGGAGGGGCGCTGGCACCGGCGATGAAGCCGACCACCGGCTTGGTCACGTACTGCGCGATGAACTCGGCCGCCTCTTCCTCGGCGCTGCCGCCGATCTCGCCGACCATGATGATGCCTTCGGTCTGCTCATCGTCCTGGAACAGCTTCAGGCAGTCGATGAAGTCCAGGCCGTGGATCGGATCACCGCCGATGCCGATGACGGTCGACTGGCCCAGGCCGACGTCGGTGGTCTGCTTGACCGCCTCGTAGGTCAGGGTGCCGGAGCGGCTGACGATGCCGATCTTGCCGACGGTGTGGATGTGGCCCGGCATGATGCCGATCTTGCACTCGCCCGGGGTGATCACGCCGGGGCAGTTCGGGCCGATCAGCACGACGTCTTCGTAGTCGTTCAGCACGTTCTTGACCCGCAGCATGTCCAGCACCGGGATGCCTTCGGTGATGCACACGATGACAGTGATGCCTGCATCGGCGGCTTCAAGGATCGCGTCCGCGGCGAACGCCGGCGGCACGTAGATGACCGAGGCGTCCGCGCCGGTCTGCTCGACCGCGTCGGCGACCGTGTTGAAGACCGGCAGGTCCAGGTGCGTGGTGCCGCCCTTGCCCGGAGTGACGCCGCCGACAACCTTCGTGCCGTACTCGAGCATCTGCTCGGCGTGGAAGGTGCCCTGCGAGCCGGTAAAGCCCTGCACGATCACCTTGGTGTTCTTGTTGATCAAAACGCTCATGTATATCGAATCCTGGTGATGTGGTCAGGCGGCAACGGCGGCGACGGCCTTGCGGGCGCCATCGTTGATGTCATCGGCGGAAGTGATCGCCAGGCCGGAGTTCTTCAGCAGCTCCTTGCCGGCATCCACGTTGGTGCCTTCCAGACGCACGATCACCGGCACCTTGACGTCCACTTCCTTGACCGCGGCGATGATGCCCTCGGCGATCATGTCGCAGCGCACGATGCCACCGAAGATGTTGACGAATATCGCCTCCACCTTGTCACTGGACAGGATCAGCTTGAACGCCTCGGTCACGCGCTCCTTGGTCGCGCCGCCGCCCACGTCGAGGAAGTTGGCCGGCTCGCCGCCCTCCAGCTTGATCACGTCCATCGTCGCCATCGCCAGCCCTGCGCCGTTGACCATGCAGCCGATGTTGCCGTCCATGGTCACGTAGTTCAGGTCGTGCTGGCTGGCCTTGACCTCGGTCTCGTCTTCCTGGCGGATGTCGCGCATCTGGGCCAGGTCGGGATGACGGTAGGTCGCGTTGTCGTCGGAATCGACCTTGCCGTCGAGCACCGCGAGGTCGCCATTGGTCAGGATCGCCAGCGGGTTCAGCTCGACCAGCGCCAAGTCCTTCTCGTGGAACAGCTTGAACAGGCCGGTCATGATCTTGGTCAGCTGGTTGACCTGCTTGGCCGTCAGGCCCAGCTCAAAGCCCAGCGCGCGGCACTGGTAAGGCTGCAGGCCTTCCACGTAGTTCACGTGCAGGCTCTTGATCGCGTCGGGCTTCTCGGCGGCGACCTGCTCGATATCCATGCCGCCTTCGGCGGAGGCAATGAAGGTCACCGTCTGCGTGCTGCGGTCGACCAGCACCGACAGGTAGAGCTCCTTGTCGATGTCGGTGCCTTCGCAGACCAGGACCGAGTCGATCGGCAGCGCGACACCGGCGGTCTGGTAGGTCTCCATCGACGTACCGAGCATGGCCTTGGTGTACTGCTTGACCTCGTCAAAGCTCCGCGCCAGCTTGACGCCACCGGCCTTGCCGCGGCCACCGGCGTGGATCTGTGCCTTCACCACCCACAGGTCGCCCGGGATGGACTTGGCGGCTTCGACCGCTTCTTCAGGAGTGCGGGCGATGCGCCCGGCCGGCACGGCAATGCCGTAGTCGGCAAACAGCTGCTTTGCCTGGTATTCGTGAAAATTCATGCGTCACCGAGGGGAGTGGAAGACATCCCTCGCTGGCGCGGCCGGAAACGGCTCGGGAGCGAGGGGCCCGCTATTGTGGCCGATCACGCCGCCGCCCGCAAAAAATGCACGCCGGCAGGCAGTCGCGCGCGCGGTGCCTATACTCGTACGCCTCCCACTGCCCAAGGATGAACCGCGTGCCGCGAGCCCTCGCCGTCCCGCCCAACGACGACGCCGACAGCGCCCTGCGCCGCGAACTCTACTTCTTCACCCTGTACCGGCTGCTGGAAGGCTCGCTGCTGGTGCTGGTCCTGTTCGGGCCGGCGGCGGACATGCTGGAGGCGCCGCGACACGACCTGCTCGCGCGGGTGGTCGCGCTGTCCTACCTATTCCTGGGCGCCGTCCTGTTTGCGTTCGGCCGTCGCGGCGAGCTGCGCGGTCAGGCGCTCATGGGCATCTGCTGCGACCTGCTGTTCGGCATCCTGGCCATCCATGCCATTCCGGTCGCCGGCACCGGCATCGCGCTCATGCTGATGTTCAACATCGGCGCCGCGGCGCTGCTGCTGCCGCCTCGGCTGGGGCTGGGCGCGGCGATGGTGGCCGTCGCCGGGATTGTCGGTGAGCACTTCTGGGCGACGTTGCTGGATGAAAGCGAGCGCGCGATCACCGAGCCGCTGATGTTCTCGGTGGGCTACCTCGCCGTCGCCACCATCACCAGCATCCTGGGCCGGCAGATGCGTGACAGCTACGAGTTGGCCGAGACGCGCGGCGTCCAGACCGCCCACCTGACCGAGGTCAACGAGCTGATCATCCGCCGCCTGCGCACCGGCGTTCTGCTGGTGGATGGGCACAACCGCGTGCAGCTGGCCAACGAGGCCGCCCTGCTACTGCTGGGTGACGCCGGCGACGGCCATCGCGACCTGGCCCTGGCGCTGCCGGAACTCTCGCGGCGCCTGGCCCAGTGGCGCGAGTCGGGCGTGGTGGACGACGCGCCGCTGCAGGTGGCGACCGACCAGAACGACGTGATCCCACGCTTCACCCGCCTGCTCGCCGGCAGCGACCAGACCCTGGTGTTCCTGGACGACACCTCGATGCTGTCGCGCCGCGCCGAATCGATGACCCTGGCCACGCTGGGCCGGTTCTCGGCCAGCCTCGCGCACGAGATCCGCAACCCGCTGGCGGCGATCAACTACGCCGTGCAACTGCTGGAGGAGTCCGACCAGATCGCGGTCTCCGACCGCCGCCTGCTGGAGATCATCCGCCAGCAGGGCCAGCGCATGAACGGCATCGTCGAGAACGTGCTCGGACTGGCCCGGCGCGAGCCCGCCGCGCCGGACTACGTGGACCTGGTGACGCTGGTGAACCGCTTCGTCAACGAGTACCGGGCCGGCCATCCGCTGGAAAACGACACCTTGGTGGCAACCGCGGAACGCCCGGAGGTGCAGGCGCTGGTCGACCCGCGCCACCTCCTGCAGGTTCTCACCGTGCTGGTGCACAACGCGCTGACCTACGGGCGCATGCCCGGCGAACCCGCGCGGGTGACCGTCCACATCCACCACGACGAGCGCCGGCATCCGCTCATCGATGTCATCGACCGCGGGCCGGGAATTCCCGAGCGCGTCGCCCAACAGCTGTTCCAGCCGTTCTTCACCACCTCCGGCCACGGCACCGGGCTGGGCCTGTACATCGCGCGCGAACTCATCCGTGCCAACCAGGCCTCGCTGGACTTCATCGCCCTGCCCGCCGGGGGCAGCTGTTTCCGCATCCGCTTGTCGGCCACTGCCTCCCTGCGTCGTGATCGCTTAAGCTAGCCTTCATGATCGGAGGACGGGATGGCTGAGACACGCAGCGCTTTGATAGTCGATGACGAGCGCGATATCCGCGAGTTGCTGGTAATGACCCTGGGCCGCATGGGACTGCGCTGCGATACCGCATCCAGCCTGGGCGATGCCCGCGCGCACCTGGCCCGCAACCGTTACGACCTGTGCCTGACCGACATGCGCCTGCCCGACGGCTCCGGCATTGACCTGATCGCGGAGATTTCCGAGCAGTTCCCTGACACGCCGGTCGCGATGATCACCGCCTTCGGCAATGTGGACGCCGCGGTGGAGGCGCTCAAGGCGGGCGCGTTCGATTTCGTCGCCAAGCCGGTCGAGCTGTCGGTGTTGCGCGACCTCGTCCGCCATGCGCTGGACCTCAAGGAGAAGCCGGCGGTACGGGCCAACCCGGAAAACGTCGCCACCCGCCTGTATGGCGAATCGCCCGCGATGCAGCAACTGCGCGAGACCATCACCAAGGTCGCGCGGAGCCAGGCCCCGGTGTACATCGCCGGCGAGTCGGGTGTCGGCAAGGAGCTGGTCGCCCGCACCATCCACGCTGAAGGCAGCCGCGGCGCGGGCCCGTTCGTGCCGGTCAACTGCGGCGCGATCCCCAATGAGCTGATGGAAAGCGAGTTCTTCGGCCACAAGAAGGGCAGCTTCACCGGCGCCCATGCCGACAAGCCCGGCCTGTTCCACAGCGCCGACGGCGGCACCCTGTTCCTGGACGAAGTCGCCGAACTGCCGCTGCCGATGCAGGTCAAGCTGCTGCGCGCGATCCAGGAAAAATCGGTGAAACCGGTGGGAGCCAACGCCGAGGTGATGGTGGATGTACGCATCCTCTCGGCCACGCACAAGGACCTGGCCGGCATGGTCGCCGATGGCCGCTTCCGCCAGGACCTCTACTACCGCATCAATGTGATCGAGCTGCGCGTGCCGCCGTTGCGCGAGCGTCTGGCCGACCTGCCGGGCCTGTGCGCGAAGATCGTCCAGCGCCTGGCTGCCGACCTGGGCCGCGAGCCGCCGGCGCTTTCGGCCGAGGCGATGGACGCACTGGGCCGGTACAGCTTCCCGGGCAATGTGCGCGAGCTGGAGAACATCCTGGAACGCGCGATGGCAATGGCCGACGGCGATCAGCTCGAAATGCATGACCTGCACCTGCCGCAGACGGTCACCGCACACGCCCCGGCGCATCAGGCGCCACGCGAACCCGGCGTTGCACCGTTGCAGCCCCTGGCGCGCGGCGAGCAGACGCCGCAGGCCGCGGCGGCGGCGGCGGGCATCGACCCGCGCACCATCGACCCCCGGGACACCGCGACCAGCGCGTTGCCCTCCTACATCGAGGAAATCGAACGCGCCGCCATCCAGCACGCCCTGCAGGAAAACCGCTACAACAAGACCCGCACCGCCGCGTCGCTGGGCATCACCTTCCGCGCGCTGCGCTACAAGCTGAAGAAGCTGGGCATCGACTGAGCCGGGTGCCCGCGGCGTCGCTGCGGGGGCTCGACGCGGCAATGGGTGATCCATGGGGGCCGCCCGTGCCGGCGGCCGGTAAACTGGTGGTCTTGCCCCGATCAAAGCCATCATCTTGTCCAGCACCGACTCCACCCTGCCACCCCCGCCGCTTGCCACCGACAGCGCCCAACCGACCGCCCTGCCCGAGCGCCTGCAGGTTGCAGTGGAGTTGCTCGAGGCGGTGGCCGCCGACCGCACGCTGCTGGACGAACTGCCCAAAGCGGCCCGCTCCCGATTGCACCAGGCAGTGGCGAGGGTCTATCACCCCGAGCCTGGACAGCGCCGGCAGAAGCTCAAGGCGCAGGAGCGCGAGCGCAACGCCGAGAACATCCGCCGCGCGGACGAGGTCCTGAACCAGACCGGCATCCGCGCCCTGCGCCGCAAGCCCGTATTCACGGCGCTGAACTACTTCCCGCCGCACGGCCCGGAAGGTCAGCCGCAAACAGATGCCGCCGCCGGCACGGAATCCCCCGAGTTGCTGCACTGCTACGTGTGCAAGCAGAAATACACGCGCGTGCACCACTTCTACGACCAGCTGTGCCCCGAGTGCGCGGCGTTCAACTTCCACAAACGCACCGAGCTGGCGGACCTGAGCGGCCGGGTCGCCCTGCTGACCGGTGGCCGGGTCAAGATCGGCTACCAGGCCGGCCTGAAACTGCTGCGCGCCGGCGCCGGCTTGATCGTGACGACCCGCTTCCCGCGCGACTCGGCCGCACGCTACGCCCAGGAGCCGGACTTTGGCCAGTGGTCGGACCGGCTGGAGATCTTCGGCCTGGACCTGCGCCATACGCCCAGCGTGGAAGCCTTCTGTTCCGAGCTGGTGGCGACGCGGCCGCGGCTGGACTTCATCATCAACAACGCCTGCCAGACGGTGCGCCGTCCGCCGGAGTTCTACGCCCACATGATGGCCGGCGAGACCGCTGCGCTGCGCGATACGCCCGAGGCGGTGCGCCAGCTGATCGGCGGATACGAGGGCCTGCGCAGCCAGGACCTGCTCGGCGAGGCCACCGCGTCGGTGCAGGCCGCGGCGGCACGCGGGGAAATGGCAAACACCGGCAGCCAGATGGCCGGGCTCGTGCGTGCCGCTGAGCTCTCCCAGGTGCCGCTGCTGGCCGAGGAACTGCTGGGCCAGAAACACCTGTTCCCGGAAGGCCGGCTGGACCAGGACCTGCAACAGGTGGACCTGCGCGGACGCAATTCCTGGCGTCTGCAGATGCACGAAGTGCCCTCGGTGGAGTTGCTGGAAGTCCAGCTGGTCAACGCCATCGCCCCGTTCCTGATCAACGCCCGGCTCAAGCCGCTGATGCTGCGCACGGTCGACGGCGAGGAACCGACCCGCGACAGGCACATCGTCAACGTCTCGGCGGTGGAGGGCCAGTTCTACCGGAACTTCAAGACGACCCGGCACCCCCACACCAACATGGCCAAGGCCGCGCTGAACATGATGACGCGCACCTCGGCCGCCGATTACCACGGCGACGGCATCCACATGAACAGCGTCGACACCGGCTGGGTGACCGACGAGGATCCGGCCGAGCTGGCGGCACGCAAAACGCTGGAAGAGCGCTTCCACCCGCCGCTGGACATCATCGACGGCGCGGCGCGGATCGTGGATCCGATCATCGACGGCTTCAACACAGGCACCCATGTGTGGGGCCAGTTTTTGAAGGACTACAAACCGACCGATTGGTAACGCTGCGGGGGGCCGGGGCCAAAAAAAGTCGTCGGCCGGGGGCGCGACCTGCAGGCCTTCCGGGCGAATGTCCCCCGGCCCCCGCCTGCGGCGGAGGCCTCCTCCTTTACTTCGCCCCGAAGGCCTGCAGGCCACGCATTCGGGTCACGGCGGCGCGCTGTCGGAACACGGCAGTCGGTTTTTTGTTTGCAGCACCCACCGCCACGCTGGATGGAGCGGGTGTGGATGCCCTTGGGTGTGAAATAAAGGAGGAGGCACCGGCTTCACCGGTGCCGGGGGACATTCACGCCCAAGGGCATCCACGCCCGCCTCCGATGTCCTCCACGGCTCCCATGCGAAGGTCGCGGCATGAGACCTACGGCGTCGCACGCACCTCGGCATCGCCCGCGCGCTTCACGTACTTCTCCAACCACGCATCCTCTTCGGCCAGCATGTGCATGATCGACTCACGCGCGCGGTAACCGTGCGACTCGTTGGGCAGCATCACCAGCCGCGCATTGCCGCCCAGGCCCTTCATCGCCGCGAACAGGCGCTCGCTCTGGACCGGGAAGGTGCCCGAGTTGTTGTCGTCCACGCCGTGGATGATCAGCAGCGCGTCCTTGATCTGGTGCGCGTAGTTGAACGGAGACATCTGCATGTAGGTGTCCTGCGCCTGCCAGTAGTTGCGCTCCTCGGCCTGGAAACCAAACGGCGTCAGGCTGCGGTTGTAGGCGCCGCTGCGGGCGATGCCGGCCTTGAACAGACGGGTATGCGCCAGCAGGTTGGCGGTCATGAAGGCACCGTAGGAATGGCCGCCAATGGCCATCCGGTTGCGGTCGGCCACGCCGCGGCGGACGACTTCGTCCACCGCCGCCTGGGCGCCGGCCACCAGTTGCTCCAGGTAGGTGTCGTTGGGCTCGCGGTCGCCCTCGCCGACGATCGGCATGGTCGGCCCGTCCATCACCGCGTAGCCGCGGGTCAGGAAAGGCAGCGGTCCCCAGTAGCTGATCGCGTTGAAGCGGTAGGGCGAGCCGGTCACCTGGCTGGCCGCATCGGCGGACTTGAACTCGCGCGGGTAGGCCCACAGCAGGGTTGGCAGCGGGCCGTCGCGCTTGGCGTCGTAACCCGGCGGCAGGTACAGGTTGGCGGTCAGCTCGACGCCGTCCTTGCGCTGGTAGCGGATCTGCTCCTTCTGCACGTCGCGCAGTTGCGGGGTGGGATGCGGGAAGTCGGTCAGCGCGACCGGCGCAGCGTCCGCGTCGCCCAGCTCGCGCAGGTAGATGTTGGCCGGCTGTTTGGGCGACTCGCGCGAGCTGAGGATGCGTTTGCCGTCGTCATCCAGCATCGCCACCGGGGCCTCGTACCACGGCGCCTGCGAGTGGAACAGGCGCGTGGCCTGCTTGTCGGCGAGACTGAAGCGGTCAAGGAACGGCCGGTCACCCTCGTCCGAGGCACCGGCGCCCATCAGGAAGATGCTGCCGCCATCGCTGGACACCACCAGGCGCTGGTTCCCCGCGTCGTCGGGACGCGTCACCGGGGTACCCGGGTCGTTGTAGCGGTCCTCGTAGGAGCGATCGAAGATCAGCTCCGGCGCCTGCGCGGGCTGTCCCGGGGCGATGCGCCACTGCCGGGTCTGGCGGGTCTTCCACCAGAACTCGTCGACCAGCGCGAGGTCGTCGCGACCCCAGGTGGCGCCCGCATAGCGCAGTCCGAGGCGTGCCAGTTCCACCGGCTTGCCACTGAATGGGGCGGAGTGGGCGAACACGACGTCACGCACGTCCGCGTCGCGCGCCGGGTCACCGCCATCCTGGGCTTCGGCCCAGACCAGGGTGGCGGGCGCATCACTGCGCCAGGAGATGCGGCGCACGCCGGTGGCGACCGCGTCGTTGCCGGTCGGCAGTCCTTCCACCAGTGGCAGCCGGGCGACGGTATGAAGTCGCTTTCCGTCGCGGTCGAGCACTTCGATGCGGCGCGGGAAACGCGAGAACGGCACCAGGTAGGAGAACGGACGCTCCACCGTCTGCACCAGCAGGTGCCTGCCGTCGGGCGACGGCGATGCGCCGATGAGCAGGTCGGGCTTGCCGAGCAACGTGAGCTTGCCGGCGAGGTCCACGCGTGCGAGCTGGCTGGTCAGGTAGTGGGCGAAGATCGCCGCGTCCTGCTCGTTATTCAGCAGGTCCTGGTAGGTGCGGATCGAGCGCACCGCGGCGCCCTGATCGGTTTGCTGGATGCTGGGGCCGGCGGGGACGCCGTCGGCGTTGGGCGCGGCTCCCTGGCCGTGCGGGCGCAGCGTCACCAGCAGGCCGCGGCTGTCGGGCAGCCAGTCGAAACCGGTCCCGGCCACCGCGTTCAAGGGTTGTTGCAGCAGGCGGTGCGCCTTGCGCGAGGCGACCTCGACGAGCCACAACTCGACATGGCCGGAGGCGTTGTCGACGTGGGTAAAGGCGATGTGCTTTTGGTCCGGCGCCCATGAGAGGGCCGCCAGCTTCAGGTCCGCGGGCAGGCCGGTGACCGGCAGCTCCTGGCGCTTGGCGATGTCGAGCAACTGCAGGTCCGAACCGAACGAGAATGCGCTGCTGGCATAGGTGCGCGGGTTGATCCGCGTGCCGGCCAGCTTCAGCTCGGGTTGCGCGACCACGTCGATGCCCGGCAGCGCCGGGGTCTCGAGCAAGGTCGCAAAGTCGCGGTTCGGGCTCAGCCGGACCTGCGGCTGGCGCGGCGCGTCGACCAGCGCCTGCAAGGTGTCCACCGGCAGCTGGTAGCCGGCCTGGTCGTCAAGCGAGGCGGTCTGGGCCAGCGCCGGGGTGAGCAGTGCGAATGGCAGCAGGGCGGCCAACAGGCCGATGGCGGAGGAGCGCCGCGTGGGTTTGGTCATGAAAATCCCGGGAGGTGGAGGTGGAATCCGATCGTGGTGCCCCGGCGCGGCGGATGGGGGGCCGGGGCTTTGGCGGAGGCGGCCAAGCTCCCACAGTTGCTGAGGGCCGGCCAGTGAAGGAAGTCCCGATGCGCCGCCGCCCGGTTCCAGCCTCGTCACAAGCCGTTACAATGGCGCGGTCCGCCGAGGGGCGCTGCGACCGTCGTATCAGGACGGCCAGGCTTGGCAGGATCGATCGAGACCATCCGTGGTTTCTGTCCGTTACAACGGCGCCCGGTTGCGACCACCCTCCCCGCTTGACGCACCGCACCGGTGCCGCGGGATTCGAACCGGAGCTGGACCATGAAAGACACCACCCGCACCTTCTCCACGGAAGGCGACTACAAGGTTGCCGACATCAACCTGGCCGACTGGGGCCGCAAGGAATTCGACATCGCCGAGCACGAGATGCCCGGCCTGATGTCCATCCGCGCCAAGCACGCCGGCGACAAGCCGCTCAAGGGCGTGCGCGTGACCGGCTCGCTGCACATGACCGTGCAGACCGCCGTGCTGATCGAGACCCTGAGGGACATCGGCGCCGACGTGCGCTGGGCCTCGTGCAACATCTTCTCCACCCAGGACCATGCCGCCGCCGCGATCGCTGCGTCCGGCACCCCGGTGTTCGCCTGGAAGGGCGAGACGCTGGAGGAGTACTGGGACTGCACCCTGGCCGCGCTGAGCTTCCCCGACGGCAAGGGCGCTGACGGTAAAGAGAAATTTCTGGGGCCGCAGCTGGTGGTGGACGACGGCGGCGACGTGACCCTGCTGATCCACAAGGGCTACGAGCTGGAAAACGGCTCCACGTGGGTCGATGAGAAGGCCGCCTCGCACGAGGAGCAGGTGATCAAGAATCTGCTCAAGCGCGTCGCCATCGAGCGCCCGGGCTTCTGGCACACCGTGGTCAAGGACTGGAGGGGCGTGTCGGAGGAAACCACCACCGGCGTCCTGCGCCTGTACCAGCTGGCCGAAGCCGGCTCACTGCTGGTTCCTGCGATCAACGTCAATGACTCGGTCACCAAGTCCAAGTTCGACAACCTCTACGGCTGCCGCGAATCGCTGGCCGACGGCCTCAAGCGCGCGATGGACGTGATGCTGGCCGGCAAGGTCGCCGTGGTCTGTGGCTATGGCGACGTTGGCAAGGGTTGCGCGGCGTCGTTGCGGGCCTACGGCTCCCGCGTCATCGTCACCGAGATCGATCCGATCTGCGCGCTGCAGGCGGCGATGGAAGGCTTCGAGGTCACCACGGTGGAAGACACCCTGGGCCGCGGCGACATCTACGTGACCACCACCGGCAACAAGGACGTGCTCACCGTCGAGCACCTGCAGAACATGAAGGACCAGGCCATCGTCTGCAACATCGGCCACTTCGACAACGAGATCCAGGTTGACGCGCTCAAGGGCCTCAAGGATGTCGAGCAGATCAACATCAAGCCGCAGGTGGACAAGTTCGTGTTCGCCGACGGCCGCGCGATCTTCCTGCTCGCCGAGGGCCGCCTGGTCAACCTGGGTTGCGCGACCGGGCATCCGAGCTTCGTGATGTCCAACTCGTTCTCCAACCAGACCCTGGCCCAGATCGACCTGTGGGAAAAGAAGGACAGCTACGAGAAGAAGGTCTACATCCTGCCCAAGCACCTGGACGAGGAAGTGGCCCGCCTGCACCTGGAGAAGATCGGCGTGAAGCTGACGACGCTGAGCGCGGAGCAGTCCGCCTACCTGGGCGTACCGGTGGAAGGTCCGTACAAGTCCGATCACTACCGCTACTGATCGTTCCGGATCGGTCGGAACTGCATGCAAGACGGGCGCCCCACGGCGCCCGTTTTTTTGTTGCCGCCGCCGCGCGTTGACGTCACGGCCGCCAGTTGGCGTTGTTGTCCCAGAACTCCACCGCCAGCCGGTACGCCTCGCGGTCCAGAGGCACGCCCGAGCCACCCTCCTCCACGCCCAGCGCGTTGCGCAGCATGGTGATCGGCGCCATCGGGATTTCCTCCGGCGTCATCGTGTACAGGCAACCGACCACTCCCCAGTCCGCGTCCACCGCGGTGCCTTCTTTCGCCAGCTGATCGCGGCTGTAGAGGATCACCACCAGGTACTCCGCCACCGGCGCCTCGAGGCCCTCGAACCAGCGCACCAGCACCGGCAGTTCCTTGCGCGATCGCGCCTCGTACGCCGACCGCAGCAGATGGCGGTTGTCCTGGGTGATCGGCGCGGTCAGGCAGCGGGTGGACGTCCAGTTGCGGTGCACGTGCAGCTTGCAGAAAGGCGCGTAGCCCTCAAGGATCCTGAGCGGCTCGTGCTCGTTGAGGTGGCGCTCGAACTGCGCTGGCGTGCAGTCCTGGATGGTGTTGCCGCGCGGGGTGCGCGGGAACAGCCGGGTGACGGCAAACGGGGTCAGGACGATGGACATGCGCGACACGGGTTGGCGGGAGACCCGGCAAGGGTAGCGGCTGCACAGGGCGGTTGCAGAGGAACGCCTGCGGTTTCCGGCCGGCTCCAGCGCGGCAACCCGGCGCGCTGACGATCAGCGGGAGCGCGGCGCCTAGAGCGCCAGCCGCTCGCGCAATTCCCGCGCCTGCCGCCGCGACACCTCCACCTGGCTGCCATCGTCCATGCCGAGGTCATAGCCGTCGGCGACCGACGGCTCCACCGTGCGGACCATCCTCAGGTTGACCAGGGTGTTGCGGTTGGCGCGGAAGAACAGGCCGGGCTGCATGCGCGCTTCAAGCCCGCTGAGGCTGCGCGCCAGCAGGGCGTCCTGGTCGCGGAACCAGACCCGGGCGTAGTTGCCGTCGACCACGATCCGGCGGATTTCGCCCAGGGCGACAAACCAGCAGCGCTCGCCGTCACGCAGGAACACCTGGTCGTGGGCCGCCAGCAGGTCCGTGCCGCGTCGCCCGGGCGCGCGTGCCGTGTCCTGCTCGGCCATCTGGGCGCGGGCCTTGTCTAACGCGGTCGCCAGGCGGGCCGCCGCGACCGGCTTGAGCAGGTAGTCGAGCGCATTGGCTTCAAAGGCCTGCACCGCGTACTGGTCGTAGGCGGTGACGAACACCACCGCCGGCAGCGGGTCCAGGCCGTCGAGCACGTCAAAGCCACTGCCCGAGGGCAGCTGGATATCAAGCAGGATCAGGTCGGGGTGCAAACGCGCGATCGCCTCGCGGGCGGCGGGAACGTCCTCGGCCTCGCCCACGCACTCGACGTCCGCAGACTCGGCCAGCAAGGTACGCAGCTCGCGCCTCGCCAGCCGCGCATCCTCCACGATGAGCACCCGCAACGGCCCGCTCATTGCGGGACCACGAGGCTGGCGACCATGGTGTCTCCCTTGTGTTGCAGGTCGACGGTGCCTGCACCGAGTTGCGCCTGCAGGTAGGCCAGCCCGACGCCGTGGCCGGGTGCGGCGCGGGTCAGCGGGACCGGATTGGTGACAGTGACGTGCAGCGCCGGTCCCGCGCGATGCAGGGCGATGGTGATTTCGCCGCCACCGGGAATGACGGCGATGCCGTGCTTGATCGCGTTTTCCACCAGCAGCTGCAGCGCCATCGCCGGCAGTGTGGCCTGCAGGGTGTCAGGCGGCACCTGGCGCACGACGCGCAGCCGGTCCTCATAGTGGACCGCCTCCACCGCCAGATAGTCCTCCACCACTTCGAGCTCGCGCGCGACAGTGGCCTCGGTGTCGCCGGAATGCTCCAGCGCATGGCGCAGGGTATTCGACAGCCGGGTGACCAGTTCGCGCGCACGCGCCGGGTCCTCGTTGATCAGCGCGCGCAGGTTGTTGAGCGCGTTGAAGACGAAATGCGGATTGAGCCGAGCCTTGAGCGCATCGCGTTCCAGCAGATGGTGGCGCGCCTCCGCGCGCAGTCGCGCCAGCTCGCTCCGGCGCGCCTGGCGCACCGAATGGGCACCGGCCCAGAGGCCGGTCCACAGCGCCAGCACGACCGCGGTATTGGTCCAGTACATCAGCGTCGCGGCGGGGCGATAGGCCGACAGGCCGCCGGCGACCTCGACCCAACCCAGGAGGATCGTGGGAACCAGAATCGCCGCCAGCGCCAGTTGCGCCAGCGTCGTCCCGATCACCACCGACGCCAGCAGCCGCGTCGCCAATACCCATAAGCCGCGCTCCCACCACCCCAAGCGCGCGGCCCGGGCGCGAATCGCGCCGCTGACCAGCCAGAGCAGCACGCCCAGCGATACGCTGATCAGCACCATCGCCGGCGACATCGCCGAGAACGCGGCGGCCATGCCCAGGCTCAATGCAACGTAGGCGCTCCACGCGAGCGCGTTGAGCATCCAGAAGCGGCGGGTTGGCAAGGCATCTTCCACGGCGTTGTCCACGTTCAGGCCGGGCGGCGCGGACCGCCCGCACCTCGGTGCATCAAGGGGTCGAGGGCGAGACAAACCCGCGTATCTGCGCCTGCACCCACTGCGGATCGTCCCACATCAGGAAGTGGTAGCCGCCCCGGCTCATCTCGATGCGTGCGCTCGGCAACCTGGCGTACTGGTCGGCAAAGATCTTCCGCGTCGATTCGATGGTCGCGCCGTAGGGTTTGTAGGCTGCCCAGCTGCCCAGCACCAGGGTCGGCACGCGGATGGCACCGAGCTCACCACGCAGGTCGGTTGTCATGAGCTCATACATGGCCTGGGCGGTGGTCGCACGGTCGCTGTCGCGTCCCCACTTCTTCAGCGTCTCGACCCGCTCCGGCGCCCGGGTCATGCCCAGCAGCGAAGCCTCGGCCTGGGCGAAGTACATCGTCTCATCCAGCGCCAGCATACCGGCGCGCATCTGCTCGGCCATCGGTCTGGTCGTTGCCACGGTCGCGGCCGGATTCTGCGCGGCGGCGAAATACGGCAGGCTGTCGACGATTACCAGCCTGGCCACCGCGTCGGGTTGCTTGATCGCCATCTGCAGGGCCAGCGTTCCGCCCAGGCTGTGGCCGATCACCGTCAGCCCCTGCAGGTCGTGCTCGACGACGTAGTCCAGCAACCCGTCGCGCATCACCGGAAGGAAGTCCTCGCCCTCCACCGGCGCCAGGCCGGCGAAGCCCGGCAACTGGACCAGGTGGCATTGGATCGGCATGGCGCTGGCGCCATCAGCGGCCGGCTGGCGCAATGAATGGCAGGTCTCGCGCCACGTGTCCGCGCCACTGTTGAGGCCGGGAATCATCAGCACCGGCGTGCCTTCGCCGACCACCTCGACGCTGATGCCGTGGTGATCCAGCGGCGCTGCGGTGGCGGTGAGCGAGGCCACAGCAAGAATCGCCGCGGCCACGGCGGCCGGGGTGCGCTTTGGGAAACGGGTGAGGGAATGGGCTGGCTGATTCATCGCTGCGGCTCCTTGTTGTCGTGATGGAAGCATCGCCGCATCCACCACCGCCGTGTTGCGCCGGGTGACCAACGGCCACAATCGGCTGCAGACGGCGTTTGAGGGCGCCCGGCGGGAACGGCCCGCGCAATCGGCCCGGAAACCCGCTTGCATTTACATCCATCACGATAGAGCGATATATTTCCCGCCTACCCCACGCCGCAGCATCCGCATGACCGCGACCGCGACCAGTTTCGAGTTCTACCCGCCCAAGACCGACGAGCAGCGCAAGCAGCTGGACCGCACCGCGGCCCGGCTGAAGTCGGCCGTCCCCGACTACGTCAGCGTGACCTTCGGCGCCGGCGGCTCGACCCTGAGCCACACGCCGGAGACGATCGAGCGCCTGCAGCGGCACCACGCCCTGGAGGCGGCCCCGCACATCAGCTGCATGGGCGGCAGCCGCGAGGAGATCCGCGCGCAACTGCAGCGCTACATTTCCATGGGCGCCACGCGGCTGGTGACCCTGCGCGGCGACCTGCCCTCGGGCATGGCCAGCCCCGGTGACCTGCGCTACGCCAGCGAGCTGGTCGAGTTCATCCGCGACGAGACCGGCGATCATTTCCGCATCGAAGTCGCGGCCTACCCGGAGATGCACCCGCAGGCCCGCGACGCGCACGCCGACCTGAAGCATTTCATCGGCAAGGCGAAGGCCGGCGCCGACGGCGCGATCACCCAGTACTTCTACAACGCCGACGCCTATTTCCGCTTCGTCGACGACGTGCGCGCGGCGGGAGTGGATATCCCGATCGTGCCGGGCATCATGCCGATCGCCAATTTCAGCCAGCTGCGGCGGTTCTCGGAGATGTGCGGGGCCGAGATTCCGCGTTGGGTCACGCAGCGCATGCTCGCCTACGGCGATGATGTGGCCAGCGTGCGCGCGTTCGGTACCGACGTGGTGGCCCAGCTGTGCCAGCGCCTGATCGACGGCGGCGCCCCGGGCATGCACTTCTACACGCTCAACCTGGCCAGGCCGACCCTGGCCGTGCTGGCGCGGCTCGCGTAAGCGGGCAACCGCGCCTCAGCCCCGGCTGGCCTCCAAAGCCTGGCTGAGGTCGGCGAGGATGTCATCGATGTGCTCCAGCCCGATCGACAGCCGCACCATGTCCTCGCTGACGCCGGCCGCGGCGAGTTCCTCGGCATTGAGCTGACGGTGGGTAGTCGATGCCGGGTGGCAGGCGAGCGACTTCGCATCGCCGATGTTGACCAGGCGCACGATCATCTGCAGCGCGTCGATGAAGCGCGCCCCCGCCGTGGCCCCGCCGTTGATGCCGAAGGTGAGGATGCCTGCCGGACAGCCGCCCATATAGCTCTGCGCGAGCGCGTGGTCGGGATGCTCAGGCAAGCCGGCGTACTTCACCCAGGCCACGTGGTCGTGCGCCTGCAGGAACTGCGCGACCTTCAGCGCGTTGGCGCAGTGGCGCTCCATGCGCAGCGCCAGCGTCTCGATGCCCTGCAGCACCAGAAATGCGTTGAACGGCGACAACGCCGCGCCGGTATTGCGCAGCGGCACCACGCGGCAGCGGCCGATGAACGCGGCGGGGCCGAAAGCTTCGGTGTAGACCACGTCGTGGTAGGACGGGTCGGGCTCGTTGAGCATCGGAAAGCGCGCCTTGTGCTCGGCCCACGGGAATTTGCCCGAGTCCACGATGGCTCCGGCAATCGTTGTCCCGTGGCCGCCCATGTACTTGGTCAGGGCGTGCACCACGATGTCGGCGCCGTGCTCGAACGGGCGGCACAGGGCCGGGGTCGCCACCGTGTTGTCGACGATCAGCGGAATGCCGTGGCGATGCGCCATATCGGCCAGCGCCCGGATATCGACGATGTCGCCGCCGGGATTGCCGATGGACTCGCAGAACACCGCCTTGGTGTCCCCATC
Organism: Lysobacter ciconiae; assembly: GCF_015209725.1. Taxonomy (NCBI): domain Bacteria; kingdom Pseudomonadati; phylum Pseudomonadota; class Gammaproteobacteria; order Lysobacterales; family Lysobacteraceae; genus Novilysobacter; species Novilysobacter ciconiae. Next base: position 601,659 of record NZ_CP063656.1, on the reverse strand, counting down.
GATCAGCGCCTCCAGCCCGGCGATGTCATCGTGCGAGGCGAGCCGTACGCTGATCCCCTGGCGCGGGAAGGTGTGGGCGAACAGGTTGTAGGTTCCGCCGTACAACTTGCTCACCGAGACAATGTTGTCGCCCTGCTGGGCGATGGTCTGGATCGCATAGGTGATCGCCGCCATGCCCGACGCCACCGCCAGCGCGCCCACGCCGCCCTCCAGCGCCGCGACGCGCTCCTCGAGCACCGCGTTGGTCGGGTTCATGATGCGGGTGTAGATGTTGCCGGGCGTCTTCAGGTCGAACAGGTCGGCCGCGTGCTGGGTGCTGTCGAAGGCGTAGGACGTGGTCTGGTAGATCGGTACCGCCACCGATTTGGTGGTCGGGTCGATCTCGTATCCCGCGTGTATCGCGAGCGTTTCAAACTTCATTGGCACACCCTCTTTGTGGTCGTCATTCAGTGGCATCCACGTCAATGTAACGACAACAGCCGCTGCAGCATGCCGCCTGTGCCAACGCTGTATTTCATTTGCTCCACCAATGCGCCGGAACCCGCCAAGCGCCCTTCCATCGCCCCGCCGCGACGCCGGGCGGTAGTAACCTGCACGGATGTCCCCGGCCCCGACCAACCTGCTGCGTGCCGCGCTTCTGGCCAGTTTCCTGGTCACGGCCGGCGTGGCACCGCGCGTTGTCCAGGCCGCGATCTATCGTTGCCAGGCGCCGGACGGCGGCATGGTCTACACCGATCGTCCGTGCTCCGAACTCGGCGCGACGCCTTCCCCGGCAGGCGATCTCTCTATCGGGCAGGCGGGCCAGCGTCGCCGCGCAACGCCGCGCTTTGGCTGCGCCCGCAATCTTCCCGAACTGGTCCTGCGCGTCGCCAACGCGATCAACCAGCAGGACACCAACCAGCTGGCCGGGGTCTACCACTGGGCCGGCATGTCCGGCGGCCAGAGCGTGGCCATCCTGCGTCGGCTGGATGCGGTGGCCCACCGGCCGCTGGCCGGCATCGTGCAGGTCGGTCCGCAAACGATGCAGTCGGTCGATGGCGTGGTCAGCGACGAGGAGTACTACGCAAAACGCCCGATCAGCCAGACACCCGTGGCCCTGCGCATCGAGCAGTCGACCGGCGACGGGATCAGTCCATCCAACACCGTGTTCGGACTGCAACGCCACTTTGGCTGCTGGTGGATCCGCGGCTGAGCGGTGGGTGGTTCAGCGGATGCGCACCCAGCGCCTACAATGCCGCGATGACGACGCTCTTCATCTCCGACCTGCACCTGGACGCGGAACGCCCGCACATTACCGAGCTGTTTGGGCGCTTCCTGGACGCGGAAGCGCGCGGCGCGGACGCGCTCTACATCCTCGGTGACCTGTTCGAGGCGTGGATCGGCGATGACGACCCTTCCGCCACCGCCACTTTTGTCGCCGACCGCCTGCGCGTGGTCGCCGATGGCGGAACGCCGGTCTGGTTCATGCACGGCAACCGGGATTTCCTGGTGGGTCAGGCTTTCGCCGATCGGGCGGGAATGGCGATCCTGCCCGACCCCACCGTCGTCGATCTGTATGGCAAACCGGTGCTGCTGATGCACGGCGACACGCTGTGCACCGATGACGTCGCTTACCAGCAGTTCCGTGCCCAGACCCGCGATCCCGTGTGGCAGGCGCAGTTCCTGGCCCAGCCACTGGCCGCGCGGATCGCTTTTGCCAAGCAGGCGCGCGAGGCCAGCAAGGCGCACCAGTCGGGCCTGGCCTCGCAAGGCACGATGGAAACGATTACCGATGTCGCGCCCGCCGCGGTCGCCGCCGCCTTCCAGCAATTCGGCGTCGAGACGCTGATCCATGGACATACCCATCGGCCGGCAGTGCACGCGCTGGACGTGGACGGTCGCCCGCGCGAGCGCATCGTGCTGGGCGACTGGTACGAGCAGGGATCGGTGCTGCGGGTCGACTCCCAGGGGCACCGCCTCGAGGCGCTCGCCTGAGAGGCTGGGCGGCGAAAAAACCCGTGCGCGTCAGTCCTCGGCGCTGGCGCAGCCGGTCAGCTGGCGCTCGCCGTCGCTGAAGCTCGCCGTGTAATCGTAGTCCTGGTCGGACATCGAATCCTCGCAATGGCCTGGGGTGATGATAAGCACGAATTCCTTGCCGTCATGGACGCCGCGGAACTCGACGTCGGTCGCGGTGTCGGTTCGCGTCGCCGCCAGTTCGACGCCCGGCTGGGTATCGGGCGTGTTGTAGAGCAGCTTGTCCCCGGCGACCTCGACCGACCAGAAGGGCTCGTTGCCGCGCGCATGGAACCCGACCGTCCGGTCGCCATCGGGGGCCGCATTGCCCTCGGGCGGCACGGAGGATACCGGCGGTGCGCTCCCGTTTCGGTTCTCTGTCGAAGATGATGCGGGTGCGGACGTATCGGGGTCGCAGCCCGGCAAGACAGTGCCGGCAGCGAGGCCGCACAGCAACACCGTCAACGCACGCAGATGATTCATGGCAACGCCCTCCCGATTGGAAGCGCTGAGCTTAACCGACCGCTTTGGTCACGCCGGCCCCGCGGCCAGTTCTGTGACCGCCGCCTCAAGCATCGCCAGCTCCTCCTCATCGAAACCCGCCCGGGTACGCGCCTCGACGTTGAACGGCCCGTGCAGCACCGCGCGCGCGTAGCCGGTCAGCAGCTCGCGGAACGTCGATGGCGGATCCACGCCGCGGCGCTCGCAATACCAGCGGAACCAGCGCGATCCGGCAGCGACATGTGCGACCTCCTCCTCCAGGATGACTTCCAGGATCGCGACCGTCTGCGTGTCGCCCAAGCCCTTCAGGCGCTGGATCATTCCCGGCGTCACGTCCAGCCCGCGCGCTTCCAGCACGCGCGGCACCAGCGCCATCCGCGCCAGCCCGTCGCCGGCCGTCTTCTGCGCCATCTCCCACAGACCGTTGTGCGCGTCGAAGTCCCCGTAATCGCGCCCCAACTGCTGCAGTCGCCCACGCAGCATCGTGAAATGCCGCGCCTCATCGGCCGCCACCTGCACCCAGTCGGCGTAGAACCGATCCGGCAGCCGCCGGAACCGGTACACCGCATCCCAGGCCAGGTCGATGGCGTTGAACTCGATGTGCGCGATGGCATGGATGAACGCCGCCCGCCCCTCGTCGCTGCCAAACCCGCGCCGCGGCAGATCGCGCGGATGCACCAGGCGCGGCCGCGACGGCCGCCCCGGCATCCCGATCGGCCGCGGCGGCGGGGCATCGGTCGGAATCGACAGTTCCCCCGGGAAAACGCCGCAGCCGCGCGCATGGTAGCCGCCACCTTCGCGTCCGGCGACTCTGCCTCCAGGCATTCCCAGGCCGCCTCAAAAAGATCCATGAACCTCCCCACCCTTCACAGTCTGTTCGCTCGGTGCTTGCGCCGTGCCGCAATCCACCGCCGGAATGCAACCCGCCGACCCTGTAGGGGCGGCCGAACCCCGAGGCGACACCGGGACCATGTTCCAACCAAGCGAATATCGTGGAGCGACTTGGAACAGGGTCCCGGTGTCGCCAGCGCGAACCCTCCAAGCCACATCCCGGATCACACAACCAACCAACCCGCCCACGCACTCAACAACCAACTGCCCAGTCAAGCGACCGACTAAAGCGCCCGCCGATCCGCCTTGGCCTCATCCGACCGCAAGCGCCGCACGCGCTCGAAGTACTCCTCCGCCGCGCCCGTCACGTATTCCCCGTTGAAGCACGACGAATCGAAATGCTCCAGTCGCTGCTTGGGCCCCGACACCGCCTCTTCCAGATCGGTGAGGTCCTGGTAGACCAGCCAGTCGCAGCCCAGCAGCTTCTCGATTTCCGACTCGTCGCGCTGGTGGGCGATCAGCTCCTCCCGGCTCGGCATGTCGATACCATAGATGTTCGGATGGCGCACCGGCGGCGCCGCCGAGGCCAGGTACACCTTGCGCGCGCCGGCCTCGCGCGCCATCTGCACGATTTGCCGCGACGTCGTCCCGCGCACGATCGAATCATCCACCAGCAGCACGACCCGGTTGCGGAACTCCAGCGGAATCGGATTGAGCTTGCGGCGCACCGATTTGGCCCGCATTTCCTGCCCCGGCATGATGAAGGTGCGGCCGACGTAGCGGTTCTTGATGAAGCCCTCGCGGTACTTGATGCCGAGCACGTTGGCCACTTCCAGGGCCGCGTCGCGCGATGAATCGGGAATCGGGATCACCGTATCGATGTCGTGGTCCGGGCGCAGGCGCAGGATCTTCTCGCCGAGCTTCTGGCCCATCCGCATGCGCGCCTTGTGCACCGAGATGTCATCGATCATCGAATCCGGCCGGGCGAAGTACACGTACTCGAAGATGCACGGCGTATGCGTGCCCGGCGTGACGCACTGGCGCGCGTGCAGGGTGCCGTCGTTGGTGATCACGATCGCCTCACCGGGCTGCACGTCGCGGACGCGCTTGAAGCCGGTCAGGTCGAAGGCGACCGATTCGGATGCCACCGCGTATTCGTCACCGCTCGCGCCGCTGCGCTTGCCCAGCACCAGCGGGCGGATGCCGTTGGGATCACGGAATGCGACCAGCCCCAGACCCAGCACCGTGGCCACCACCGCGTAGCCACCCACGCAGCGCCGGTACACACCGCTCACGGCGCGGAACGCGGTCTCCGCTGACAGCGGCTCCAGTCCAGCCATTTCGTGCGCGAACACGTTCAACAGCACTTCGGAATCCGACTCGGTGTTGACGTTGCGCCGGTCCTGCTGGAACAGCTCCTCGCGCAACGCGTCGGCGTTGATCAGGTTGCCGTTGTGGGCCAGCGCGATGCCGTAGGGCGAGTTGACGTAGAACGGCTGGGCCTCGTCGTCGCCCTCGCTGCCGGCGGTCGGGTAGCGGCAATGGCCGATGCCGACGTGGCCGACCATCCGCCGCATCGCGGCGTCGTCAAACACGTCGCTGACCAGACCGTTGCCCTTGTGCAACAGCAAGCGGTGGCGGTCGGCGGTGGCGATGCCTGCGGCGTCCTGGCCACGGTGCTGGAGGACGAGCAGTCCGTCATAGAGCTGCGCCGCGACGTCCTGGTGGCCGACGATTCCGATGATGCCGCACATGACTGGTATTCCTGGTTGGTTGGAGCGGTGCAAAAAGAACGACCGCGCGGACGCCGCCGTGGAGAGGTCTCAGCCGCGTTCGGCCGGTAGTACCGATTGTTTGTCCGCGTCGCCCGACGGCGCTGACCGCACCGGCGTCGGCAACGGCGCTTCCTGCTCGACCGGCCCGGGCCCGGGCGCATCCTGCGCACCCGCATCAGGGGCCGCAGGCGGCGTGACCGGGCGTGGCAGGCGCGGCAGCGTGTCGGACGACAGCAGCGCCGGGCCGTCGCCATCACCGCGAAGGTCCACCTGCGCGGCGACCCACTCGGGAAGCCAGGCGCGCATCTGCTCGGCGCCCGGAACCAGCAGCGGCACCACGCGCGAGGATTTCCACGACGGCTCGCGCGGCAGCTCGGTCAATCCGATCAGCAACAGCAGCGCGCAGGCGATCACCAGGCCGCGCACGACGCCGACGACGAAACCGAGCATCCGGTCCACGCCCGACAATCCCACCGAGTGAACCAGGGTGCGCAGCATCCAGCCCGCGATGCCGACCACGATCATCACCACGATGAAGGCCAGCGCATAGCCCGCGAACAGGTGGCCGGCGCCCGGCTCGCCGCTGCCGGCCAGCAGCAGCGCGACCTGCGCCCCGAACTGGAACGCCGCCAGGCCCGCAAGGATCCAGGCCGCCAGCGACGCCAGCACGCCGATCAGGCCGCGCATCATCCCGAACAGGGCCGAGACGCCGACCAGCCCGATCAGGACCCAGTCGATTGCGATCATCGCGCCAACCGGTCGCGCCGCATGCGGCCGGGCACCATCAAAGCTTGCGTCATGGATGTGCGCGGACGAAGCCGGAGATGCCCAGCTTGGCGGCGGCCTGCGCCTTGAGCTGATCGGCCGCCACGCGGTCCGCGACCGGACCGACCTGGACCCGGTTGAGCGTGGTGTCACCGCTGCGGACCTGCTCGACGAACGCGCTCAAACCCTGGCTGCGCGCGCGATCACGCAGCGCCGTGGCCTCGGCCGGGTTGCCAAAGGCACCCAGTTGGACGACGAAGCCCACCCCGGCCGCGGCGGGAGCCGGCTGGCTGCCTGCCGGCGCCGGCTCGGGCTTTGCAGGCGCAGGCGCCGGTGCCGTCGCGACCGGCTTGGCCGGCTCGGGCTTGGCCGGTTCGGCAGGTTTGGGCTTGGGCGGTTCCGGCTTGGGCTCGGGCTTGGCAGCGACCGGCTGCGCGGGCTGCGCCGGGGCTTTTTCTGCACTCGTACTTGCGGCTGCAGAGCCGGCGCGATCCGCGTCCAGCACCACGACCTTGGCCCCGACGTCCTTGCGCACGCGGACCGAATCGATACGCGCGGTTTCGGCCGCGGCGCTCGTCTGGAAGGGGCCAATACGGACCCGGTGCAAGGTTCGCTCGCCGCTCTTCACCGATTCCTGGAAGGCGGGAAACCCAGCCGCCTGCAGCGCGCCGACCACTTTCTGTGCATCTTCCTGGCTGGCGTAGCTGCCGAAGCTGACGGCGTAGTTGCCGGCCGCCACCGTTGCCGGCGTCATGCCCGATGCCTGATCTTGGCTGTCGCGCGCGGCGCGGGTATCCACGGTGGGCAGTGCGCCCTCACCGGACGGCTTTGCCCCGGGGGCCGTGACATTGCCACCATTGCGCGCTGGCGGCGTGACCAGCGGCAGCTCGCGGGTTTCAAAACCCTGCTTGGGCGTGGACGGCAGGTCGAGTGAAATATCCGACACGCCGCTGTCGGGCGCGGGACCCTTGATCAGCATGGGCAGGAAGATCACCGCAATGGCGACCAGCACGGCGGCGCCGATCAGACGCTGTTTGAGGGCAGGTTCCATCGGATCTCGCAGGCAACGGGGAATGCCGGCGAATTATACCCTTGTGCCAAATGAAGGCCGGACCACGACAGCCGTCGCGACCCGGCGGTTCAGCTGGAAGGCGTCGCTGGCGCGGTCTCCAGCAGGGTGAGCGCCTCGGCGGCGGTGTGGAAGGAGCCGAACACCAGCACCCGGTCGGCCGGGCTGGCCGCAGCCACTGCCGCGTCCAGGGCATCGGCGATCGTGTCATGGCGCCGGCCAGCTTGGGCCGCGGTCCCGGCCAGCCGGGACGCGAAATCCTCCACGGAGACGCCCCGGGGTGCATGCCTCGCCAACCCGGCCAGGTGCCAGTGGTCGACGCTGGTGGCCAGTGCCGAGACCACGCCCGCCACGTCCTTGTCCACCAGCGCCGCGTACACGGCGTGCGTCCGGCCGGCAACGGGACTGGCCGCCAGCCAGTCCGCCAGCGCATGCGCGGCCTGCGGGTTGTGGCCGACATCCACCACCACCTCCACCCCGTCCCGGTCGAAGCGCTGCAGTCGACCGCGGATACGGGCATCGGCAATTCCCTGCGCCACCGCCCGGTCGGGCGGTGATTTGTCCAGCGCGCGCACCGCGGCGATGGCGACGGCGGCATTGCGCAGCTGCATCTGCCCCACCAGCCCGGGCATCGGCAGGTCGATGCGGTGACCGACCTCGCGCCAACGCCAGCGCCCGGCGCCGACGGCACTGGAATCCTCCGGATCGCCGCTTGCACCGCCGGGCAGGTCGACGAAAAAGTCGCAGCCAATCCTCAGCGTCTTGGCCGCGATCGAGTAGGCATGCCGCAGCACGCTGGAGGGAGGATCGTCATCGCCTAGCACCAACGGCTTCCAGGCCCGGGCGATGCCGGCCTTTTCGTGCCCGATGGCTTCGCGCCCTTCACCCAGATAGTCCTGGTGGTCCACGTCCACGGTGGTGATCGCCGCGACATCGGGGTCGACCACGTTGGTCGCATCCAAGCGGCCGCCGAGCCCAACCTCCAGCACTGCCAGATCAAGATGGGCGCGCTGGAACAGCCACAAGGCAGCCAACGTGCCGTACTCGAAATAGGTCAACGGGGTCTCACCGCGCGCGACTTCGATCGCCTCGAACGCGGCCACGATCATCGCGTCGTCCGCGTCCACACCATCGATGCGGATGCGCTCGTTGTAGGCCAGCAAATGCGGCGAGGTGTACGCGCCCACGCGCCAGCCGGCGGCCCGGCCGATCGCCTCGATGAAGGCGACGGTGGAGCCCTTGCCATTGGTGCCGCCCACGGTGATCACCCGCCGCGCCGGCCGCGCGATGCCCAGGCGGCCGGCGACCTCGCCGACCCGCTCCAGCCCCATGTCGATCGACTTGGGGTGCAGTTGCTCGATCCGGTCGAGCCATCGGGACATGTTCATGGCGGACACTCGCAGGGCGACAGGCTGGACGTGGAGCTACGGGATGCGGGCCGTGCGGCCGCGGCTAGAGCGCGCGATGCACCGCTTCGCCGAACAACGCGGTGTGATGCGAACAGTCGTTCAGGCGCACCACCTCGAGATCGTCCAGCCGCGTGCCTTCCAGCAGGTTGAGCGTGGTCGGCGCCTGGCGGAACGTCCACGGCCGCGAGAAAGGGATCCCCAGCACATTGCACAGCAACATCCGGTTGACCGCGTCGTGGGCGACCACCAGCAGGGTGTCGTGGTCGCCCAGGCCGGCCATTGCCCGGCCGAATGCCGGCCACGCGCGGTCGAACACATGCTGCAGCGACTCGCCGCCACCGGGCATCAACACCTCATGCGGTGAATCTCGCCAGAGCCTCAGCAGTTCCGGATCGGTTGCGTGGATCTCGCTGGCCAGCAGACCCTCCCAGCTACCGTGCGCGATCTCGCTGAGGTCGGCGTCGGTGCTGAGCAGACCGGCGCGGTGTTCGCCCAGCGCCAGTTCGGCGGTGCGGCGTGCGCGCGACAGCGGCGAGGAAACCGCGCGGGTGATCTCCACGTCGTGCAGGCGCGCACCCAGCGCGCGTGCCTGCGCCTCGCCGGTTTCCGACAGCGGGATGTCGACCTGGCCCTGGTAACGCCCTTCGGCGTTCCAGGCAGTTTCGCCGTGACGGGCGAGGATGATTTTCATGCGGGTACTCGATACGAGGGAACAGGAAGCGCGACGGGCGGCGCGGGGATCACTGGCCGGTAGGCAGGCCGAGCTCCTCCAGCACCTGCGGCGCCGGGAACGCCTCCTGCATGACCCAGCGCAGGTAGCGCCCATCGACCGCGATCACCCGGGTCATGTCGGGGTCAAACACCCAGTTGGAGCTGACGCTTTCCCAGTTCATGTCGAACACCAGCCCGACCAGCTCGCCGCGCGCATCCATCGCCGGGGAGCCCGAATTGCCGCCGGTGATGTCCAGGTCGGCCATGAAGTTGACCGACACCGTGCCCAGCTCCTCGCTCGCGAGCCCGCCGTAGCGCTTGGCGGCAATGGCGTCGAGCTGCGCCTTGGGCGCGTTGAAGGGCTCCACGCCGGTGGACTTGTCGGCGATCTGCTCCAGCGTGGTGAACGCCGCCTGCCGGCTGCCGTCCAGCTTGGTATAGCCCTGCACGTTGCCGAAGGTGATGCGCAGCGAGGAGTTGGCGTCGGGATAGACCGACTCGCCGCGGCTGGCGCGGTAATCGGCGACGGCCTGCAGGTACACCGGGCGGGCCTGCAGCACGTCGCCGGTGCGGATCTCGTCGAGCTCCTTGTTCTGCAGGATCGTCGGCATCAGAGCGACGGCCAGTTGCAGGGCCGGATCCTTGCTGGCCTCCAGTGTCGCGCGGTCGGCTTGCATCAGCTTCAGGCGCGTATCCAGATCGCCCAGGCTGGTGCCGGCCAGGCGATCGAGCGCGGCCTGCACGGCGGCCTCGTCGTTCCCGCCCAGCCATTCATCGAGCGCGGGAATGTGCTGCGCCTTCGGCAGCTTCACGTACTCGCGCAACCAGTACTGCTGCAACTGGCGGTCCATGCCGGCGTCGTAGCGGCGCTCCATCTGCTTCAGCGAGCCTTCGAAACCCGGCAGGTCGCGCGCCTGGTAGCCGGCATCGCGTTGTGCGTCGGGCTTCTCGCCCTCGATCGCAAACCGGTACAGGCCGGTGGCCGCGCCGATCGCGCCGGTGCGGATCAGCTGGCCGAAGACCAGGTCGCGCTCGCGGGTCGCGCGTTCGGCGGCGTCCAGTTCCAGCAGGCGTGCATGCGCCTGCAGCGCGGGCTCGCCCTTGGCACCCTGCCCGCGCAGCCAGGCCAGTACCGCGGCCTCCTCGGCGTGCTTGGTCTTGCTGGCGTTGATGCGCTGGAAGCCCTCCAGCTGGCCGCCGTAGTTCTTCATCGTGTTCTGCCAGCCGCGGATCGTGCTGGCGTACTTGACCTTGATGTCCTCGTCCTTCGCGCCGGCCGCCTCGACGAGATCCACCATCGCCTCGTAATGGCGCTTGATGGTCGGGTAGGTCCACTGCTCGGTCGCGTCGAACTCCTCGGCCAGGGCGTAACGCGCGGTCCGACCCGGATACCCGGCGACCATCACGAAATCGCCGATGTTCAGCGGCTGGCTGGCGAACTTGAGGAAATGCTTGGGCTGGTAGGGCACGTTGTCGGTCGAGTACGGCGCCGGCTTGCCGTCCTTGCCGACGTAGGCCCGATAGAACGCGAAATCACCGGTGTGGCGCGGCCACATCCAGTTGTCGATATCGCCGCCGAAGCTGCCGATGCTGTTGGGCGGCGCGTAGACCAGGCGCACGTCCTTGATTTCCAGGTTTTTGAACAGGCGGTAGGTGTTGCCGCCGGCGAAGCTGTAGAACTGGCAGCGGTATCCGGGATCGGCCTCGCAGTCGGCTACCAGCTGTTTCTGGATGGTCTCCAGCGCGCGCGTGCGGCCCAGCGCATCCGGAGCTGCGTCGATGGCGGCGCGGACGTCGCGGGTAACGTCGCGGATCGAGTCCAGCGCATAGATGCGCGCGTTCGGCCCGGCCGAGACTTCGCGCTCCTTTGCCGCGGCATTGAAGCCGTCCTCGATCAGGTTGTTTTCCGGCGTCGAGTTGAGCTGGATGGCGCCGTAAGCACAATGGTGGTTGGTGACCACCAGACCCTGCGGCGACACAAAGCTGGCGGTACAGCCGCCCAGCGATACCACCGCGCCCATCGGGTCACCGGTCAGGTCGGCCAGTTGTTCGGCGGGCAGCTCCAGTCCGGTTTTCTGCAAGGCGGCGGAAATCTCCGGCAGCTGCTGCGGCACCCACATGCCCTCGCCGGCCACCGCCGACCCCATGACGCCCGTCAACGCGATGGCGGCGGTCAATATCGAATAACGCATGCAAGTGCTCCTGCCGATGTCGAATCGGTGATTTTAGCCTGCCCGGGAGTGGGCGTCCGGCGCGTTGGTCCGCGGGTGACCTGGACTACGGGGTCAGGCGAGGACTGCAGGGTCGGGCGAGCTGCATGTCTTCGCGGCGAATGTCCCCCGGCCACCGCCTGCGGCGGCGGCCTCCTTCTTTATTTCGCCCCGAAGACATACAGCTCGCCCCATGCTGGCACGTCGCGCCGTGCGGGGCGGCTAGCGATTGTGCAGCCACCGTCATGTTGGATGCAGGGGGTGAATGCCCTTGCGGCGAAGTAAAGGAGGAGGCACCGGCTTCACCGGTGCCGGGGGACATTCGTAGCAAGGGCGTTCACCCCCTGCCCGCGACGAGGCGCCCTGTCCGCTCGCCCTACTCCAACGGCAGTTCCATTTCCCGCAACAGGTTCGGTGCCGGATACACCTTGCCCATCAACCAGCGCAGGTAGCGAACGTCGACGTGGATGGCCCGCTTGTAGCGCGGGTCGTACATCCAGCTGGCGCTGACCGCCTCCCAGTTGCTGTCGAAGTTGAGGCCGATCAGCCTGCCGTTGGCATCCATTACGGGCGATCCGGAGTTGCCCCCGGTGGTGTCCAGGTTGGTCATCAGGTTGACCGTCTGGGTGCCCAGCACGGGATCGACGGTGCTGCCGAAGTCGCCCTTGGTGATTGCGTCGCGCAGGGTCTGCGGGGCGTCGAAGGGGTCCTCGCCGGTGTGCTTCTCGACGATGCCCTGCACGGTGGTCAGCGGGGTGTAGTGGACGCCGTCGCGCGGATCCAGCGAGCTGACCTTGCCGTAGCTCACCCGCAGGGTCGAGTTGGCGTCGGGGTAGACCGCCTGCCCCTGCGACTCACGGAAGCCGATCAGCGCGCGCATGTAGGCCGGGCGCAGACGCAGCAGCTCGCCGTCGCTGGCCTTCTCCGCATCGGCGATCCGCAGCTGGGCGGGCAGCAACTTCGCGGCGGCCTGCATCAGGGGATCGGTGGACGCCGAGATCTGTGCCGGGTCGGCAGCAAGCAGTCGCAACCGCTCCGCCTCTTCGTCGAGTCGGGTGCCGCTGTAGAGTGCGTCCAGTGCGGTCGCGGCCTGGGTCTTGTCGGTGCCAAACACGGCGTCCAGCTCGGCAATGCGCTGATCGGCGGGCAGTGCGCGGTAGCGGGTCAGCAGCTCGGCCAGCAGTGCCTTTTCCACCTGCGGGGCGTAACGACGCTGGACCTGCTTGAGCGAGGCCTCGATCTGCGCCTCGTCGCGCAGCTGGTAGCCGGTTTCGCGCTCCGCGTCGGGCTTGGCCCGCTCCACCGCCAGTCGCTGCAGCTGCATGGCGCTTTTGAGCAACTGGGTCTGGCTGCGCATCAGGCCGAACAACTGGTCGCGCTCGCGCGTGGCCTGCGACTGGGCGATAACCGCGGCCGCCGCATCGATGTCGCGACGGGCGTCGGCGGCATCGGGCTGTCTGTCGAGCCAGGCCAGCATCGCGGCCTCGTCGCGCTTGCGCACGCCGACCGCATCGCTGCGGCGCAGGCCGTCCAGCTCACCCTGCGCGCGTTTGAGGTTGTTCTTCATGCTCGCGACCTGCGAGGCGTAGAGCACGCCGGCATCGGCGTCATTGGCGGCGGCGCGCTCGATGGTGTCGATCATCGCGGCATACAGATCCACGCGCTCGGGCAGCTGGGTGCCTACCTGGTCGGCGAACTCCGCTGCGGTGCGGTGGCGGAACGTGCGGCCCGGGTACCCGGCCAGCATGGCAAAGTCGCCCTCGGCAACCGGGTCCGTCGACACCTCGAGGAACGCCTTGGGCCGGTAGGGCACGTTGTCGGGCGAGAACGCGGCCGGCTTGCCGTCGCGGCCGACATAGGCGCGGTAGAACGCGAAGTCGCCGCTGTGGCGTGGCCACATGAAGTTGTCGATCTCCCCGCCGTACTTGCCGATCGACTCGGGCGGTGCGTAGACCAACCGGATGTCCTTGAGCTCGAGCTGCTTGACCAGGTAGAAATCGGTGCCGTAGTACATGTTGGCGACGCTGCAGCGGTACCCGGCATCCTGCTCGCAATGGGCCACCAGCGCCTTGCTCGCAGAATCAACGGCGTCGTAGTAGTCGCGCCCGGTCTTGCCGCGCGCATTCGCGAGCACGCGGTCGGTCACCCGGTCGAAGTCGGTGGTCACGAACACGCGCGCGGCGGGGCCGGCGGAGACTTCATCTTTGAGCGTGGCGGCATTGAAGCCGTCCGCCATCAGGTTGTTCTGCGGCGTGGAATTGAGCTGGATCGCGCCGTAGGCACAGTGGTGGTTGGTGACCACCAGACCCTGCGGCGACACGAAGCTGGCGGTGCAGCCGCCCAACGACACCACCGCGCTCATCGGCGGGCGGGTCAGGTCGGCCAGTGCGGCGGGATCGCGCTTGTAGCCGGCGGCGGCCAGCTGGTCGGCGATCTGCGGCAGCTGCGAGGGCATCCACATGCCTTCGTCGGCGTGGGCGCCGAATGCGAGGCCGGCCGCGGTGGCCAGCAGGACGCCGCGCACGGCGGTCTTCAGGTTTGCGTTGGTGTCAGTCATGCGGCAGTCCCATCTCCTCCAGGAGTTGTTCAGCGTGGTCGACCTCGTCCATTACCCAGCGCATGTAGCGGATATCGACGTGGATCGAGCGGGTCAGTTCGGGGTTGAAGATCCAGCCGGCGCTGAGGCTTTCGTAGTTGCCGTCAAACAGCAGGCCGACCAGCTCGCCCTTGGAGTTCAACGTCGGCGAGCCGGAGTTGCCGCCGGTGGTGTCCACGTCGCTGAGGAAGTTCACCGGCACATCGCCCAGCGAATCCATCCGGTACTGCGCGCCCTTGCCGGCGGCAATCGCGTCGAGTTCCGCCTGCGGGGTGATGAAAGGCTCCTTGCCGGTGGTCTTGGCGACGATGCCGGCCAGCGTGGTGAACGGCGTCATCTGCACGCCGTCGCGCGGCGAGTAGCCCTTCACGGTGCCGAAGGTGATGCGCAGCGAGCTGTTGGCATCCGGATAGACCGGCTTGCCCTGCGACTGGTTGAAATCGATCATCGCCTGCATGTACTTCGGCCGCAGCGCCGAGATCCGGCCGGAGCGGGCTTCGGCCTCGGCTTCGATCTGCAGCACGGTCGGCATCATCGCCACGGCCAGCTGCAGGGCGGCGTCATCGGAGGCCTCGATCGCCGCCTTGTCCGCCTTCAGCAGGGCCAGCCGCGTGTCGGCGTCGCCCAGCTTGGAGCCGGCGTACAGGGCGTCGAGCTTCGCATCCAGTCCGGGTATGGTCTTGTCGCTGGCGCTGATGCCGAGCCAGCGGTCGAGGGCCGCCACGCGCTGCGCCGCGGGCACCTGGCTGGCGTAGCGCTGCAGGCGCAGCGACATCAGCGCCTGGTCCACCTTGGCGTCGTAGCGCTTGTCGAACGCGGTCATCGAACCGGCAATGCGCGGCGCATCGCGATCCTGATAGCCCGGCTTGCGCTCCGCATCCGGCTTGGCCTGCTCGATCGCGTTGCGGTACAGGTTGACCGCCACGCCGGGCAGGCCACCGCCCAGAACCGTGTTGAACCACAGGTCGCGCTCACGGGTCGCGCGGTCCTCGGCCAGTTCCTTCTCCAGTGCGCGGATGGCGGCCAGCTGTGCGCGGCCTTCGCTGCCGCGCTTGCCCAGCCACGCCTCCAGCGCGTCCTCGCGCGCCTGCTTCAGGCCCACCGGATCGTCCATCTGGGCGAAGCCGTCCAGGTTGCCCTGATACAGCTTGAGCACGTTGTTGATGCCGGCCACGGTGGAGGCGTACTTGAGCGCCGCCGCCTTGTCGCCAGCGGTCGTGCGGTCAATCGTGGCCAGGTAGTCGCCGAAGTAGCCCACCATGGTCGGATAGCGCCAGTCGATCGCCTGCTTGACCTCGCCCGGCAGGCGGTAGCGGTCGGTGGAACCCGGGTAGCCGGTCACCATGACGTAGTCGCCCTCCTCCAGCGGCTGCTGGGACACCGTCAGCCAGCTCGCCGGCCGGTAGGGCACGTTGTCCGCGGAGTACGCCGCCGGCTTGCCGTCCTTACCGACGTAGGCGCGCAGGAAACCGAAGTCGCCGGTGTGCCGCGGCCACTCGAAGTTGTCCTCATCGCCGCCGAACTTGCCGATCGCATCCGACGGCGCATACACCAGGCGCACGTCGCGGATCTCCAGCTGCCGGATCAGCGAGAACTGCAGTCCGCCGTGGAAGTTGTAGACGTTGCAGCGCAGGCCGCCGGGCTCCTCGCACTCGGCCACCAGTGCCTTGCTGCGCGCTTCCACCGTGTCGTAGCGCGCCTTGCCATCCAGCCCGTCCAGTCCGCCGGTGATGCGGGCAGTGACGTCCTCGATCTCCTGGGTGACGTAGATGCGCGCATTGGGCTCGGCGGGCAGCTCGTCGGCGAGTGTCCTGGCCACGAAGCCGTCGCTGAGCAGGTCGCGCTCGGGCGTGGAGTTGTACTGCACCGCGCCGTAGACGCAGTGGTGGTTGCTCACCACCAGGCCGGTGGGGGAGACGAAGCTTGCCGTGCAGCCGCCCAGGCTGATGACGGCATCCAGCGGTTTGCCGGCCAGGTTGGACAATGCCGCCGGATCCATCTCCAGGCCACGCGCCTTGAGCTGCGCTGCCAGCTCGGGCATCTGGCGGGGTTGCCACATGCCTTCATCGGCGTGGGCGGCGGTGGATGCGAGCGCGACGGTCAGGGCCGCCGAGAGGAGTCGAAAGGTCACGGGTGCCCCGGTCTGTGTTGTGCAACCGTCGACGATAAGCAATGCCGCTCGCGGTCCGCAACCGCCAACGGTCATGCCTGCGGTCGGGCGCCGCCACCGGCGCGTGCAAGGTCCGTCATCGGGGCCGAAGGCGCGGCCGGTACAATTGGCCCTCAATCCGCCGTTTCCGCCAGGCCATCCATGTCCGACACCATTGCCACCGCGCAGCCCTCCGCAGCGCACTCGATCCCCTCCACGATGAAGGCGCTGGTCAAGCGCGAAGCCGGCAAAGGCATCTGGATGGAGGACGTCCCGGTGCCAAGCGCCGGTGCCAACGAGGTCCTGATCAAGCTGGAGAAGACCGCGATCTGCGGCACCGACCTGCACATCTACCTGTGGGACGAGTGGAGCCAGCGCACCATCCAGCCGGGCCTGGTGATCGGTCATGAGTTCGTGGGGCGCATCGTGGACCTCGGCCCCGGCGTCACCGGCTACCGCATCGGCCAGCGCGTCTCGGCCGAAGGCCACATCGTCTGCGGCCACTGCCGCAATTGCCGCGGCGGCCGCCAGCATCTGTGCCCCAACACCGTCGGCATCGGCGTCAACCGCAACGGCGCGTTCGCCGAGTACATCGTGATGCCGGCGACCAACCTGTGGCCCATCCCCGACCAGATCCCCAGCGAGCTGGCCGCCTTCTTCGATCCCTACGGCAACGCGGCCCACTGCGCGCTGGAATTCAACGTGGTCGGCGAGGACGTGCTGATCACCGGCGCCGGCCCGATCGGCATCATCGCGGCGGGCATCTGCAAGCACATCGGCGCGCGCAACGTGGTGGTCACCGACGTCAACGACTACCGGCTCAAGCTCGCCGCCGACATGGGCGCCACCCGCGTGGTCAACGTCGCCAACACCTCGTTGAAGGACGTCATGAAGGACCTGCACATGGAGGGCTTTGACGTCGGCCTGGAGATGAGCGGCAACCCGCGTGCCTTCAACGACATGCTCGATTGCATGTACCACGGCGGCAAGATCGCGCTGCTCGGGATCATGCCCCAGGGCGCCGGCGCCGACTGGGACAAGATCATCTTCAAGGGCCTGACCCTGCACGGCATCTACGGGCGGAAGATGTACGAGACCTGGTACAAGATGACACAGCTGGTGCTGGGCGGATTCCCGCTGGGCAAGGTGCTGACCCACCAGCTGCCGGTGGACGAGTTCCAGAAGGGCTTCGACCTCATGGAAGCCGGCCAGTCGGGCAAGGTCGTACTCAGCTGGAATTGAGTCCGCGCCGCTCGCCCGCCGCACTCCGCGTTTTACCGACGCCGCGCCACCGCGACCTGCGCGCAGCGACCGACATCGACCACTGCTTTCTGGAGCCGCCATGTCCCTGACCAAGCGTTACGCCACCAGCCTCGAGGAAATCCGCGAGGCCGGCCTGTTCAAGTCCGAGCGTGTGATCAGCAGCCCGCAATCGGCGCAGATCACCCTGGAAGACGGCAGCACGGTGCTGAACTTCTGCGCCAACAACTACCTCGGCCTGGCGGATCATCCCGACCTCATCCAGGCCGCCAAGGACGCGCTGGATTCCCACGGTTTCGGCATGGCGTCCGTCCGCTTCATCTGCGGCACCCAGGACCTGCACAAGGAGCTGGAGGAGACGATCGCCGACTTCTTCGGCACTGAGGACACCATCCTTTACGCCTCCTGCTTCGACGCGAACGGCGGCCTGTACGATCCGCTGCTGGGGCCCGACGACGCGGTCATTTCCGACAGCCTCAACCACGCATCGATCATCGACGGTGTGCGCCTGTGCAAGGCCCAGCGCTTCCGCTACGCCAACTGCGACATGGCCGACCTGGAAAAGCAGTTGCAGGCCGCGGAAGCCGCCGGCTGCAAGACCCGACTGATCACGACCGACGGCGTGTTCTCGATGGACGGTTTCGTCGCCCCGCTGGACGAGATCTGCGCGCTCGCCGAAAAGTACGGCGCCATGGTGCATATCGACGACTGCCACGCCACCGGCTTCATCGGCGCCACCGGCCGGGGCTCGGCCGAACTCAAGGGTGTCATGGACCGCATCGATATCTTCACCGGCACCCTGGGCAAGGCCATGGGCGGCGCGGTGGGCGGCTTCACGACCGGCAAGAAGGAAGTGATCGAACTGCTGCGCCAGCGTTCACGCCCGTACCTGTTCTCCAACTCGCTGCCGCCGCATGTCGTCGCGGCCGGGACCAGGGCCTTCCAGATGCTGGCCGGCGCCGACGCCATGCGCACCACGCTGGAGGAGAACACGCGCTACTTCCGCGAAAAAATGACCGCCGCCGGCTTCGACCTCAAGCCCGGCAACCATCCCATCGTTCCCGTGATGTTGTACGACGCGCCGATGGCCCAGAAATTCGCCGACCGCTTGCTGGATGAAGGCATCTACGCGATCGGGTTCTTCTTCCCCGTCGTGCCCCAGGGCGAGGCGCGCATCCGCACCCAGATCAGCGCCGCCCATACCCGTGAGCAGCTCGACCACGCCATTGCGGCATTCATCCGCATCGGCCGCGAGTTGGGCGTGCTGAAGGACTGAGCGCTCAGCTGACAGTGACAAATATAAAAACGGCCGCAGATGCGGCCGTTTTTATTTTCTGGATTTGACCATGGTCGAAAATCCGGGTTTGCTCTATCTAAACCGCCTACTGATCCTGGACCGGCGTCTCTGCGGCCTCGACTGCCTCCGCGGCCGGGACCGCTGCGGCGGCAGGAATCCGCATGAACTTGCCGCCGACCACCTGCAAGCCCTTGGCCTTCATCCACTCGTCGAACGCGTCAGCGGTCATCCGCTGGCCGTTCTCGCTCATGTTGAACCGCCACGGCGTGTTGTCGAATTCGGTACGCGGCTTGTAGGCGGCCGGATCGGTCGCCGTGGGCACGGCGCCGGTGGTGGCCGTCGAAGCCGTGGCTCCCGGCACCGCCGGGGCAACCGTGGCCGCAGGCAAGCTGGCCGGAGATACCGGCGGCGCGATGCTGGCAAACGTGGCGCAGCTCTCAAGCTGCTTGCGGAACATCACCTGCTCGGCGGAAAGCGACTCGCTCAAGGCCTGTGATAGAACGCCTGCGGGCGCCCCCAACTGGCGGCCCGGGGTACGGAACTCCGAGGCGACCGGGACGATGACGGTGCGCTGGACCGGCACGGCCGGCGCCGACAAGCTGCTGCAAGCAGGGCTTTGCGCGCCCGCCACGCCGGCGGATGACAACAGGACGAGAAAAGCAGCGGCACGCAACATGTCGAACTCCCTGGAAACGGCTTCTGGACACCGCGTCCAGTCATCGGCAGTGTATGCGCCGCCTTGGCGTTGAACAACCGCAAGCGCATCAGCTGCCCGGCCAACAGTCGGAAAACACGAAGCCCGGCACGATGGCCGGGCTTCGGTAGCGCGCAGGACGCCCGCAGGCGCCCTGTTGTTGCAGACGTGCTTAGTTCTGCACGTTCAACTCGGTGCGGCGGTTCTCGGCGCGACCGGCCGGGTTGTCCGAACCGTCCGGGTTGGTGTTCGGCGCGATCGGGCGGCTCTCGCCGTAACCGTTCGGGCCCACCAGGCGACCGGCGTCAACGCCGTTGCTGGTCAGGTAGTCGTACACGGCGCTCGCGCGACGCTCCGACAGGGCCTGGTTGTACGCATCCGAACCCTTGGAGTCGGTGTGGCCGGCCACTTCGACACGCAGCTCGGGGTAGCGCTGCAGGATCTGCGCAGCTTCGTTCAGGACCGAAACCGCATCCGGGCGCAGGTTCGACTTGTCGAACTCGAAGTTCACGCCACGCAGGTCGATGGTCACCGGGATCGGAGCCTCTTCAACCGGAGCAGCCGGCGCCGGAGCGACCGGAGCAGGCGCCACGGCAGCCACAGGCTCCGGGCCCAGCGGGATGATCACGCCAACGGTAGCCAGCAGGTCACCGAACCAGCTCTCGTTCGGGTTGTGGACGCTCTGGTCGTCGAAGTCACCACGGTAGGCCAACTCGGTGCGCACACCAAAGCGACCCATGTTGGCCTGCAGACCGGCACCGACCTTCGCGGCCAGGTTGCCGTCAACGCGCTGACCGGGCGAGTTCGGGTTCGGGAACGCGTCGAACTCTTCCTCGGCGCGCTGGTAGCCCAGGCCCATCAGCAGGTACGGGTTCCAGTTGCGGCCTTCGGCCAGGAAGTGGTAGCGCGCGTCCAGCGAGATGCCGTACTGGCTCCAGTTCAGGTCCTGGTTGGCGTCGAAGTTCGGGTTCTGGTAGTTCAGCTCACCGTCGATCGACCAGTTCGGGCTGACGAACTTGCCCAAGCCCAGCGCCAGGAACGGGGCGTCGTTGGTGCCGCGGTCGCTGTCCTGCAGGTTGAAACCGGTGGAACCGGTCAGGTACCAGCGGTCATCGAATTCCTGCGCATTGGCGGCCGAGGCAAATGCCAGGCCGGCGAGCAGCGCGGCGCTCATCAAGCGAATTTTCATGGAAGCTCCTTCAGTGGATCCGGGGGAAATGGTTGGGCGACACATCGGTTGTGCAACACATCGCTGGAACAGGCAGGTCACTTCGGATAGGCGGCACGACGCCGCCACGAGCCGCAGTCACAATCGTGATGATACACCTTTTCAAACGTTTTATTAACAAGCGCCGAAAACAACGAAGCCCGGCATCTCTGCCGGGCTTCGGGTTTGCGTCACGGCTGCAGGACGACCTGCAGCGGTGAATGCCTCACTCAGTTCTGAACGTTCAACTCGGTGCGACGGTTGCGCTCGTTGCGGCAGCCAGGCTGCGTCTGCTCGGTCTGCTCCAGCGGACGGCTCTCGCCGTAGCCGATCGGGCCGGCCAGACGGCTGGAATCGATGCCGTTGGAAGTCATGTAGTCATACACGGCCCGGGCACGACGCTCCGACAGCGACTGGTTGTACGCATCCGAACCGCAGAGGTCGGTGTGACCCGCCACTTCAACGCGGACTTCCGGGTAACGACGCAGGATTTCCAGCGCCTCGTTGAGGATCGCCAGCGAATCGGCGCGCAGGGTCGACTTGTCGAAGTCGAAGTTCACGCCACGCAGATCGATGGTGACCGGAACCGGAGCTTCCTGGACAGGCGGGGCCGGCGGCGGCGGCGGCGCGGGAGCAACCGGAACCATCGGCTCGGGACCCAGCGGAACCACGACACCGACCGAGGCCAGCACGTCACCGAACCAGTCAGCGCCATCATCGCGCGGCACGTCGTCGCTCAGGAACGCGCCAACGCTGTCGTCGTGCGCATCAATGCGGTAGGCCAACTCGGTGCGGATCTTGACGCGACCCACATCGCCCTGGGCACCGAAACCGAGCTTGCCGGCGACGTGGCCGTCCTTCTGCACGCTGGGGGCACCGTTGCGGGTGAAGCGCGCGGGCAGCAGCGGGTTGGACGGATCAAACTCTTCCTCGGCGCGCTGGTAGCCCAGGCCCATCAGCACGTACGGGTTCCAGTTCCGGCCTTCGGCCAGGAAGTGGTAACGCGCGTCGAGCGAGATACCGTACTGGCTCCAGTTGAGATCCTGGTTGCGATCCGCCTTCGGCTTCTGGTAGTTCAGCTCGGCGTCGAGCGACCAGTTCGGGTTGAGGAACTTGCCCACACCCAGAGCCAGGAACGGCGCATCGCGGGAATCGCGCTTGTTGTCCTGGATGTTCATGCCCGCGGAACCGGTCAGGTACCAGCGGTCATCGAACTCTTGAGCGCTTGCGGCGCCGGCGAACGCAAGGCCACCAAGCATGGCTGCGCAAAGGAGTTTCTTGTTCATTCGTGTATCTCCGTATGGATCGAAACTGGTATGGAACGGGTCTGTAGAAATCGGGGTGCGTGTTTCGGTAGCGCTTGTGGACGGCTGCCGTTTTGACGCCATCGGGGTGAAGCCTAGGGTCGCGACCGTGAAGGCCGTGTTAACAGGCGACTAACAATTGACTAAGTTCCCGCAGCGCGGCCGGACGTATCGCGGCTCGTTCAGTTCGAAAACAGATCCATGAAGTCGGTGACGGCAAGCGATTCCAGTTGCGTTGGCGCATTTGCAAGCGTCATCAACCGGTCCGACCGCTCGGCAGAAAGCCGGCCGCGCATGGCGCGTTCGAACTTGTCCATCAGCACCGGTATTCCCTCCGCCCGGCGCTCCCGATGGCCAATGGGAACATCCACCGTGATCTTTTGCGTATTGGTCCCGTCCTTGAAAAACACCTGGACCGAGTTCCCGATATAGCGCTTGGCGGGATCGGAATAGTCCCGGGTAAACCGCGGGTCCTCGCTCACCGTCATCTTGTCCCGGAGCGCATCGATGCGCGGGTCGGCGGCAACCGCGTCGCTGTAGTCATTGGCAGTGAGGCGCCCGAACAGCAAGGGCACGGCGACCATGTATTGCAGGCAGTGGTCGCGGTCGGCGTAGTTGGACAGGGGACCGGTCTTGTCGATGATGCGGATGGCCGCCTGCTGGGTTTCCAGTTCGATCCGCTCGATCGCATCGACGCCGCCTGCGTCCAGTTGCTGCTGCACCTGCGCATGCAATTGCATGGCGCACTCAACCGCGGTCTGGGCGTGGAACTCGGCGGGGAAGCTGAGCTTGAACAGGATGTTTTCCATCACGTAGCTGCCAAAGGGGCGCTCGAAGGAGAAGGGCCGGCCGTCGCAGGCAACGTCATAGAAGCCCCAGGTCGGCGCTGTCAGCGCGCTGGGGCAGCCGACCTCGCCACGCAGGGCGTTGAGTGCGTGGGTTACCGCGCGTCGGCAGGCGTCCCCGGCGGCCCAACTTTTGCGGGGACTGGTATTGGGCGCGTGGCGATAGGTGCGCAGGACGCCGTTGTCCATCCAGCTGTGTGACAGCGCCGACCAGATCGCGTCACGGTCACCGCCGAGCATCCGCGTCGCCACCGCGGTCGATGCCAGGCGCACCAGGATAACGTGGTCCAACCCGAGGCGGTTGAACGCGTTCTCGAGCGCGTAGCAGCCCTGGATTTCATGGGCCTTGATCGCCCAGCCGAGCACGTCGCGAACGGTCATCGGTGCCCTGCCTTCCTGCTGCGCAATCCGGCCCAGATAATCCGCCACGCCGAGGATCGCGCCGAGGTTGTCGGACGGGTGTCCCCACTCCGCCGCCAGCCAAGTGTCGTTGAAGTCCAGCCAGCGGATCTGCACGCCGATGTTGTAGGCCGCCTGCACCGGGTCCAGCTGAAATCCGGTGAACGGGACGCGCGCGCCGTCTTTCAGGTCCGCACCGGGGACCAGCGGCCCGAGATGGGCGACGCATTCGGCGTGCTCCATCGCCAACGCCGCGCATGCCAGCGAATCCAGCAGCATGTAGCGCGCCGTGTCGTAGGCCTCCATCGAATCGACCGTGTAATCCAGCACGTAGTCGGCCACGTCCAGCATCGGCTGGTCTGGCGAGGGGCGGATCGCAGAACGGCTGTCGGGCTGACTCATCGGCGGGGCTCCACGGTGCGGGGTGACCACTGTGCCTGCCCGCTCATAAGCGGGACGTGGACGTACACGGCGGACCGCGCATGCACACTTGCCGGTCCATGCAATTGGCGGCATCGTGGCTGATCCATACGGCCGCGTACTTTCATGACCGACCCGCACCCGCTGTATCCGCATCTGTTTTCCCCGCTGGACCTGGGGTTCTGCCGCCTGCCCAACCGGGTGCTGATGGGCTCGATGCACACGGGCCTGGAAGACCGGGCGGCCGACTTCCCCAAGCTGGCGGCGTATTTCGCCGAGCGTGCGGAGGCAGGCGTGGCGCTGATGGTGACCGGCGGCTTCGCGCCCAACATCAGCGGCTGGCTGAAGCCGTTCGGCGGCAAACTGAGCCGGTCGTGGGAGGTGCGCAAGCATCGCCGGGTCACCAATGCCGTCCACAGCCACGATGGCCGCATCTGCCTGCAGATCCTGCACGCTGGGCGCTACGGCTATCACCCGCTGCAGGTCGCGCCCAGCCGGATCAAGTCGCCGATCAATCCGTTCACCCCGCGCGCGTTGTCGACACGCGGCGTGGAGCGCCAGATCGCGGCGTTCGTGCGGACCGCCCAGCTCGCCCGCGATGCGGGTTATGACGGCGTGGAGGTGATGGGCTCGGAGGGCTACCTGCTGAACCAGTTCACCGCGCCGCGGACCAATCGCCGCGGGGACGGGTTTGGTGGTGATGCGGACCGGCGCATGCGCTTTGCGGTGGAGATCGTGCGGCGCATCCGCGAGGCGTGCGGGCCGGACTTCATCCTCATCTACCGCCTGTCGATGATCGACCTGGTTGATGACGCGCTCAGCTGGGAGGAGGTCCTGGCCCAGGCACGTGCGGTGGAGACCGCCGGCGCCACGCTGATCAACACCGGTATCGGCTGGCACGAATCACGGGTGCCGACGATCGCCACTTCGGTCCCCCGCGGCGCCTTCAGCGGCATCACCGCGCGTCTGCGGCCGGCCGTCGGCGTGCCGGTGATTGCCACCAACCGGATCAACATGCCCGAGACCGCCGAACGCATCCTTGCCGGCGGCGAGGCCGACATGGTCTCGATGGCGCGTCCGCTGCTGGCCGATCCGCAGTGGGTCGCCAAGGCGCGCACGCGGCGCAGCGACGAGATCAACACCTGCATCGCCTGCAACCAGGCCTGCCTGGACCACGTGTTCGCCAACAGGCGCGCCAGTTGCCTGGTCAATCCGCGCGCGTGCGCCGAAACCGAACTGCGCTACACCCCGACCGCCTCGTCGCAGCGCATCGCGGTCGTCGGCGCGGGGCCGGCGGGACTGGCCTGCGCGACCGTTGCCGCCCAACGCGGCCACCGGGTCACCCTGTTCGAAGCCGCCAGCCGGATCGGCGGCCAGTTCAACCTGGCCAAGCGGATCCCCGGCAAGGAGGAATTCCACGAGACCCTGCGCTACTTCCAGCGCCAGATCGAGCTGACCGGCGTCGAGCTGCGGCTGGAGTCGCGCGCCACGAAGGCGGATCTGGCCGGCTTCGACCATGTGGTGCTCGCCACAGGCGTGGTCGCGCGCGAGGTGGAATTCCCCGGCGCGGACCATCCCAGCGTGGTCCGTTACGCGGATGTCCTGCAGGGGAATGTCGAAGTCGGCGCCCGCGTGGCCATCATCGGCGCCGGCGGGATCGGATTTGACGTTGCCGAATTTCTCGCGCAGGCCGGCGGATCGCCCACGCTGGAACCCGCGCGCTGGCGCAGGGAATGGGGAGTGGACCTGGACTACACCGAAAATCGTGGCGGCCTGGTGCCGGCTGCGGCCGAAGCCCCGGCGCGCGCGCTGTGGTTGCTCCAGCGTAGCGAAGGCAAGCTGGGCGCCCGCCTGGGCAAGACCACCGGCTGGATCCACCGCGCCACTCTGAAGCACAAGCAGGTGACGATGATCAGCGGCGTGGAGTATCTGCGCGTCGACGACGCGGGGCTGCACGTGCGGATCGGCGGCGCAGTGGAGGTGTTGCCCGTGGACCACGTGGTGATCTGCGCCGGCCAGGTTTCCTTCAAGCCGTTGGCGCACCAGCTGAACGATCACATCGGGAAGGTCCACGTCATCGGCGGTGCTGAGCTGGCGTCCGAGCTGGACGCAAAACGGGCGATCGATCAGGGCTGTCGAGTGGCCGCTGCACTCTGATCCATCGCCGGCAAAGCCTGAACAGGGGTTTCCCGACCTCAAATTCAGACTTCTGTTCAGCTTGTCGTGAAACCGTGACGGAGCAAGGGCTCACAGAATCGGACCGGTACAAACCGTGCCCACACGAACCTGAACGCGGCGCCTTGTTCACGTTGCATTTATATTCCGGTCGCTACCGTGCCGCAACTTTCCCAGTCACCACCCCTTGGTGACATCCACCCTCCCGCCTTCTGCGGGACAAGGTGAAGGGGCCAAGCGCGCCATAGAGCCGCCGCCTCCCCAGTACGCCATGTCGGCAATCGGCCGTGCTCTTCGGAGTGCGATCACCGTTGCCGGCGCAACGGAGCAAGGAGTTCGTCATGAAACTGGCCTGGATCCTGTGGTTGGCCTCGGTTCTATCCCCGCAAAGCGCAGACTCGCTTTGCCTGAGCACCACCTTGTACCTGGAAGCACGCAACCAGTCGGTGCAGGGACAGCAAGCGGTCGCCGAGGTCGCGCTGCGTCGCCGCGACAGCGGCTTGTGGGGCGACAGCGTCTGCGACGTGGTTACCGCGCGCAAGCAGTTCGCGCCGACCATCGTCTCGCCCAATACCCGCCTGAGCAACACCGAGGCGTGGGCCGAATCGGTAACAATCGCGCTCGAAGCGCAGCGCAACTGGGAACTGCCTGCCGGTGAGCGCCTGGAAATCGTGCCCGGCGCCAGCCATTTCGCCGCGTTGTCGATTGCCAGCCCGAACTGGCGCAATGCGTATCGGGTCGCCACCATCGGCGACCACACCTTCCTTAAGGTGCAGAACCTCGCTCCTTCGAGTCTTCCGGTCGGCACCTGAGCGCACCGCCAGCGGCCGCGCAGGCAATTGCCCCAGTCATCGGCAGACGATGACCGTCCGCCTGCGCTGAACCAGACGTCGCTGCACAAAAAAGGCCACGCAGATGCGCGGCCTTTTGCATGCTGCCGCGTCACGCGACCTCGCGATCGCTCAGCGCTTGTCCAGCTCCACGTAATCCTTGTCTTCGGGACCGACGTAGGTCGCGCTCGGGCGGATGATCTTGCCGTCCTCGCGCTGCTCGATCACGTGGGCGCTCCAGCCCGTCGTCCGCGCGATCACGAACAGCGGGGTGAACATCGCGGTCGGGATACCCATCATGTGGTACGCCGACGCGCTGTACCAGTCGAGGTTGGGGAACATCTTCTTGCTGTCCATCATCAGGTTCTCGATGCGCTCGGAGACATCGAACAACACCTGGTTGCCACCGTCCTCGCACAGGGTGCGGCTGATCTCCTTGATGATCGGATTGCGCGGATCCCCGACGGTGTACACCGGGTGGCCGAAGCCGATGACGATCTCCTTGCGCTCCATGCGCGCGCGGATGTCGGCCTCGGCCTCGTCGGCGCTGCTGTAGCGGCTGATGATGTCCATCGCCACTTCGTTGGCGCCGCCGTGCTTGGGTCCGCGCAGCGCGCCGATGGCGCCCGTCAGGCACGAGTACAGATCCGACCCCGTGCCGGCGATCACGCGACCGGCGAAGGTGGAGGCGTTGAACTCGTGCTCGGCGTACAGCACCAGCGATTTGTCCAGCGCATCGGCATGCAGCGCGCTGGCCGGCTCACCGTGCAGCAGGTGGAGAAAATGCGCGGCGACGCTGTCGTCTTCGGTTTCGACATCGATCCGGCGGCCGTTGCGGGTGAAGTGCCACCAGTACAGCAACATCGAGCCGAAGCTGGCGATCAGGCGATCGGCGATGTCGCGCGCCTCCGATGCCGGATGCGTGTCCCGTTCGGGCAACACCGTGCCCAGCATCGAGCAGCCGGTGCGGAGCACGTCCATCGGATGGGCGTTGGCCGGCACCAGCTCAAGCACTTCGGTCACCAGCGCCGGCAAACCCCGCAGGCGACGCAGTTTCGTCTTGTACGCCGCCAGCTGGGCGCGGGTGGGTAGCACGCCGTGCACGAGCAGGTGGGCGACCTCTTCGAAACTCGACTTGGTCGCGAGATCGTGGATGTCGTAGCCGCGGTAATGCAGGTCATTCCCGCTGAGGCCCACGGTGCACAGCGCGGTATTCCCGGCCGGGGTGCCGCTGAGGGCAACGGATTTTTTCTGCTTCGGCTTGGTAACGGGGGTGTCGCTCATCTCGGCTCCAATGGTGATGGTCCAGACCGTGTTCCGGCGGCTTGTGGTCGTCGGACGGCGTACGTGAATGGCGGTGTCGAGCGGCGCCGGAGACGGCGCGGCACGGATCACCATTCTAGCCGAGGCGCGGCACTGGCCGGCCCTGAACGCGACGGGGCAGCCGAAGCTGCCCCGTCGGAATCTCTATCCGGCGTGCTCAGCCCAGCAGGTGCGCAACCCCGGCGCGCTCTTCTTCCAGTTCGGCGAGCGTTTTGTCCATCGCGGCGCGACTGAAGTCGTCGACTTCCAGGCCTTCCACGCGCGTGTACTTGCCGTTTTCGGAGATCACCGGCACGCCGTAGATGATGCCCTCGGGGATGCCGTAGCTGCCGTCGGAGGGGACGCCCATGGTCACCCACTTGCCGTCGCTGCCCAGCACCCAGTCACGCATGTGGTCGATGGCGGCATTGGCCGCCGAGGCCGCCGAGGACAGGCCGCGCGCCTCGATGATCGCTGCGCCCCGCTTGCCGACCTGCGGAATGAAGGTGTTGGCGTTCCAGTCGGCGTCGTTGATCCTGTCTTTCAGCGACTCGCCGTTGACGGTGGCGAAGCGGTAGTCGGGGTACATGGTCGGGCTGTGGTTGCCCCACACGACCAGCTTCTCGATGTCGCCGACCGGCACGCCGGCCTTGTTGGCGAGCTGCGACAGCGCGCGGTTGTGGTCCAGGCGCAGCATCGCGGTGAAGTTGGCCGGGTCCAGATCGGGCGCGGACTTCATCGCAATGTAGGCGTTGGTGTTGGCCGGGTTGCCCACCACCAGCACCTTGACATCGCGGCTGGCGACCTTGTTCAGCGCCGCGCCTTGGGCGGTGAAGATCTTCGCGTTCTCCAGCAGCAGGTCCTTGCGCTCCATGCCCGGGCCACGCGGGCGCGCGCCAACCAGCAGGGCGAAGTCGGCATCCTTGAAGGCGACTTCGGCGTCATCGGTACCGATGATGCCGGCCAGCAGCGGAAACGCGCAGTCTTCCAGCTCCATCATCACGCCCTTCAGTGCGGCCTGGGCTTTCTCCATCGGCAGCTCGAGCATCTGCAGGATCACCGGCTGGTCCTTGCCGAGCATCTCGCCGGACGCGATGCGGAACAGCAGGGAGTAACCGATCTGGCCGGCAGCGCCGGTAACGGCAACGCGAACGGGATTCTTCATGGGGGCTCCTGACACAGGTGGGGATGCGGGACGGGAAGCGTCGACTCAGTTCAATTCGGCGAAAAATTCGGCAAACCGCTGCAGGCCCGGGGCCAGCTGCGGGGTCGGGCAGGTGTAGCTGATGCGCACGGCACGCGGCTCACCGAAGGCCGAACCGGGCACGCACGCCACGCCCTTGGTTTCCAGCAGCACGCTGCAGAATGTCAGGTCGTCAGCGATCGCCAGACCGCTGGGACCGTGCACCCGACCGAACGCGACGCTGACATCGGGAAACGCGTAGAACGCGCCCTGCGGACGCGGGCAGACCACGCCGGGGATTGCGTCCATCACGTCCATGACCTGGTCGCGCTTGGCCTGGAACTCGCGCCGCTTGGCGGCCGGCACATCCTGCGGCCCTGCCATTGCGGCCACCGCTGCCGCCTGGACGACCTCGGGGATGCTGGTGATGTGGTTGGAATTGAGTGTGGCAATCGCCTTGGCGACCGACTCCGGACCCGCCATCAGGCCCACGCGCCAACCGGGCATGCCGTAGGTCTTGGACAGCGAGTCGACAAAGATCAGCCGATCACGCAGTTCCGGCCGGGCGTGGGCGAAGTTGTGGTAGCCCAGCTCGTCGAACACCATCGCGTGGTAGATGTCGTCGGTGATGATCCAGGTATCGGGATAGCGCACCAGCACGTCGGCCAACGCAGCGATCTCCTCCCTGCCGTAGACCATGCCGGTGGGATTGGACGGGTTGTTGAACAGGAACACCCGCGGCTTCTTCTCCAGCGCGGCCTCAAGCTGCTGCGGCGTCAGCTTGTAGTCCTGGGCGGCAGGACACGGCAGCAGATCGACCTTCGCGTTGACGATGGCCGCGATGTCGCGGTAGCTGGTCCAGTACGGCACCGCGAACGCGATGGTGTCGCCCTCGTCGAGCAGCGCCTCGGCCAGGTTGTAGATCACCTGCTTGGCGCCAATTCCGCTGGCCAGATTGGCCACGGTGTAACCGGTCAGGCCGATTTTTTCCAGGTGCGCGAGGAAGGCCTCCAGCAGCGCGTCGGAGCCGCGGTTGCTGCCGTACTGGCCGCTGTCGTGGGCCAGGGATTCGCGCGCCGCGGCATAGATGTGGTCGCCGGGCAGGAAGTTGGGCACGCCGATCGAGAAGTTGATGATGTCGCGGCCTTCGGCCTTCAGCCGTTTGGCCTTCTCGGCGACCTGCATGATCGCGCTGGGCTGGGCCCGACCGATGCGCTGGGCAAACTGGGGCATCGCAACAATCTCAAAGGATAAGGAGTGGTGAGGTGGGCACAGCAACCAGGCCGGACATCAGGCGCCGGCGGGGGTTGCTTCGAAGCGACCAGGCGTTTCAAGGTCTTGTATCGCAAACGGGTCTCACGGCGCGCGGCGGCGCGCCGGAAATGATCGCACCCGATCAGCTGCCTTGCGCGGCGTCGAGGGTCTTGTTCCACTCCGCAACGCGGTCGGCCTTGGCCGCCAGTGCCGCATCGGCGTCGCCTTCGATCTTGACCGACTTGATCTTGTCGCCCTGCTTGACGCTGTCAACGATCTCCTGGCCTTCGATCACCTTGCCGAACACGGTGTGCTTGCCATCCAGCCATGAGCACGGCACGTGGGTGATGAAGAACTGGCTGCCGTTCGTGCCCGGGCCCGCATTGGCCATCGACAGCACGCCGCGCTCGTGGGCCAGGCCGTTGCCGGTCTCGTCTTCGAAACGGTAGCCGGGACCGCCGGTGCCGGTGCCCTGCGGGCAGCCGCCCTGGACCATGAAATCGGCCAGGACGCGGTGGAAATTCAGGCCGTCGTAGAAGCCGCGCTGGGCCAGGTTGACGAAGTTGGCGACCGTCAGCGGCGCCTTGTCGGCGGCCAGCTCAATGCGGATCGGGCCGCGCTCGGTATCGAAATTGGCTATCAGGCTCATGTCGTGACTCCGGTTTTCTCAAGGGGGCGCTTGGGTGAACGCCAGACCCCCAAGTTTAACCCACCCTGCGCCGGTTACCGCGCCGAACTCGCGGGCATATATACTGGCGGACTTCCTTATGAAAGCTGCCTACGCGCCGCTCTACCCCATGTCCATCGAACGCCTTCGCAATATCGCCATCGTCGCCCACGTTGACCACGGCAAAACCACCATCGTTGATTGCCTGCTCAAGCAGTCCGGCACGTTCTCCGACCGCACTGTGCTGGCCGAGCGGGTGATGGACAGCAACGACCAGGAAAAGGAACGTGGCATCACGATCCTGGCCAAGAATACCGCCATCACCTGGCAGGGCAACCGGATCAACATCGTCGACACCCCTGGACACGCCGACTTCGGCGGCGAGGTCGAGCGCGTGCTCTCGATGGTCGACTCGGTACTGATCCTGGTGGATGCGATGGACGGGCCGATGCCGCAGACGCGCTTCGTCACCCAGAAGGCATTCGCGATGGGCTTCAAGCCGATCGTGGTGATCAACAAGATCGACCGTCCCGGCGCGCGTCCGGACTGGGTGATCGACCAGGTGTTCGACCTGTTCGACAAGCTCGGCGCGACCAACGAGCAGCTCGACTTCCCGATCGTCTACACCTCCGCGCTGCACGGCTATGCCGGTCTGGAGGACACGGTGCGCGACGGCGACATGACCGCGCTGTACGAGGCGATCATGAAGCACGTGCCGCCGCCGGCGGTGGACCCCGACGGTCCGTTCCAGATGCGCATCAGCCAGCTGGACTACAACAGCTTCGTCGGCCTGATCGGCGTCGGGCGCATCCAGCGCGGCAAGGTGCGCACCAACATGCCGGTCACCGTGATCGACCGCGAAGGCAAGAAGCGCCAGGCCAAGGTGTTGCAGGTGCTGGGCTTCATGGGCCTGGAGCGGGTCGAGGTGGAAGAGGCCGAAGCCGGCGACATCATCGCCATCTCCGGTGTGCAGGACCTGGGCATTTCCGACACGCTGTGCTCGGTGGACAAGCCCGAGGCGCTGCCGCCGTTGACCGTGGACGAGCCGACCATCTCGATGACCTTCCAGGTCAACAACTCGCCGTTCGCCGGCCGCAAGGACTTCAGCGGCGGCAAGTTCATCACCAGCCGCCAGATCCGCGAGCGCCTGGAGCGCGAGACGCTGCACAACGTCGCCCTCAAGGTCGAGGAAGGCTCGGATCCGGACAAGTTCCTGGTGTCCGGCCGCGGCGAGCTGCACCTGTCGGTGCTGATCGAGACCATGCGCCGCGAAGGCTTCGAGCTGGCGGTGTCGCGCCCGGAAGTGATCATCAAGGAGATCGACGGCCAGTTGATGGAGCCGGTCGAGCAGCTGGTGGTCGATATCGAGGAGCAGCACCAGGGCGGCGTGATGGAGAAGCTGGGCATCCGCAAGGGCCAGCTGAAGAACATGGAGTCCGACGGCAAGGGACGCGTGCGTCTGGATTACATGATCCCCGCGCGCGGCCTGATCGGCTTCCAGAACGAGTTCAAGACCCTGACCCAGGGCACCGGCCTGCTGTTCCATGTGTTCGACCATTACGGCCCGCGCGAGGTCGGCGCGATCGCCAAGCGCCCCAACGGCGTGATGATCTCCAACTCGGCCGGCGCCACCCCCGCCTATTCACTGGGGCCACTGGAAGAGCGCGGCAAGCTGTTTGCCGCCGAGGGCGACAACGTCTACGAAGGCCAGCTCATCGGCATCCACTCCAAGGACAACGACCTCACCGTCAACCCGATCAAGACCAAGCCGCTGACCAACATGCGCGCCTCGGGCAAGGACGATGCGATCAAGCTGACGCCGGCGATCAAGTTCACCCTGGAGCAGGCGCTGGACTTCATCGAGGACGACGAGCTGGTCGAGGTGACGCCGAGGGAAATCCGCCTTCGCAAGAAGCACCTGACCGAGACCGACCGCAAGCGCGCCAGCCGCAGCTGAGCGCCCGCAACCGCCCCGTGCACCACGCGCGGGGCGGACACGAAAAGGCCGCCCATCACGGGCGGCTTTTTTGTTGCTGCACCTGTGCCGGCTGTCCGGCCTATGCGCTCTTGTCGGCCGCCGAGAGCTGCGACTGCTTGCGCACGATCAGCATCGCGACCTCCAGCGCCTGCTCGTAGTTCAGCCGCGGGTCGACGGTGGAATGGTACGCACGCTCCAGGTCGACTTCGGTCAGGCCGCGCGCGCCACCGGTGCACTCGGTGACGTCCTCGCCGGTCAGCTCCAGATGCGCCCCACCCAACCGGGTCCCGGCGGCGGCGTGCAGGTCAAAGGCCAGCTCCAGCTCGTCGCCGATGTTGGCGAACTTGCGCGTCTTGTAACCATTCGCGGTGGCTTCGGTGTTGCCATGCATCGGGTCGCACACCCACAGCACGCGGCGACCGTCGCGGCGTACCGCATCCAGCAGCGGCGGCAGTTTCTCGGCGATATGCGCCGCGCCCATGCGATGGATCAGCGTCAGGCGACCCGGCTCGTCCTGGGGGTTGAGCACATCCACCACCCGCATCAGCTGATCCGGCGTGACCGAGGGCCCGACCTTGACGGCTATCGGGTTGCGGATGCCACGGAAGTACTCGACGTGGGCGCCGTCGATCGCCGCCGTACGCATGCCGATCCACGGGTAATGGGTGCTCAGGTTGAACCAGCCCCAGTGACGCGGCACCTGGCGGGTGAACGACTCCTCGTACGGCAGCAGCAGCGCCTCGTGCGAGGTGTAGAAGTCGACCCGGTCCAGGTTGCGGACCGATCCGCCCGACAGCGTTTCCATGAAACGGACCGCATCGCCGATGGACTCGACCATGTGGCGGTACTCGGCGGCCAGCGGCGAGTGCCCGACCCAGTCGAGGTTCCAGTACTCGGGATGCCGCAGATCGGCAAACCCGCCGTCGATCAGCGCACGCACGAAATTCATCGTCATCGCCGAACGCGCATGCGCCTTGACCATGCGCCGTGGATCCGGGCGTCGCGCGGCAGCTTCGAACAACGGCGCATTGACCATGTCGCCGCGGTAGCTCGGCAGGGTCACGCCATCAATCGTCTCGCTGTCGGCCGAACGCGGCTTGGCGTACTGGCCGGCAAACCGCCCTACCCGCACGACCGGCTTGCGCATGCCGTGCACGAGCACCAGGCTCATCTGCAACAGCACCTTCAGGCGGTTCGAAATGACGTCCGACGAGCACGCATCGAAGGTCTCGGCGCAATCACCGCCCTGCAACACGAAGCACTTGCCTTCCTGGGCGTCGGCGATCTGCTGCTTGAGCGCGAGGATTTCCCAGGACGTCACCAGCGGCGGCAGCGCCCGCAGCTCCGCGAGCACCCCGGCAAGCTCCTCGGCGTCGCCGTAGGTCGGCAACTGGAGCGCGGTGCGCTCGCGCCAGGAGGTCGGGTTCCAGTTCTCGGGGAGATTCACGGGGTGCAGGCTACGTTCGGCGGTGGGCATGGCGTCAGGACTTTTGTTGCGAAGCAGCATTACATCATCCATGCGGACCGACCCAGTTGCAACGCCGCCCCGCGGGCGTCGTCCATCGGGTGTTGCAGTGGTTTCAGTCGCTACGCGCGGCCGCGTACAGGGCCCAGGCGCCCAGCAGAACAAACCAGATCAGGCTCCAGGCCGGCATCGCCAGGCCGAGAAAGCTCCAGTCCACTTCCGCGCACTCGCCCGATCCGGTCATGACCTTGCGGATCACGCCGGTCAAAGGCATCGCTTCGAGCATGTAGTCCAGTCCCGGGCCGCAGGCAGGCACCTGGTCGGGCGGCAGATGCTGCAGACGGACGTGGTTGCCGGCCACTGCCATCCCAACCAGGGCAGCCAGGAAGGCCAGTCCGCCGTATGTTCGTCGCCCCGCCCGCGCGAGCGGTGCGTGCACTCCGCCGATCAGGAACACCAGCCCGAGCGCCGCAAATGCGACCCGCTGGAAGATGCACAACGGACACGGCAGCAGCCCGCCGTAGAATTGCGTGTAGAGCGCGTAGCCGATCAGGCCGGCGCAGGCAAGAAAGCCCAGCAGGAAACGGCGGCGGAAACGGGAGGCAGGCGTTGCGGGTGTCGTCATGGGGCTACACGATACGGACTTGTGGCGCATGCGCAAAGCGATGCGCGCTTAACGCAAAAACCCCGGCACACGGCCAGGGTTGATGCGCTCGACAGGGCGTTACCACCACGTCGCAGTCGAGGAGCGATTACTCCGCCGCGGATTGCGGACGGTCAACCAGTTCCACGTAGGCCATCGGCGCATTGTCACCGGCACGGAAGCCGCACTTGAGGATGCGCAGGTAACCACCCGGACGCGCGCTGTAACGCGGGCCGAGTTCGACGAACAGCGTACCCACCGCTTCCTTGTCGCGCAGGCGCGAGAAGGCGAGGCGACGGTTGGCAACGCCATCCGTCTTGCCAAGGGTGATCAGCGGCTCCGCCACGCGGCGCAGCTCCTTGGCCTTGGGCAGGGTCGTACGGATTGCTCCGTGCTTGATGAGCGACGCGGCCATATTGGTGAACATCGCATCGCGATGGGCACTGGTACGGTTGAATTTGCGTCCTGATTTCTGGTGGCGCATGAGTGTTGTTTCCTGTTTAGCCCATCATGCCGTGCGAGGCGATGCCTGCAGGCGGCCAGTTTTCGAGCTTCATGCCGAGCGAGAGGCCGCGCTGGGCAAGCACTTCCTTGATCTCGGTGAGCGACTTCTTGCCGAGGTTCGGCGTCTTCAGCAGTTCGACTTCGGTCTTCTGGATCAGATCGCCGACGTAGTAGATGCTTTCCGCCTTGAGGCAGTTGGCCGAGCGCACGGTCAGTTCCAGATCGTCGATCGGACGCAGCAACACCGGATCGATCCCGGTGCTGGCCGGCTTGGCTGCACCGCGCTCGCGCTGGGTGAAGTCGCCGAACACCGACAGCTGGTCACTGAGCACTTCCGCGGCGGTGCGAACCGCCTCTTCCGCGTCGATGGTGCCGTTGGTCTCGATGTCGATGATCAGCTTGTCCAGGTCGGTGCGCTGCTCGACGCGTGCGGCTTCCACCGAGTACGCCACGCGGCGGACCGGGCTGAAGCTCGCATCCAGCATGAGACGACCGATGGTGCGGGTCTCCTCCTCCGGATTGCGGCGGCTGGTCGCGGGCTGGTAGCCGTAACCACGCTCGACCTTGATGCGCATACTGAGCGCGGTGTCCTTGGTCAAGTGCGCGATCACGTGGTCGCCGTTGACGACTTCGACGTTGTGGTCGGTCTTGATATCAGCCGCGGTCACCACGCCGGGACCCTGCTTGCTCAGCGACAGGGTCGCCGACTCGCCGGAGTGCATGGTGATGGCGACGTCCTTCAGGTTGAGCAGGACCTCGAGCACGTCCTCCTGCAATCCTTCGACCGTGGTGTATTCGTGCAGCACGCCATCGATCTCGACTTCGGTAATCGCAAAGCCCGGGATCGAGGACAGCAGGACCCGGCGCAACGCGTTGCCCAGCGTGTGACCGTAGCCACGCTCGAGCGGCTCGATGACCACCCGTGCGCGGTTGTCGGTGAGGCGTTCGATCTGGGGACCGCGTGGGCGCAGCACCTGATTGGCGGTAACCGTCATTTTGTGGAGTCTCCTGTGAGCCCACGACCCGGCGGGTCGGAGGCTCAAGAACAGATGGATTACTTCGAGTACAGCTCGATGATCAGCGCTTCGTTGATGTCCGCCGACAGGTCCGTACGCTCCGGAATCGCCTTGAAGACACCTGCGAACTTCTTGCTGTCCACATCGATCCAGGACGGCGACAGGTCCATCTGCTGCGACACGGTCAGCGACTCCTGCACGCGCAACTGCTTCTGCGCACGCTCGGACAACGCAATCGCGTCACCGGCCTTGACCTGGTAGGAAGGCAGGTTGACCGACTTGCCGTTGACCGTGACACCGCGGTGCGACACCAGCTGGCGCGCGGCCGGCCGGGTCACCGCAAAGCCCATGCGGTAAACGACGTTGTCGAGACGGGTTTCGAGCAACTGCAACAGGATTTCACCCGTGTTGCCGCGCTTCGCCGCCGCCTTCTTGTAGTAGTTCCGGAACTGGCGCTCAAGCAAGCCGTAAGTGCGCTTGACCTTCTGCTTCTCACGGAGCTGGTTGGCGTAATCGGACATCTTGCCGCGACGGAGCGTCGCGCCATGCTGACCGGGCTTCTGCTCGAGCTTGCACTTGGAGTCAAGCGCGCGCGAGGCGGACTTGAGGCCGAGATCGACGCCTTCGCGACGGGCAAGTTTGCAGGTGGGACCAATATAACGAGCCATTCTTCTTCAGCTCCTCAGACGCGACGCTTTTTCGGCGGGCGGCAACCGTTGTGCGGAATCGGCGTCACGTCGATGATGTTGATGATCTTGTACCCGACGTTGTTCAGCGAACGAACGGCGGATTCCCGACCCGGACCCGGGCCCTTGATGCGCACTTCCAACGACTTGACGCCGTAGTCGAGCGCAGCACGGCCGGCCTTTTCGGCCGCCACTTGGGCGGCAAACGGGGTCGACTTGCGCGAACCGCGGAAACCCGCGCCGCCCGACGTCGCCCACGAGAGCGCATTGCCCTGGCGGTCGGTGATCGTGATGATGGTGTTGTTGAACGAAGCGTGGACGTGCGCAACGCCGTCGGTGACGACGCGCTTGACCTTCTTCTTCGTCTTCGAGCCGCTTGGATTGGCCATGATCTACCCCTTACTTCCGGATGGCCCGACGCGGACCCTTGCGGGTACGTGCGTTGGTCTTGGTGCGCTGGCCACGAAGCGGCAGGCCGCGACGGTGACGCAGGCCGCGGTAGCAACCCAGGTCCATGAGGCGCTTGATCGACATGCCGATTTCGCGACGCAGGTCGCCTTCGACGATGAACTTGCCGATCTCGCCGCGCAGACGCTCGACTTCCGGCTCGGACAGGTCGCGGATCTTGGTCGACAGTTTGACGTCGGCCGACTCGCAGACCTGTTTGGAACGGGTACGGCCAATGCCGTAGATGTTCTGCAGCCCGACCCAGACGTGCTTCTGGGCAGGCAGATTGACGCCCGCAATACGCGCCATAACGCGATCTCCAACTGGTTTGGCAACCGAGCCCTGACAACTCGGTGGAAAGGTTCACTGATTAGTGAATCGAAAAATCATCTAGGTCCCGGGTCGTAGGAAGCAGTGCGCCGACAAAGACGCCGCACCGCAACGGCATGGGGAGTGTGCCCATGCTCCGGCGACGAACCAGGACTGACCGGGAAAGCGCTGTCAAGCCGCCTTCCCGGACACCGCGCGCTACTCTGGCGCGCAGATGGGTCCGGATCCACCTGCGCGCGAGACGTCGCGCAGGTCGCCCTGATGAAAGCCGGTGTGGGAGCCGGGCTTTCGATACATCTGCAACATCCACGGCCAATGCGTGCCGAAGATGACGCGCCAGTTTAGCCGAAGCGACTGGCCTGAATCAACACCTTTCGTTCAGCGCGCGCCGGCGCCACCGCGGGAACCCTTCAGGTTCGCCTTTTTCAGCAGGCTTTCGTACTGGTGCGACATCAGGTGCGCCTGGATCTGCGCAATGAAGTCCATCACCACGACCACGACAATCAGCAGCGAGGTGCCACCGAAGTAGAACGAGGTGCCCATCTGCGAGCGCATCACTTCCGGCAGCAGGCAGACGATGACCAGGTAGGTCGCGCCCGCTGCCGTCAGCCGGGTCAGCACCCCGTCGACATAGTCGGCGGTCGCCTTGCCCGGACGGATGCCCGGAATCAGGGCCCCCGACTTCTTCAGGTTGTCGGCGGTCTCCTGCGAGTTGAAGACCAGCGCCGTATAGAAGAACGTGAAGCCCGCGATCAGGCCACCGTAAAGCAGCATGTGCAGTGGCTCGCCCGGATTCAGCCATTGGCTGACCTTGAGCATGAACGACGACGAATCCCCCTGGCTGAACCACGTTGCCGCGGTTGCCGGGAACATCACGATGCTGGACGCGAAGATCGGCGGGATCACGCCCGACATGTTGAGCTTCAGCGGCAGGAACGAGGACTGGTTCATGTACGCGCTGCGGCCGCCTTGGCGGCGCGCGTAATTGACCGTGATCCGCCGCTGGCCACGCTCGACAAACACCACGAAGAAGGTAACGGCCAATACGATGGCGACGACCGCCATGGCGGTGAGCGTGCCCATCTCGCCGTTGCGGACCTGCTCGAACATGTTCAACGCGGCCGACGGCAGCCCTGCGACGATGCCGGCGAAAATGATCAGCGAGACACCGTTGCCAATGCCGCGCTCGGTTACCTGCTCGCCCAGCCACATCAGGAACATGGTGCCGGCGGTAAGCGAGATGACCGCGGTGATGACAAAGCCGGCGCCGGGGCTGTAGACCACCGGAATGCCCTGGCTGGCGCCGCCGGCCTGCAGCGCCGTTGCAATGCCCCAGGCCTGGAACACCGCCAACGGGATCGCACCAAGGCGCGACCACTGGGTGATCTTGCGCCGGCCCGACTCGCCCTCTTTCTGGATCGCCTTCATGCTGGGCAGGATCTGCACCATCAGCTGCATGATGATGGACGCGGAGATGTAGGGCATCACGTTCAGCGCGAACAGGCTGAAGCGCTCCAGCGCACCACCGGAGAACATGTTGAACATGTCCACGATGGTGCCCTGCTGGCTTTCCATCAAGCGCAACATCGCCTCGGGATTGACGCCCGGCACCGGGATGTAACATCCCACCCGGTAGACGACCAGTGCTCCCAGCACGAACATGAGGCGCTGGCGGAGCTCGGTGAACTTGCC
Organism: Lysobacter ciconiae; assembly: GCF_015209725.1. Lineage (NCBI taxonomy): Bacteria > Pseudomonadati > Pseudomonadota > Gammaproteobacteria > Lysobacterales > Lysobacteraceae > Novilysobacter > Novilysobacter ciconiae. Next base: position 562,053 of record NZ_CP063656.1, on the reverse strand, counting down.
GAGCCCGCCGCCCATGCCGGCCATGGCGTTGTTGCTACGCGCCATCGGTGACTTACTCCTCGACCTTGCCGCCGGCCGCTTCAATGGCGGCCTTGGCACCGGCCGTGGCCAGCACGCCCTTGAACACGAACTTCTTGCCGACCTCGCCCTTCACCACCAGCTTGGCGCGCTTGGCGCGGCTCGGCACGAGGCCGGCGGCACGCAGGGCGGCGAAATCGATCTCGCCCGCCTCAAGCTTGTCCAACTGGTAGAGCATGACTTCGGCGGTGTCGTTCTTGGTCTTGCTGCGGAAGCCGATCTTGGGCAGACGCATCTGCATCGGCATCTGGCCGCCTTCGAAGCCGGCCTTGATCTTGCCCTTGCCGGACCGCGCGAACGAGCCCTTGTGTCCACGACCGGCGGTCTTGCCCAAGCCGGAACCGATACCGCGACCGACGCGCTTGCGGTCTTCGCGGGCGCCCTCTGCGGGCGAGAGTGTATTGAGACGCATGGTATTACTCCTCGACCCGGACCAGGTAGTGGACCGTATTGATCAGGCCACGAACCTGCGGGCTGTCCTTCAGCTCGCGGACGTCATTGATCTTGCGCAGGCCCAATGCCTTCACCGACAGGCGGTGACGACCCTGGGTGCCACGCAGACCCTTGACCAGACGCACCTTGACGGTGCCACTCTTGTTTTCAGTTGCATCAGCCATGGTTCAATTCCTCGACCTTCTTGCCGCGTTTGGCCGCGATCTTCTCCGGCGAATGCATCTCGGACAGGCCACGCAGGGTTGCCCGGACCAGATTGATCGGGTTGCGTGAACCGGTGGCCTTGGCCAGCACGTCACGCACGCCGACCGCCTCGAGCACCGCGCGCATGGCGCCGCCGGCGATCACGCCAGTACCTTCCGACGCCGGCTGCATGTACACATGCGCCGCACCGTGGCCGGACTTGACCGAATGCCAGAGCGTGCCGTTGTTCAGATCGACGCCCTTCATGTTCTTGCGTGCCTGCTCCATCGACTTCTGGATCGCGGCCGGCACTTCGCGTGCCTTCGCGTAACCCATGCCGACCTTGCCGCCGCCGTCACCGACCACCGTCAGCGCGGTGAAGGTGAACTGGCGACCGCCCTTGACGGTCTTGCTGACACGGTTGACGGTGATCAGCTTCTCGATCATGCCGTCGTCGATTTCGTCGCGGGGACCACGCCCCCGTGAATCGCGTTCGTTAGCCATCTTGCAGTTACCTGGTTTGAATAGGGAATTTGCGGCGGTGCCGCTTATGATTGTTGACACGTCCGGGCGCCGTGCGACCACAGGAACCTGGGATCACACCCGACGCAACCCGCGTCGGCAGGTACCAGAACGGGGCGTTCGCCCCATCCCGGATCAGAACTGCAGGCCACCCTCGCGAGCGGCATCGGCCAGCGCCTTGACGCGACCGTGGTAGCGGTAGCCCGAGCGGTCAAACGCGACCTTCTCGATGCCGGCGGCCTTGGCTGCGGCGGCGATGGCCTGGCCAACCTTGGCGGCGGCATCGGCGTTGCGACCGTTCTTCAGGCCTTCCATCACGCTGGACTGGGTGGTCGAGGCGGCGGCAAGGCACTGCGAACCGTCGGCAGTGAAGACCTGCGCGTACAGATGCTGGCCGGTACGCAGCACCGACAGGCGCGGCACGCCGAGGGTGCGGATGTGCGAACGGGTCGACTTGGCGCGACGCAGGCGGGCGATGTTCTTGTTCATTGTCTGGTCCTCGAAAGCTGAAGGCCCCTGATGGTGATCAGGCCTTCTTGGCTTCCTTGCGAATGATGGTCTCGCCGGCGTACTTCACACCCTTGCCCTTGTAGGGCTCGGGCGGACGGAAGCCACGAATCTTGGCAGCCACTTCACCAACACGCTGGTTGTCGGCACCCTGCACCAGCACTTCGGTCTGGGTCGGGGTGGTGATGGTGATGCCTTCCGGAGCGGTGAACACGACCGGGTGCGAGAAGCCGAGCGACAGGCTCAGCTCCTTGCCCTGCATCGCGGCGCGGTAGCCGACGCCGACCAGCTCGAGCTTGCGCTCGAAGCCTTCGGACACGCCGTGCACCATGTTGGCGATGATCGAACGCATCGTGCCGGTCACCGGGACGTTCGCCGGCGTGTCGGCGCTCATGAGCGCCTGGCCGTCCTCGATCTTGATCTGGACGCCTTCGGGAACGGCCATCGACAGGGTGCCCTTGGGCCCCTTGACGGTGACATTGCCCGACTGGACGTCCAGCTGGACACCCTTGGCCAGGACGATGGGCTTGTTGGCAATACGGGACATTATCGTTACTCCCTTATGCCACGAAGCACAGGACTTCACCGCCGACGCCGAGCTCGCGCGCCTTCGAATCGGTCATGATGCCCTTGGAGGTGGAAATGATGGACACGCCCAGGCCATTGAGGACCTTGGGCAGCGCGTCCTTGCCGCGGTACTGGCGCAGTCCCGAGCGCGAGTAGCGCTTCAGCTGCTCGATGACCGGCTTGCCTTCGTAGTACTTCAGATCGACCTGCAGCTCGTGCTTGCCGTTGCCGATGTCGGTCACGGTGGTGCCGAGGATGTAGCCTTCGTCTTCCAGCACCTTGGCGATAGCCACCTTGGTCTTGGACGAGGGCATTTTTACCGACGGCTTGCCGACCGCGGCCGCATTGCGGATGCGGACGAACATGTCGGCGATGGGATCAGTCATGCTCATGTGTAGTTACCTGATGAGTGCACCGATATCCGCGCGATTGCGAATTCAGTTGTGGCGCGCCGGGAACGGCAGGCACGCATGGAGCGTTGCGAGCCGGCAAGTCTAGCAGACTAACCGGCCCGCATTACCAGTTTTTTTACCAGCTGGCCTTGCGCAGGCCCGGAACGTCGCCGCGCATGGTGGCTTCGCGCAGCTTGTTGCGGCCCAGGCCGAACTTGGAATACACGCCGCGCGAACGCCCGGTCAGGGCGCAACGGTTGCGCTGGCGCGACGGCGAGGAGTCACGCGGCAGTTTCTGCAGCTTGACGACCGCCTCTTCCTTCTCCTCGTAGGAGCTGGACGGGCTGGAAATGGTCTTCTTCAGCTCGGCGCGCTTGGCGGCATACTTCTCCGCCAGCTTGGCCCGCTTCAGATCGCGGTTGACCATGGAGGTCTTTGCCATAACGGGATCCTTGGATTAGGTGCGGAACGGGAAGCGGAACGCTTCCAGCAGGGCGCGGGCTTCAGCATCGGTATTCGCGGTCGTGATGATCGCGATGTCCATGCCGCGGACAGCATCCACCTGGTCGTAATCGATTTCCGGGAAGATGATCTGCTCCTTGACGCCCATGTTGTAGTTGCCACGCCCGTCAAAGGACTTGCCAGACACACCACGGAAGTCGCGCACGCGCGGCAGCGAGACGTTGATCAGACGGTCGAGGAACTCGAACATCCTGGAACGGCGCAAGGTGACCTTGCAGCCGATCGGCCAGCCGTCACGGATCTTGAACGAGGCCACCGACACGCGGCTGTTGGTCACGATCGGCTTCTGGCCGGCGATCTTGGTCATGTCGGCGACCGCGTTCTCCAGCACCTTCTTGTTGGTGGCCGCCTCGCCCACACCCATGTTCAGGGTGATCTTGGAGATGCGCGGCACCTGCATCGGGTTCGTGTAGCCGAACTTCTCGGCCAGCGACGGAACCACTTCTTCTTTGTAGAATTTTTCAAGCCGGGTCATTTCAGCATTCCTCAGGCGTCTAGCGCCTCGCCGCTGGAGCGGAACACACGCATTTTGCGTCCATCCTCCAGCACTTTGATGCCAACGCGCTCGCCCTTGCCCGATGCCGGGTTGAACACCATCACGTTGGAGATATGGATCGGCGCTTCCCGCTCGATCACGCCGCCGGCCTGGCCGACCTGCGGGTTCGGCTTGGTGTGGCGCTTGATGATGTTGACGTTGGACACGACGACCTTGTCGCCTGCCACGCGCACCACATCACCCTTCTTGCCCTTGTCCTTGCCGGCGGTGACGATCACGTGGTCGCCTTTCTTGATACGGTTCATGTCGGTTCCTCCGCTCAGAGCACTTCTGGGGCGAGCGAGACGATCTTCATGAACTTCTCGGAACGCAGTTCACGGGTCACGGGCCCGAAGATGCGGGTGCCAATCGGCTCCTGCTTGTTGTTCAGCAGCACGGCGGCGTTGCCGTCGAAGCGGATCAACGAGCCGTCCGGGCGACGAACGCCCTTGCGGGTACGCACCACGACGGCGTCATAGACGTCGCCCTTCTTGACCTTGCCCCGCGGAATCGCGTCCTTCACGGTCACTTTGATGACGTCGCCGATCGCGGCGTAACGGCGCTTGGAGCCACCGAGCACCTTGATGCACATCACTTCCTTCGCGCCGGAATTGTCTGCCACCGTGAGGTAGCTTTGCATCTGGATCATGGTTCAGCCTCCTCGTTATTCGACAGCGCGGGTGACAACTTCCACCACACGCCAGTTCTTGGTCTTCGACATCGGCGCGATCTCGGTAATCCGGACCACGTCGCCCTCGTTGCAGGTGTTCTCCGCATCGTGCGCGTGCAGCTTGGTCGAGCGACGGATGTACTTGCCGTACAGCGCGTGCTTGACCTGGCGCTCCACGAGCACGGTGACGGTCTTGTCCATCTTGTTGCTGACCACGCGTCCTTCGACCGTGCGCAGCGCCTTCTCTGTATTGTTGTCGGTCATGGCGGGTCCTTACTTCTTCTCGCCGAGCAGGGTGTTGACGCGAGCAATCTCGCGGCGCACCCGGCGGGCCTCATGGGTCTTGGCGAGCTGGCCGGTGGCCTGCTGCATGCGAAGGGCGAACCCTTCCTTGTGCAGCTCGGTCAGATGGGCCTTGAGCTCGTCAGCGGACTTCTCTCGCAGTTTGTTGAGTTCCATTACCGCACCGTCCGGGTCACGAAAGTGGTGGTCACCGAGAGCTTCGCGGCGGCCAGGCGGAACGCCTCGCGCGCCACGTCTTCAGCCACGCCCTCGATCTCGTAGATCATCCGGCCGGGCTGGACCTGGGCAACCCAGTACTCCACGTTGCCCTTGCCCTTGCCCATGCGGACTTCGATCGGCTTCTTGGTGACCGGCTTGTCGGGGAACACGCGCAGCCACATCTTGCCGCCGCGCTTGACGTGACGGCTGATGGAGCGACGCGCCGCCTCGATCTGGCGGGCGGTGAGCTGGCCGTGCGCGGTCGCCTTCAGGCCGTACTCGCCGAAGCTGACAGCGTTGCCGCTCCAGGCCAGGCCGTCGTTGCGGCCCTTGTGCACCTTGCGGTACTTGGTTCGTTTTGGTTGCAACATGATCCGTTACCTCGAGTCGCGGGGCGGACGGGGCGAGCGGTCACGTCGATCGCTGCGCGGGCTGTCGTCCGGCTTTTCCTGACCAACCTGGGAGAAATCGAAGATCTCGCCCCGGTAGACCCATGCCTTCACGCCGATGATGCCGTAGGTGGTGTTCGCCTCGGCAAAGCCGTAGTCGATGTCCGCGCGCAGGGTGTGCAGCGGCACACGACCTTCGCGGTACCACTCGGAACGGGCGATTTCCGCACCATTCAAGCGGCCACCGACCTGGACCTTGATGCCCAGGGCACCCAGGCGCATCGCGTTGCCGACCGCGCGCTTCATCGCACGGCGGAACATGATGCGACGCTCCAGCTGCTGGGCAATCGACTCGGCCACCAGCTGGGCGTCCAGCTCGGGCTTGCGCACTTCGGTCACGTTGATGTGGGCAGGCACGCCCATCATCTCGCTGACTTCCTTGCGCAGCTTGTCGATGTCCTCGCCCCGCTTGCCGATCACCACGCCCGGACGGGCGGTGTGGATGGTCACGCGGGCGTTGTTGGCCGGGCGCTCGATGAAGATCTTCGAGATGCCGGCCTGCGAGAGCTTCTTGCGCAGCATCTCGCGGACCTTGAGGTCGGCGATCAGGTACTCGGAGTACTGCTTCTTGCCGGCAAACCACTTGGAGTTCCAGTCCTTGGAAATGCCAAGGCGGATGCCGGTCGGATGAACTTTGTTACCCATAATCAGACTCCGCCCTGCTTGCCGTCGCCCACAACCACGGTGATGTGGCTGGTGCGCTTGAGAATGCGGGTGCCGCGACCCTTCGCACGCGCCATGAAGCGCTTCAGCGTTGGACCTTCGTCAACCATGATCGTCGTGACCTTCAGCTCGTCGATGTCGGCGCCCTGGTTGTTCTCGGCGTTGGCGATGGCCGACTCCAGAACCTTGCGGACGAGATCGGCGGCCTTCTTGTCGGAGAACTTCAGCAGGTTGACTGCTTTCTCGGCGGTCTGACCGCGGACCTGGTCGGCGACCAGGCGTACTTTCTGGGCGGAGATGCGCGCACTGCGCAGGATGGCTTTGGCTTCCATGGTCATCTCCTTATCGGCTCTTCTTGTCGCCGACGTGTCCCTTGAAGGTACGCGTCAGGGCGAACTCGCCGAGTTTGTGGCCGACCATGTTCTCGTTGACCAGCACCGGGATGTGGTTGCGACCGTTATGCACGGCGATGGTGAAACCCACCATCTCCGGCAGCACCATCGAGCGGCGCGACCAGGTCTTGATCGGGCGCTTGTTGTTGGCCGCAGCCTCCACCTTCTTGATCAGATGGTGGTCGACGAACGGACCCTTTTTAAGTGAACGTGCCATTGTCGATTAGCTCCTGCGATCGCGAACGATGAACTGCTGCGTGCGCTTGTTGTGCCGCGTCTTGTAACCCTTGGTCGGGACACCCCACGGGGTGACCGGATGCGGGTTGCCCTGGCCAGCCTTGCCCTCACCACCGCCGTGCGGATGGTCGACCGGGTTCATGGCGGCACCACGCACGGTCGGGCGGATGCCCAACCAGCGCTTGGCGCCGGCCTTGCCCAGTTTCTGCAGGCTGTGCTCGTTGTTGCCGACCTCACCGATGGTGGCGCGGCACTCGACCGGCACCTTCCGCATCTCGCCGGAGCGCAGGCGCAGGGTTGCGTAACCCTGCTCGCGCGCCACCAGCTGCACCGAGGCGCCGGCGGCACGGGCGATCTGCGCACCCTTGCCAGGCTTCATCTCGATGCAATGCACGGTGGAGCCGACCGGCACGTTGGCCAGCGGCAGGCTGTTGCCGGTACGGATCGGGGCATCACGGCCGGCGATCACCTGGTCGCCCGCCTTCAGGCCCTTGGGCGCGATGATGTAACGGCGCTCACCGTCGACGTAGCACAGCAGGGCGATGTGGGCGGTGCGGTTGGGATCGTATTCGATCCGCTCCACGCGCGCCGGAATGCCTTCCTTGTTGCGCTTGAAATCGATGATGCGGTAGTGCTGCTTGTGGCCACCACCGATGTGGCGGGTGGTGATGCGGCCGTGGTGGTTACGTCCACCCGAGCGGCTCTGCGGCTCCAGCAACGGCGCGTACGGCGCGCCCTTGTGGAGTTCGGGCGACACGACGCGGACTGCCGAACGGCGGCCTGGCGAAGTGGGTTTGAATGTCATTAGTGCCATGGGTCGATCCTCAAGCCTTGGCCATCACGTCGATCGACTGGCCATCGGCCAGCGTCACGTATGCCTTGCGCCAGTCGGGGCGACGGCCCATGCGGAACTTGAAGGCTTTGGCTTTGCCCTTCACGTTGAGCACGTTGACCGCCTCGACCTTGACGTCGAACAGCTTTTCCACGGCGACCTTGATGTCCGCCTTGGTTGCCGTCGTCGCCACTTCGAAGACGTATTGATTGGAAACTTCCTGCAGCCGTGCGGTCTTCTCGGACACACGCGGCGCACGGATCACGTTGTAGAGCTTGGCGTCATTCATGCCAGCCACTCCTCGATCTTCTTGATCGCGTCGGCGGTGACCACGACCGTGTCGGCGCCTACCAGCGCGACCGGATCCAGGCCCTGCACGTCACGGACTTCGACATACGGCAAGTTGCGCGCCGAGAGGTACAGATTCTCGGTGGCATCCTCGGTGACCAGCAGCGGACGGCGACCGGCTTCAAGATCCTTGAGCAGGGCAACCATGCCCGTGGTCTTGGGCGAATCCAGCTCCAGGCTCTCCACCACGGTGATGCGACCCTGGCGGTTGAGCTCGGACAGGATCGAAGCCATCGCCGCGCGGTACATCTTGCGGTTGACCTTCTGCGCGAAGCTGCGCGGCTTGGCCGCGAAGGTCACGCCGCCGCCGCGGAAGATCGGAGCGGTCAGGGCACCGTGACGGGCGCCACCACCCTTCTGCTTCTTCGACTTCTTGGTGGTGCCGGCGACTTCCGAGCGCGTCTTCTGCGCCTTGGTTCCGGCACGACCGGCGTTGCGGTAGGCGACCACGACCTGGTGGACCAGGTCCTCGCTGAACTCGCGGCCGAAGATCTCCTCGGAGACCGCCAGCGTCTTGCTGCCGGCACTATCGTTAATTGCTTTGATGGCAAGTTCCATCGTCATACTCCCTTGGTCGTCGGGCGGACGATCACGTCGCCGCCCGGCGCGCCCGGCACCGCGCCCTTGATCGCGATCAGGCCGCGCTCGGCGTCGACCTTGACCACTTCCAGGCCCTGCGTGCTCTGCTGCACCTGACCCATGTGGCCGGACATCTTCTTGCCCGGAAACACGCGGCCCGGCGTCTGGCGCTGGCCGATGGAACCCGGCGTACGGTGCGAGAGCGAGTTACCGTGGGTGGCATCGCCCATGGCGAAGTTCCAGCGCTTCACGGTGCCCTGGAAGCCCTTGCCCTTGGTCACGCCCTGCACGTCGACGATCTGGCCCACTTCAAAGATGTCGGCCTTGATCTCGCCACCGACGTTGAAGTCGGCGAGCTTGTCGTCGGCGACGCGGAACTCCCACAGGCCGCGACCGGCGCCCACCTTGGCCTTGGCCAGGTGACCCGCGTCGGGCTTGTTGACCAGCGCCGCGCGGCGCACGCCGACGGTGACCTGGACGGAGCTGTAGCCGTCGGTGTCGACGGACTTGATCTGGGTGATCCGGTTGGGGGTCGCCTCGATCAGCGTCACCGGTACCGACCGGCCATCCTCGGTGAAAAACCGGCTCATGCCGGCCTTGCGACCGACGATGCCCAACGAATATTTCTTCGCGGTCATGATGTCTGCCTCAGGTCAGCTTGATCTGGACGTCGACGCCGGCAGCCAGTTCGAGCTTCATCAGCGCGTCCACGGTCTTGTCGTTGGGGTCGACGATGTCGAGCACGCGCTTGTGCGTGCGGGTCTCGTACTGGTCGCGCGCGTCCTTGTCGACGTGCGGAGAAGTAAGAACGGTGAAGCGCTCGATCTTGGTCGGCAGCGGAATCGGACCACGCACTTGTGCGCCGGTCCGCTTGGCTGTCTCGACGATCTCGCTGGCCGAGCGGTCGATCAGTCGATGATCGTACGCCTTCAGCCGGATTCGGATCTTTTGGTCCGCCATGACGGGTGTTCCCTGGAAGTAAAGAGCGACGGGCCGGCGGCTAGGTGCACCGAACCCCATTGGGCATTTCCACACCGGAGTTGACCCGCCGGCACGGAAATCTGTAGCAAAACAAGGCAGGCCGGTTACCCGGCCTGCCCAGACAGAAAAGTATAAAGCGCGTGTCATCAGCCCGTCAAGCTGTTGCGGACACATCCGCTACAGCCAGTGGTGGTGCCACGCGACATTTCCCTGTCGGGCGAATACGAGGTGCTTCCTGCTCCTCATTTCGCTGGTTTCGACGCCCCTTGCGGAGCGCCAGGTACCGCTATTACTTGATGATCTTCGACACCACGCCGGCGCCGACGGTGCGACCGCCTTCGCGGATCGCGAAACGCAGGCCTTCGTCCATCGCGATCGGGTTGATCAGCTCGACCACCATCTTCACGTTGTCGCCCGGCATCACCATCTCCACGCCCTCGGGCAGCTCGCAGGCGCCGGTCACGTCGGTGGTGCGGAAGTAGAACTGCGGACGGTAGCCCTTGAAGAACGGCGTATGACGGCCGCCCTCGTCCTTGCTCAGGATGTACACCTCACCCTCGAACTGGGTGTGCGGCTTGATCGAGCCGGGCTTGCACAGCACCTGGCCGCGCTCCACGTCGTCACGCTTGGTGCCGCGCAGCAGCAGACCGGCGTTGTCACCTGCCTGACCCTGGTCGAGCAGCTTGCGGAACATCTCCACGCCGGTGACGGTGGTCTTGACGGTCGGACGGATGCCGACGATCTCGATTTCCTCGCCCACCTTGATGATGCCGCGCTCGATGCGGCCGGTGACCACGGTGCCGCGACCGGAGATCGAGAACACGTCCTCGACCGGCATCAGGAACGCCTTGTCCACGTCGCGCTCGGGCTCCGGGATCCAGCTGTCCAGCGCATCGACCAGCTTGATGATCGAGGGCACGCCGATATCGCTCTGGTCGCCTTCCAGCGCCTTCAGCGCCGAACCGGTGATGATCGGGGTGTCGTCGCCGGGGAAGTCGTACTTGGAGAGCAGCTCGCGCACTTCCATCTCCACCAGCTCCAGCAGCTCGGCGTCGTCCACCATGTCCGCCTTGTTCAGGTAGGACACGATGTACGGCACGCCCACCTGGCGGGCCAGCAGGATGTGCTCGCGGGTCTGCGGCATCGGGCCGTCCGCGGCCGAGCACACCAGGATCGCGCCGTCCATCTGCGCCGCACCGGTGATCATGTTCTTCACGTAGTCGGCGTGCCCGGGGCAGTCGACGTGCGCGTAGTGGCGGTTGGGCGACTCGTACTCGACGTGCGAGGTCGAGATGGTGATGCCGCGCGCCTTCTCTTCGGGTGCACGGTCGATCGCGTCGTACGCGCTGAACTCGCCGCCGAAGCGCTCCGCGCCAACCTTGGTCAGCGCTGCAGTCAACGTGGTCTTGCCGTGGTCAACGTGACCGATCGTGCCGACGTTCACGTGCGGCTTGGTGCGCTCGAATTTACCCTTGGCCATGATTGTTACCTCTGGATTTCATCTGGTTATGGTGTGGAAGCCGCGGCCGGCGGGTGCCGGCCGTTGCATCAGTTCTTTTTGATCACCGCTTCGGCGATGTTGGCCGGCGCCTCGGCGTAGTGATCGAATTCCATCGTGAAGGTTGCACGACCCTGCGACATCGAGCGCAGGCTGGTGGCGTAGCCGAACATCTCGCCCAGCGGCAGCATCGCATCGATGATCTTGCCCGACAGGCTGTCCTCCTGACCCTGCAGGATGCCGCGACGGCGGCTGACGTCGCCCATCACGTCGCCCAGGTAATCCTCGGGGGTGACGATCTCGACCTTCATCATCGGCTCCAGCAGGACCGGGCTGGCCTTGTGGAAGCCTTCCTTGAAGCCCATCGAGCCGGCGATCTTGAACGCCATTTCGGAGGAGTCAACCTCATGGTAGGAACCGTCGATCAGCTTGACCTTGACGTCCACGATCGGGTAGCCGGCCAGCAGGCCATTGGCGACCGCCTCCTGGATACCCTTGTCCACCGCCGGGATGTAGTCCTTGGGGACCACGCCGCCGACAATGGCGTTCTCGAAGACGTAGCCGCTGCCGGTTTCGCCGGGCTCGATCTCGAGCCACACGTGACCGAACTGGCCCTTGCCGCCGGACTGGCGCACGAACTTGCCTTCGGCCTTGACTGCCTTGCGGATGGTCTCGCGGTAGGCGACCTGCGGCTTGCCGACGTTGGCCTCGACATGGAACTCGCGGCGCATGCGGTCCACCAGGATGTCCAGGTGCAACTCGCCCATGCCCGAGATGATCGTCTGGCCGGACTCTTCGTCGGTGTGCACGCGGAAGGACGGATCCTCCTGCGCCAGGCGGCCCAGTGCGGTGCTCATCTTTTCCTGGTCGGCCTTGGTCTTGGGCTCCACGGCCATCGAGATCACCGGCTCCGGGAACACCATGCGCTCCAGGGTGATGATGTGGTCGATCGCGCACAGGGTGTCACCGGTGGTGACGTCCTTCAGGCCGACGGCGGCGGCGATGTCGCCAGCGCGCACTTCCTTGATCTCGATGCGGTCGTTGGAGTGCATCTGCAGGATGCGGCCGATGCGCTCCTTCTTCGACTTGATCGGGTTGTAGACCTGGTCGCCGGAGTTGAGCACGCCCGAGTAGCAGCGGAAGAAGGTCAGCGAACCGACGAACGGGTCGGTCATCACCTTGAACGCCAGCGCGGAGAACGGCGCCTTGTCGGAGGCTTCGCGGGTCGCTTCCTGCTCGTCGTCGTCGATACCGGTCACGGCATGGACGTCGGTCGGCGCCGGCAGCAGCTGGATCACGCCGTCGAGCATCGCCTGCACGCCCTTGTTCTTGAACGCGGTGCCACAGAACACGGGAATGACTTCAACCTTGAGGGTGCGCTCGCGCAGGCCGCCGATGATCTCGGCCTCGGTCAGCTCGCCATCGTTGAGGTACTTGTCCATCAGCTCTTCGCTGGCTTCGGCCGCAGCCTCGACCATGAACGCGCGGGCGGTCGTGGCCTCTTCCAGCAGGTCGGCCGGGACCTCGCGGTACTCGAACACGGTGCCCTGGGATGCGGTATCCCAGTGGATCGCCTTCATCTTGATCAGGTCGACCACGCCCTCGAAGCCGTCTTCGGCGCCGATCGGCACCTGCATCGGCACCGGATAGGCACCCAGGCGCGCCTTCAACTGGCCGACGACCTTGTTGAAGTTGGCACCGGTGCGGTCCATCTTGTTGACGAACGCAAGACGGGGAACCTTGTACTTGTTGGCCTGGCGCCAGACAGTCTCCGACTGCGGCTGCACACCACCGACCGCGCACAGCACGAACACCGCGCCGTCGAGCACGCGCAGGGAGCGCTCCACCTCGATGGTGAAGTCGACGTGCCCGGGGGTGTCGATGATGTTCAGACGGTGCTGGGGCATGGACTTGTCCATGCCGCTCCAGAACGCGGTCGTCGCGGCGGACGTAATGGTGATGCCGCGCTCCTGCTCCTGCTCCATCCAGTCCATCGTGGCGGCACCCTCGTGGGTTTCGCCAAGCTTATGGTTGACACCGGTATAGAACAGGATGCGTTCGGAGGTGGTGGTTTTCCCGGCATCGATGTGGGCCATGATGCCGAAGTTGCGATAGCGTTCGATGGGAGTGGTGCGAGCCACGGTACCCTCTCGTATTTGGATGTTTCAGAAAGGCCGGGTGCCGCCTGGGGGCGGCACACGGTACGCTCGGGCAGCCACGGCCGCCGTCGAAGTGTCTTGTTGCCTGCGAACGCCCCGCCAATGGCCGGGCGCCCGGCTCACCAGCGGTAGTGCGCGAACGCCTTGTTCGCTTCCGCCATGCGGTGGGTTTCTTCGCGCTTCTTGACCGCGCCACCACGACTTTCGGAGGCATCCAGCAGCTCGGCGGCCAGCTTGCGCGGCATGGTGTTCTCGCCACGCTTGCGGGCGGCATCGATCAGCCAGCGCATTGCCAGGGCGACGCGGCGCGACGAACGCACCTCGACCGGCACCTGGTAGGTGGAACCGCCAACGCGGCGGGACTTGACCTCAACCGCCGGCGAGATGTTCGCCAGCGCCTTCTCGACGATTTCCAGCGGATCGGCATTCTTCTCGCCGATCACGTCCATGGCGCCGTACACGATCTTTTCGGCGACGGACTTCTTGCCGCTGTACATGACCATGTTGATGAAACGCGCGATCGTCTCGCTGCCATGCTTGGGATCGGGCAGGATCGAACGCTGCGGTGCTGAACCTTTACGCGACATTGGTCAATTCCTCAGGACTTCGGGCGCTTGGCGCCGTACTTTGAACGGCGCTGGCGGCGCTTGGCGACGCCGGCGGCATCGAGCGCACCGCGCACGGTGTGGTAACGGACGCCCGGCAGGTCCTTGACGCGACCGCCGCGGATCAGCACCACCGAGTGCTCCTGCAGGTTGTGGCCTTCACCGCCGATGTACGAGATGACCTCGTAACCGTTGGTCAGGCGCACCTTGGCCACCTTGCGCATCGCCGAGTTCGGCTTCTTCGGGGTGGTGGTGTAAACACGGGTGCAGACGCCGCGGCGCTGCGGGCAGTTCTCAAGCGCCGGCGAGGCACTGTTGTAGGTCGCTGCCTGCCGCGGCTTGCGGACCAGCTGATTGATCGTCGCCATCAGGAACTCTTTGGTGGGAGGCCGGCCAGGAATGCCGCACCTCTTGTGAATAACGAACGGAAAGCCGGAAACTCCCGACCAACCGAGACCGAAAAGTATAACCCGCCCTTGACGATGTCGTCAAATGCGGATTAGACACGAAATCGCGGGGACCGGCGCAGTGCGCCAGTCCCGCGAAATTTCCTGATCCCGCCCTTCCGTGGGCCCAACACGAGGCGCTCCGTGCGCCTCATTTGGTGATCTGGGACGACCGTTTCCGGTCGTCACTTGGTGTTGCTGTGTTACGAAGCGCTGGACTCTTCGCTGACGTCTTCCGCCACGGCGGCGGATGCGACCGGGGCCGACAGCGCCGCCATCTCCGAATCCGTCAGGCCCGAGGCGTTCTTGCGGCGCTGCGCATGGTACGCCAAACCGGTGCCGGCAGGAATCAGGCGGCCAACGATGACGTTCTCCTTGAGCCCGCGCAGGTTGTCACGGGTACCGCGCACGGCGGCCTCGGTTAGCACCCGGGTGGTCTCCTGGAAGGACGCCGCGGAGATGAACGACTCGGTCGCCAACGAGGCCTTGGTGATGCCCAGCAGGACGGGGTTGAACTGCGGCACGATGCCGTCGTTCGCCGCGACCCGGGCGTGCTCCTCGACAAACCGCTGCCGCTCGATCTGCTCGCCGTTCATGAACTTGCTGTCGCCGGCGTCGCTGATGTCGACCTTGCGCAGCATCTGGCGAACGATCACCTCGATGTGCTTGTCGTTGATCTTCACACCCTGCAGGCGGTAGACGTCCTGGATCTCCTTGGTCAGGTAGACCGCCAGCGGCTCCACGCCCAGCAGGCGCAGGATGTCCTGCGGGGTCGGCTCGCCGTCCACCACGGTCTCGCCCTTCTCCACGTGCTCGCCTTCGAACACGATGATCTGGCGGTACTTGGGGATCAGCTCCTCGTAATCGGTGCCGTCGGCTTCCTTGATCACCAGGCGCTGCTTGCCCTTGGTTTCCTTGCCGAAGCTGACGATGCCCGAGACTTCGGCCAGGATCGCGGGATCCTTGGGCTTGCGGGCCTCGAACAGGTCGGCCACGCGCGGCAGACCACCGGTGATATCGCGGGTCTTGGACGCTTCCTGCGGAATCTTGGCAACCACGTCACCCACGCCCACGGCCGCGCCATCCTGCAGGTTGACCACCGAGCGCGGCGGCAGCTGGTACTGCGCCGGCAGGTCGGTACCCGGGATGTTGAGGTCGTTGCCGTCCTTGTCGACGATGCGCACGATCGGCCGCAGTTCCTTGGCCGCCGAACCACGACGCTTGGGATCGGTGATCTCGCGCGAGGCCAGGCCGGTCAGCTCGTCGGTCTTCTCGATCACGGTCACGCCATCGACGAAGTCGATGAAGCGCACGAAACCGGCGACTTCCGAGACGATCGGGTGGTTATGCGGATCCCAGTGCGCGACCTGCTGGCCGGCCTTGATGTCCGCGCCATCCTTGACGTCGATGGTCGCGCCGTAGGGCAGCTTGTACCGTTCGCGCTCGCGGCCGTGGACGTCGAGTACGGACAGCTCACCGGAGCGCGACACCGCGACCACGTGGCCGTCGGAGTGCTCGATGTGCTTGAGGTTGTTGAACTTCAGCGTACCGGTGGTCTTCACCGTGACGTTGTCGATGGCCGCCGCACGCGACGCCGCGCCACCGATGTGGAACGTGCGCATGGTCAGCTGGGTGCCCGGCTCACCGATGGACTGGGCAGCCACCACGCCGACCGCCTCACCATGGTTGACCATGTGGCCGCGGCCCAGGTCACGCCCGTAGCAGTTGGCGCACACGCCGAACGCGGACTGGCAGGTTATGGTCGAGCGGACCTTGATCAACTGCACGCTCGCCTCTTCCAGCTTCTGCACCCAGGCCTCGTCGAGCAGGGTGTTGCGGGTGACGATCGGATCTTCGTCATCGCCGGGCAGGAACACGTCCTCGGCCACGACGCGGCCGAGCACGCGGTCGCGCAGCGGCTCCACGATGTCGCCGCCTTCCACGATCGGGATCATGGTCAGGCCTTCCAGCGTGCCGCAGTCGTCCTCGGTGATGACCACGTCCTGGGCCACGTCGACCAGGCGACGGGTCAGGTAACCGGAGTTGGCGGTCTTCAGCGCGGTATCGGCCAGGCCCTTGCGCGCGCCGTGGGTTGAGATGAAGTACTGCAGGACGTTGAGACCCTCGCGGAAGTTCGCGGTGATCGGGGTCTCGATGATCGAGCCGTCCGGCTTGGCCATCAGGCCACGCATGCCCGCCAGCTGGCGGATCTGCGCCTGCGAACCACGCGCACCGGAGTCGGCCATGATGAACACGGAGTTCATCGACTTCTGGTCGATGGTCTCGCCCTTGGCGTTGACCACCTTCTCGGTGCCGATGGTTTCCATCATCGCCTTGGCGACGCGCTCGTTGGTGCGCGACCAGATGTCCACGACCTTGTTGTAGCGCTCACCGCCGGTGACCAGGCCGGACTGGTACTGCTCCTGGATCTCGGTGACCTCGGTCTCGGCCTCGTCCAGGATGCCCTTCTTGACCTCCGGGATGATCATGTCGTCGATGCCGATGGAGACGCCGGCGCGGGTCGCGTAGGCGAAACCGGTGTACATCAGCTGGTCGGCGAACACGACCGTGTCCTTCAGGCCCAGCATGCGGTAGCACGAGTTGATCAGGCGGCTGATGTTCTTCTTGGTCAGCTCGACATTGGCCAGCGCAAACGGCAGGCCCGACGGCAGGATGTCGTCCAGCAGCGCGCGGCCGATCGTGGTGTCGACGATCGAGGACTGCTGCACGCGGGTGCCGTCCTCCTGGATCACCGACTCCTCGATGCGGACCTTGACCTTGGCGTGCAGTTCCACCACGCGGTTGTCGTAAGCGCGCTTGACCTCGGCGACGTTGGCAAACGCCATGCCCTCGCCCTTCTTGTTCTCCAGCGCGCGGGTCATGTAGTACAGGCCCAGCACGACGTCCTGCGACGGCACGATGATCGGCTCGCCGTTGGCCGGCGACAGGATGTTGTTGGAGGCCATCATCAGCGCACGCGCTTCCAGCTGGGCTTCCAGCGAGAGCGGCACGTGCACGGCCATCTGGTCACCGTCGAAGTCGGCGTTGAACGCGGTGCAGACCAGCGGGTGCAGCTGGATCGCCTTGCCCTCGATCAGGACCGGCTCGAACGCCTGGATGCCCAGGCGATGCAGGGTCGGTGCGCGGTTGAGCAGCACCGGATGCTCGCGGATGACTTCTTCCAGGATGTCCCAGACTTCCGCCTCTTCGCGCTCGACCAGCTTCTTGGCCGCCTTGATGGTGGTGGCCAGGCCCTGGCGCTGCAGCTTGGCGAAGATGAACGGCTTGAACAGCTCCAGCGCCATCTTCTTGGGCAGGCCGCACTGGTGCAGCTTCAGGTACGGACCGACCACGATCACCGAGCGGCCCGAGTAGTCCACGCGCTTGCCGAGCAGGTTCTGGCGGAACCGGCCCTGCTTGCCCTTGATCATGTCGGCCAGCGACTTCAGCGGGCGCTTGTTGGTGCCGGTGATGGCGCGGCCGCGGCGGCCGTTGTCCATCAGCGCGTCCACCGACTCCTGCAGCATGCGCTTTTCGTTGCGCACGATGATTTCCGGCGCGCTGAGTTCCAGCAAGCGCCGCAGGCGGTTGTTGCGGTTGATGACGCGGCGGTACAGGTCGTTCAGGTCGGAGGTGGCGAAACGGCCACCGTCCAGCGGCACCAGCGGACGCAGGTCCGGCGGCAGCACCGGCAGGACGGTCATCACCATCCACTCGGGCTTGTTGCCCGACTCCAGGAACGCCTCGACCAGCTTGACGCGCTTGGTCAGGCGCTTGAGCTTGGTCTCCGAACCGGTCGCGTTGATGTCTTCCTTCAGCTGCACCAGTTCGCTCTGCAGGTCCAGGGTGCGCAGCAGGTCGAACACCGCCTCGGCGCCCATCGCGGCGTCGAAGTCGTCGTTGTGCTCCTGGCGGGCCTGCATGTACTCCTCTTCATTGAGCAGCTGGCCGCGCTCGAACGGGGTCAGGCCCGGCTCGGTGACGACGAACGCCTCGAAGTATAGGATGCGCTCGATATCGCGCAGGGTCATGTCCAGCATCAGGCCGATGCGGCTGGGCAGCGACTTGAGGAACCAGATGTGGGCGACCGGCGAGGCCAGGTCGATGTGGCCCATGCGCTCGCGGCGGACCTTGGCCAGGGTGACCTCGGTGCCGCACTTCTCGCACACCACGCCACGGTGCTTCATGCGCTTGTACTTGCCGCACAGGCACTCGTAGTCCTTCACCGGGCCGAAGATCGCGGCGCAGAACAGGCCGTCGCGCTCGGGCTTGAAGGTGCGGTAGTTGATCGTCTCGGGCTTCTTCACCTCGCCAAACGACCACGAACGGATCAGGTCGGGCGACGCCAACGCGATCTTGATCGCGTCGAAGTTCAGCGCCGGACGCTGCTGGTTGAACAGGTTGAGCAGGTCTTTCATTTTTCTTTCTCCGTGGAGGAGTAAATCGTCAAAGGGCTGGCACTACCGGTGGTCGGAGCCGGGCAACGCGCGATCCGCGGCGTTGCCCGCTCAGGGGCCTCAGTTCTCTTCCAGCTCCATGTTGATCGCCAGTGAGCGGATCTCCTTGACCAGCACGTTGAACGACTCGGGCATGCCGGCAACCGTCTCGTACTCGCCATCGACGATGTTCTTGTACATCTGGTTGCGTCCCTGCACGTCGTCGGACTTGACCGTCAGCATTTCCTGCAGCGTGTACGCCGCGCCGTAGGCCTCCAGCGCCCAGACTTCCATCTCACCGAAGCGCTGGCCGCCGAACTGCGCCTTGCCGCCCAGCGGCTGCTGGGTGACGAGCGAGTACGGGCCAGTGGAGCGGGCGTGCATCTTGTCGTCGACCAGGTGGTTCAGCTTCAGCATGTGCATGTAGCCGACCGTGATCTCGCGATCGAAGGCCTCGCCGGTACGACCGTCATACAGCGTGGTCTGGCCGCTCTCGGGCAGGTCCGCCAGCTTCAGCATCGACTTGATCTCCGACTCGGCGGCACCGTCGAACACCGGCGTTGCCATCGGCACGCCGTCGGTCAGGTTGCCCGCCAGGGCCAGCAGCTCATCGTCGCTGAACTGCTTGAGGTCCACGCGCTGGCCGTGCAGCTTGGTGTCGTGGTTGTAGATCTCGTCGAGGAACTTGCGCAGCTCGGCGACCTTGGCGCGGGCATCCAGCATGCGCTGGATCTTCTCGCCCAGGCCCTTTGCCGCCCAGCCCAGGTGGACTTCCAGCACCTGACCGATGTTCATGCGGCTTGGCACGCCCAGCGGGTTGAGCACGATGTCCACGGTCTGGCCGTCGGCCAGGTAGGGCATGTCCTGCACCGGCACGAGGGTCGATACGACGCCCTTGTTGCCGTGGCGGCCAGCCATCTTGTCGCCCGGCTGGATGCGGCGCTTGACCGCCAGGAACACCTTGACCATCTTCAGCACGCCCGGGGCGAGGTCATCGCCCTGGGTGATCTTGGCGCGCTTGTCGGCAAACCGGCGCTCGAATTCCTTCTCGTGCACGTCCAGCTGCTTCTGCGCCCGCTCGATCGCCTCGACGGCAGAGTCGTCCTTCATCCGCAGGCTGAACCAGTCCTTCCGCGACAGCCCGTCCAGCACCAGGCTGGTGACGGTCTCGCCCTTCTTCACGCCGGCGCCGCCGTTGGCGACCTTGCCGATCAGCTGGCTGCGCAGGCGGCTGTAGATCGCCGCCTCCAGGATGCGGAACTGGTCGTCGAAGTCCTTCTTGACGCGGCGGACTTCGGATTCCTCGATCTGCTTGGCACGCGCATCCTTCTCGATGCCGTCGCGGGTGAAGACCTGCACGTCGATGACGTTGCCGTCCATGCCCGGGGGCACGCGCAGCGAGCTGTCCTTCACGTCGGACGCCTTCTCGCCGAAGATCGCCCGCAGCAGCTTCTCTTCCGGGGTCAGCTGGCTCTCGCCCTTGGGCGTGACCTTGCCAACCAGGATGTCGCCGGCGCGCACTTCGGCGCCGATGTAGACCACGCCGGACTCGTCCAGGCGGTTCAGCGCCTGCTCGGAGACGTTGGGGATGTCGGCGGAGATCTCCTCCGGCCCCAGCTTGGTGTCACGCGCGACACAGGTCAGCTCCTCGATGTGGATCGTGGTGTAACGATCCTCCTGGACCACCCGCTCGGAGAGCAGGATGGAATCCTCGAAGTTGTAGCCGTGCCACGGCATGAACGCGATCAGCATGTTCTGGCCCAGCGCCAGCTCGCCGATGTCGGTGGACGGACCGTCGGCCAGCACGTCGCCGCGCGAGATCACGTCGCCCACGTTGACCAGCGGGGTCTGGTTGATGCAGGTGTTCTGGTTGGAACGGGTGTACTTGATCAGGTTGTAGATATCGACGCCGGCGTCGGTCTCGTTGCTGATCTCGTCCTCGTTGACCTTGACCACGATGCGGGCCGCGTCGATCTGCTCTACGGTACCGCCGCGCAGCGCGTTCACGGTCACGCCCGAGTCGCGCGCCACGGCGCGCTCGATGCCGGTGCCGACCAGCGGCTTCTGCGCACGCAGCGTCGGTACCGCCTGGCGCTGCATGTTGGCGCCCATCAACGCGCGGTTGGCGTCGTCGTGCTCCAGGAACGGCACCAGCGCCGCGGCCACCGACACGGTCTGCATCGGCGAGACGTCCATGAAGTCCACCTCCAGCGGCGGCTTCAGCATGGACTCGCCCTGGTAACGGCAGTCCACGAACAGCTCGCTGAGCACGCCCTTGGCGTCCTGCGGCGCGTTGGCCTGGGCGATGACGTACTCGTTCTCCTCGATCGCCGACAGGTACTCGACCTCGTCGGTGACCTTGCCGTCCACGACCTTGCGGTACGGCGTCTCCAGGAAGCCGTACTCGTTGGTGCGGGCGAACACCGCCAGCGAGTTGATCAGGCCGATGTTCGGGCCTTCGGGCGTCTCGATGGTGCACACGCGGCCGTAGTGGGTCGGGTGCACGTCGCGCACTTCAAAGCCGGCACGCTCGCGGGTCAGGCCGCCCGGCCCAAGCGCGGACACGCGGCGCTTGTGGGTGACCTCCGAGAGCGGGTTGTTCTGGTCCATGAACTGCGACAGCTGCGAGGAGCCGAAGAATTCCTTGACCGCGGCCGCGACCGGCTTGGCGTTGATCAGGTCCTGCGGGGTCAGGCCATCGGCCTCGGCCATCGACAGGCGCTCCTTGACCGCACGCTCCACCCGGACCAGGCCGACGCGGAAGGTGTTCTCGGCCATCTCGCCGACCGAACGCACGCGGCGGTTGCCCAGGTGGTCGATGTCATCGACGATGCCGCGACCGTTGCGGATCTCGGTCAGCACCTTGAGCACGTCGAGGATGTCGGAACCCTCGCCCACGTCGGCGGCGATCTTCTTGGACTCCTCGTCCTTGCGCTGGGAGAAGTAGCGCTCGTCGTAGAGCACCGAGGCGCCGGTGACTTCCTTGTGGCCGATGCGGCGGTTGAACTTCATCCGGCCCACGGCCGACAGGTCGTAGCGGTCGAAGGTGAAGAACAGGTTGTGGAAGAGATTCTGCGCGGCATCCTTGGTCGGCGGCTCGCCGGGACGCATCATGCGGTAGATCTCGACCAGCGCTTCCAGCTGGGTCTTGCTCGGATCGATGCGCAGGGTGTTGGAGATGAACGCGCCGCGGTCCAGATCATTCACCCACAGGGTGCCCAGGGCATCGATGCCGGCCTTGCGGAACAGCGCCAGATGCTCGTCGGTGATCTCGTCGTTGGCGGCGGCGATCAGCTCGCCGGTGCTGGCGTCGATCACGTCGTGCGAGAGGATGCGGCCGATCAGGTACTCGTCGGGCACGGCCAGCGCGTCGATGCCGGCGGCTTCGAGCTGCTTGACGTGGCGCGCGGTGATGCGGCGACCGGCTTCCACGATGACCTTGTCACCGTCGGCCAGGTCGAAGTCCAGTGTCTCGCCACGCAGGCGCTCGGGCACCAGTTCCAGCTGGACGCCTTCCTTGGGGTCGACGTGAAAAGTGTTGACCTCGAAGAACTCGGCCAGCATTTCCTCGTTGGTGTAGCCCAGGGCACGCAGCAGGATGGTGACCGGCAGCTTGCGGCGGCGGTCGATACGGGTGAACAGCGCATCCTTGGGGTCGAACTCGAAGTCCAGCCACGAGCCGCGGTAGGGAATGATGCGCGCGCTGTAGAGCAGCTTGCCGGAGCTGTGGGTCTTGCCACGGTCGTGGTCGAAGAACACACCCGGGCTGCGGTGCAGCTGGGACACGATCACGCGCTCGGTGCCGTTGACGATGAAGGTGCCGTTGCCGGTCATGAGCGGAATCTCGCCCATGTAGACCTCCTGCTCCTTCACGTACTTGATGGCCTTGGTCGAGGACTCGCGGTCGTAGATCACCAGGCGCACGGTGACGCGCAGCGGGGCGCCGTAGCTCATGCCGCGCTGGCGGCACTCGCGCTCGTCGAACGCCGGCTCGCCCAGCTTGTAGTCAACGTATTCCAGCGCCGCGTTGCCGCTATAGCTGGAAATCGGGAACACGGACTTCAGCGCCGCGTGCAGGCCGCGCTCCTCGCGCTTGGCCGGTGCGACGTCCTCCTGCAGGAAACGGCGATAGGAATCGACCTGGATGGCAAGCAGGAACGGCACCTCGAGGATGGATCGGCTCTTGCCGAAGTCCTTGCGGATGCGCTTCTTTTCGGTGAACGAATAATTCGTCGTGGAAGCTGTGGTCATGGTGAGCTACCGCCTCGGTGTTCATCGGGTCGCGCGTCCGCAGCCCGGGGGAAAACGTGATGGGGGAGATGCAGATCGGGGGATGCATCAAGGTCGTGCAAAATCGGATCGTGCAAAATTGCCAGTGGGAAGTCGCTGGTATTGCCGGCACCAGCACGCCATCTCCCGCTACTTCCTGCTGTCAACTCGGTACTGCGCGGTCGCAACCGCGGTGCTGCGTGGAACGGATGTCGCTACAACGGCCAAAGGCCGGGAGCTTTCGCCCCCAGCCCCGGCTGGTCGCCTCCAGTATAAACCGGCGACTCAATCAAGGATTACTTGACTTCGACGGACGCACCGGCGGTCTCAAGATCCTTCTTCAGCTTCTCGGCCTCGTCCTTGGACACGCCTTCCTTCACGTCCTTGGGCGCGCCTTCGACCAGGTCCTTGGCTTCCTTCAGGCCCAGACCGGTGATCGCACGCACGACCTTGATGACCTCGACCTTCTTCTCACCGGCGGCCTTCAGGGTCACGGTGAACTCGGTCTGCTCTTCAGCCGGGGCAGCAGCAGCTGCGGCCGGGCCGGCAGCGGCGACGGGAGCGGCGGCGGAGACGCCGAACTTCTCTTCCATCGACTTCACCAGCTCCATCACTTCCATGAGGGACTTTTCGGCGATCGCTTCGATGATCTGCTCGTTGGACAGGGACATTGTAAAAACCTCGTTTTATCTGGATTGGAAACGACTTGATTGTCGTAAAGCGTTATGCGGAAAACCGTAAACCGAACTGTCTGCCTCAGGCAGCCTTGGTCTGGCCAGCCGCGTTGACAACGCGGGTAACCTGCGACGCGGGCTCGCTGAGCAGGCGCACCAGCATGGTGGCCGGCTGGGACATGACGCTGAGCAGCATCGACAACGCCTCATCACGGGTCGGCAGCGACGCCAGGACATCCACATGGGTGCCCGGGTACAACTGTCCGCCCAATGACACCAGGCGTGGCTTCAGCTTGTCGTTCGCCTTGGCGAACTCCTTCATCAGACGTCCCGCAGCGCCGGGATCTTCCTGCGAGAAGGCGTACAGCAAAGGACCGGTCAGCTCATCGGCGACGATGGCGTAATCGGTGTTCTCCACTGCGCGCGAGACCAGGGTGTTCTTGGCTACCTTCAAGTACACACCGGCTTCGCGGGCCTTCTTGCGCATGTCCGTCAGTTGCCCGACGGTAAGACCGACGTATTCCGCGGCGACCAGCGAGTGCGCCGTGCTGGCGACCTCGGCCAGTTCGGCAACGACTTCCTGTTTCTGGGTCAGATTAAGAGCCATTGCACTCCTCCGTACATCAACTCCGCCCCGCGCAACATGCGCGGGAGCGGTACTCGGTCGGCATCGTTTGGCCCGATGCCGGGAACATCGCAAGCGATGCTCCGGGTGGTGGCCGTTTCCAGGATTCTGGAGGGTCGGCAACCATCTACGCAGGCCTGGCGCCGGCAACGATTCCCGAAGGAGCGATGCTGGAACCTGGATTAAGCATCCGGTGTCCATGGCGGCGACGGTATCCGTGCCAGTGCGAGCCTCCCTGCCCGCCGCAACCATGCGCTGGACGCGCCTGCGGTCTTTGACAGCGATCGCGTCGGCGCGAGCCTCGGCGATGCCCTCAAACGTTCCGCCTGGGCCGGTGCGGATCCGCATCGGCCCATGCGTGGTTCATTACTTCAGGACCAGCGTGCCCTGATCCACGGCAACGCCGGGACCCATGGTCGAGCTGACCGAAATCTTCTGCAGGTAGTGGCCCTTGGCGCTGGCCGGCTTGGCCTTGATCAGGTCGATCAGCAGCGCTTCCAGGTTGCCCTTCAACGAGGCATCGTCGAAGTCGGCCTTGCCGATCGTGCAGTGGATGATGCCGGCCTTGTCGGTGCGGTAACGCACCTGGCCGCCCTTGGCGTTCTTCACCGCTTCGCCCGGATTCGGGGACACGGTGCCGACCTTCGGGTTCGGCATCAGGCCGCGCGGGCCGAGCAGCTGGCCCAGCTTGCCCACCACGCGCATCGCGTCGGGGGTGGCGATCACGACGTCATAGTTCAGGTCGCCGGCCTGCATCTTCTCGGCCAGGTCGTCCATGCCGACCGCTTCCGCGCCGGCCGCCAGGGCCTCGTCGGCCTTGGCGCCAGCCGGGGCGAACACCGCCACGCGAACGCTCTTGCCGGTGCCGGCGGGCAGCACGGTCGAGCCGCGCACCTGCTGGTCGGACTTGCGCGCGTCCACGCCGAGGCGCACGGCCACGTCGACGGACTCGACAAACTTCGCCTTGGTGGCGGTCTTGACGATCTTGATGGCGTCGTCGAAGGCGTAGGACTTGCCCGGCTCGACGGCGGCCTTGATTGCTTTCTTGCGCTTGGTCATCGCCATGTCTTAACCCTCCACCGCCAAACCCATGCTGCGGGCCGAACCCGCAATCGTACGCACCGCCGCTTCCAGGTCCGCCGCCGTGAGGTCGGCTTGCTTGGCCTTGACGATCTCTTCCAGCTGGGCGCGCGTCACCTTGCCGACCTTGTCGGTGTTGGGGCGGTTGGAGCCCAGGCTGACGCCGGCGGCCTTCTTCAGCAGCACCGCGGCAGGCGTGCTCTTGGTGACGAAGGTGAAGGTACGGTCCGAGTAGGCGGTGATGATCACCGGCGTGGGCAGGCCCGGCTCCAGCTTGGAGGTCGCGGCGTTGAATGCCTTGCAGAACTCCATGATGTTCAGGCCACGCTGGCCGAGCGCAGGACCGACCGGCGGCGATGGATTCGCCTGGCCGGCCTTGACCTGCAGTTTGATGTAGCCAACTACTTTCTTTGCCATGTCACAGCTCCTGCGAGTGCAAGCGCCTGCGCGTCTTGCAACGGCAGGCTCCTCGCGATTGATGCCGGACGAACCACTCGTCCGGCGGATGGGTTATCCGTCAGGCCTTCTCGACCTGACCGAATTCGAGCTCGACCGGGGTCGAGCGACCAAAGATCAGCACCGCCACGCGCAGGCGGCTCTTCTCGTAGTTGATTTCCTCGACCACGCCGTTGAAGTCGTTGAACGGGCCATCGACCACGCGGACCATCTGGCCGGCCTCGAACAGCACCTTCGGACGCGGCTTCTCGACGCCTTCCTGGACGCGGTCCAGGATCGCCGCGGCCTCGTGGTCGGCGATCGGCAACGGACGCGCGGCGGTACCGCCGATGAACCCCATCACCTTCGGGGTTTCCTTGATCAGGTGCCAGCACTCGCTGTCGATGCGCGGAATCCCGCCCTCATCGGTCGTGGCGATCTGCACCAGCACGTATCCGGGGAAGAACTTGCGCTCGGAGCGGCGCTTCTGGCCGGCGCGCATTTCCACGATCTCTTCCGTGGGCACCAGCACCTCGCCGAAGCGGTCCTCCATCTCCTCGCGGGCGATGCGGTCACGCAGCGCCTGGGCGACCGTCTTCTCATAGCCCGAATAGGCATGGACGACGTACCAGCGCTTGTTGCTTGCGCTGCTTTCGGCGGTCGGGCTGTTATCTGAGCTCTGCACTTGTGTCATCTCCTCAACGTCCAAGCAGCCACTTCACGGCCGCCTGGATGACGACATCGAATCCGGCCAGGATCAGGCTCAGGATCACGACTGCCAAAACCACCACCCAGGTGGTGCGCATTGCTTCCTGGCGCGTGGGCCAGACCACCTTGCGCAACTCGAAGTGGGATTCGGAGAGGAACTCGCGGGTCTGCACGCCCTTGTGGCTGACCATGAAGACCGCCGCGCCAAGGACCAGACCGCCCACCACCAGCAGGGCACGGATGCCGCCCGGCCACTGGTCAAACCAATAGAAGCCGAATACGCCTGCGGCCACCAACAGCACCGCGGCCACGTATTTCAGGATATCGCCCGTGCTTTGTTCAGCCTTGGTGTTCAATCGACCTTCCGCTTGTGGCACGCCAGGAGGGACTCGAACCCCCAACCTGCGGTTTTGGAGACCGCTGCTCTGCCAATTGAGCTACTGGCGTATTGACTGGTTCCGGAAAAGGCAACGGCGGCTGAAGCCGCCTTGCCAATCCTTCCTGTTGCGCCGACAGGCCACCCCTTGCAGGATGGCCCGGGCGCTTGTACTTACTTGATTATCTTCGACACCACGCCAGCGCCGACGGTGCGGCCACCTTCGCGGATCGCGAAACGCAAGCCTTCGTCCATCGCGATCGGGTTGATCAGCTCGACCACCATCTTCACGTTGTCACCCGGCATCACCATCTCCACGCCCTCGGGCAGCTCGCAGGCGCCGGTGACGTCGGTGGTGCGGAAGTAGAACTGCGGACGGTAGCCCTTGAAGAACGGCGTGTGACGGCCGCCCTCGTCCTTGCTCAGGATGTACACCTCGCCTTCGAACTGGGTGTGCGGCTTGATCGAGCCGGGCTTGCACAGCACCTGGCCGCGCTCCACGTCGTCACGCTTGGTGCCGCGCAGCAGCAGGCCGGCGTTATCCCCCGCCTGACCCTGGTCGAGCAGCTTGCGGAACATCTCCACGCCGGTGACGGTGGTCTTGACGGTCGGACGGATGCCGACGATCTCGATCTCCTCGCCCACCTTGATGATGCCGCGCTCGATGCGACCGGTGACCACGGTGCCGCGACCGGAGATCGAGAACACGTCCTCGACCGGCATCAGGAACGCCTTGTCCACGTCGCGCTCGGGCTCCGGGATCCAGCTGTCCAGCGCATCGACCAGCTTGATGATCGAGGGCACGCCGATATCGCTCTGGTCGCCTTCCAGCGCCTTCAGCGCCGAACCGGTGATGATCGGGGTGTCGTCGCCGGGGAAGTCGTACTTGGAGAGCAGCTCGCGCACTTCCATCTCCACCAGCTCCAGCAGCTCGGCGTCGTCCACCATGTCCGCCTTGTTCAGGTAGGACACGATGTACGGCACGCCCACCTGGCGGGCCAGCAGGATGTGCTCGCGGGTCTGCGGCATCGGGCCGTCCGCGGCCGAGCACACCAGGATCGCGCCGTCCATCTGCGCCGCACCGGTGATCATGTTCTTCACGTAGTCGGCGTGCCCGGGGCAGTCGACGTGCGCGTAGTGGCGGTTGGGCGACTCGTACTCGACGTGCGAGGTCGAGATGGTGATGCCGCGCGCCTTCTCTTCGGGTGCACGGTCGATCGCGTCGTACGCGCTGAACTCGCCGCCGAAGCGCTCCGCGCCAACCTTGGTCAGCGCTGCAGTCAACGTGGTCTTGCCGTGGTCAACGTGACCGATCGTGCCGACGTTCACGTGCGGCTTGGTGCGCTCGAATTTACCCTTGGCCATGATTGTCGCTTCTCGCTGTGGGACGGTGTTCTGGATGGTAGGTGTGGTGCTCACGACTGGAATCGAACCAGTGACCTCCTCCTTACCAAGGAGGTGCTCTACCGACTGAGCTACGTGAGCGAATTTTTTGAACAGACCTTTTCAGCAGGTGCACAACGTCGCGGCATCAATGGAGCGGGAGACGGGGATCGAACCCGCACCATCAGCTTGGAAGGCTGAGGTTCTACCATTGAACTACTCCCGCGCCGGACAAACCTGCTTGGGTACTGCACCGACGGACGCCTAGTCTATCGGTTTGCTGCCTTGCGTCTACCAGCACGCGACGGACGCGAAGCTGGTGGAGGGAGGTGGATTCGAACCACCGAAGGCGTAAGCCAGCAGATTTACAGTCTGCCCCCGTTGGCCGCTTGGGTATCCCTCCAAAGAGCCCGCAATTCTGGAGGGCTTTTACCGGCTTGTCAACGCTGCGTGGAAGATATTTGCCCCGGGGGCTGAAAATACGGTTCCGCGCCGGGTTGGAGCCTAGACGTTGAAGCGGAAATGCAGCACGTCGCCTTCCTGGACCCGGTACTCCTTGCCCTCCAGGCGCATGCGCCCGGCTTCGCGGGCACCGGCCTCGCCCTGGTACTTGATGAAGTCGTCGTAGCCGATGGTCTCGGCGCGGATGAAGCCCTTCTCGAAATCGGTATGGATGACCGCGGCGGCCTGCGGCGCGGTCGCCCCGCCCTTCACGGTCCAGGCTCGCACTTCCTTGACCCCGGCGGTGAAGTAGGTCTGCAGGCCGAGGAGCCGGTAGGCGGCGCGGATGACGCGGTTCAGGCCGGGCTCGTCCAGGCCCATGTCGGCCAGGAACGCATCGCGGTCCTCGTCGTCGAGCTGGCTGAGCTCCTCCTCGATCGCCGCCGAGACCGGCACCACCTCGGCGCCTTCGGCGTCGGCGCGGGCCCGCACCGCGTCCAGGTGCGGATTGCCCTCGAAACCGTCCTCGAGCACGTTGGCGATGTACAGCACCGGCTTGAGGGTCAGCAGGAACAGGTCGCGCAGCGCCAGGCGGTCGTCCTCGGACAGGTCCAGCGCGCGGGCCGGCTTGCCCGCGTCCAGGCCGTCGCGCACGCGGGTGAGCACGTCGACGCGGATCTTCGCGTCCTTGTCACCGGTCTTGGCCGAGCGCTCGGCGCGCTGCAGCGCCTTCTCGACGGAATCCAGGTCGGCCAGGGCCAGCTCGGTGTCGATGGTGTCGATGTCCGACAGCGGATCGATGCGGTTGTTGACGTGGATGATGTCGTCGTTCTCGAAGCAGCGCACCACGTGGGTGATCGCGTCGACTTCGCGGATGTGGGCGAGGAACTTGTTGCCCAGCCCCTCGCCGCTGGCCGCGCCGGCGACCAGGCCGGCGATGTCGACGAACTCGACCGCGGTGGGCAGGCACTTCTGCGGCTTGACGATCGCCGCCAGCGCGTTCAGGCGCGGATCGGGGACCGGCACGACGCCGACGTTGGGCTCGATCGTGCAGAAGGGGAAATTGGCGGCGGCGATGCCGGCCTTGGTCAGGGCATTGAAGAGGGTCGACTTGCCTACGTTGGGAAGGCCGACGATGCCGCATTTGATGCCCATGACGCTGTACTCGCTTTCGATATGAGGGGTGGAACCGGTGGTGTGGCAGTGCTGGTAACGAATCAGTCCCGCGGTGTGTGCAGGCGCTTCATCGCCTCGTTGAAATCGCCGGCAACCGCCAGCGGCAGCACGTCGATCGCATCGCCGATGGCGCGCAGGATCATGGCCTCGTCGTCCGCGCCGGGACGGCCCAACACCCACGGGGTGACCTGGTCCTTGTGGCCGGGGTGGCCGATGCCGACCCGCAGGCGGTGAAACCGGCCGTGGGCGAGCAGGCGCATGGTGTCGCGCAGTCCGTTCTGGCCGCCGTGGCCGCCATCGAACTTCAGGCGGGCGGTACCGGGCGGGAGGTCGAGCTCATCGTGCGCCAGCAATGCCTGCCCGGGCTCGATCTTCCAGTAGTTCAGCGCGGCGGTGACCGATTTGCCGGACAGGTTCATGAAAGTGGCCGGCTTGAGCAGCCAGACCGGCTGGCCGGCGATCTCGACCCTGGCGGCCTGGCCGAACAGTTTCGATTCCAGGCTGAAACGGGCGCCCAGGCTTTCCGCCAGGGCGTCCACAAACCAGAACCCGGCATTGTGCCGGGTCCGGAGGTATTCAGGACCGGGATTCCCCAGTCCGACGATCAGGCGCAAACCGGCCATGGCAGGCGAGCAAGCCGCAAGCCGGAGCGACCGCGAGTGCGATCGACCCGGCCGATTGCAGGCTTACTCGGCGTCCTTCTCGCCCGAGTCGACCTTGCTGGCCGGCACGTCGGCGGCATCGGTGTCGCCTTCGACTTCCGGCTCCGGCTCCACTTCCACGCGGCCCTTGCGCGCCACGACCACCGCGGAGTCGTACTCATCACCGAGCGCCAGGCTCGGGATCTCGACGCCTTCGGGCAGCGGGATCTGCGAGAGGTGGATGGTGTCGCCCAGATCCAGCGTCGACAGGTCGACCTCGATGTTCTCCGGCAGATCCTTGGGCAGGCAGCTGACGTCGACGTGGTTCAGCTCCTTCATGATGATCACGTCGGGATTCTTGCCGGCCGGCGAGATGTCCTCGTTGATGAAGTGCAACTGCACCTGGGCGCGCAGCACTTCCTTCTGGTTCACCCGCATGAAGTCCAGATGCATGATGATCTGCTTGTACGGATGGCGCTGCATGTCACGCAGCAGCACGCTTTCGACCTTGCCGTCGACGTCCAGGTCCAGGATGGTCGAGTAGAACCACTCGTTCTGGCTGGCGACCCAGATCTTTTCCTGGTCGAGCACGACGGGCTGCGGAGCGGCGTCGCCGCCGTAGATGATGGCCGGGATCTTGCCCGCGTGACGCAGGCGGCGGCTCGCACCCTTCCCCTCGACACTGCGGCCAGAGGCCTTGATGGTTTGATCGGACATTGCTTGTTTACTCGCTTGTGTTGCAGGTGTGGCCACCTCGCGGCGACCGGGAAAGACTCACCCGCGACCAGGTGAGCCGTAAAAAACCGGGGTCGCTCAGTCGACGTAGAGCGAGCTGACCGACTCGCCGAAGGCGATCCGGCGGATCGTCTCGGCCAGCAGCTCGGCGACGCTGAGCTGGCGCACCCGGCCGCACTCGCGCGCGGCCTCGGTCAGCGGAATGGTGTCGGTGACCACCAGCTCGTCGAGCTCGGAACTGCGGATGTTGCTGATCGCCGCACCCGACAGCACCGCGTGGGTGCAGTAGGCCACGACCTTGGTCGCGCCACGCGCCTTCAAGGCGGCCGCGGCAGCGCACAGGGTGCCGGCGGTATCGACGATGTCGTCCACCAGCACGCAGGTCTTGCCGTCCACGTCACCGATGATGTTCATCACGGTGGACACGTTGGCCTTGGGCCGGCGCTTGTCGATGATCGCCAGGTCCGCGTCATCCAGCCGCTTGGCGATCGCCCGCGCGCGCACCACGCCGCCGACGTCGGGGCTGACCACCACCATGTTGTCGGTGCCGTGCGCGCGCCAGATGTCGGCCAGCAGCAGCGGCGACGCGTAGACGTTGTCGACCGGCATGTCGAAGAAGCCCTGGATCTGGTCGGCATGCAGGTCGATAGTGAGCACGCGGTCGCAGTCCACCGCGGAGAACATCTTGGCGGCGACCTTGGCGGTGATCGGCACGCGCGAGGAGCGCGGGCGTCGATCCTGGCGGGCGTAGCCGAAGTACGGCACCACGGCGGTGACGCTGCTGACGGAGGCGCGCTTGAGCGCGTCGATCAGGACCAGCAGCTCGACCAGGTTCTCGGCGCTGGGCGCGCAGGTCGGCTGGATCACGAACACGTCCTGCTGGCGCACGTTCTCCTCGATCTCGACCTGCACCTCGCCGTCGGAGAAGCGGCTGACCAGCGCCTTGCCCGGGCGCACGCCCAGCTCCCTGCACACCGCCGAGGCCAGGGCCGGGTTGGCGTTGCCGGAGAAGATCAGCAGACTGCGGTCACCTTGGACTTTCATTGTTCGACATCGCTCAGGGCGCGCAGCCCACAGGCTTCGGAATTGGCAGGGGCGGTAGGATTCGAACCTACGAATGCCAGGATCAAAACCTGGTGCCTTAGGCCTCTTGGCGACGCCCCTGTGTAACTTGTTCCGCCCTGCCGGCAACGGCATGCAAGGGCGAGTGCTCCACACCTGCCGCCAGCCAGGCGTCCAGGCCCGATGGCAGCACCGACAGCGCGGATTCGGCGGCTTCGCGGCTGGCGAACTCGACGAAACACCCGCTGCCGGACCCGGTCAGGTGCGGCGTGCCGACCTGCGACAGGGCCGCAAACACGGCGTCAACGGCCGGTTCGCGGCCGCGCAGTACCGGCTCGAACGCGTTCCCGAGCGGTTGGCCCGAAACGAAGTCGGCTATTGTCGCGGGCTGCGCATCGCGCGTCAATTCAGGCGACTGGAAGAGTCCGGCGGTGGCGACGTGCACGCCGGGGTTGACCAGCAGGTACCAGGCCGGCGGCAGGTCGATGGGGGTCAGCTGCTCGCCGACACCCTCGGCCCAGGCGTTGCGCCCGCGCACGAACACCGGCACGTCCGCGCCGAGCTGCAGCGCCAACGCCGCCAGCCGCTCCTCGCCCAGGCGGGTGCCCCACAGCGTGTCCAGCGCAACCAGCACCGTTGCCGCATCCGACGAGCCACCGCCAAAGCCCCCGCCCACGGGGATGCGCTTGTCGATCGCGATGTCGGCGCCGAGCGGCGATCCCGACACGGATGCCGATTCCGCCTGCAACAGCGTGGCCGCGCGCACGGTCAGGTCGTCGGCCTCGGCGACACCGGCCAGCGCGCTGCCGTGACGCGCGATGCGGCCGTCGCCGCGCACGCGCAGGTGCACCGTGTCGCCCCAGTCGAGCAGGCGGAACACGGTCTGCAGCAGGTGGTAACCGTCCGCGCGCCGGCCCGGGATGCGCAGGAACAGGTTCAGCTTGGCCGGTGCCGGCCATGCGCTCCAGCCGTCGGCGCGGCTGTGTGGGCTGGGGGGCACCGCGGCAATCATGGCAATCGGGCCATACCGGGGACGGAGCCGGACTGCCACTCGTCGACGATCAACTTGACCTTGGCCTCGCCGCGGAATGCGTCGACGCGGCTGGGGAGCGCTGTCTGGCCGTCCGCGGCCGCGTCGGGCGCCCAGCGGTATTCGATCGTCCAGCCGTCCTGGTCGATCCGGCGTGGCAGGCCGTCCGTGCCGTATTCGATGCGTGCCGGCGCCAGGGCCGGGGCGCGTGCGCCGCGGACCCAGTCGCCCAGTGCCACCACCGGGATGTCCCAGCCGGTCGCAGCCAGCAGCAGCAGGCGCGCATCGGGCCCGGAACGCGGGCCACCCTCGAGCCCTTCCAGACGGGCCGCGTCGGCGTCGCCGGCGAGCTGCCAGCCCTGGCGGGTGACCGGCGCGCTGAGGGTGATCAGGTACTGTGGGCCGTCCTGGCGCCATTCGATGCGGCCGCTGCCGCCCTTGCCGGCATTGGATACCGCAACCCGGCCGGCCAGGGACCAGTCCGGCGTTCGGGCCAGCACGCTTTCACGCTGCAGCTGGGCCGCTTCGGCGGCGGCCACGTCGGTCGCCGGAATCGCCGGGCGCAGCGGTGCGCCTGCGCAGCCGGCCAGCAGCAGGCCCACCGAGCTCATTACTACGGCGATGGAGATCCTCATGGCGCGGTCATTTCCAGTACCCGCTTCAGGGCGCGGTTGTCGGGGTCGATGCGCTTGGCCTCTTCCACGTACTTGCGCGCCTCGTCACGGCGACCGAGCTTCCACAGCACTTCGGCCAGATGGGCGGCGATCTCGGCGTCCTTCTGCAAGGCGAAGGCCTGGCGCAGCGCGACCAGGGCCTCATCGGTGCGGCCCAGCCGGTACAGCACCCAGCCGTAGCTGTCCGTAATGGCGGCGTTGTCGGGCTCGGCGGCGCGCGCGCGATTGATCAGCTCCAGGGCCTCCTGGTAGCGGTCGGTGCGGTCGGCAAGCGTGTAGCCCAGGGCGTTCAGCGCTGCGACGGATTCGGGATCAATGACCAGGATCCGGCGCAGGTCGGCCTCGGCGCGGGGGACGTCGTCGCCGCGCTCCCAGCTCAGGGCACGGGCGTAGAGGATCTCCAGGTCATCCGGGAATGCGGCCAGACCGCGCGAGAAGGCATCCTTTTCCGCGGCGGCGTCCTTGTCGCGCTCGTGCAGCGACGCTTCCAGCAGATAGGCGTCGCGCCGCGCGGTATCGGTGGCGGAGGCGTCCGCCTGCATCTCGTGCAACTGGGCGAAGGCCTCGTCGGCACGCCCCAGCTCGTGCAGCACATTGGTGCTGCGCAACAGGGCCGGCAGGCGCTGCTCGCCGCCGGGGACACCCTGGTACCAGCCCAGTGCCTCGTCGTAGCGTTTCAGGAATTCGGCCACCTGGCCCAGCAGCAGCCGGCGGCGCGGATCGGGCACCTGCCCGCGCGCGCGCAGCTCCTCATACAGGGCCAGCAGCGACTCGTTGTCCTTGGCCCGGGCCAGCAGCGAGGCTCGGAGGCCGTAGGTCTGATCGTCCTGTTCGCCGCGCGCGAGGGTGCCCTCGGCGGCGGCCAGATCGCCCAGCGTGTCGTACTCGTAGGCAATGGCCAGACGCAGTTCCTTGTCGTCGCCGGCGCGATCGGCGATGGAGCCCAGGACCTCGCGTGCCTTCTCCACGCGACCGGCTTCACGCAGCTGGCTGACGCGCAGCAGGGCGACGCGCGGCTCGCCGGGGAAGCGCTTGACCACCTCGGCGACGATGCGTTCGGCCAGTTCGGGCTGCTCAAGGCGCTGGGCCAGTCCGCCGAACGCCAGCCACGCCTGCAGCTTTGGCGGGATGTTGCCGCGGCGTACCAGCGTGTCCAGCACGCCGGCCGCCTGGCTCGGGTCGCGGGCGCCGGCGATCATCACCCCGAGCACCTGCCGCCAACCCTCGTCGCCGGGCATGCCGAGCAACTGGACCAGATAACGCTGCGCCTTGCGCTCGTCGCCGCGGCGCAGGGCCAGGCTGGCCTCCGCGCCGAGGAAGTTGACGCTCTGACCGCCCTGGCGACGCCACAGATCGAGCAGGCGCGCGGCGCTCTCATCGTCGCGCGCCAGCAAGGCAATCCGCGTCGCCCGCTCGGTCAACGCCTCGTCGTCGGCGGCGAGCGCCGCCTGCAGGTACCAGCGCGAGGCTTCCTCCAGTCGTCCGGCCTGGAGGGCGAACTCGGCGGCCATCAACGGCTCGAGCGTGTCGGTTGCCGCATCGGCGACCGGCCCTTTCGCCGCGGGTGCGGCAATCACCGATCCGGCGCTGGCCAGGACGAGGACGAGGGCGGAAATGAACAGGCGTGACGCTGCTTGCATTGGGGAGAATCCCTGAGATCCGGGAGGCCGGTAGAATATGGGCCTTCAGCAGCCCGCAGCTTATCGCAAGCGCCTGAACCAGCAGTCCAATCCGCAAGAGTCCGGTGACCAGTCCAACCTCCAACCTGTTCGTGCTCGGGATCAACCATCAGACCGCGCCGGTGAGCCTGCGCGAGCGCGTGGCGTTCTCCAGCGACACGATTCCGGCCGCCCTCGATTCGCTGCGCGGGCTGGGCGGGGTTCGCGAGGCCGCGCTGCTGTCCACCTGCAACCGCACCGAGATCTACACCGTCGTGGACGATGGCGGGCACGCGGTGGCGAACTGGCTGGCACGTCATCCGGCCGGGATGGACGATCTGCAGGCCTACCTCTACCGGCACGCCGACGCCGGCGCGGTCCGCCACCTGTTCCGGGTCGCGACCGGGCTGGATTCGCTGGTGCTGGGCGAGCCGCAGATCCTTGGCCAGGTCAAGGACGCCTGGGCCACCGCGCGCGCGGCCGGCAGCCTGGGCAGCCAGCTCGACAGCCTGTTCCAGCACACCTTCACCACCGCCAAGCGCGCCCGCACCGACACCCGCATCGGTGCCAATCCGGTCTCGGTCGCCTCGGCGGCGGTGCGGCTGGCGCAGGAATCCTTCGCCCGGATCGAGGACTCCACCGTGTTGCTGATCGGCGCCGGCGACACGGTCGAGCTGGCGGCGCGGCATCTGGTCCAGGCGCGAGTCAAGCGCCTGCTGGTGGCCAATCGCACCCTCGCCCACGCCCAGGAACTGGCCAGCCGGCATGGCGGGGTCGCGGTGCCGCTGGATGAAATCGACCGCCACCTGGGTGAGGC
Source organism: Lysobacter ciconiae (assembly GCF_015209725.1). NCBI lineage: Bacteria > Pseudomonadati > Pseudomonadota > Gammaproteobacteria > Lysobacterales > Lysobacteraceae > Novilysobacter > Novilysobacter ciconiae. Next base: position 525,714 of record NZ_CP063656.1, on the reverse strand, counting down.
CGACATCGTGCTGTCGGCCACCGCCGCCCGGGGCGCCGTGCTGCATCGCGGCCAGGTGGCTACCGCGCTGTCCCAGCGGCGCCATCGGCCGATGCTGTTGCTGGACCTGGCCGTGCCGCGCGACATCGACCCGGAGGTCGCCACCCTGCGCGACGTGTACCTGTACACGGTGGACGATCTGGAACGCTCGATCGAGGACAACCGCCGCAGCCGCCAGGAAGCCGCGGCAGAGGCCGAGGCGATCGTGGAGGTCCAGGTGGCGCGCTTCATGGAAACCCTGCTGGCGCGAAGCCGCACGGCACCACTGAAGCAGCTGCGCGCGCACGGCGATGCGGCCAAACTGGATGCGCTGGCCAAGGCCCGCCAGCAACTGGCCAACGGCGAGGATCCCGACGCCGTGCTCGAATTCCTCGCCCACACCCTGACCAACCGCCTGCTGCACGCGCCCACCATCGCGCTGCGCGAGGCGGCGATCACCGGGAATGCCGAACTGGCGCGGGCGGCCGACAAGCTCTTTCCCGCCGCCGGCAGCCCGATCCTGATGCCGGCCGCGGAGCCTGAAGCGGCCGAGCGGAAGGCGATACGCGAGCGCCGCAAGTAGCTGGCGGCACGCTTGCACGGACCGCCGGTTGCACACCGTACGGACCCATCGGCGCAGGCCTCGTTGCCGCCCGCCCGCTTCTCCTCGCCGCTTCGCCACTTTTCCCAACCCACCCGCCTGGACCCGAGAACGACCGATGACCCCCAGCCTGCGCCGCAAGCTCGAAGCCCTCGCCGAACGCCGGGAAGAACTGGAGCGCCTGCTCGCCGATCCGGACGTCATCGGCGACAACCAGCGCTTCCGCCAGCTGTCGCGCGAGTTCTCGCAGCTGGGGCCGGTGGCGACCGCGCTGGCCGACGAGGCCGCTGCCCAAGCCGACCTGGAGACGGCGCTGGCGATGCGCGGCGACCCCGAGCTGTCCGAGCTGGCTGAGGAGGAAATCACCGCGGCCAGCGAGCGCCTGCGCCGGCTGGACATCGAACTGCTCGCCCATCTGGTGCCGCGCGATCCACGCGACGAGGGCGACCTGTACCTGGAGGTCCGTGCCGGCACCGGCGGCGACGAGGCGGCGATTTTCGCCGGCGACCTGTTCCGCATGTATTCGCGCTACGCCGAACGGCAGGGCTGGCGAGTGGAGGTCGAGTCGGCCAACGAAGGCGAGCACGGCGGCTACAAGGAGCTGATCGCGCGCGTCGAGGGGCGCGGCGCGTATTCCAAACTGAAGTTCGAGTCCGGCACCCACCGCGTGCAGCGCGTCCCGGAGACCGAATCCCAGGGCCGCGTGCACACTTCGGCCGCTACCGTCGCCATCATCGCGGTGGAGCCTGAAGGCGAGCCGATCGAGATCAACCCGGCCGACCTGCGCGTGGACACCTTCCGCTCCTCCGGCGCCGGCGGCCAGCACGTCAACAAGACCGATTCGGCGATCCGCATCACCCACCTGCCCAGCGGCATCGTGGTCGAGAGCCAGACCGAGCGCAGCCAGCACGCCAACCGCGACACGGCGATGAAGCGCCTGCGCGCGACCCTGGCCGAGGAGCAGGCCAACAAGGCCGCGGCGGCCATCGCCGAGGACCGCAAGCTGCAGGTCGGCAGCGGCGATCGCAGCCAGCGCATCCGCACCTACAACTACTCGCAGGGGCGCATCACCGACCACCGGGTCGAAGGCCTGACCCTGTACGACCTGCCCAACGTGCTCACCGGCGACCTGGACGCGCTCGTCGAGCGGCTGCAACAGGAACACCAGGCCGACGAGCTCGCGCGCCTGACCAAGGGCACCTGACGGCCGTGCGGCCGGTCGACCCGCGCAGCGAAGCCCGGCTGGCGGTGACGCGTGAGCCGGGCAGCCCGCTGGCCTGGATCCTGCTCGCCGAGGCCGAACTGGACGCCGGCGATGCGGCTGCCGGCGAGGCCGCCAGCCGGCGCGCGCTGGCGCTGCTGCCCGGGCACCCCGAGGCGCTCGCCCGCCTCGGCCGGGCGCAGTGGATGCAGGGCCGGCATCAGGACGCCGCCGAAAGCCTGGGTACCGCCGCCGAGCGCGCGCCGGGCCATCCGGGCATCGCCGTGTGGCTGGCGCACGTGCTGGAAGACATCGGCCAGCCGGAGCAGGCGTCCGACCAGTATGCGCGCGCGCACCGGCTCGCGCCGGACGAGCCGCAGCTGGCGGCCTACCTGCTGGCCTGGCGGCGCAAGCTGTGCGACTGGCGCGAGCTGGACGCTCTGTCATCGCAGGTGCGCGCGGCGGTCCGTCGCGGCCAGGCCGCCGTGGAGCCGTTCGCCTTCCTCAGCGAGGACAGCACGGCCGCCGAGCAGCTTGCCTGCGCCCGGCTGCGCGCCGCGGGCATTGCGCGCGCCGCACGACCGCTGCCGCCACCGGCGCCGGCGCCGCGCGCTGAAGATGGCGAACGGCCGCTGCGGGCGGGCTTCCTGTCCAATGGATTCGGCGCCCATCCGACCGGCTTGCTGACCGTGGCGCTGTTCGAGGCGCTGGCTTCGCAGCAGGCCATCGACGTGCACCTGTTTGCGTTGAACGCGGACGACGGCAGTCCGATCCGGCGGCGCCTGCAGGCGGCGACCCGGCTGCACGACGTCGCCGGCCACAGCCACGCGGTGGTGGCCGCGGCAATCCGCGCTGCGGGCATTGACGTGCTGTTCGACCTGCGCGGCTGGGGCGGCGGCGGGCGGCCGGAAGTGCTGGCGATGCGCCCGGCGCCGCTGCAGGTCAACTGGCTCGCCTATCCGGGAACCTCGGGTGCACCGTGGATCGACGTCGTCCTCGCCGATCGCTTTGTCCTGCCGCCCTCGTTGGCGCAAGGGTTCAGCGAACGGGTGCACTACCTGCCGCGCTGTTTCCAGCCGTCCGACACCAGCCGGGTGCTGGCGGCGCCGCCGGAACGTGCGGAATGCGGGCTGCCGGATCCGGGCAAAGCCGTGGTGTTCTGCTGCTTCAACAACAGCTACAAGCTGAATCCGGCGAGCATGCAGCGTGCGGTGGCGGTGCTGGCCGGCGTGCCCGGCAGCGTGCTGTGGCTGCTGTCCGGCCCGGGTCGCGCGGACGACCGGCTGCGCGATGCCGCCGCGGCGGCGGGCGTGGAGCCGTCACGCCTGGTGTTCATGCCCAAACAGCCACACGATCGCTACCTCGCGCGGCTCCAGCACGCCGACTTGTTCCTGGACACGAACCCCTACAACGCCCACACCACCGCCTCGGACGCGCTGTGGGCCGGTTGCCCGGTGCTGACCCGGCCCGGCCAGACCTTCGCCGCCCGCGTCGCCGGCAGCCTCAATCACCATCTGGGGATGCCGCAGATGAATGTCGCCAGCGATGAGGAATTCATCCAGCGCGCGATCGAGCTGGGCCGCGATCCGGCTCTGCTGCAGGCGTTGCGCGGCGAGTTGGCGCAGCGACGCGGCTCGGCCAGCCTGTTCGATATGGACGGGTTCGCGGACGACTTCGTTGCTGCCGTGCTGGCGATGGCGGAGCAGCACGGCACGGGTTAGCGCGCGCGCTCAGCCAGCGCCGGCGCGCCCATTGGGCGCGACATTCGTCGAACCGCCCGTTGCCGCGGCAATCATCTCCTCGATCTCCGCGGCGGTGACCGGGCCCATCATCTTGCGCTCGACCCGCCCGTCGGGCGCGATCAGCCAGGTCATCGGCAGCCCGCGCGGTTCGTCGAAATCCGCCGGCGGATTGGCGGTGTCGAGGATCGCGATCGGGTAGGTGACCGGGTGCTTGAGAAGGAAGGCTTTCATCTCGGCCGGCTCGATGTCCTCGTAGGCCAGCCCGACCACCTCGATGTCCTCGCGCATCGCCGCCAGGGCCGACAGCTCCGGCATCTCCTTCAGGCACGGGTTGCACCAGGTCGCCCAGAAGTTCACCAGGACCCACTTGCCGCGGTGCGCGGCGAGGTCGTATTGGCTTCCGTCCAGGGTGCTGACCACCAGCGTTGGACGCAGGTCTTTCCCGCTCCCGCCCGGAGCGATTTTCTCCGCTTCGCCCGCGGCCGGGGCGAGCGACGGATCGGCTTGTCCGGCGCCTGCGGCCGGCGTCCCGACGGACCGGTCGGCCGCGGCGTCACGATCGGCAGGCTGGCAGCCCAGCAAAAGTACGGCCAGTACGGCGGCTGCAGCGATACGCATCAGGAAGTCTCCTCGGCATGGATGGTCGACACGCGACGCTTGAGCATCTCGCGCAGGGGCAGACGCAGTTCGTCCAGCGCGGCCACGGCGGAGCGGCCCAGCGGATCGTCGCTGCACGGTATGCGTGCCTCGGCGATGGGAATGCGCAGCTGGCAGGCCTCGTAGAGCTCTCCCAGCGAAAGCGCGTCCAGATCCCGCGACAGCAGCCACTGGCCGTCCTCGGCGCGATGGACGACGTGGATCTCGCGCAATTGCTCCAGCGTTTCCTGGGCCAAGGCGTCGGTCATGATCGGCTCCATGGTGAGGATGTCGTCGATGTGCAGGCCGCGGCCGTGCTCGCGTGCCTCGTTGAACCGGCCCAGCAAACGCAGCAGCCCGTACATCTCGTAGCCCTCCGGCAGGCGCATCGCCACCGGCTGGTAGCGGAAGGCGGCCATCGAGGACGCCAGCGAGGCGCCCATCAGCACCGCCACCCAGCTGAGGAAAATCCACATCATGAAGATCGGCACGAAAGCCAGCGTCCCGTAGATGCGCGAGTAGCTGGTGAAGGTGCCCAGGTAGACGCCCAGCCCCCAGCGCACCAGCTCGAACGCGCAGGTCGCCAGCAGGCCGCCGGCCAGTGCGTGACGCCACTGCACCGTACGGTGCGGCACGACGCGGTAGATCGCCGCGAAGGCGAGCAGCTCCAGCGACATCGGCGCAAAGCGCAGCATCATGTTCTGCAGGATGTGCCCGGCGCTGGTCTCGAACACCGCCAGGGCGAAGATCCGCGCCGACATCGCCAAGCTGGCAGCGGCCAGGATCGCGCCCAGGGTCAGCACGGTCCAATAGACGAGGAACCGGCTGAACTGCGGTCGCGCCGCCTTGACCCGCCAGATGCGGTTGAACGCGGTTTCCACCCCATTGAGCGTGATCAGCAGTGACACCACCAGCACCACGATGCCGGCGCTGGTCAACTGCCCGGAATTGCCGGAAAACTGCAGCAGGTATTCCTCCACCGAGCGCGCCGCGGAGGGGACGAAGTTGGAGAAGATGTAGTCGCTCAGGCGCTCGGTCCAGACCGCGAATACCGGGAAGGCGGACAGCACGCCGAACACCACCATCGACAGCGGCACCAGGGCGAACACGGTGGTGTAGGACAGCGCGCCGGCGGCCTGGAAAAGGTCGTCGTCGAGCACCCGCCGGCCGAGGAAACGCAGGAACGCGCGCACCCTCGCCCGGTCCCGTATGCGTTCACCCCATTGGTTGATCGAGTCCAGTGGCTCCATCGTGTGGAGGTTAACCCACGCGGGACGGATCACGCCGGCAGCCGACGGGTCGGCCGCATCCTCTATCCTTGGCGGCTTCCACTTCGGGGATCCGACAACACGATGGCCGACATCCTGGTGCTGTACTACAGCCGCAACGGCGCAGTGGCGCAGCTCGCCCGGCAGATCGCCCGCGGCATCGGCGAGGTGGAGGGCATGACCGCGCGCCTGCGCTGCGTGCCGCCGGTGGCGGCGGTGACCACCACGGCCGCGCCTCCCGTCCCGGAGGACGGTGCGCCGTACGTGGACACGCGCGACCTGGAAGAGTGCGTCGGCCTCGTGGTCGGCAGCCCGACCCGGTTCGGCAACATGGCCGCGCCGATGAAGCACTGGTTCGACGGGCTGGGCGCGCAGTGGGCCAGCGGCTTGCTGGTGGACAAGCCGGCCGCGGTGTTCACTTCCTCATCGACCATGCACGGCGGCCAGGAGTCCACGCTGCTGACGATGATGGTGCCGCTGCTCCACCACGGCTGCGTGATCGTCGGCATCCCGTTCACCGAGCCGCGCCTGAGCACGACGCGCACCGGCGGCACGCCGTACGGCGCCAGCCACGTCGGCGGCGCGGAGGACGATCCGCGACCGAGCGAGGACGAGGCGCATCTGGCCCGCGCGCTGGGCCGCCGGATGGCGACGATCGCAGGGAAGCTGGCGTGAGCCGGCCGGGAATGCGGACGGCCACCGACTGGACGCTGGCTGCCGCCCTGCTCGCGCTGGGAGTCTTGTTCTGCGTCTGGTTCTGGCCGGCGCGCGATTGGCCGACCCGCGACATCGTGGCGCTGCTGGTGTTCGCCGCCCCGCCGCTGCTGCTGGGCGTGGCCAGGCTGGCCGGCGCGCGCACGGCCGGCTACTGGGGCTCGGTGCTGGCGCTGGCGTGGTTCAGCCACGGGATCATGGTCGCCTGGACCCGGCCACCGGAGCTGGCCTTCGCGCTGCTGGAAACCGCGTTGGCGCTGGTGATCATCTTTGCCGCCAACCTGCCAGGACTGAGGGGCCGCTTCGGCGGCCGCAAGCGCGGCTGAGCGCCGGGACCCGCGATGGATGCGGGTCCCGGGCAGGTGGTTGGTTCAATCGTTTTCCAGCAACGGCTTGCGCGGCAGCGGTTCGTCGCGCGTCGCCGCGTGCCAGGCAAACGACGCCACGATCGCCGCAGCCTGCTTCAGGTCCTCGGGCTGGATGTGGTCCCAGGTGTCCAGGTGGCTGTGGTGGACGTTGCTGAAGTAGTCGAGCCGGTCCTGGATGAACTGGAAGCCGGGCAGCCCCACGGCGTCGAACGCGATGTGGTCGGTGCTGCCGGTGTTGCGGGTGGCCACGTTGGTAGCGCCGACATCGTGGAACGGCTTGAGCCAGGCCTCGAAGATCGGCACCGCCGCCAGGTTCTCCTGGGCGTAGATGCCGCGGAAACGCCCGCTGCCGTTGTCCATGTTGAAGTAGGCCGAGAAACGGTCGTAGTCGCGCTTCTTCTGCAGCGCGCCGGTCGGCTCGCGCAGTGAAGCGGGCAGCGCCTTCTGCGCCGGGTCGGTGGGCTCGGGATAGGCCGCGAAGTTGCGCGCGACGTAGTCCTGCGAGCCGATCAGTCCCTGCTCCTCGCCGCTCCACAGCGCCACCCGGATGGTGCGCTCGGGCCTCGCGCCCACCGCCTTGAGGATGCGCATGGCCTCCATCATCACCGCCACGCCGGCGGCGTTGTCGGCCGCGCCGGTGCCGGTGTGCCAGGAGTCCATGTGCGCGCCGAGCATGACGATCTCGCCAGCCTTGCGGCCGCGTCCGGGGATCTCGGCAATGGTGTTGTAGCCGGGCTGGTTGGTCTCATCGGTGAAACGGGCGTCGACGTTCACGCGCAGGCGCACGGTCTGCTCGGCCTTGAGCGCGCGCACCAGCGGGTTGAAGTGCTCGGCGATCATCGCCAGCTCCGGGATGCCGACCGGCTCGCCGGCCTTGCGCGAACCGCCGCCGGCCACGCGGATGATGCCGTTGTCCCAGCCGCTGATGCTGATCGCCGCCAGCGCGCCTTCCTCGACGAAGAAACTGTTGACCGCCTTGGCCAGTTCCTGCCGCTCGCTGTACTTCTTGATCCGCTCGGCACGGTCGGCAGCCGCGGTCTTGGGCACGGTGAACTGCTGCAGCCCTTCCAGCGACGTAGCGTCGTGGCGGTGCGAGTCCGGCTCGGTGCCGCGCTTGTAGTCGCGCGCCTCGCCCACCAGCAGGACCTTGCCGCCGAGCTTGCCGCGGTACTTCTCCAGGTCGGCCAGCTTCTTGATCTCGACCTGCACCAGCTCGCCTTCCACCGGGCCGTTGGTGCCCGGGGTCCAGGCCTTGGGCAGGGCGTGCAGCTGCTGCGCGCGGTCGCCGAGCATCTCCACGCTGGCCGTGCTGAATTCCCAGCCGCGGCCGAAGTCGTCGAAAGCGTCGTCGTGGACGTTGGCCAGACCCCACTCGTTGAACTTCCCGCGCGTCCAGGCATTGGCCTCGGCCATCTGCGGCGAGTTGGCCAGGCGCGGCCCGATCGACTCGGTCAGATGACTCAGGGTGGCCATCACCTGCGAGCGATGGAACGCTTCCTGACGGATGCGGCTGACCATGTCCAGGTCCACCGGCTCCTGCGCAACGGCAACGCCGCCCACGCCCAGACACAACACCAACATGCAGCGTTTGATCACTTCATCCCCTTTGCGCATACGCGGATCGACTCGGACGATCGAGTCTAGGGGCGGGCCGGCGGGCCTTCGCCGGCCAATAGTCATGCAGCGTGGTGAACCGTCAGGCAGGTGTGTCGCTGGTCGCGATCCGGACTACCAGCTTGCCGAAGTTGCGGCCCTCCAGCAGGCCGATGAATGCCTGCGGTGCATTCTCCAGACCGTCGACGATGTCCTCGCGGTATTTGATCTTGCCGTCCCGCACCCAGTCGGCCATGACCGCGAGGAACTCGCCGTAGCGGTCGCCGTAGTCATCAAAGATGATGAAGCCCTGCATTTTGATGCGCCTGGTCAACAACGTGCGCGCCAGCAGTCCGAGCCGATCCGGACCGGGCGGCAGCGCGGTGTCGTTGTAGTTCGCGACCAGCCCGCACACCGGAATCCGCGCCTTGGGATTCAGCAACGGCAGCACCGCATCGAACACCGCGCCACCGACATTCTCGAAATAGACATCGATGCCGTCCGCGCAGGCCGCTGCCAGCCGCGCAGGGAAGTCGCCGGCGCGGTGATCGATGCAATCGTCGAAGCCCAACTCGTCGATCACGTAACGGCACTTTTCCGCGCCGCCGGCGATACCCACGATCCGGCAACCCTTCAACTTGGCGATCTGGCCGACCACCGAGCCGACCGCGCCACTGGCGGCGGCCACCACCACCGTATCGCCGGCCTTGGGCTGGCCGATGTCGAGCAGGCCCATGTAGGCGGTGAAGCCGGGCATGCCGAGCACGCCCAGGGCCAGCGACGGCCGCGCCATGTCCGCACCCAGCCGGCTCACGCCACTGCCATCGGACAGCGTGAAGTCCTGCCAGCCGCCATAGGCCAGCACCAGATCGCCAACGCGGTAATCGGGGTGGCGCGAGGTTTCCACCCGCGCCACGGTGCCCGCACCCATGACCTCGCCGATCCCCACGGGCGCGGCATACGAGGGCGCATCGCTCATGCGCCCGCGCATGTACGGATCCAGCGAGAGGTACAGATTGCGCAGCAGCACCTGACCTTCCGCTGGTGCCGAAACCGCGGTTTCCAGCATTTTGAAGTCGGATGCGGTGGGTGCGCCAACCGGGCGGGAGGCCAGCGTGATCTGGCGGTTGACGGTTCTGGTCTGGGACATCGTGGTTACCTTCGGAGGGTCGGGATACGGGTGGAAAAGGGATTGTTCGGGCGCGGCTGTCCCGACTACCTTTACGCGTACATCCAATGGGAGCAAACCGTGAAGAAACGATGGGTGATTGTCGGGTTGTCGTTGGCTTTGGGATGGCTCGGTGTGGCCCAGGCGCAGGTCGACCTGTCCGCGCTGGACAAAGACATGGCAGGCCCCCGGGCACAGGTATTGGTACTGGGCAGCGTGCACCTTTCCGAGATGGCGAAAGGCTTCCAGCCCGAATCACTGGAACTGGTGCTGGAGCGATTGGCGGCCTTCAAACCCGAGATCATCACCATCGAGGCGATCTCCGGCGAAAGCTGCGACCTGATGGCGCGCCATCCGACGGTCTACGGCCCGGAACGCATCTCCCCGTACTGCGGTAAAACCGATGAAGCCAGAGCCGCGACCGGCCTGGATGTCCCGGCGGCGATCGCCGCGGTGAGCAAAACCTTGGCGGATTGGCCGACGCAACCCGGCCCGGCAGCGCGCCGGCATCTGGCGGCGCTGTTTCTGGCCGCGAACGAGCCGACCTCGGCATTGACTCAATGGCTGCAGCTGGCGGAAGCCGAGCGGCGCGTTGGCAATGGGCTGGACGATGCGCTGGTGGTGCGGCTGGACAAGCTCGCAACCAGCAACAGCGAGGACTCCCAGATTGCGGCACGGCTGGCCGCCCGGCTGGGATTGCAGCGTGTATTTCCGGTCGACGATCACACCGGCGACAACGCCGCGATACCGGACGCGGAGGTGGGTGCTTACGCCAATGCCATCCGGCAGGCATGGAAGTCCGCCGAAGCACAGACGCAGCCCCTGCGCCAGCACGAGGACGAACTCAAGAAAAATGGCGACCTGCTGGCGTTGTACCGCTACATCAACCGTCCGGACGTCCGCCGCGTGCAGGCCGACAGCGACTTCGGCGCCGCGATGCGCGAGGCGTCGCCGGGGCAATACGCGCAGATCTATGTCGCCGGCTGGGAGACCCGCAACCTGCGCATGGTGGCCAATATCCGCGCGGCGTTCCGCGAGCAGCCGGGTGCGCGCGTGCTGTCGATCGTCGGCGCGTCCCACAAACCGTGGTTCGACAGCCTGCTGGGGCAGATGCAGGGCGTCGACATCGTCAACGTGGAAACGGTGTTGCGCCCCCCATCCGGGTGACGCAGTGCGACGCCATCGCGGGGCCCTCCTTTGCGGCACTCGTGCCGGTGCAGCGGTCAGCGGACAATGACCACCCATCCACGGCACGTCGTCATGTCCGAATCCCCGCTCCCGAACACGGCGGCACCGCCTTCCGAGCCAACCGGCCTGCTGGAGCCGAAGGTGTTGATCCCGCTCGCGTTGCTGGCGTTGTATCTGGTCTGGGGCTCGACCTATCTCGGCATCCGCTACGCGCTGGAGAGTTACCCGCCGTTCCTGCTGGCCGGGTTGCGGTTCACGGCTGCCGGCGTGCTGCTGTTCGCGTTCCTGCGCTGGCGCGGGCATGCGTTGCCGACCCGTCTGCAATGGCGCAATGCGGCGATCACCGGCGTATTGCTGCTCGGGTTCGGCAACGGTCTGGTCTGCTTCGCCGAGGAGCGCGTGAGCTCCGGGATTGCCGCGGTCGCGATTTCGAGCATGCCGTTGTTTGCCGCGGCGTTTGGCGTGCTTTTCGGCCAGTGGCCGACCCGCCGCGAAGGCCTCGGCCTGCTGGTCGGCTTTGTCGGCGTGATCGTGCTCAACACCGGCAGCAATCTGTCCGGCGAAATCGTCGGCGCGGCGGCGTTGTTGATGGCGGCGGCGTGCTGGGCATTCGGCTCGGTGTGGAGCCGGCGCCAGGACATGCCGGCCGGACCGATGAACACCGCGGCGCAGATGCTGTGCGCCAGCGTCGCCCTGCTGGCGGTCGGCTTCGCCAGCGGCGAGACCCTGCCGGCCAACCCCAGCCTGAAGGCCACGCTGGCCGTGGCCTATCTGGCGGTGTTCGGCTCGATCCTCGCGTTCAGCGCTTATCTGTATGTCCTCAAGCATGCGCGGCCGGCGGTGGCGACCAGTTACGCCTACGTCAACCCGCCGGTAGCCGTCCTGCTGGGCGTGCTGCTGGTGGGCGAGACAGTGGGCCCGTTCGATCTGGCCGGCATGGCGATCATCCTCGTTGGCGTGGCGGTGATCACCCTCTCCCGCCAGCGCCGGCCCGCCTGAGGTGCCGCAGGCGCCCCGAGCGGACCGGGGCTTGTGCTAGCGTGAGCGGCCATCCGAGTCCGGTTTGCGCCAGTCCGTGATTGCCGCCGTACGCCCCCTGCTGTCGTTGTTGATCGGCGTTGCCCTGCTGCTGGCCGGAAGCGGCCTGCTCAGTACGCTGGTCGCCGTGCGCGGCGGACTGGAGGGCTGGGACGACCAGGTCATCGGCCTGATCATGTCGGCCTACTTCGGCGGCTTCTTCCTGGGCACGTTCGCGGCGCCCAAGCTGATCCGCCGCATCGGCCACGTCCGCTCGTTCGCGTTCTACGCCTGTCTGTGCGCAACCGTGGTGCTGCTGCATCCGATCTTCGTCGAACCCTGGACCTGGGCCGCGCTGCGGCTCCTCAGCGGGGTGGCGCTGGTCGGCCTGTACACGGTCATCGAGAGCTGGCTCAACGCGTCGGCCGCAGCCGAACAGCGCAGCCGGATATTCGCCCTCTACATGGCCATCAACCTGTTCGCGCTGGCGGCCGGGCAGTGGCTGCTCGGGGTGTTTTCGCCGCTGCTGTTCATTCCCTTCAGCCTGGTCGCGATCCTGATCTGCCTGGCGGCGCTGCCGGTGACGTCCAGCCGCATGGTCCAGCCCGACACCCCGGCCAGTGTGCACCTTCGGTTGCCGCAGCTGTACCGCCTGGCGCCGGCGGCAAGCACTGGCGCGTTGCTGGGCGGGCTGGCGCTCGGCGCGTTCTGGGGCATGTCGGCGGTGTACGCCACCGGCATCGGCCTGGACCTGGCCGGCGTGTCGGCGCTGGTCAGCGTGACGATCCTGGGTGGCGCCCTTTTGCAGCTGCCCATTGGCCGGCTCTCCGACCGCGGCGACCGCCGCACGGCGCTGGTCTTCATCTGCGCGCTCGCCGCCGTCCTCGCTGGCCTGATCATGATCAGCGCGGGGGCGAACACCTGGGTATTGCTGAGCCTGTTCTTCGTGTTTGGCGGCTTGTTGTTTGCGGTCTACCCGGTCTGCGTGGCGCACCTGCTGGACCACCTGCCCAACGAGCATGTCCTAGCCGGCTGCAGCAGCCTGCTGCTGCTCAACGGCATCGGCTCGGCGATCGGGCCGGCGATTGCCGGCACCCTGATGGCTCGGCTGGGGCCGCAGGCCTTGCCGGCGTTCTTCGTTGTCACCCTGCTGTTGCTGGCGGTGGTGGTGGGCGGACGCCGCCTGCTGCGCCAGCGCGACCGCGGCGAACCGGCCCAGTTCCACGCGATGCTGCGCACCACTCCGTCGGCGCTGGAACTGCTGCCGGAAACCGACAGCGACGAGGTCGAAGCCTGACGTCCTGACCGGCGCGGCGCGTGGATCCGGTTGAGTGCCGGCAGCCGGCCGAATGCGGCCGGTCGGGAGTGCGGCTGGACGCGCCTATAATTGGCGGTCCCCTCCAGCCCGGACGCTCCATGGACCAGCTCTGCATCGTCACCACCGGCGGCACCATCGACAAGATCTACTTCGATGACAAGTCGGACTACCAGATCGGCGAGCCGCAGATCGGCCGCATCCTGGAGGAGCTGGGCGTGGCTTTCCGCTACCGCGTCATCCCGATCCTGCGCAAGGATTCCCTGCACCTGGACGACGGCGACCGCGAACTGATCCGCGCGACCATCGCCGCGCAGGACCTCCGCCACGTGCTGGTGACCCACGGCACCGATTCGATGGTGGAAACGGCCAAGGTCCTGGCCGGCATCGAGGGCAAGACGATTGTGTTGACCGGCGCCCTCAACCCGGCGCGCTTCCACGGCTCCGATGCGGTGTTCAACATCGGTACCGCCGTGGGCGCGGTGCAGTCGCTGCCCGGGGGTGTGCACATCGCCATGAACGGCCGCATCTGGGATCCCGCGCACGTGCGCAAGAACGTCGACGCCAACCGCTTCGAGCCGCTCTGAGCGTTTGAGCGAGACCGCATCGGCCGCGCCGATTCAGTCGGAGAAATGCACCCAACCCGTGCGTTCGGGCACCCAGGGAGCATCGTCGGCGTCGACGCCGGCCACCTGGGTGCCTGCGACCATTCGGCCGATACGGGTCACTGGCGTGCCGGTCTGCACCGCGATCGCTTCAATCTGCGCGCGGGCGCCCGCCGGTGCGGTGAAACACAGCTCGTAATCGTCGCCACCGGATGCCTGCAGCGTGCGGCGGGCCGTGGTGTCGAACCCCAGCGCCAGGGCCGGCGAGGCCGGCAGTGCATCCACCTCGAGCACGGCGCCCAGCCCGCTTGCCTTGCACACGTGGCCGAGGTCGGACCACAGGCCGTCGGAGATATCGATCGCCGCGTGGGCGACCCCGACCAGCCCCAGGCCAAGCGCCACGCGCGGCTGCGGCCGGTCCAGACGCTCGCGCAGCTCGGCCAGGGGACTGGCGTTCGTGTCCCCGCCTGCAATCGCACCGGCATCGGCTTTGCCCATCAGCACAAGCGCGGCCGCGGCGTCGCCCAGGGTGCAGCTGACCCAGATGTCGTCCCCCAGCTGCGCACCGCTGCGCCGCAGGGCGCGGCCCGGCTCCAACAATCCGTGCACGGTCACGCCGATCGAGAGCGGTCCGCGCGTGGTGTCGCCGCCAATCAGCGCGATTGCGTGTTGTCCGGCAAGGGCCAGGAAACCGTCCAGGAAGCTGTCCAGCCAGACCGGATCATCGCCGGGAATCGACAGTGACAGCGTGCACCAGGCAGGCTGCGCGCCCATGGCGGCAAGATCGGACAGGTTTACCGCCAGCGCCTTCCAGCCGATATCGAACGGCGCGGTGTGCAGCGGGAAATGCACGCCGGCATTGAGCGTGTCGGTGCAGATGACCAGCTCGCGGTCCGCCGGCACCCGCACCACCGCCGCGTCATCGCCGATGCCCAGCACCACGTCCGCGCGGGAAGGCGCGCGCGAGCGGATCCGCTCAATCAGGTCGAACTCGGCCATGCGCCCTCCTCGTTCCGATGCGGACGGGCTGACCGGCCTGCGTGCGCGGCGATGCCCGGCTCAGCGCCGGGACGCGCCGACTTCCACCGCACGCCACTGCGCGGCGGCATGGTCGAGCACGCCATTGACGTAGGTGTGGCCGTGCTCGGCGCCGAAGCGCTTGACCGACTCGATCGCCTCGTTGATGACCACGCGGTAGGGCACGTCGGGGCGGTGCTGCAGCTCATAGGCCGCGATCCGGAGCACGGCCAGTTCGATGGCGTCGACCAGGCCGATCTCCCGGTCCAGGAAAGGCGCCAGGCTGTCGTCGAGCTCCGCGCGGTGCTTGGCTACGCCATGCACGAGGTCCTCGAAGTACGCCAGGTCGGCGACCTCGCGGGCCTGTTCATGGGCGAACTGGCTGACGATCTCGTTGGCGCGGGAGCCCGACATCTGCCACGCGTAAAGTGCCTGCAGCGCACGCCGGCGCGCGCGCGAGCGCCCGATCGGATCGATGCCACCGGGGCGTCGACGCTGGTTCATGCCAGGCGCTCCATCAGGTTGCTCATTTCCAGCGCTGCCATTGCCACTTCCTCGCCCTTGTTGCCGTGGTTGCCGCCGGCGCGTGCCTGCGCATCCTCATGCCGTTCGACCGCCAGCACGCCGTTGCAGACCGGCACGCCGGTATCCAGCGCGACGCGCATCAGGCCTTCCGAGCAGCCATCGGCGACCTGCTCGTAGTGGCGCGTGTCGCCGCGCACCACGCAGCCCAGGGCCACGATCGCCACATGTTTGCCGGCGGTGGCGAGCTGCCGCGCAGTGACCGGGATCTCCCACGCGCCGGGCACCCGCACCACGTCGATGGCTTCCTCGGTGACGCCGTGCTCGGCAAACGCCTTGCGCGCCGCCTCGACCAGGCTGTCGGTGATGCGGGGATTCCAGCGGCTGGCGATGATCGCGAAACGCGCGCCGTCGGGGCTGCGCAGATCGCCTTCGATATGGGACATGGGAACGAACGCCTTGTAGGTAAGCGGCATCGCGCTGTTGCGCGACCGGACAGTTTAGCGCGCGCCGGGTTAGCGCGGCCCGGCGTCGACGTACTCGACCACCTCCAGGCCGAAGCCGGCCAGGCCGACCTGCTTGCGCGGCGTGCCCATCACCCGCAGCCGGCCCAGCCCCAGGTCGGCGAGGATCTGGCTGCCGGCGCCGTTGCGACGCCACTCGTGCAGCGTCTCGCCCTCGCTGGCCGGCGGCGGCGCCTGGTCGGCGGCATGGCGGATGCGCGCGAGCAAGGCGTCGGTGTCGGCGCGATCCTCCAGCAACACCAGCGCACCGCGACCCGCCGCGGCGATCGCGGCAAGCACGTCGCCGACGGCCGGACCGAAGTCCGGGCGACGCCAGCGCAGCCCGTCGGCGAGCGGATTCTGCACCTGCACGCGCACCAGCGTGGGCACTGACGGATCCGCCTCGCCCAGGGTCAGTGCGAAATGCAGGCCATGGCTCAGCCGGTCGCGGTAGCTCATCAGCTGGAACAGGCCGTGCTCGGTCTCGATCGTGCGCGAATCGACGCGCTCCACGGTGTGCTCGGTTTCCAGCCGGTAGCGGATCAGGTCCTCGATGGAGCCGATCTTCAGGCCGTGCTCGGCGGCGAACACCTCCAGCTCCGGGCGGCGGGCCATGGTGCCGTCGGCGTTGAGGATCTCCACCAGCACCCCGGCCGGCTCCATGCCCGCCATCATCGCCAGATCGGCGGCCGCCTCGGTGTGGCCGGCGCGGCTGAGCACGCCGCCGGGCTGGGCCTGCAACGGGAAGATGTGGCCGGGCTGGTTGAGGTCGCTGGCCGAGGCGTCCGGCCGCACTGCGGTACGCACCGTGTGTGCGCGGTCGTAGGCCGAGATGCCGGTGGTGACGCCCTCGGCGGCCTCGATGCTGACGGTGAAGTTGGTGTGGTGCTGGGAGGTGTTGTCGCGGACCATCGGCGGCAGGCCCAGCTGGCGGCAGCGCTCGCGGGTCAACGACAGGCAGACCAGGCCGCGTGCGTGGGTGACCATGAAGTTGATGTCGGTCGGCTTGACCAGCTCGGCGGCCATGATCAGGTCGCCCTCGTTCTCGCGGCCCTCGTCATCGACGATCACGACCATGCGGCCGGCGCGGATCTCTTCCAGCAGTTCGGGGATGGGGGCGAAACTCATGACGTGGCTCCGTTGGCATCGGCGTGGCCCAGCAGGCGCTCGACATAACGCGCCACCAGATCGATTTCCAGGTTGACCGCATCACCCACGTGGGTGGCGGCAAAGGCGGTGTGGGAGACCGTGTGCGGGACCAGGGCGACCGCGAAACCGCTCGCATCGACCTCGTTCACCGTCAGGCTGACCCCGTCCACGCAGATCGAGCCCTTGCGCGCGATGTAGCGCATCAGATCGGCCGGCGCGGTGAACCGCCAGCGCTGGGCGCGGCCATCGTCGGTGATCGCCGCGACCGCGCCGACGCCGTCGACGTGACCGCTGACCATATGGCCGCCGAGCCGGTCGGTCGGACGCATCGCACGCTCCAGGTTGACTGGCGCGCCCACGGCCAGTCGGCCCAGGGTGGTCAGGGCGAGCGTTTCGGTGGATGCGTCGGCCTGGAAGGAGTCGGCGTCAAACTCGACCACGGTCAGGCAGGTGCCGTTGACGGCGATGCTCTCGCCCAGCGCCACCGCGTCGAACGCCAGCGAGCCGACCTCGATGGTGAGCCGGGCGTCACCGCCGACGGCCTCGCGCGCCGCGATGCGGCCGACGCCTTCAATGATGCCGGTAAACATCAGCGCGCCTCCCGCTGCACAACGCAGGAACAGGGACGGCGAAGGAAATAGGCAGCTCTGGACATGGATCGTTTCCCGCGTAGGAGGTCTGCGAAAAACGCCACAAGGCATGGCGTGCGCACGGCACAGGGCCATGCGCAGCCGTCTTCTTTCATCCGGACTGTGACCGTCGGCTCCGGAATCGGACCGGATCTGCTGACCCCCTGCATCGGCCTTGGCCGGTACCGGAGCGCTCGCGGGCTTGTCGTGGCGATCGGTCATGGTGACCGGCTGCCGGCGACCTACCGCCGGTGGGGAATCGCACCCCGCCCTGAAGACGTTACGTGTGCCCTCGCGGATGCGAGGACGGTTCGATTCTAGCAGTGGGCGAGCGCCGGGACGCCGCGCGGGGTGGAACGGTGCAACCCGCGGGGCGGCGCTCAGCTTGTCAGCGCTGCGCCCGCTTGGCTTCGTGGACCTGCTGGCACGCAAGGCAGCGCTTGGCCGTCGGATAGGCCTCGAGGCGCTCGTACGGAATCGCCACGTCGCAGTCGATGCAGATCCCGTAGGTGCCGTCAGCCATGCGCGCGCGGGCCGCGAAAATGTCCTGCAGCTCGACCGCGTCGCGCTTGGCGTCGGCGTTGTTGATGTCGGTCACCAGCGAGGCCAGCGACTCATCACCGGCGTCGGAGGTGCCGGACAGCAACTCGTCGTAGCCCTCCACGCGCATGCGCCTGAGTCCGGCGCGGATTTCCTCGCGCAGCACCGGCTCACGCTCGTCCATCATTTTTGCGAGGTGCTCGCGCTGGCTACTGGCCAGACTCGTCATGGTTCGGCTCCTGTCCCCGGCGCGGTCGCAGACGGACCTTGCCGGGTGGTGGATGCGATCACGGCGGCGGATCGCGGTCCCCGAGCATAGCGAACCCCGAAACCCGTCCTGTGAGGCACTCCCTCGACCGATGGCTCATCGACGGACCGTCATACTGGCCGGCCAACCGTTCAAGGGAGCCCCAACATGACACGACGCGTCCGCATCGCGATCCTCGGCGCCGGGACTGCCGGCCTGACAGCGCTCAAGGAGGCCCAGCGCTACACCGACGACGTGCTGCTGATCAACCACGGCCCCTACGGCACCACCTGCGCGCGGGTCGGCTGCATGCCGTCCAAGGCGCTGATCGAGGTCGCCCACACCTACGCGCGCAAGGACTGGCTTGGCACGGTCGGCATCGACGGCACCAGAGGCCTGAAGCCGGATCTGCAAATCGTCATGGCGCACGTGCGCACGCTGCGCGACCGCTTCACTGCCGGCTCGATCCAGATCGCCCAGGACCTGGGCGATCGCAGCATCCGCGGCAAGGCGCGCTTCATCGATGCCAACACGCTGGAGGTCGACGGCGAGATGATCCACGCCGACGCCGTGATCATCGCCACCGGTACCCGCCCGATCGTGCCCGACGCATGGCGCGCCATCGGCGACAGGCTGGTCACCTCCGACGAGGTGTTTGAACTGGTGTCGCCCGGTCAGCGCCTGGGTGTGGTCGGGCTAGGCCCGATCGGCGTCGAGCTGGCGCAGGCATTCGCGCAGCTGGGGTGCGAGGTCCACGGGTTCACCAAGGGCGGCCAGATCGCCGGGCTGAAGGATCCCGAGGTCAACGCCAGCCTGCTGGCCGCGCTCGGCCAACAGATGTCGATCAGCACCGACGTGGAGATGTCGGTGCGCGCTGACGGAAATGGGGCGGTGATCGACGATGGCAAACGGAGCGTCGTCGTGGACTGGGTGCTCGCGGCAATCGGCCGGCAACCCAACATCGAGGGTCTCGGCCTGGACACCCTCGGCGTCGAACTCGACGAGCGCGGCATGCCGGCCTTCAATCCCAAAACCTTGCAGGTGGGCGACCTGCCGGTCTACATCGCCGGCGATGTGAGCGGACAGCGCCCGCTGCTGCACGAGGCTGCCGATGAGGGACGCATCGCCGCTTACCACGCGCTGCATCCCGAAGCCGATTGCCTGATGCGTCGCGCACCGCTGGGCATCGTTTTTACCGAACCGGGTGCCGGCCAGGCCGGGCTGTCCTACAGCGAGTTGCCGGAGTCCGGCGTCGTGGTCGGCAAGATCGACTACAGCCGCCAGGGCCGCGCGGTGATGGCCGGGCGCAACGCCGGAGTGCTGCACATCTACGTCGACGCCGGCAACGCCCGGATCCTGGGAGCGGAGGCGGTCGCACCCGACGCCGAGCACCTGCTGCACCTGCTCGCCTGGGCGATCCAGCAGGAGATGACCGTCGATACGATGCTGCACCTGCCCTTCTACCACCCGACGGTGGAGGAAGGCCTGCGCACCGCCCTGCAGTCGGCCCGCCGCGCCTTGAGCAAGCGCCGCGAGCAACCCGACCTGCCGCTGTGCCGCCCGGCGATCGACTGGGCGCTGGGCTAGCCTGGACGCGCCCCTGACGGGCGCGGACGCAGCAGCACCCGGATGTCCTCACCCAGCAGCCGGGTCTCGACCGTCTCCATGCGCATCACCTGGTCCATGTGGTCGACGTTGAGGCCGTCGAACAGCGGTCGCGCGTTCGAGCCCAGCAGGACCGGCGCGACGTACAGCAGGACCTCATCGGCCAGTCCGGCCTCCAGGAAGGCGGCCGCCAGCGTGGCGCCCGCTTCGACCATCACCTCGTTGATGCCCCGATCGGCGAGCAGCTTGAGCACCGCCGCCAGATCAAAGCGGCCCGCTTTCACCGGCACCACCGCCAGCTGCGCGCTGATGCCGCGAGCGAGCTTGGTGTCGGGAGCGTGGATGTACAGCGTCGGTGCATCGCCCTCGCGCACCTTGCCGCGCGCGATGGTCGCCAAGCCGGGATCCAGCACCACGCGCAGGGGCGGTACGAACGCGATGTCCTCGTCCAGTCGCACCGTCAGCGACGGGTCATCGGCCAGCACCGTGCCGGCGCCGGTGAGGATGGCCCCGGCGCGGGCGCGCCAGTGCTGCACGTCATTGCGCGAGGCCGGTCCGCTGATCCATTTCGACTCGCCGTTGGCCAGCGCGGTGCGTCCGTCCATGCTCGCCGCCAGCTTGATCCGGACCCACGGCCGGCCCCGGCCCAGTCGCGACAGGTAGCCGCGGTTGAGCGCGCGCGCCTGGTCTTCCATCAGGCCTTCCGCGACCTCGATGCCGGCCTCGCGCAGGCGCTCGAAGCCCGCACCGTCGACCTGTGGGAACGGGTCGCGCATCGCCGCGACCACGCGCGACACACCGGCGGCGATCAAGGCATCCGCGCACGGGCCCGTACTGCCGGTATGCGCGCACGGCTCCAGCGTCACGTACACGGTTGCACCCTTGGCCCGCTTGCCGGCCTCCTGCAGGGCCAGCACCTCGGCATGGCCTTCGCCGGCGCGCTGGTGCCAGCCCTCGCCGACCACCTCGTCGCCCTTGACGATGACGCAGCCGACCATCGGGTTGGGCCGGGTGGTGTAGGCGCCGCGCTCGGCCAGGCGCAGCGCGCGCGTCATCATCAGGTGGTCGGTGGCGGTGAACTCGGGCATCAACACAGGTTCCTGCAGTTAAGGGGTGCGACCAAGGTCCGGCTCAACGTTTGCGCGTGGCCGACGGCAGCGGGTCGTCACCGCCGCCCAGCAGCGGCAATTGCTCGTCGCCGGAGTTGTCGCTCTCCAGCCGGTCGAGCTCGTCGCGGAAATCGGCCACGTCCTGGAACGCCCGGTACACCGAGGCGAAGCGCACGTAGCCCACGTGGTCGAGCTTGCGCAGCTCGCCCATGACGAACTCGCCGACGCGAATCGAGGACAGCTCACGCTCCGTGGTGCGGCGCAGCTGGTGCACCACCGCGCGCACCGCCGCCTCGATCTGCTCCTCAGCCACCGGCCGTTTCTGCAGGGCGCGGTCAAACCCGGCGCGCAGCTTGCGGGCATCGAACGCCTCGCGCCGGCCATCGGACTTGATGATCACCGGCAGCTTCAGCTCGATCGTCTCAAGGGTCGAGAACCGCTCACCGCAGGCCTCGCAGACGCGACGGCGGCGGATCGTCGCGCCGTCATCGGACACCCGCGAGTCGATGACGCGGGTGTCTACGTGCTGGCAGAAGAGGCAGTGCAAGGCTCAACCGTAGACCGGGAACTGGGCGCACTGCTGCGTGACGTTTTCACGCACCGCGGCGATGACCTGCTCGTCGTTGGGGTTGTCGAGCACGTCGCAGATCCAATTGGCCAGGGCGACGCAGTCCGGCTCGCGATAGCCGCGGGTGGTCACCGCCGGGGTGCCGATGCGCAGGCCCGAGGTCACGAACGGCTTGGCCGGGTCGTTGGGCACGGCGTTCTTGTTGACGGTGATGTGGGCCTTGCCCAGCGCCGCCTCCGCGTCCTTGCCGGTGATGCCCTTGCCGATCATGTCGATCAGCATCAGGTGATTCTTCGTGCCGCCGGAGACGATCTTGTAGCCGCGATGGAGGATGGTTTCCGCCATCGCCTGGGCGTTCTTGACCACCTGCTGCTGGTAGGCCTTGAACTCGGGCTCCAGCGCTTCCTTGAAGGCCACCGCCTTGGCCGCGATCACGTGCATCAGCGGGCCGCCCTGCAGGCCGGGGAAGACGATGCTCTGCAGCTTCTTGACCAGGTCCTCGCTCGGGTTCTTGGCCAGGATGATGCCGCCGCGCGGGCCGCGCAGGGTCTTGTGGGTCGTCGAGGTCACCACGTGCGCGTGCGGCAGCGGGTTGGGGTACACGCCGGCGGCGATCAGGCCGGCCACGTGGGCCATGTCGACGAAGAAGATCGCGCCCACCTTGTCGGCGATCTCGCGCATCCGCGCCCAGTCCACCACCTGCGAGTAGGCACTGAAGCCGCCGATCAGCATCTTCGGTTTGTGCTCGAGCGCCACGCGCTCCATCTCGTCGTAGTCGATCATTCCCGCGTCATCGACGCCGTACTGGACGATGTTGAACAGCTTGCCGCTGATGTTGACCTTGGCGCCGTGGGTGAGGTGGCCGCCGTGGGCCAGGCTCATGCCGAGAACGGTATCACCGGGCTGCAGCAGCGAGAAATACACCGCCTGGTTGGCCTGCGAACCCGAGTGCGGCTGCACGTTGGCGTAGTCGGCGCCGAACAGTTCCTTCAGCCGGTCGATCGCCAGTTGCTCTGCGATGTCGACGAACTCGCAGCCGCCGTAATAGCGCTTGCCGGGGTAGCCCTCGGCGTACTTGTTGGTCAGCTGGCTGCCCTGCGCCTCCATCACCCGCGGGCTGGCGTAGTTCTCGCTGGCGATCAGCTCGACGTGGTCTTCCTGGCGGCGGTTCTCGTCGGCGATGGCCTGGGCGAGTTCGGGGTCAAAACCTTCGATGCGTGCGTCGCGCGGGAACATGGTCACTCCAGGAGCGGATGAGGGCGGTAGTCGCCCAGTTTAGCCTCCGCTGCGGCGCGTCGCCCACGCCGGGCTGCTTGGGGATTGCCGGCCCTGCAAAAAGCCTGTAGATGCGCGATAATGATCGGCTAATTCTTTTCGATCGCCCTGCCGCGTGCCGGGCATGGTCGCCTGTCTGCGGAGCACCCCATGTCAGCGCAATACATCTACACCATGAACGGTGTCAGCAAGACCGTTCCGCCCAAGCGCGAGATCATCAAGGACATCTCCCTGTCCTTCTTCCCCGGCGCCAAGATCGGCCTGCTCGGACTGAACGGCTCCGGCAAGTCGACCGTGCTCAAGATCATGGCCGGCGTCGACCAGGACTTCAGCGGCGAGGCGCGCGCGGCCAAAGGCATCAAGGTCGGCTACCTCGCCCAGGAGCCGCAGCTCAACCCCGAACACACCGTGCGCCAAGCGGTCGAGGAAGGCTTGGGCGAGGTGATCAATGCGCAGGCCGCGCTGGACCGGGTGTACGAGGCCTACGCGGAGGAAGACGCCGACTTCGACAAGCTCGCCGCCGAGCAGCAGCGCCTGGAGGCGATCCTCGCCGCCGGCGATGCGCACACGCTGGAGCACCAGCTGGAAGTGGCCGCCGACGCGCTGCGCCTGCCGCCGTGGGAGGCGATCGTGGGCAAGCTGTCGGGTGGCGAGAAGCGCCGCGTGGCGCTGTGCCAGCTGCTGCTGCAGAAGCCCGACATGCTGTTGCTGGACGAGCCGACCAACCACCTGGACGCCGAGTCGGTGGAATGGCTGGAGCAGTTCCTGGCCCGCTACAGCGGCACCGTCGTGGCCGTCACCCATGACCGCTACTTCCTCGAGAACGCGGCCGAGTGGATCCTGGAGCTGGACCGCGGCCGCGGCATCCCGTGGAAGGGCAACTACACCGCGTGGCTGGAGCAGAAGGGCGAGCGCCTGAAGCAGGAAGAATCTGGTGAGAAGGCCCGCCAGAAGGCGCTGGCCAAGGAGCTGGAATGGGTGCGCAGCAACGCCAAGGGCGGCCGCACCAAGGGCAAGGCGCGACTGGCGCGCTTCGAGGAGCTCAACTCGGTCGAGTACCAGAAGCGCAACGAGACCAACGAGATCTTCATCCCGCCCGGCGAGCGCCTGGGCAACTCGGTGATCGAGTTCAAGAACGTCTCCAAGTCCTTCGGCGACCGCCTGCTGATCGACGACCTGAGCTTCATCATCCCGCCCGGCGCGATCGTCGGCATCATCGGCCCCAACGGTGCCGGAAAGTCGACCCTGTTCAAGATGATCACCGGCCAGGAAACCCCTGACAGCGGCGAGATCATCAAGGGCCCGTCGACCAACATCGCCTATGTCGACCAGAGCCGCGACAAGCTGGAAGGCAACCACAACGTGTTCCAGGAAATCTCCGGCGGCGCCGACATCCTCAACATCAACGGCACCGAGATCCAGTCGCGCGCCTACCTGGGCCGCTTCAACTTCAAGGGCCAGGACCAGCAGAAGCTGGTGGGCACCCTGTCGGGCGGTGAGCGCGGCCGCCTGCACCTGGCCAAGACCCTGCTGCAGGGCGGCAATGTGCTGCTGCTGGACGAGCCGTCCAACGATCTGGACGTGGAGACCCTGCGTGCGCTGGAAGACGCGCTGCTGGAGTTCCCCGGCTGCGCGGTGGTGATCAGCCATGACCGCTGGTTCCTGGACCGCATCGCGACCCACATCCTCGCCTTCGAGGGCAATTCGCACGTGGAGTATTTCCAGGGCAACTACCGCGAGTACGAGGAAGACAAGAAACGTCGCCTCGGCGAGGAAGGCGCCCAGCCCAAGCGCCTGCGTTTCAAGGCGCTGAAGTAAGCGCGCTGAAGTAGGCGCACGCGAAAGCACGCACCCGCATGCCCGCCGCGCCGGTGGGCGTGCGCGCACCGACACCAGGAGAGGACGATGGGCTTCATGCAGGCACTGCGGCAGCGCTGGACGGCGGCCGATTCGCTGGTCTGTGTCGGGCTCGATCCGGAGCCGTCCAGGTTCCCGGCGCGCTTCGCCGATGACCCCGATGCGGTGTTCCATTTCTGCCGTGACATCGTCGACGCGACCGCCGAGCACGTCTGCGCGTTCAAGCCGCAGATCGCCCACTTTGCCGCGCTGGGTGCCGAAGATGCCCTGCAACGGCTGATCGCGCATATCCACGAGCGTCACGCGGGAATCCCGGTGATCCTGGACGCCAAGCGCGGCGACATCGGCAGCACCGCGCAGCACTACGCGAGCGAGGCGTTCGAGCGCTACCGCGCCGATGCGGTGACCGCCAACCCTTATCTGGGCCGTGACTCCGTGCAGCCGTTCCTGGACCGCGGCGACCGCGGCGTGGTGATCCTGTGCCGCACCTCCAATCCCGGCGCAAGCGACCTGCAGGACCTGCCGGTCGCCAACGACGATGGCGGCACCCGGCCGCTGTACCAGCGCGTCGCCGAGATGATCGCGCGCGACTGGAACGGGCACGGCAACTGCATGCTGGTGGTGGGCGCGACCTGGCCGGGCCAGCTGCGCGAGGTGCGCGCGATCGTCGGCGACATGCCCTTCCTGGTGCCCGGAGTCGGCGCGCAGGGCGGCGACGTGCAGGCGGTGGTCAGCAACGCTCGGACCGACGATGGCAGCGGGCTGGTGGTCAGCTCCTCGCGCGCCGTGCTGTACGCCTCGAGCGGGGATGACTTCGCCCATGCCGCGGCCGCCGCGGCGCGCACGCTGCGCGAGCAGATCAACCGCTACCGCTGAGGCTCAGGTCCGGCTGGACAGCATCGCCCGGACCACCGCGAACGGAAACCGGGCCCAGATGAGGGCAAACACCAGCGCTCGCACGCCGACGCCACGCTGGGCGGCCTCGAACTTGCGGAAGTAGCGCCACAGCCCGCGGTGCTTGTGCCACTCCACGAAGCAGGGATTGGAGCGGCTGGAAACGCCGCGCACGTGCACGACCCGCACCCGGTTCGCGACCGCGAGCTCGACGCCATCGGCGGCCAGCCGGCGGCACAGATCCAGATCCTCCGCATGCAGGCGGTAGGCCTCGTCGAAGCCGCCAATGCGCTCGAAACGCGCCCGCGCGAGGAACATCAGGGCGCCGGAAATCGCCTCCACCGACTGCAGTTCCAGATCGTCGTCGGGCTCGATCGCCAGCGCCTGGGCGTCTCCGGCGTCGCGTCCGCGCAGCCGCGCCGCGACGCCCGCGAGCATTGCCCAAAAATCCGGGGCGCGGCGGCGCGCGGCAGCATCACGTACTCCGGCCTCATCCACCAGATCGACGCCCAGCAGGACCTCGACACCGGCGGCACGGCGTTGCAGCGCAAGCTGACGCAGGCGCGACAGGGTGTCGACTTCCACCAGTGCATCGGGATTGACGAAGGCCAGCCAGCGACACGACGGCGCCTGCGCGGCGATCGCCGCGGCGCCCTGGTTGCAGGCCACTCCGAAGCCGGCGTTGTCGGGGTTGGCGATGAACTGGACGCGCGGATCGGCCACGGCGTGGCGCTGGATCACTTCCACGGTGCCATCGGTGGAGTCGTTGTCGACCACCCGGATCGCCGCCACGCCGGCAGCGTCGCGCAGCCGCGCCAGGCAGTCATCGATGGTGGCCAGGCTCTGGTAGCTGACCACCACCACGCCGATGTCGGCGTCCATCGGCGTTGCGTCCTCAGCCATGCGCGGCGACGCGCGTGGCGCGCGGCACCGACACCCACACCCGCACCGGGCCAGCCGGCACAGGCATCACGGCCGCGCGGGCGGCCGCAGGGGCTGCAGTGCACGGAAGCGGCGGCCGTATTCGTCGGTCAGCTCGCGGGCCTCGTTGGGGTCGCGGATGATCTTGGGCGTCAGCAGGACGATGGTCTCCTCGCGCCGGGTGGTCGAGGTCTGGGTGCCGAACAGACCGCCCAGCACCGGGATCCGGTTCAGGCCCGGGAAGCCGCGCGACCCGCGGGCTGCGCTGTCGCGGATCAGGCCGGCCAGCATCACCGTGTCGCCGCTCTGGATCGCCGCCTCGGTCTTCAGCTTGCGGGTGTCGATGCGCACGTTGCCGAACCGGTCCGGCTCGCCGCCGGGGGCACTGACCTCCTGGACGATGTCGAGAAACACCATGCCGTCCTTGGTGATGCGCGGGCGGACCGTCAGGATCACGCCGGTGTCCAGGTACTGGACCTGGCTGTAGCTGGTGTCGTTGCCGATGCCCGGATTGACCGTCACCGAGGACACCGGGATGCGGCTGCCCACGTTGAAGGTCGCCTCGGCGTTGTTGCGCACCACCACCGAAGGGGTCTGCAGCATGTTGACGTCGGTCACGGCGTCCAGCGCCTTGATCACCGCCGCCGCATTGCGGCCCAGGAACGTCCATGCCAGGCCGCCGGTCGTGCCCTTGGCGTCGCCGACGCTGCCCGCCAGCGTGCTCCATGTGGTGCGACCGAGCGCGCTGGGCAGGTCGTTGTCGGTCACCGCGTTCTCGAAGAACCAGTTGACGCCGTATTCCAGCTCGCCCGACAGCTGCACCTCGACCACCTGGGCCTCGATGTGGACCTGCATCGGCATCACGTCCAGCTGGCCGATCACGTCGCGGATCGACTGCCAGGCCTGCGGCGTGGAACGCACCAGCAGGGCGTTGGTCTCCTCGACCGCCGAGACGCCGACCTTGTCGCCACCGATCTCCAGCGACACGCTGGCGTTGCCGCTGCGGGTGCTCCCGAGGGACAGGCTTGCGCCCCCGCTGCCGCCGCTGCCGCTGCCGCCGCCCTTGTTGCCAAAGCCCATGCTGGAGCCGTCTTCGCCGGAGGTGATTTCCGCAGAATCCAGGCCGGGCATCAGGCTCGGGCCGCGGTCGCTGGCCCCGCTGTCGCCGCCGGCGGACGAGCCGCCGAAGACCTCCGCCAGCCGGTCGGCGAGGTCACGCGCCTTGATGTACTTGAGCTGGTAGGAATACAGCTGCACCGCGCCGCCGGCGCCGTCGATGCGCTCCAGCCATTGCTGGATGTTGTCCAGGTAATCGGGCTGGGAGGTGATCACCATCACCGCATTGGTGCCTTCCAGCGGCATGAACCGGAACATCCCGGCCACCGGTGATTTGCTGTCCTGGCCGAACACCTTCTCCAGGTCCTCCACCACGCGCACCGCCTTGCCTGACTGCAGCGGGTAAACGCCCACCGACATGCCCGCCAGCCAGTCGACGTCGAAGATCTCGATCGTGCGCAGGTAGTTCTGCAGCTCCGCGCGCGTTCCGCCGATGCTGATCACGTTGCGCGAGGCGTCGGTGTCGACGATCGCGTTGGGCCGCGCATAGGGCTCGAGGATCTTCTTCATCTCCTCGGCCGACACGTAGCGCAGCGGCACCGTGCGGACCTCGAAGCCGCGTGCGCTGGCCGCGCCACCGGCGCGCGGTGCAACCGTGCCGGCGAGCGGCTGGTCGGCAGCGACGATGTTGTAGCGGCCGCCGCTGTAGATCATGCGCGCGTTGTTCCAGCCCAGCACCTGGTCCAGCAGGTTGATCGCCTCCGCCGCGCTGACGGGCTTGGGCGTGGCCAGGGTCACCGTGCCCTGCACGCCCGGCGCGATGACGTAGTTCTGCCCCAGCATGTCGCCCAGGATGGCCTTGACCACCGCGTGCAGCGATTCGCCCTCGAAGTTGAAGGTCGCCTCGCCGGTGGTCGCCGGCAGGCCCGGTGGCGGCGAGTTGGCCACCGCCGTATCGATGAAGCGACCCGTGCCGCGCCGGATCTGCGGGCGCGGACCGCCCTGGTGGGTTTCGGCGGGGGTGACACTGCCCAGCGCGTGCGTCTGGACGCCGTCCGCCGCCGGCTGGGCCACCTGCTCGGCGGTGCGCGGCACGGCCTCGCGGCGGATGCTGGGAACCGGCGCGCTGGCACACGCGGCCAGCAACCCCAGCACCACCAGGGCGGCGACAAGCGTGCGCAGCCGCCTGCTGGCCGGCCATGGGCGACGCGGGGGTGACGTCGCGATGGAGATATCGATGGCGTGTTGCTTCATTGCGTGCACTCTATTGGAACGTCAGTGGCTACATTTCGTCTTTGCGCAGGGCGGCGCGGCGGGCTTCAATCCGTTTCCGGATCGAATCCATCTGCGCCTGCGCCGGCTCGCTTGTTTGGGACGGGTCGGCCGCTTCGCCTTCGGGTTCCGTGGGCTGCGGCTCCCGGTTGGGGGAGGCAGCCTCGGGTTGCGGCGTCGCCGGTGGCGGCGAAGCGGATTGTGCAGAGGGCGCACGGGCGGGCTGCGGGCTGCGGCCGGCGCGATTGTCCGGCGCCGGTGCAGCGCCACCTGACGGCAGCGCAGCGCTGGTCGCGACCGGGCCATTGCCGTCGAACAATGCCAGCTCAAGGCTGCGGCGGCCCTGCGGACCTTCGAAAACCGCGCCGCGCGGGCTCACCTCGACCAGGCGCCAGCCCGAGTCCGCCAGTGGTGCATCCAGCTTCACCCGGATCGGCTCGCCGTTCTCGCGCTTGCGGACGATGGCCATCGTGGTGCCCGGCGCAATCAGGACGCTGGTGAGGACGTAGTCGAACTCCCCGGATGGACGCTCGTCCTCGCCGCCTTCCATGAAAAACGGATGCGGACGACGGTCCTTGGCAAACAACGGACGCTCGGCAATGCCCTGGTACTGGTCGAACGGGCCAAGCGCCGGCTGCGTGGGCAGGATGTGCGGCAGCGGGTTCAGCAGGGTCGGGTCGTCCGCCAGCAGCGCCACCCGCCCGCCCATGCCAGCAACGGCCAGCACCCAGGCCAGCAGCGCCCAGCCGGCGACACCGGCGAGCAACCAGGTGCGCGGCCCCACGACATCAAGGCGCATCGCTCACCCCGGCCGTCGTCGGCGCATCCAGGGGCAGCAGATAACCCGCCAGATCAAAGGACACATCCAGGCCGCCCATATCCACCGACTGGTTCCGGCTCAGGTAGAGGGTTTCCGTCAGGATGTTCAGGTTGTCCACAAACAGCCGCGGACTGCCGCTTTCCAGCAGGTACAGCACCCGGCTCAGCTCGAGCGTGCCACAACGCAGGCGGACCTGGGCGACAACGCGCCGATACGACTGGCGGTTGTCGGAATCGAGCGGCGAGCGGTTGGTGATTGCACAGCTGCGATTGCCGGGGCTGGCCTCCGCCACCACCGTTTCCAGGCGCTGGATCAGGCTGGCGGTGGCCAGTTCCGCGTTCGCCTCCGGCAGGAAGCCGGGGGTGTCGGCGTACTGCTCCCTCACCTGGTGCAGGCGTGCGGCCACCTGGGGTGCCTGCTGCAGCTGCATCCGCAGGCGCAACTCGCGTTGCTGCAGGGACTCGATCCGTGCGTCCGCCTCGCGCATCGGAACGGTCCACCACGGATGCACCAGCACACCGTAGGCGATCGCCAGCACGGCCAGCAGCAGACCGGCAGCAAGCCAGCGGTCGCGACGCGACGGCACCTCAGCGGTCGCGTGGTGCAGGCGCATCGGCGGTCTTCGGCGGGGCGGGATTTGTCGGATCGGGTGTTGCTGCGGGAGCGGCGAGGTTGGCGGTCAACGTGAAGCGGTCGCGACCGCTTTGCGGATCAGGCTGCAACGCGCCGGCGAGCGCGGGCGACCGCCACTGCTCGGCCCCCTGCAGTTCGCCGATCAGCGCGGCCGCTTTCGTGCTCAGACCGATCAGCATCAGCTGGTCGCCGTTGATGGAGAGTTTTTCCAGGTAGGTGGTATCGGGCAGCCGCCTGGTGAGTTCATCGAGGATTTCGGTCGTCGGCGCGCGCTCCGCACGCAAGCGATCGAGGAACACCTGTCCTTCCAGCACCGCCGTCAATTGCTGGCGCTGCATGGCCGACCGACGGCCGGCGTCGGCCTGGCTGGCAATGACCTGCTCCAGCGCCGCTGCGGCACTGCGCCGGTTCTCGAGCAGCTGCCACAGCAGGGCGACCGTGGCCAGCAGCGCGACGCCGGCGAGCACGGCATTCCACACAGCCGCCGGATCGCGCCGGCGCCGGCGCTGTTCTGGCGGCAACAGGTTGACCCCCAACGGCGCCCCATCCGTCCCGGCCACGTCGACCCCGGCCAGTTCCGATGCCAACGGCCCCATCGCGGTGCGCTGCTGATCCAGCAGATGCCGCGGCACCACCACCAGTTCCACGTCCAGTTGGCCATCGCTTTCGCGGCGTCCCAGCACGCGCGCATCGAAGGCGACGGCCTCGGCGGTGAACGGGGTTTGCCGGTCGATCTCGAAACCGACCACGTCGCGCAGACGTTCCAGCGCACTTGCCGGCAGGTTGATCCGTCGCGTCAGGCTGCTGGCCGCGGGCAGCAGCAACCAGCGCGGCAGCTCGGCCAGGCGTGGCCCCAGCAAGGACCCCAGCGCATCGCCATCGGCATGGGAGCGGGCGACCAGCGGCGGCAACGGGACCCGCGCCATGTCGATCAGCGCGTCATCGCATTGCCGGCACAGCTGCATTTCGTCCGCGTCGACCTGGAGCAGGACGCGACCGCGGCCGAATCCCAGGGTCTGGCGCAACGCCGGCGGCAGCCCAGCCGCCAGCGAGCGGCCCCACCACGACAGGTAGCCACCCACGCCCGGCACCAGGTGCGTGCCCACGCGCCCCAGTCGGACGCCGATGGTGGAACCTGGCTGGCTCATCGTGGCGAAGCTCCCTCTTCCCAGTACAACGTGGTGTAGGCCGGGCCTGGGCCAACGGGGGGGTTGGTCAGCACGACGGCGCGCAACAGTGAGCGACGGCCGTCGGCCAACTGCGCGCGGCTGTCGATACTATACGTTCCGCCCGCTGCCGAACCGCCGCCCAGACCGGGCGACGCGCCGCCCCCGGCCATGGGCAGTCCGGTGGCGGGATCGACGACGCCGCGTCCGGCGACGATCCGCTCGCCGTCCATGCCCATGGCGTCGAGGACCGGAGCAGCGGCGAAGGCGGGGTCGGGGCGCGGCGAGCGGCTGTAGACCGTCACGTGCGGGGCGATCTTCGCATACAGCTCCGGGGTGAAGCCCAACACCTGCTCCAGTTCGGCGATGCTTTCAAACTCGGCGTCCTTGGCACCGTAGGCGCGCCCGGCCGCCGCGTAGTCGGCGTTCTCGGCGCCGCCCGCGGGCTGGCTCAGCGAATCCGGGTCGCGCCAGTCGATGATCGCCCCGGCCAGGCGCGTGGCCTCGCCCGGATCGCTGCCCAGCACCCGCAGCAGGCCGGCCAGCAGCGTCGCGTCGGCGTGGTTGAGGTCGACCTTGCCACCTTCGGCCACGATCCGCACCTGCACCTGCGCGCCGGCGTACTCCCACTCATAGGGACGCCCGTCGGGCTGCCACTGCACGCGCGGATCGGACTGGGCCAGACGATGCAGCGCGTACTCCAGCCCGGCGCGCGCGGCGGCCTGGGCGTTCATGCCTCGGGCCAGGACCTGGCCTTGCATGTGCTCGACCCGGGCAGTCATCGCGAACGCGCCTACCAGCGCGGTGAGCAGGACGATCATCCACAGCACCAGCAGCAAGGCGGCGCCACTACTGCCCGGTCGCGAGGATGGGTGCGGATGGCGGGGGACCGGCTTCACCAGCTGCCGCCTGCAGGGCCGGAGACGACGCCCACGGCCTGCGGAATCGCCACCACCAGCGTCGGCCACTTGCCGCCATCGGCATCGGTGAGGCTGGCCTCCACCAGCACCGGCAAGCGGTCGATCGCGGCCCAGCGGTCGGTCCACGCGCCCAGCTCACCGCTTTCCGGGTCGATGCCGCGGTAGCGGAAGCGCGCCGAGGCCAGCCCGTCCACCAGGATGTCAGGGGCGCGGCCGCGAGGGTCCTCCACGGTCTCCCCCGCCGACACGATGTCCAGTGCGAGGACGATCCGATAGAAGCCTTCGCTGCGCTCGACCTGGAAATCGTGCGAATACGGACCGCCGCGGCCCAGGTAATCGGGCAGATCGGCGACGAAGCGCATCCGCTCCGGCTCGCCGAGGAAGCGTTGCGGACGCTCATTCGCCTGGCCGGTGTGGAAGGCCACCGGCCGCGCCGCGCTGATGCGCCTGCGCAGGAAGCCCTCCACCGCGCGCATGCGCTCGCTGCGCTCGGCCAGCGCTTCGCCGCGGGTCGCGGTCTGGCTGGCCGCGGTCAAGGTCGCAAACGCCAGCGCCAGCCCGGCGGCGAGCAGCACCGTCGCCAGCATCACCTCGACCAGGGTGAAGCCGCGCCCTCTCGCCCTGTCCGGTCCCATGCGAATGATGCCGTCGCAACGGCCTGCGATAGCCAAGCGCCCGCGCACCCCGCCTCCTGTTTCCACAGAGCACCTCACGGGACACTGCCCACAGAGGTATCGGGCGGCGCCAGCCGCAAACTGCGCACCTGCAACTGCTCGCCCGGGCCAGCCGCGCGCCACTGCACGGTCATATCCAGCTCGAGCAAGCGCTGGTCTGCCGGAGACTGCGGCAGGTTGGCCAATGCCGGGTCCTGCCACGGCTTGATCGACAGGGTCCAGCGGTAGCGCCCGTCCTCGAAATCGCCGTCGCGGCGCCCCGGCCGCAGCGGCTCGGTGATGCCGACCGTGTCCAGCAACGACCGCGCGTGCAGCGCCGCGCGTCCCGCGTCGGCCGACCAGCGCACCTGGCGGGTCGCGCCGGACAAGGTCCCCAGGAGCAGGGTCAGCCCCAGCGCCAGCAACGCAAAGGCGACGATCACCTCGATCAGGGTGTATCCGCGCTGGGTTGTGGGCCTCTGCATCAGTTGCCGCTCCCGGCGCGCTTGACGCTGACTTGCCCGGTCAGCCAGGCCACGTCGATGTCCCACACCGCGCCGTCCCGGCTGAGCTGGACCCGGCCGCCGGTGGCGGCGCCGTCGGCGAAAAACATCACCGCGCCCTGCCCCTCGGCGGGCTGGATCTGGCGGGCACCGATGAAACGCACATCGATCGCGGCCGGAATGGTGCCGGCGCGGCCCTTGGGCGCCTGCCAGGTTCGCGCAGCGGGATCGATCACGAAGCGCTGCGGCTCACCGGTCGCGATCGCGTGGGTACGGGTGAAGCGCAACTGCGCGGCGACCTCCTTCACCTCCGCGCGCAGCTGGGTGCCCTTCATCCCGCCGCTGAAGGCCGCAGCCGCGAGCAGGCTGGCGCCTGCGATCAGGCCGATCACCAGCAGCATCTCCAGCAGCGAAATGCCCCGCTGGCGACGGCTCGACGATGGTCCCGCGCTCCCCCCGATGCGCATGTCCGCTGGCAGGAGCGCGCGCAAGGTCAGTCGTAGTGGATGTCGCTGTCGACGCTGGTGCCGCCGACCTTGCCGTCCTTGCCCAGCACGACCAGATCGAACGGGCCGCTTTCACCGGGTGTGCGGTACTCCACCGGATGCCCCCACGGGTCGTTCAGCTCGGCCGGCTTGGCGTACGGTCCCAGCCAGCCGGCGGCGTTGCCGGGCGCGGTCACCAGCTCATCCAGCGTGGCCGGCAGCCGGCCGGTGTCCATCTGGAATGCCTCGACCTTCTGGCCCAGCGTCATCACCTGGGATTTGGCCAGGTTCGCCTTGGCGCGGTCGGCACCCCCCAGCACGCGCGAGCCGACAAAAGTGAGCACCGCGCCGATCAGCACGATCACGATGATGATCTCTATCAGGCTCATGCCGGCCTGCGACGCGGCGGGGGAACGGGTCAGGGAACGTTTGTTGCGCATTGGTGAAGGTCCTTTAGGGGGAGAGTGCTTGCCGGTGAGCCGGCCACCGGAGGCGCGCGGGTCATCCGATCGAACTGGTGAGGTCGTACAGCGGCGTCAGCACCGCCATCACCACCACGCCGACCAGTCCGGCCAGGACGACGGTAACTATCGGCACCAGCGCCGCGAGCATGCGGTCCAGGGCGATCGAGGTCTGGTGCTCTAAGGTCTCGGCGGTCTTGACCAGCATGGTATCCAGCGCACCGGATTCCTCGCCGACCTGGATCATCTGCAGGGCCAGGCGCGGGAAGCGCTTGCCGCGCGCGAGCGCGGTGGACAGGGCGACGCCGTTCTTGACCTCGTCGCTGGCCAGCAGGACGTCCGCGGCCAACACGCGGTTGCCCAGCACCTTCTGGCCGATGCCCAGTGCGGCCATCAAGGGCACGCCGTTGCGCACCAGCGTGCCCAGCGTGCGGGCCAGGCGCGCGGTCTCGACCTTGGCGACCAGGTCACCGAAGAAACGCCGGCGCAGCAGCCAGCCGTCCAGCTTCGCGCGGAATGCCGGATCCCGGCGCTTGCGATCAAACACCAGCAACGCCACTGCCGGAATCACCACCAGCATGATCCACCAGTCGCGCACAAACAGGCCTACCCCCAGCACGATCTTGGTGAACCCCGGCAGCGGCGCGTCCAGGCTTTCGTACATCTGGGCGAACTCGGGCACGACATAGCCCAGCAGGAACAGCAGGCTGAGTCCGACCATTACCAGCAGGATCGCCGGGTAGATCAGCGCGTTGATGACCCGCGACTGCATCGCCCGCGAGCGCTCCAGGTAGTCGGCCAGGCGCGACAGCGTCTCGTGCATGCTGCCGCCCGCCTCGCCGGCGCGCACCATGTTGACGTACAGCCGCGAAAACGTGCCGTGCTGGCGCTCCAGTGCGCTCGACAGCGACGCGCCCCCGCGCACCGCGTCGCGCACGTCGCTGACGACCCGCCGCGCCGCTTCGTCTTCGGGCAGCTCCAGCAAGATCGTCAGCGCGCGGTCCAGCGGCTGGCCGGCGCCCAGCAGGGTCGCCAGTTGCTGGGTGAACTGGACCAGCCGCTCGCCGGCAAACGGACGCGGCTTGAACAGCGCGCGCCACACCGGGAGGCCGCTGCCTTCGCTGGCCAAGCGCGCCTCCACCGGCAGATGGCCCTGCTCCTGCAGGCGCGCGGCGACCTCCGCATCGCTGGCGGCCTCCATCTGGCCGTCGAGCATCTCGCCGCGGGCGTTGATCGCCTTGTAGGTGTAGAGGGCCATCGGCTCAGGCGTCCTCGGTGACCCGCAGGACTTCCTCGATCGTGGTCAGCCCCGCCAAGGCCTTGAGCATGCCGTCCTCGTACATCGTGCGCATGCCGCCGTCGCGGGCGATGCGTTCGATCTCGCCCATGCCGGCGTGGCGCATCACGGCGCTGCGCAGGGCGTCGTTGATGACCATGAACTCCATGATCGTGGTGCGTCCCTGGTAGCCGGTCGGCGCCAGTGCGGACGGCCTGGGGCGGAACAGCAGGATCTCGCCCTCGGGCTGGTAGCGGCGCAGCTCGAAGCGC
Organism: Lysobacter ciconiae; assembly: GCF_015209725.1. Classification (NCBI taxonomy): domain Bacteria; kingdom Pseudomonadati; phylum Pseudomonadota; class Gammaproteobacteria; order Lysobacterales; family Lysobacteraceae; genus Novilysobacter; species Novilysobacter ciconiae. The sequence continues at coordinate 489,927 of NZ_CP063656.1, read as the reverse complement.
TCGATCTCCTCGACCGTGGCGGGGACGCGCTCGGCGTGGGTCGGCTCCAGCCGCCGCACCAGCCGCTGGGCGAGGATGCCGTTGATGGTGGAGGTCAGCAGGTAGTCCTCCACCCCCATGTCCAGCAGGCGGGTGATGCCGCCGGCGGCGTTGTTGGTGTGCAGCGTGCTCAGCACCAGATGTCCGGTGAGGGCGGACTGGATGGCGATGCGCGCGGTTTCCAGATCGCGCATCTCGCCGATCATGATGATGTCCGGATCCTGGCGCACGATCGAGCGCAGCGCGTGCGAGAAATCCAGGCCGATCTGCGGCTTGGCCTGGATCTGGTTGATGCCTTCGATCTGGTACTCGACCGGGTCCTCGACGGTGATGATCTTCACCCCCGGCGTGTTGAGTTTGCTCAGCGCGGTGTACAGCGTGGTGGTCTTGCCCGAGCCGGTCGGCCCGGTCACCAGAAGGATCCCGTGCGGCTGCTGCAACACGTGTTCGAACTGCGGCAGGAATTCATCGGTGAATCCCAGCCGGTGGAAATCCAGCACCACCGATTCGCGGTCCAGCAGGCGCATCACCACCGATTCGCCGTGCGCGGTCGGCACCGTGCTCACGCGCAAATCCAGTTCGCGACCCTGCACCCGCAGCATGATCCGCCCGTCCTGCGGCAGCCGTCGCTCGGCGATGTTGAGCTTGGCCATGATCTTGATCCGGCTGATCACCGCCGCGGTCAGGTTGACCGGCGGGCTCTCGCCATCGATCAACACCCCATCGACGCGGTAGCGCACCTTGAGCCGGTTCTCGAACGGCTCGATGTGGATGTCGGAGGCCCGCAACTCGACCGCGCGCTGGATCACCAGGTTGACCAGGCGGATCACCGGCGCCTCGGAGGCGAGATCGCGCAGGTGCTCCACGTCGTCCAGGTCACCGCCGCTCTCGCCCTCGGCGGTCTCGATGATGGTGCCCATCGCGCTGCGGCCCTGGCCATGCCAGCGCTCGATCAGCTCATCGATCTCCGAGCGCAGGGCGACGCTGGCGCGCACCTCGCGGCCGGTCGCCAGGCGCACCGCGTCCAGGGTGTAGGGATCCTGCGGGTCCGCCGCAAGCACCTCGACCGCCTCCGCGCTTTCGGCCACCGGGCAGATCGCGAACTGCTTCATGAACTTGGTGGTGAGCGTGACGCCCTCGGGCGGCAACTCGGGCAGGTCCTTGGCACTGACGAGCGGCAACTGCAGCACCTCGGCCACGGTCTCGGCGTGGTCGCGCTCGGAGACCAGACCCAGTCGGGCCAGCAGCGCCAGCAGGCTGCCGCCGGTCTCCTCGTGCAGCCGCCGCGCGCGGGCCAGGTCGACGTCCTTCAGCCGCCCCTTGGCGCGCAGCGCATCGACCAGCGAGGCATCGACCCCGCCGTCCGTGTCGTCAACCCGGGCAATGATTCCAGCTTCCACGTGGCGTCCTTTTGCCTGCCACCCTCGACTTTATCAGCTGCGCGTGGCGGCGGATCGCTGCCCGACACCGGCTTTGGCTATCATCCGGAGACTCGGGGGAGAAGCGGGACGCGGATCGCAGGACGCGGCACGGCCGTGCATTGCCCCCACCAGCGAAACGGGGAGCGGTTCGATGCAGGATGCGAAGCGGTTGCAACGGGTGTGGGAGCTGTTCGACCTGCTCGCCGAGCGCGCCCCGGAGGTGCGGAGCGCCGAGCTGGAGACGCTGGAGGCCGACCCGGCGATCCGCGCGGAGGTCCAGGCGCTGTTCCACGACGCCGACACCCACACTGTCCATACCGACGCGCTGCGCCAGCCGCCGCCCCCGCTGCTGGCACCCGGCACCCGGATCGGTCATTGGGAAATCGAGCACCTGATCGGCCGTGGCGGCATGGGCGAGGTCTACATGGCGCACCGCTTCGGCGGCGATTTCGAACAGCGCGCCGCGCTCAAGTTGTTGATGCGGATGGATTCGGCGCAGGACCGCGCCGGCTTCGTCGCCGAGCGGCAGATCCTCGCCCGCCTGGAGCATCCCGGCATTGCGCACCTGCTGGACGGCGGCGAGGTCAACGGTGTTCCGTACGCGGTGATGGAATACGTGGAAGGGGTGCCGTTGACCCGCGCCCCGGACCTCGGCCTGGAGCGGAAGCTGGCGCTGGTCCTGCAGGCGTGCGACGCGGTCAGCCACGCCCACCAGCACCTGGTGATCCACCGGGACCTGAAGCCGGGCAACATGCTGGTCACCCCGGAAGGACGGCTGAAGCTGCTGGATTTCGGCATTGCCAAACACCTGGCGCCGGCAGCCGAGCGGGACAGCGAACCCGCCGCCACCGGGCACGCGTCGCCGGACTACTGCGCGCCCGAGCAGCTGACGGGCGCGCCGATCTCCACCGCGACCGACGTCTATTCGCTGGGCGTGATCCTGTACGAATTGCTGACGCAGCACCGGCCCTGGCAGCTGACCGGCGCGGCCCAGATCCGTGCCCTCGAGCGTCTGTCACTGCCGGCCCCGCAACCGCCCAGCACGCGCGTCGAGGGGCGGATTCGCAAGGCCTTGCGCGGCGACCTGGACGCCATCGTGCTCAAGGCGCTGCAGACCGACCCGGCGCAACGCTATCGCACGGTGGCCGAGCTGGCGTCGGATCTGCGCGCGCATCTGGGTCGACATCCGGTCGCCGCACGCAGGCAGACGCTTGGCTATCGGCTGGGCTGCCGCATCCGCCGCCACCGCGTCGCCTACGCCCTGGCTGCCGCGGTGTTTGCCAGCCTCGCGCTGGGCCTGGTGGGCGTGGCATGGCAGGGCCGGCAGGCCACCATCGAACGCGACCACGCGCGCCGGCAGGCGGTACGCAACGACGCCGTCCGCCAGTACCTGACGCTGATGTTCCGCACCGCCAGCGGTACCCAGGAGCATGACGAAGTCACCGCCAAATCGGTGTTGGACGGCGCCGCCAAGCGGGTCCATGACGAGTTCGCTGGTGACCCCGAAAGTTACGCCGACGTGGCCCTGGCGCTGGCCGAGCTGTATTTCCAGATCAACGACTACACCGGCGCACGGCCCCTGCTGGTGCGCCTGCTGCGCGACGACGCCGGCGTCGCCGAGCACGTCCGCGCAATGGCGATGCACGACCTGGCCCAGGTCAGCTTCCGCGAGAGCCAGACCGACCAGGCGCGCGACCTGCTCGACCAGGCGCAGAAGTTCTGGAACGCGGAGCCGGCCACGTACCGCGCAGAGCTGCTGGACAGCCGCCTGCTGCAATCTCAGATCCAGCGGGCGCTGGGCGATCCGGGGCTTGCCCTGCGCACGCTGGAGGAAGCGCTGCCGCAGCGCGTCGAACTGTCCGGCCTGCAACACCGCGACACCGCGGTGCTGATCAACAACCTCGGCCTGGCCTACTACCAGCTCGGCCAGCTGGACGACGCGATCGTCCAGTTGAAGCGTGCGCACGCCATCTGGCAGACGCTCGGCCAGGAAAAGAGCTCCGATGCGCTCAATACGCTGAACAACTGGGCCAGCGCCGCGGTCCAGTCCGGCCGACGCGAAGAGGCGGCGGAAATCTACTATCGGACACTGGAGCTGCGGCGCAAGCTGTACGGCCCCTCCGGTGCACTGGCGGCACTGATGAACAACCTGGGCAAGACCCTCAGCCAGCTGGACCGCCACGAGGAGGCCGTCCCGTTGCTGCGCGAGGCGATTGCGATGGGGCACGAGCACGCCGGTGGCGAGACCGGAACCATCGCGCTCGCCGCCGGCCTCGGCCTGGTGGACGCGCTGGCCGGGATCGGCGAAATCGCACCGGCGCGCGAAAAGCTCGACAGCCTGGCCCCGGCGATCATGGCGACCTTCGGCAGCGAGCATCCGTTCGCGGCCATGCTCGAGATCTCGCGGGCCCGGGTGGAGCGGGCTGAAGGCAATACCGACGCAGCCAGCGCCGCGCTGGGGCTGGCCAGGCAACGGCTGCAGGCGATGGGGCCGGCCGGCGCCGCCTATCTGGCGCAGCTTGAGACCCTGCAGGAGCAATGGCGCGAGTAACCGCGGGCGTGCGGTCGCATCGTCCAGCGCAAGTTGCGGGGCAACTCAGCCGCCGTCGCGCTCCCCGTCCTCGCCGGCTTCGTCCCCGTCGAGGGAAGCGTGTCCGCGGTAGTCACCCAGCGCCTTTTGCAGCCACGCACGCGCCTTGATCCAGTCCCGGCGCACGGTGCGCTCCGTCACGCCGAGGATGTCGGCGGTTTCCACTTCCGTATAGCCGGCGAAATACCGGCACTCCACCACCCGCGCCATCCGCGGTTCGATGGCGGCCAGCTGCTCGACCGCCTCGCCCACCACCACACGGGTTTCGCACTCGGTGACCATCAGCGCCGCCTGGGCCTGGGTGTGGTTGTCCGGATCGTCCAGCGAGATCGGCACGCGACCCTCGCCGCGGCGCAGGCGCAACCGCGAGCGCGCCTCATCGACCATCACGTGGCGCATCGCGACCGCAGCGGACGCGAGGAAGTGCCGATGCGATTTCCACGGCCCCACGTTGGCCATCTTCATGTAGGCCTCGTGGATCAGCGCCGTCGTCTGCAGTGCGCTGCCGGACGAGCGCGCACGGATGCCCCGCGCGGCGCGCCGCAGGTCGGGGTACAGCAGCGGTGCCAGATCGGCAGCGCCCGCCCCGGCCATGTCCGGCTCCAAACCCCCGTCCGGTTCGACCCGAACGGCTTTCAATCCCTTCCCCATCGCGGAGTCCCTCTCCTGATGCGCGACCGATGCCGGCGTCGCCTCCCTTGGCCGGGAGGATACACCGCAGGCGCCATGGCCATCAGCGCAGGTCCGGCGGCCGAGTGCGGGCGAGTGGGCTGCAGCGCGGACGCGCCGGCCTCAAGGTTCTTGGCGCGATCCGCTCCACACACGGCCCAACGCCTGCGTGTGCTGGCGCCGCTGCGGCAGCGTGTGCTGCCACCAGCGGGTGCGTGCATCCACTGCGCCCGCCGTCCCCGCGCCGTCCGCGGCGGTCCGCCCGCCTGCTCCGGAATACGCGTTGAGGGTGAAGTAGAGACCGTCGCCGAGGACGTGCAGGTCACTGGTTCCGGTATCAAGCCGTGCCTTTGCACCAATCCCGGCGACCTCCTCAAACGGGCCCGAGGGGTTCGCCGGCGGAAGCCGTGGCGCCTCGCCGGCGGTGGCTTCCTGGAACAGCTCGCGCGCCTGCGCGCGGCTTGCGGCGACCGCGCGGACATGCACGGTCACCTCCAGCAGGTCGCGCTCGTCCTCCCAGCGGTAGGCGCACAGCGACGACATCGAGGATTGCTCGATCAGTGCTGCATCGATGGAGAAGGCGGATGCCACCATCTGGCGGGTGACTACCGCGCAGGGCGCGTTGCGGGGGTCGCCAGCGGTGTCGGGCGGTCCGGCCAGCGCCGGCGGAGTGGCGGGCCCGGCAGTACAGCCCGCCAGCAGTGCGAGCGCCACAACCGTCGCCCCAACGAGGCGCAATGCGCGCGACACCGATGGGACCCGACCGTCAACCCGCCAATGCCTGTCGTCCACCCCGTGCATCGCGACCCCCATCGAAATGCCTGCAACCACGGCCCTTGAGTGGTCACTTCCTGTCCGGATGTACGTCGCCGCGCAGCCGGTCCGGACACGCGTTCAAGTCGGCGGGGCGACGCGCAGTGTGCGCCGCCCCGTGGCGGGAACTCAGCCGGTGAACACGCGCGCGTTGCGGAACATCCGCAGCCACGGCGAGTCCTCGCCCCACTCCGACGGGGCCCAACTCAGGTTGGCGGTGCGCAGGGTGCGCTCGGGATGCGGCATCAGGATCGTTGCCCGGCCGTCGGTACTGGTCACCGCGGCGATCGCATCGGTCGAGCCGTTCGGATTGGCCGGATAATCCACCGCCGGCTGTCCACCCGCGGCGACATAGCGCGCCACCGGGTGTGCCGCCGCCTGGTCGGCCGGGTTCGCGAACGCCGCGCGGCCCTCGCCGTGCGAGACCACCACCGGAATCCGCGAGCCGGCCATGCCGGCCATGAAGATCGACGGTGAGTCGGCGATTTCCAGCAGGCTGAGGCGGGCCTCGAACTGCTCGCTGCGGTTGCGCAGGAACCGCGGCCAATGGCCCGCTCCCGGGATGATCGAGCCCAGTTGGCTCAGCATCTGGCAGCCGTTGCAGATTCCCAGGGTGAAAGTGTCCTCGCGCTGGAAGAACGCGGAAAAACCGTCATGCAAGGCCGGGTGCTCCAGGATCGAGGTGGCCCATCCGCGGCCCGCGCCGAGCACGTCGCCGTAGCTGAAACCGCCACCGGCGGCGAGGCCCTTGAACCCGTCCAGTGCGAGCCGGCCGCTGATCAGGTCGCTCATGTGCACATCGACGGCCTCGAAACAGGCGCGGTCGAAGGCCGCGGCCATCTCGATCTGGCCGTTGACACCCTGCTCGCGCAGGATTGCCACCCGCGGCCTGCGCTGGACGTGCACGAAGGCGCTGGCCACATCCTCGGCCGGATCGAAGGACAGCTTCGGTGACAGGCCGGGCGCGTTGAAATCGCGCATGGCCGCGCGTTCCTGGTCGGCGCACTCGGGGTTGTCGCGCAGCTTCTGCATCGCGTGGGTGGTCGACCACCACGCATCGAACAGTTCGTCCCACGCCCACTGCGCCAGCAGCTCGCCCCCGCCGTGCACGCGGATGCCCGCCGCGGTGCTTGGCCGCGCGATGCGCTGCGCGCAATCGACCAGTCCGTGACGGGCCAGCAGGTCGGCGAATTCGACGCGGTCGTCCGCGTTGACCTGCACGACCGCGCCCAGTTCTTCGTTGAACAGCGTCCGGAACGCGTCCTCGCCCCAGCCGTCCAGGTTGATGTCCAGGCCGGTATGCGAGCAGAACGCCATCTCGCACAGGGTGGCGAATGCGCCGCCGTCGGAACGGTCGTGATAGGCCTGCAGCAGGCCGGCGGCGCGAGCGTCGCGGATCAGTTCGAAGAAGGCGCGCAGGCGCTCCGGATCGTCCAGGTCCGGCACGCCCGAGGTCCGGCGACCGTCCTCGGACGACTGCCCGGCAAACGCCGGCAGCGCGCTGCCGCCGGCCGTGGCGTGCGGATGGACCTGCGCCAGCACCGAGCCGCCCATGCGCTGCTTGCCTGCGCCCAGGCCGATGAGCCAGAGCTCGGAGTCCTGGCCGGAGGTCAGCAGCGGCGTCAGCTGGCGGCGCACGTCGGTGACCGGCGCAAACGCGCTGACCACCAGCGATACCGGCGATACGGACTTGTGCGACGTACCGTCCACGTCCCATTGCGCCTGCATCGACAGCGAGTCCTTGCCGACCGGAATGCTCAACTCGATCTGCGGGCACAGCTCCATGCCCACCGCCTTGACGGCATCGAACAGCAGGGCGTCTTCGCCGTCATGACCGGCGGCGGCCATCCAGTTGGCGGACAGCTTGATCCGCTCCAGCGATTCCACCGGCGCCGCGCACAGGTTGGTGATCGCCTCGCCAACGGCCATGCGCGCGGACGCCGCGGCGTCCAGCAGCGCCAGCGGGGTGCGCTCACCGATCGCCATGGCCTCGCCGGCAAAGCCGCTGAAACCGGCAAACGTGATCGCGCAATCGGCCACCGGCACCTGCCACGGGCCCACCATCTGGTCGCGCGCGGTCAGGCCGCCGACGCTGCGGTCGCCGATGGTGATCAGGAACTGCTTGGCCGCCACCACCGGGTGGGCGAGCACGCGCAGGGCGGCGTCGCGCAGGTCAAGGCCGTCCCAGGCCAGCGACGGCCAGGCCGGTGCGGCGGGGCGGCGGGTGTCGCGGTGCATCTTGGGCGCCTTGCCGAACAGCACGTCCATCGGCAGGTCGATCGGGTGGCCGGCAGCGTCCGCCGCAACCCGGGCATCCGCAGCGGCCGTGGCGCCGTCCGCGCCGTAGATGGTGTCGACGGTCACCCCGTAGCCCACCACCAGCCGCTCGTTGGCGGTCGCATGGCCGACCACGGCGAACGGGCAGCGCTCGCGCTCGCAGATCGCCGCAAACTCGGCCACGCGGTCGGCGGCGATGCCGAGCACGTAGCGCTCCTGGGATTCGTTGCACCACAGCTGCATCGGCGACAGGGACGGGTCGTCGCTGGGCACCTTGGCCAAGTCGATGACACCGCCCAGGCGGGAGTCGTGCAGCAGCTCGGGGATCGCGTTGGACAGGCCACCTGCGCCGACATCGTGTGCCGTGTCGATCGGGTTGTCCGCGCCGAGCGCCACGCAGCTGTCGATGACTTCCTGGCAGCGCCGCTCCATCTCCGGGTTGTCGCGCTGGACGCTGGCAAAGTCCACCGCCTCGTCGCTGTCACCGGACGCCACCGAGCTGGCGGCGCCGCCGCCCAGGCCGATCAGCATCGACGGACCGCCCAGTACCACCACCGCATGCCCGGGCTTGAGGCCGAGCTTCTCGACCTGGATGCGGTCCATCGCGCCCAGTCCGCCGGCGAGCATGATCGGCTTGTCGTAGGCGCGCGTCAGCGTCGTCGCGTCGCTGGCCGTATCGGCCAGTTCGAAGCTGCGGAAGTAGCCGGTCAGGTTCGCGCGGCCGAATTCGTTGTTGAACGCCGCCGCGCCCAGCGGGCCGTCGAGCATGATCGCCAGCGCGCTGGCCATGCGCGGGTTGAGTGCGCGCTCGCCTTCCCACGGCTGCGGCAGGGTCGGGATGCGCAGGTGCGAGACGGTGAAGCCGCACAGGCCGGCCTTGGGCTTGCCGCCACGGCCGGTGGCGCCCTCGTCTCGGATCTCGCCGCCTGCCCCGGTGGCGGCGCCGGCAAAGGGCGAGATCGCCGTGGGGTGGTTGTGGGTCTCGACCTTGATGCAGAACGCGGAATCCACCACCGGCTCGAGGCGATAGGCAGCGCTGATCGGATCGGGCCGGAAGCGATGGCTGGGGTAGCCCGCCACCACGGCCGCGTTGTCGCTGTACGCCGACAGGGTGTGCTGCGGCGTGGTCGCGTGGGTGTGCTTGATCATCCCGAACAGCGAGATCGGCTGGTCGATGCCATCGATCGTCCAACTGGCGTTGAAGATCTTGTGCCTGCAGTGCTCCGAGTTCGCCTGGGCGAACATCATCAGCTCGACGTCGGATGGCGCGCGGCCCAACTCCGCATAGCGTTCGCGCAGGTAGGCGATCTCGTCATCGGCCAGGGCCAGGCCGAGACGGCTGTTGGCCGCCTCCAGCCCATCCAGCTCGATCCGTTCCAGCGCGACCTGCTGCGGAACCTCGAACAGCGCCAGCGCCGCCTCACGCGAGGACAGCAGCGACTGGGTCATCGGGTCGTGCAGCTCGGCGGCGAGCCGCTCGCAGACCGCGGGATCCTCCGGCCAGCCGGCCAGGTCGAAGCGGGTGCCGTGCTCGACGCGATACACCGGCAGCCCGGCATCACGAACCAGCTCGGTCGCCTTGCTCGCCCAAGGCGACAGGGTGCCCAGGCGCGGCGTGACGAAACGCGAGACCGCGCCATCCTGGCGGGATGCAAACTCCGGCCCGGCCTGCAGGATCCGGCCCAGCACCGGCCAATCCACCCGTGCGCCCTGGTCGGGCTTGACCCAGTACACCGGCCAGGCGCCCAGCAGGCGCACGTCGGGGTGGTGGCTCTGCAGCCGGGCTTGGAGACGTTCGCGTCGGAACGCAGACAGGGCGGAGGCGCCCTCGAGCACGATCATGTGCGGAAAACCACAGGTCGACGGGCCGACCATTGTAAGTCAGCCCGTGCAGGCGCGCGCGGCCCTGAGGTGCCGGCGCGGCGCTCGTAGCAGGCCGCTACTGGTTGGCCGCGCCGCTGCAGTAGGCGTTGATGGCCGCTTGCGCGAGCTGCTTCTGCGCTTCGCGCTGCTCGGCGTTCATCGCGGTGCCATCGCCATTGCCATCACTGCCCTGCATCTGGATCGGGCCCTCGCCATCGAGCAGCGCCAGGTTGGCACGCGCGGTGGTGCACTGGCTGTTCTCGACCGGCGCCTGCGCGGTCGTCTCGCTGGCGGTGCCGGCGCCCGCGGTGGTGATGCGACGGTTCTGGTATTTGCCGCTGGGCGGTGGCGCATCGGAGTAATGGGTGACCCCGCTGGCATCCTTCCACTGGAACAGCTCACCGGCCGAGAGCGGCAAGGCCACCACCAGGCCGGCCACCAACGAGGTGGCAAGGGCCAGGCGGGCCGCGAGGCGACGTACAGGCAGAGCAGGCAGACCGGTCATGAGCGCTTCCATTGCAGTGTCGGGGGATGACATCGCCATGATTGCAGCATTCCGCCGCAACGCAAGCAAGCGCTAGACTGCTGAAATGGAACCTACGCAACCCCTTACCCCGCCGGCACGCCAGCGACCGCGCGGCATCTACCTGTTGCCCAACCTGTTCACCACGGGCGGCCTGTTTGCCGGCTTCTACGCGATCATTTCCGCCACCCAGGGCCATTTCGACAATGCCTGCATCGCGATTTTCGTTGCCGCCATCCTCGATGGGTTGGACGGCCGGGTCGCCCGGCTGACCAATACCCAGAGCGAGTTCGGGGTGCAATACGACTCGCTGGCGGACCTGATCAGCTTCGGCCTGGCGCCGGCGCTGGTGATGTACCACTGGTCGCTGGCCTCGATGTCGCTGGACGGCGTCACCGCGCGCAAGATCGGCTGGGTGGCGGCGTTCCTGTACGCCGCCTGCGCCGCGCTGCGGCTGGCGCGGTTCAACTCGCAGGTCGGCCAGGTGGACAAGCGCTGGTTCATCGGCCTGGCCAGTCCGGCCGCCGCCGGCCTGCTCGCAAGCTTCGTCTGGACCTGTTTCGCGATGGGCTACTCGGGAGTCGAACTGCGCTATCTGGCCGTGTTCGCCACCGTAGTCGCGGCGCTGCTCATGGTCAGTCCGATCCGCTATTTCAGCTTCAAGGGCGGCGGGCCCAAGCACGACCGCCTGCCGTTCCTTTCCGTGCTGGTGGTCGTCGCGGTGGTAGCGGCCATCGCCATTGATCCGCCGCGGGTGCTGCTCGCCATCATTGCACTGTACGCGATGTCCGGTCCCGTGCATGCCATCTACCGGCGCGTGCGCCGAACGCCGGTGGAAGCGGCGACGCCATGAGCCTGTGGACGGTCCAGCAACACGAGTGGTTGCAGGCCCTCGGCCACCCGGTCCTGTTGCTCGCCGGGGATCCGTCCCTGCAGGCGCCGGCCGCCCCTGCACAACCCCGGAGCGCCGACACGGGTCACCCGCAGCAAGCGGCGCGACCGTCTCCGGTGATCGTGCCGCCCAGCGCGCCCGACGCGCCCGCACGCGAACCGGTGGCTCGAGCGGCGCGCACCGATGCCGCGGCGAAAAGGGCTGCCCTGGACGCGGCACGCGGTGCGCGACGGGCGATACGCCGGCCGCTGTTGCCCAGCGAGGATCCGCTCCTGCTGGCAATCCTGCGGGTCAGCGGGATGGAGGCACCGGTGTTCGAGGTCGCGGCGCAGGCCTGGCGGATCGACCTGGTCCGCCTGCGCAGCGATCCTGCGGCCAAGCGCAGCCTGTGGCAGCAGATGCGCAAGGCGCGCCAAAACCGGGACGGGTGAGCGCCATGGCCGCTGAACCGTCCTTCCAGCCGCTGCCCCACCGGCCGATGCGCCCGGAGGACCTGGCCGCGGTGCACGCGTTGGAAGTGCGCGCCTACGAATTTCCGTGGACCCAGGGCATCTTCCGTGACTGCCTGGCCTCGGACTACCCGGCCCGGGTGGTTGAGCGCGATGGCGCCATCGTCGGCTACTTCCTGCTCAGCATCGCCGCCAGCGAGGCGCACATCCTCAACATCTGCATCGCTCCCGAACTGCAGGGACAAGGCCACGGCCGCGCGCTGCTGCACGTGCTGCTGCAGATCGCCCGTGCGCGTCGCGTGCAACGCATCTTCCTGGAGGTGCGGCCGAGCAATCCACACGCCATTGCGCTGTACCACGACGAGGGTTTCAACGAGATCGGCCGCCGGCCGCGCTATTACCCGGCGCGCAAGGGCCGCGAGGACGCCCTGGTGATGGCACTGGAACTGTTCAACGACGACTGATCGGCGTCTTCTGCACGGCCAGCCGCGCTCCGAGCTCCGAGCTCCGAGCGAAGGCGAAGGCGAAAACCGAAAACCGGGGAAACGGGGACGCTGCCGGCGCTCGCGGCGGAGCTTATCCCAGCCGGGTCCGCTGCGCCGCCAAGGCCTCGCGCTGCGAGTTCCAGTCGCCCAGGCGCTTGCGCTCCTGCTCGACCACCGCCGGCGGCGCGTTGTTGACGAAGGTCTCGCTGGCCAGCTTGCCCTTGCACCTGCCGATCTCGACCTCGACCTTTTTCAGCTCCTTGTCGAGCCGCGCACGCTCCGCGTCCAGGTCCACCAGTCCTTCCAGCGGGACCAGCAGCTTCAGTTCGCCGACCACCGCGGTTGCCGCGGCCGGCGCGTTGTCGACGTCATCGATGAGTTCGATGCGCTCCAGCCGGTTCAGGAACGACAGCGAGCCATGGAAGCGGGCGGTGCGCTCGCGCTCGCGGTCGGAGGCGCCGGCCAGCAGAAGGGTGACCTGTTTGGAAGGCGCCACGTTGAGCTCGCTGCGCACCCGCCGGACCGCGGACACCATCGCCTTGAGCCACTCCACGTCGGCCGTTGCACGGTCGGCGTCCTCGACACTGATGTCGCCGGCCTGTGGATAGGGCTGCAGCATGATCGTGGCGCCATCGATGCCCAGGCGCGGCGCCACCGACTGCCACAGCTCCTCGCTGACAAACGGAATGAGCGGGTGCAGCAGGCACAGCAGCCGCTCCAGCACGTACAGCAGGACGTGGCGCGTGTTGTGGGCGGCCTCGCTGTCCTCGCCATGCAAGGCCGGCTTGGCCAGTTCGACGAACCAGTCGCAGAAATCGTTCCAGGCAAACTCGTACAGGGTCTGGGCCAGCAGGTCGAAGCGGTAGGCGGCGAAATGCTTTTCGGCCTGCGCGGCCGCCTGGTCCAGCCGGGACAGGATCCAGCGCCCGGCATCGGTCTGCGGCTGCGGTACGCCGGTGAAGCTTGCGCCCTCGGTGTTCATCAGCACGAACCGGGTGGCGTTCCAGAGCTTGTTGCAGAAGTTCTTGTAGCCCTCGGCGCGGCCCATGTCGAAGCGGATGTCGCGGCCGTGGGTGGCCAGCGCGGCGATGGTGAAGCGCAGCGCGTCGGCGCCGAACGCCGGGATGCCTTCGGGGAACTCGCGGCGGGTCGCCCTCTCGATCCTGGGCGCGTCGGTGGGCCGCATCAGGCCGGTGGTGCGCTTGGCGACCAGGTCATCGGCGGAGATGCCGTCGATCAGGTCCAGCGGATCGATGATGTTGCCCTTGGACTTGGACATTTTCTGGCCGTGCGCATCACGGATCAGGCCGGTGATGTAGACGTCCTTGAACGGCACCTGGCCGGTGAAGTGGTCGGTCATCATGATCATCCGGGCGACCCAGAAGAAGATGATGTCGAAGCCGGTGACCAGCGCAGAGGACGGCACGAAACGCTCGAAGCCGCGCTCGTCCATCCTCTGCGGATTCGGCCAGCCCATGGTGCTGAACGGCCACAACGACGAGGAGAACCAGGTCTCCAGCACGTCGTTGTCCTGGCGCAGCGGGCCGGTGTAGCCGGCGGCTTCCGCACTGGCCCGCGCTTCGGACTCGTCGCGGCCGACGAAGATGCGCCCGTCATCACCGTACCAGGCGGGAATGCGGTGGCCCCACCACAGCTGGCGGCTGATGCACCAGTCCTGGATGTTCTCCATCCAGTGGCGGTAGGTGTTGATCCAGTTGGGCGGCACGAACTTCACCGCGCCCGGCTGGCCGTCCACGCCCTGCACCAGCTCCAGGCCACGCTGGGCCAGGGTGTCCATCTTCACGAACCACTGGTCGGTCAGGTACGGCTCGATGACCTGGCCGGTACGGTCGCCGCGCGGCACCTGCAGCTTGTGCGGCTTGGTCTCCACCAGCAGGCCCTGGGCCTCCAGGTCGGCGAGTACGACCTTGCGCGCCTCGTAACGGTCCAGGCCGCGGTATGGCTCCGGCACGTCGTCATTGGTCGCCGCGTCGGGGGTGAAGATGTTGATCAGCGGCAGGCCGTGGCGCTGGCCGACCGCGTAATCGTTGAAGTCGTGCGCCGGGGTGACCTTGACCACGCCGGTGCCGAACTCGCGGTCGACATAGTCATCGGCGATCACCGGGATACGGCGGGCGGTCAGCGGCAGGGCCACGTCCTTGCCGACCAGGCCGGCATAGCGGGCGTCGTCCGGGTGCACCATCGCCGCGGTGTCGCCCAGCATGGTCTCGGGGCGCGTGGTGGCAACGACCAGGTAGTCGCGCGTCTCGCGCAGGGTCTCGTTGCCGTCGGCGTCTTGCTCGACGTGTTCGTAGCTGGCGCCGTCGGCCAGCGGGTAGCGGATCGACCACAGGAAACCGTCTTCCTCCTCGCTGAGGACCTCCAGGTCGGAGATCGCGGTCTTCAGCACCGGATCCCAGTTGACCAGTCTTTGACCCCGATAGACCAGGCCTTGCTCGTGCAGCTTCACGAAGGCCTCAATGACCGCCTCGGCCGCCATCGGATCCATGGTGAACACGCTGCGCGACCAGTCGCCGGAGGCACCGATGCGGCGCATCTGCCGCTCGATGGTGTCGCCGGAGTGCTGCTTCCACTCCCAGACCTTGTCGATGAAGCCGTCCCGGCCGAGCGAGTCGCGGGTCTCGCCCTTGCCTTTCACGCCCAGGTTGCGTGCCACCACCATCTCGGTGGCGATGCCGGCGTGGTCGCTGCCGACCTGCCACAAGGTGTCGAAGCCGCGCATGCGGTGGTAGCGCACCAGCGCGTCCTGCAGGGTGTGCTGGAAGGCGTGGCCCATGTGCAGGGTGCCGGTGACGTTGGGCGGTGGCAGCAGGATGCTGTACGGCTCGCCCTGCCCGCTCGGCTTGAACACGCCGCTGGCCTCCCACTGCTCGTACAGCCGGGTTTCGAACTGGGTCGGGTCGTAGCTGGAGGCGAGGGTGTCGGTCATCGGGATCGTCGCGGAAAAAGGAACACAGGCACCCGTGGACCGGGCGCCATCGGCTACATGTCGTGCTTGTTGAGGGTGAAGCCGCGGTCCTTGTACTGGACCCAGCGCTGGCGCAGCGGGCCGCGTGCGGAATCGTCGGCGGGCACCACCTCCAGCACGCGCTCGAACGCGCCATCCACCGCCGCGTCGCGCAGGTTGATCACCAGCGGACGCAGGGCCACGTCGTGCTCGGGCGTGGCGATCAGGACCTCGATTTCCTCATCGTCGCCCTCCTCCATGTCCGGATCGACGATCTGGTGCGGGATGAAGGCGTCCGGATCGAAGGACCACAGCAGGTCGTCGAGCTTCTCGGCCTGGGCGGCATCGCGCGCGAGCACGATGCACGCCTGCCCCGCCTGCTGGGCCTTGCGGGCCAGTTCGCAGACCAGCAGCAGCGGCTCCTCGCGGAACCGCGGCTTCTGGATCAGGTAGAAATCGGCACGCACGGTCGGCGCTTACTGCGCGGCGCGGTCGATCAGCCACTGGCTGAGCAGGCCGACCGGGCGACCGGTGGACATGCCGCGCTTGCCTTCCTCGCTGCCGCTGCCGGCGATGTCCAGGTGCGCCCAGCGCTGGTCCTCGGTGAACCGCGACAGGAAGCAGCCGGCAGTGATCGCGCCGCCCCAGCGGCCGCCGATGTTGTAGACGTCGGCGAAGCTGGACTCCAGCATGGTCTGGTACTCGTCCCACAGCGGCAGGCGCCAGGCGCGGTCGTAGGTCTTCTCGCCGGCCGCCAGCAACTCCTCGGCCAGGTCGTCGGTCTTGGTCATCAGCCCGCTGGCATATTTGCCCAGCGCGACCATGCACGCCCCGGTCAGGGTGGCGACGTCGACCAGCGCGACCGGCTCGAATTTCTTCGACCAGGTCAGCGCATCGCACAGCACCAGGCGACCCTCGGCGTCGGTGTTGCCGACCTCGATGGTCGTGCCCGACATGCTGGTCAGCACGTCCGAAGGACGGTAGGCGTCGGCGTCGGGCATGTTCTCCACGGCGGCCACGATCACCACCAGGTTGATCTTCAGCTTCATGCCGACCACGGCGACAAAGGTGCCCATCACGCTGGCGCCGCCGCACATGTCGAACTTCATCTCCTCGATGCCGCCCTGGACCTTGAGGTTGATGCCGCCGGTGTCGAAGGTCAGGCCCTTGCCGACCAGCACGTAGGGCTTGCTGTCGTCGCCGGCGCCGTTGTACTTCATCGCGATCAGGCGTGGGCGGTTGGCCGAGCCGCGGGCGACGGCGAGCAGCGAGCCCATGCCGAGCTTCTCCATGTCCGTGTCTTCGAGCACCTCGCAGGACGTGTCACCGGAGCGACCGGCGAACTCGACCGCCTGGTCGGCCAGGTACGCCGGGTTGCACACGTTGGGCGGCAGGTTGCCCAGCTCGCGCGCAAACGCGACGCCGGCGGCGATCGAGGCGCCGTGCTCCAGCGCCTGGGAGGCATCGGCCATGCCCGAGGGCACGCTGACCGAGACCCGGCGCAGGCCCGGCTCACCGGCCTTGGCCTTGTTCTTCTCGCCCAGGGTGGCGGTGTAGGTGTAGCAGGCGTGGTCGGCGGCAATCACCGCGTGACGCACGGCCCAGGCGCCATCGCGGCCCTTGATCCGGGCATCGGCAAAGGCGAACACGGCATGCTCGACCGGCCCGGTCGTCAGCGCCCGCGCGGCGGCGTCGACCGCCTTGAGGTACTGCGCCGCGTCGAGCTTGTCGGCATCGCCCAGGCCGACGATCAGCACGCGCGGTGCGGTCACGCCGTCCAGGTCGTGGACGATGGCGGTCTTGCCGATCTTGCCACTGGCGTCGCCGCGCTCCACGAGCGCCTTCAGGCGGCCGTTGGTCGCGCTGTCGAGCGCGGAGCCGGCGGCGTTCAGGGTTTTGTTGGCGTAAGCGCCAACGACGATGCAGTCCGCCTTTACAGTGGCGAGCTCACCATGGTTCAGGTCGAATTCGAGGGCCATACAGCAACTTCCGGGAAGTGGGAGGGAGCGTTCGCGCTGTCGCGGCGGCGGAAAGCGCCGATCCGGGCGACAATACCGGCCGGTTCGACCAGGCTGGAAGCGAGCGAACGAACCTGCAAGTCTAAAGCAAGCCCTGTCCTATTAAAAAAAGCGCCGCGTGGCGCGCACGTCCAAGGCCTCCGATGCTCAAGCTCGACCGATACCTGCTGAGCGAACTCGCCCAATCCACCTTTGCCACGCTGGTGGTGTTGCTCGTCGTCAGCGTCGGCGGCGTGATCACCGACGTGCTCAAGGACATCGCTTCCGGGCGATTGCCGGCGGGGCTGATGCTCAGCCAGCTGGGCCTGGTCCTGCTGAGCTGGCTACCCCTGATCCTGCCCTTGGCGCTGATGCTGGGGATGATGCTCGGCATCGGCCGGCTCTACCGCGACTCGGAAATGCCGGTGATCCACGCGATGGGCGTCGGCCCGGTCCGCCTGTTGCGTCCGGTCATGGCGCTGGTGCTGCCGGTCGTGGTGATCGTGGCGCTGTGCTCGCTGTGGCTGGGGCCGACGGCGGAGCGGATATCGCGGCAGATGATCAACGAAGCCAACCGCAACCTGGTCATCTCCGGCCTGTCGCCGGGCAGCTTCACCGAGATTCCCGGCGGCGGCGGTGTGGTCTATGTCGGCTCGATGTCCGGTGATGGCACCCGTTTCCACCGCATCTTCATCTACCGCAAGAACGAGGGCCGGCTGGACGTCACCACCGCCAACACCGGCTCGCTGAGCGTGGAGGACGACGGGGAGCGCTACCTCACCCTGGACAACGGCTTCCAGGTCGAGGGACCGGTGGATGGCGGCAAGGACTACCGCCTGATGCGCTACGCCAGCAACGACGTGCGCCTGCCGGCCGGCAAGGAGCGCTACGACCCCAATGACCCGCGGACGATGCCCACGCTGGAGTTGCTGGGCGATCCGCGCCGGGCCTCCATCGCCCAGTTGCACGGTCGCCTGGCACCGCCGCTGCTGACATTGGCGTTCGCGTTGCTGGCGGTGCCGCTGGCGCGCAGCACCCCGCGCCAGGCCCGCTTTGGCGGCGCGATGATGGGCTTCTTCGCCTACCTGATCGGCATGAACCTGATGCAGGTCGGCCAGGGCTGGCTGGGCAGCGGACGCATTCCGCCGGCGCTCGGACTGTGGTGGCTGGTATTGCCGCTGCTGGCTGCGGGCGTGTGGATGTACGTCAAGGACGGGGCGATCGCCATTCCCCGCCTGCGCCTGCGCAAGGCGGCAGCGCCATGAGGGGCCGCGCGGTGAGTTTCCCGAAGATCCACGACCTGTACCTGGCACGCACCGTGCTGACCACTGTGATGCTGACCTGGGCGGTGCTGCTCGGCCTGGACATGATGCTGTCGATGGTCAGCGAGTTCGGCAATGTCGGCGAGGGCAGCTACGGCGTCGTCCAGGCGCTGACCTACGTGCTCTACACCGTCCCGCGCCACGCCTACACGCTGTTTCCGACCGCGGCCGTGATCGGTGCCCTGATGGCGCTGGGGCAACTGGCGGCCACCTCGGAGCTCACTGCGCTGCGCGCCATCGGGCTTTCCCGCCGGCGCATGACCCTGGCGGTGATGATCGCTCTCTCCCTGCTGACCGCGCTGATGGTGATCAATGGCGAAACGCTGGCACCGATGGGCCAGCGCAGCGCGGATGTCCTCAAGGCCTCGTCGCGGTCGAACAACCTGATCGTTGCGCGCTATTCGGGCGTGTGGGCGCGCGAGGGCGCCATCATCCTCAACGCCGAGGGCGGCGAGGAGCGCAGCGACGGCGACGACCGCTGGCTGGAGCTCAGTGACGTGCGCCTGTACGAATTCGAAGACGACGGCCGGCTGCAGTCGCTGGCGGTGGCCAAGATCGCCGAGCATCGCCCCGGCGGCTGGCTGCTGCGCGAGGTCACCCGCACCACCTTTGACGCCGACTCGGTGACGCGCACCCAGGTCGCCGAGGAGCGCTGGGACTCGCAGCTGGACGCCACCGCGCTGAGCGCCGACATCGACCGTCCGCGCTATCTGACCGCCCGCGAACTGCACGAATCGGTCGCCTACCGCCAGCGCAACGGCCTGGACGCCAGCGACTACGAAGAGCATTACTGGGGCCGCTGGTTCTACCCCCTCAACGTGCTGGCGCTGTGCCTGGCGGCGATCCCGTTCGCCTTCGGCAGCCTGCGCAGCGGCGGCCTGGGCAAGCGGCTGTTCATCGGGATCGTGTTCGCGCTGGGCTTCTGGCTGCTGCAGACCCAGTTCGTGAAGATGGCCAGCGCGTTCAAGTTCGACTTCCGCGTCGCGTACGCCTTGCCCACGGTGATCATGGTCGGCGTGTCGATGCTGCTGTTCCGCAAGCGCTCGGGCTGAGCGCCGGTTCAGTCGGCCTTTGCTCAGTCGGCCTTTGCCAGGCGCCGCATCCGGGTGCCGCTGGCGCGGTCGTGCCAGGTCAGGCCATCGCGGTCCCACCACGCCCACCAGAATCCGAGCCCGCCCAGCAACAGCGACAGATTGCCGACCGCGTAGCGGACCAGCAGCGCACGCCACGACGGCACGCCTCCGTCCGCCCCGACCACCTGCAGGCGCCAGGGCCGCATCCCCAGCGTCTGGCCGCCGAAGCGCCAACTGGCCATGCTGTAACCCGCGGTGACCAGCCACAGCGCAATGAACTCCAGCGAGCCGAGCAAGCCACCGGTGATCGCATCGTGGTGGGCGGCGACAAACATCGCCGCGACCAGCAGCCACAGGCCCAGCGCCGGGAAGAAGTCGTACACCAGCGCGAGCAGTCGCCAGCCCAGCAACGGCGAGGCGGAGTGCGTCGCTGGATGCCGCGGGGCGCGGGAGGACGGGGCGGGCGCTGGATTCATCGGCACGGCATCGGGGGTATCGCTTGTCGGCAAGCCCGCGAATTCTAGGCCACGCCGCCGCGGACCGCTCCGCTAAGCTGCCCGCATGAGCGACCCGACACTTCCCGCCACGCCGACCACGCCGACCACGCCTGCCGAGCGCCGGCAGGTGGCCATGGCGCAGCCGCCACTGGCAGACGCCGATGCGCTGCTGATCGAATCGTTCCTGGAGGCGATCTGGGCCGAAAACGGCCTCGCCAAACCGACTTTGGCCAGCTACCGACGGGACCTGCAGGGGTTCGCCCGCTGGCACAACGGCCGCGCCGGGGGCCTGGGCGGCACCGATCCCGCGGCGCTCTACGACTACCTGCAATGGCGCAGCCGCCAGCGCTACTCGCCGCGCAGCACCGCGCGCCTGCTGTCGAGCCTGCGCGCCTTCCATGCCTGGCAGGTCCGCCGCGGCGCGCGGCGCGACGACCCCACCGCGCTGCTGGAACCACCGCGCCTGCCACGCCTGCTGCCCAAGGCGCTCAGCGAGAGCCAGGTCGAGGCCCTGCTGGCCGCGCCCGATGACAGCACCGACCTCGGCCTGCGCGACCGGGCGATGCTGGAACTCATGTACGCCTGCGGGCTGCGCGCGAGCGAACTGACGGACCTGTCGATGGGCGCAGTCAACCTTCGCCAGGGCGTGTTGCGGGTCACAGGCAAGGGCAATCGCGACCGCCTGGTGCCGCTGGGCGATGAGGCCCGGCACTGGGTGGAGCGTTATCTCGCCGAGGCGCGCCCGCGCCTGGCCGGCGGCGCGGTCCGCGATGCGGTCTTCATCGACGGCTCCGCCGAAGCGCTGTCGCGGCAGCAGCTGTGGCAGCTGGTCAAGCGCTACGCCACCGGTGCCGGCATTGATCCACAAAAGATCAGCCCGCACGGCCTGCGCCACAGCTTCGCCACCCACCTGCTCAACCACGGCGCGGATCTGCGCACCCTGCAGATGCTGCTGGGCCACAGCTCGCTGTCCACGACCCAGATCTACACCCTGGTGGCGCGCGAGAAGCTCAAGCAACTGCACGCCAACCACCATCCGCGAGGCTGAGCGCGAGGGCCGCGGCTGCCTAATGTGCGTCGGTACCAGGCCCGGACGGGCTTCCGCGATACGGTTACGTCCGCAAGGCTCGCACGAGCGCCGGGACTCAGGCCGCGTCTTCCTCGTAGAGCTCCAGCAGCTTGGCCTCCGCGGCATCCAGTTCGCCCTGCAGCTGCGCCTGCTCACGCCCCAGTTCGACCGCCTGCGCGCCGCCGTCGGCGTACACCGACGGGTCGGCGAGACGGGCCTCCAGTTTCGCCAGACGCGCTTCGAGCTCGCCGACCCGCTCCTCCGCCCGCGCCAGCTTGTGGGCGTTGGCTTTGCCGCGACGCGGCTTTGCCGGGGCGGCAGCAGGCGCGGACGTCACCTCAGGTGCGACACCAACCTTCTTTTCGCGCGCCTTGCCATCATTGGAACTGTCGCGCGAGCGCAGCCAGACCGCGTACGCATCCAGGTCGCCATCGAATTCCTGCGCAGTGCCGTCGGCCACGCGCCAGAACGTGTCGCAGACCAGGCCGATCAGGTGGCGATCGTGGCTGACCAGCACGATCGCGCCTTCAAATACCGCCAGCGCTTCCGCCAGGGCCTCGCGCATGTCGAGGTCCAGATGGTTGGTGGGCTCGTCGAGCAGCAGCACGTTGGGCTGCCGCCACGCGATCAGGGCCAGCGCCAGCCGCGCGCGCTCGCCGCCGGAGAAGGTGTCCACCGACTCGAAGGCGCGATCGCCGGGGAAATTCCACTTGCCCAGGAAATCGCGCAGCTGCTGGGTGGACACGCCTGGCGCGATGTCGGCCAGGTGGTCGATGGCGCTGGTACCGGCGCGCAGGGATTCTACGGTGTGCTGGGCGAAGTAGCCGATGCGCAGGTCCGGATGGCCGCTGCGCTCGCCCGCCAGCAGGGGCAGCTCGCCGACCAGGGTCTTGACCAGCGTCGACTTGCCGGCGCCGTTGGGGCCCAGCAGCGCGATCCGGTCGCCGGCCTCCAGGATGAAGCCGATGTCGTGCAGGATCGTCGCCGGCCCCGATGCGGTGCTGTAGCCGCAATCGGCATGGGTGATGCGCAGCAGGGCGTAGGGCAGCTTGGCCGGCGCCGGAAATTCGATGCGGAACGCGCGCTCGACGCGCACCGCTTCCGTGTCGGCCATCTTGGCCAGGCGCTTGACCCGCGACTGTGCCTGCTTGGCCTTGGCGGCGCTGGCGCTGAAGCGGTCGACGAAGCTCTGCAGGTGGGCGCGCTCCGCCTGGGTCTTCTCGTGGGTGATCTGCTGCAGCCGCAGATGCTCGGCGCGCTGGCGCTCGAAGGCCGTGTAGTTGCCGGTATACAGGCGCGCGCTGCCGTCGTGCAGGTGCAGCGTGTGGCTGGTGACCTCGTCGAGGAACTCGCGGTCATGGCTGATCAGCAGCAGCGTGCCGGGGTAGTGCAGCAGCCACTGCTCCAGCCACAGCACCGCGTCCAGGTCCAGATGGTTGGTCGGCTCGTCCAGCAGCAGCAGGTCGCTGGGGGTCATCAGCGCGCGGGCCAGGTTGAGCCGCACGCGCCAGCCGCCGGAGAAGGTGCTCACCGCCCGTGAGTGGGCCTCGGCGGCAAAGCCCAGCCCGTGCAGCAGCTTGCCGGCGCGCGCGCTGGCGTCGTAGCCATTGAGTTCTTCCAGGCGCTGGTGCGCCTCGGCGACGGCTTCCCAGTCCTCGCTGGCGAAGGCATTGGCCTCGGCCTGGATCGCCGCATGCACCGGCGCGTCGCCGGAGAGGACAAAGTCGATCGCGGCATCGGGCAGCGACGGCGTCTCCTGGGCGACGCTCGCGACACGCACCCGCCCGGGAATGTCCAGATCGCCGCGATCGGCCTCCAGCTCGCCCTGCATCGCGGCGAACAGCGAGGACTTGCCGGTGCCGTTGCGGCCGATCACGCCCACCCGCCACCCGGCCTGCAGGACCAGGTCGACTTTGGACAACAGCAGGCGCTCGCCGCGGCGAAGGGCGAAATCTTTGAAGGCAATCATCGCGGCATTGTACGTGGGCGCCGCCCGCGGCAACGGGCGCGCGGGTCCGGGTCAGCACGCGCGGGCCGATGCATTCAGCCGCCGGGCACGCACCGTCGCACGCGACCATCGCGCTTGTGGATGCACAGTGGCACCGACATGATCGACTCCCGAACGCGCACGGACCGGCGATGCCCCACGAAACCGACCTGATCAACATCATTGCCGTGGGCTTGCTGCTGGCGTTCGTGTTCGGCGCGCTGGCCAACCGCTTGCGGCTTTCGCCGCTGGTCGGCTACCTCGCCGCCGGCATCGTGGCCGGGCCATTCACCCCCGGCTTCGTCGGCGACCAGGACCTGGCCGCGCAGCTGGCCGAGATCGGCGTGATGCTGCTGATGTTCGGGGTCGGGCTGCACTTCTCGATCAAGGACCTGATGGCGGTGAAGTGGATCGCCATCCCGGGCGCGCTGGCGCAGACCACGGTCGCCACGCTGCTCGGTTGGGGACTGGCCTCGTGGATGGGCTGGTCGACCGTGCACGGGCTGGTGTTCGGCTTCTCGCTGGCCACCGCCAGTACCGTCGTGCTGCTGCGGGCGATGGAGGACCGCCGCCTGCTGGACACCAACCGCGGCCGCATCGCGGTGGGCTGGCTGATCGTCGAGGACCTGCTTTGCGTGGTCGCCCTGGTGCTGATGCCGGTGCTGGGCGAGATCACCAACCCCAGCCCCGGCGGCGAGGTCCACACCTTCGGGTCGATCGTGGTCTCGATGGTGCTGACGGTGATGCAGGTGTCGGCCTTCGTCGCCGTGATGCTGGTGGTCGGGCGCCGGGTGATTCCGTGGGTGCTGGAGCGCACGGCGGGCACCGGGTCGCGTGAGCTGTTCACGCTGGCGGTACTGTCCATCGCGCTGGGCGTCGCTTACGGCTCGGCGGAGCTGTTCGGGGTGTCGTTCGCGCTGGGCGCGTTCTTCGCCGGGCTGCTGCTCAACGAGTCGGAGTTCAGCCACAAGGCGGCCAGTGACTCGCTGCCGCTGCGCGATGCCTTCGCGGTGCTGTTCTTCGTCTCGGTGGGCATGCTGTTCGACCCGCGGATTCTGGTGGAACAGCCGCTGCATGTGCTGGCCACGGTGCTGATCATCCTGTTCGGCAAATCCGCGGCGGCGTACGTCATCGTGCGCGCGTTCGGCTACCCCAACATCACCGCGCTGACCATTTCCGCCAGCCTGGCCCAGATCGGCGAGTTCGCCTTTATCATCGCTGGCCTGGGCGTGGCGCTGGGGATCATGAATGACGAGGCGCAGGACCTGGTACTGGCCGGGGCGCTGATCACGATCATGCTCAACCCGCTGATTTTCGTGCTGGTGGATCGCTGGCAGGCGCGCAACGAACAGCGCGGGGCCGAGCAGGGAGCGCCGGTACCCACGGCCGGTCCCGCGCTGGAGCTGGACAACCACGCGATCGTGATCGGCTTCGGTCGGGTCGGCCGCGAGCTGGTCAAGCTGCTGCGAGAAAACGACGTGCCGGTGCTGGTGATCGACGACAGCGGCCATCACGTCGACCGCGCGCACGCGATGGGCATCCCGGCGATCCGCGGCAACGCCGCCGCCGACCTGGTGCTGGCCGAGGCACACCCCGAAAACGCGACCATCGCGATCCTCGCCATTCCGCAACCGCTGGAGGCCGGCGAGACCATGGCCAAGTTGCGCGCGATCAACCCCTCGCTGACCCTGTTGGCACGCGCGCACAGCGACGGCGAAGTGCAACACCTGCTTGCCCACGGCGCGGACGGGGTGGTGCTGGCCGAGCGCGAACTGGCCCACAGCCTGGCGGAGATGGTGATGGCCACGCCTCCCTACCGCGGTGCAAACCATCTCCCTCGCGTCGCAAGCGACTGAGAAACGGGCGGGTGCCCATTCATCTTGCGGGCAGCCCGTCGTTGCACGCGTGTTCACCCGGCATTCCATGCGGATGGTTTGACCGGAGCGCTAAAATTGCGTTAATAGGGAGGACGCCGTGCATACGGCCAAATCCGGAAAAGTCCCCCATGACGCCCCGACGCCTTCCCCTCGCCATTGCACTGGCCATCGCTGCGCCCGTCGCCTTCGCGCAGACCGCCCCGGCTCCCAAAACCCCCACCACGCTCGATCAGATCATCGTCACCGGCACCCGGGTCACCGACCGCACGGTCGCCGAGTCGCAGTCGCCGATCGACATCATCACCCCCGAGATCCTGCAGGCCACGGGCACCACCGAGCTGGCGACGGCGCTCGCGCGCGCCCTTCCCTCGCTCAACTTCCCGCGTCCGGCGGTGACAGACGGCACCAGCGCGATCCGTCCAGCGCAGTTGCGCGGCCTCTCGCCCGACCAGGTGCTGGTGCTGGTCAACGGCAAGCGCCGCCACGTATCCGCCCTGCTCAACGTCAACGGCAGCATCGGCCGCGGGTCGTCGGCGGTGGACCTCAACGCGATCCCGGTCGCGGCGATCGCGCGCGTGGAAGTGCTGCGTGACGGCGCATCCGCCCAGTACGGGTCGGATGCGATCGCCGGCGTGGTCAACATCGTTCTCAAGGGCAGCGAAGGCGGCGGCGGACTGGCGGTGGACTTCGGCCGCTACTCGGCTGGCGACGGCTCGCAGTTCCAGATCTCCGGCGACACCGGCGCGCGCTTCTCCCAAGACCGCGGGTTCGTGCACGTCGCAGGGCAGCTGGGCCAGCAGGAGGCCACCAACCGCGCCGGACCGTTCCAGCCCTACTCGCCGACGGCGCTGCCCAACCAGGGCAACAACCCCGGGCTGGGCGAGGTGGCCTACATGTACGGCGATCCGCAGGTCGACTCGCGCGTGGTCTCGGCCAACGCCGGCTTCGATTTCAGCGACAACGTCAGCGCCTACGCCACCGCGGCGGCCAGCAATCGGGACATCACCTCGTACGCCTTCCACCGCTCGCGCAACCACAGCGGCCAGGGCGCGCTGATCTCGCAGTTCTTTGACGCCGGTTACGTGCCGGAAATCGCGATGCTCTCGCAGGACCGGTCGCTGGTCGCCGGCCTCAAAGGCGGCACCGATAGCGGCTGGACGTGGGACGTCAGCTACAACTACGGCTACAACCACATCGATTTCCAGACCCGCAACACGCTCAACTACAGCCTGGGCAGCGCCAGCCCGACCCGGTTCTACGACGGCGCGCTGGAGTACACCCAGAACGTCGCCAACGCCGATGTCACCAGGACCCTGGACTGGGGAATGCAGTACCCGGCGACGCTGTCGTTTGGCGCCGAGTACCGGCGCGAGAAGTGGAACCAGTCACCCGGCGAGCCCAACTCCTATGCCAACGGCGGCGCACAGGGCTTCCAGGGTTTCACGCCGCAGAACTCCGGCCATTTCGATCGCGACAGCTACGCGGCCTACATCGGCCTGGAGGCGGATTTCACCGACAAGTTCTCCGCCGGCATCGCCGGGCGCTACGAGGACTACAGCGATTTCGGCAGCGAGACGTCCGGCAAACTCTCGGCGCGCTATGCCTTCACCGACGCGGTGGCGCTGCGCGGCACGGTGGCCAGCGGATTCCGCGCGCCGTCTTTGTCGCAGCAGCACTACCAGGTGGTGACCTCCAACTACAACGGGGCGCTGGACCGATTCTTTGATTCCGGGACCTTCCCCGCCAGCAGCGCCGCGGCGCGTGCCCTCGGCGCGGAGCCGCTGCAGGCCGAGACCTCGCTGTCCTACAGCCTGGGCTTGGTGCTGCAGCCGATCGATCAGTTGTACGTCACCGTCGACGCCTACCAGATCGAAATCGACGACCGCATCGTGCTCTCGTCCAACCTGCCGCTGGGCTCCAACGCCGCCGCGCAGGCACTGCTGGCAAGCCTCGGGATCAACGGCGTGACCGCCGCGCGGTACTTCAACAACGCGATCGACACGCGCACCCGCGGCGTGGACGTGATCGGCAGCTATGGCATTCCGCTGCAGACCGGCAAGCTCACCCTCACCGCCGGCTACAACTACAACAAGACAGAGATCACCCGCGTGGCGCCCAACCCGGCCGTGCTCACCGCCCTGGACGCGGATTTCTATCGCGTCGGCCGCGACGAGCAGGGCCGGATCGAGGAAGGGTTCCCGCGCGACAAGACCACCCTCAGCGGCGCGTGGAACCTGGACCGCTGGGACTTCGTGCTGGGTGCCACGCGCTACGGTGAGTTCACCACCCGCGTCGGCGAGACGGGCAACCCGGACTTCGACCAGACCTACGGCGCCATCTGGACGGTGGACGCCTCGGCCAGCTTCAAGCCCAGCCAGGGCTGGGCGCTGACGGTGGGTGCCGACAACCTGCTCAACGAGTATCCCGACCGCACGATCGCGCCCAACGCCAACCACAACCAGTTCCCCTACAGCAGCCAGTCGCCGAGCGGCTTCAACGGCGCATTCGTCTACGGCCGCATCGCCTACAAGTGGTAAGCACCTTCGCTGTGTAGCCGGCGCCGGCCCGGCCCGGAGCGATAAAAAAAGAGCCCCGCGCTTGCGGGGCTCTTTCCATTTCGGTCAAGCGGCTTGCAGTGGACGCGGTTCAGTCCGGCTGCGCGTCAGGACTTCTTGAACACCAGATGCCCGCGCTCGGCATCGACGTGGATCGTCTCGCCGCTGAGGAACTCGCCCGACAGGATCCTGCTCGCCAGCGGGTTCTCCAGTTGCTGCTGGATTGCGCGCTTCAGCGGCCGCGCCCCGTACACCGGGTCAAAGCCGACATCGGCCAGCAGGGCCAACGCACTGTCGGACAACTCCAGGGCCAGGCCGCGTTCTGCCAGGCGCTTGTCCAGGCCGTGCAGCTGGATCTTGGCGATCTCGCGGATCTGCTGCTTGTCCAGCGAATGGAAAACGACGATGTCGTCCAGCCGGTTGATGAACTCCGGCCGGAAGTGGCTCTGCACCACGCCCATCACTGCGGCCTTCATCTGGGTGTAGCTCTCGGGTGAGTCATCACCGTCCATCTCTTGGATCATCTGGCTGCCCAGGTTGGAGGTCATCACGATCACCGTGTTGCGGAAGTCGACCGTGCGGCCCTGGCCGTCGGTCAGGCGACCATCGTCAAGCACCTGCAGCAGGATGTTGAAGACGTCCGGATGCGCCTTCTCCACCTCGTCGAGCAGGATCACGCTGTAGGGCCGGCGGCGGACGGCCTCTGTCAGGTAGCCGCCCTCCTCGTAACCGACATAGCCCGGGGGCGCGCCGACCAGCCGGCTGACCGCGTGCTTCTCCATGAACTCGCTCATGTCGATGCGGATCATCGCCTCGGTGCTGTCAAACAGGAACTCCGCCAGCGCCTTGCACAGCTCGGTCTTGCCCACGCCGGTGGGTCCGAGGAACAGGAACGAGCCGCTGGGGCGGTTGGGGTCGGACAGCCCGGCGCGCGAGCGGCGCACCGAATCGGAGACGACCTTGATCGCCTCGTCCTGGCCGATGACGCGCCTGTGCAGCAGGTCCTCCATCTGCAGCAGCTTCTCGCGCTCGCCCTCGAGCATTTTCGAGACGGGAATGCCGGTCCAGCGGCTGACGACCTCGGCGATTTCCTCGTCGGTGACCTTGTCCTGCAGCAGGGTGAAGCCCTTGGTCTCGGCTTCGTGCGCGGCCTGCGCCTGCTTCTCCAGCTCGGGCAGGCGGCCGTACTGGATCTCGCTCATGCGACCGTAGTCCTGCGCGCGCTGCGCGGCCTCCAGCTCCAGCTTGGCGGCCTCAATCTTCTCCTTGATCTTCGTCGCGCCCTGCAGGGTGGCCTTCTCGGCCTTCCAGACCTCTTCCAGATCGTTGAACTCGCGCTCAAGCACGGCGATCTCGTCCTGCAGGTCGGCCAGGCGCTGCTTGCTGGCCTCGTCCTTCTCCTTCTTCAGCGCCTCGCGCTGGATCTTCAGCTGGATCAGGCGGCGCTCCTTGCGGTCCAGTTCCTCGGGCTTGGAGTCGATCTCCATGCGGATCCGGCTGGCGGCCTCGTCCATCAGGTCGATCGCCTTGTCGGGCAACTGGCGGTCGGCGATGTAGCGGTGGCTCAGGGTGGCGGCGGCGACGATAGCCGGGTCGGTGATCTCCACGCCGTGGTGGACCGCGTAGCGCTCCTTCAGACCGCGCAGGATCGCGATGGTGTCCTCCACGCTGGGCTCGCCGACCAGCACCTTCTGGAAGCGGCGCTCCAGCGCGGCATCCTTCTCGATGTACTGGCGGTACTCGTCCAGCGTGGTCGCGCCGATGCAGTGCAGCTCGCCACGCGCCAGCGCCGGCTTGAGCATGTTGCCGGCGTCCATCGAACCCTCGGCCTTGCCGGCGCCGACCACGGTGTGCAGCTCGTCGATGAACAGGATCACCTGGCCCTCGCTCTTGGCCAGGTCGCTGAGCACGCCCTTGAGGCGCTCCTCGAACTCGCCGCGGAACTTCGCCCCGGCGATCAGCGAGCCCATGTCCAGCGACAGCAGGCGACGTCCGCGCAGCCCTTCGGGCACCTCGTTGTTGATGATCCGCTGGGCCAGGCCTTCGGCGATCGCGGTCTTGCCCACGCCGGGCTCGCCGATCAGCACCGGATTGTTCTTGGTCCGGCGCTGCAGCACCTGGATGGTGCGACGGATTTCCTCGTCGCGCCCGATCACCGGGTCGAGCTTGCCCGACTCGGCCAGCGCGGTGAGGTCGACGGTGTATTTCTCCAGCGCCTGGCGCTGGTCCTCGGCGTTTTCCGACTGCACGGCCTCACCTCCACGAATCCTGTCGATCGCCGCCTCCAGGCGGGACTTGTCCGCGCCGGCGGCCTTCAGCGCGCGGCCGGCTTCTCCACCATCCTCCAACGCGGCCAGCACGAACAGCTCGGTGGCGATGAAGCCGTCGCCGCGCTGCTGGGCGTACTTGTCGGCCAGGTTGAGCAGGCGCGAGAGATCGTTGCCGACACTGACGTTGCCGGCTTGGCCGGACACCGTGGGCAGTTTTTGCAGCGCCTCGCCGAGGCGCTCGCGCAGCAACGGCATGTTCACGCCCGCCTGCGACAGCAACGGGCGCGTGCTGCCATCCTTCTGGTCGACCAGCGCCGTCAGCAGGTGCACCGGTTCGATCACGCTGTGGTCGCGCCCGACCGCCATCGATTGCGCGTCCGCAAGCGCCTGCTGGAAGCGCGATGTGAGCTTGTCCATCCGCATGTCGTGTCCTCGAAATTCAGGGCGACCGCGCCGGGTCGCGATACCCAAGACATGTGGTTTATGGACGCCAGTTCAAGATGCCCGCGGCTGTTTGCACGCCGGTCATCGCCGTTGCGCCATGATCCCCAAAAAAGAGAACGCCACATGCCCCAATACGATCCCCAGGCAATGCAGCAGAAGTACGAGCGATGGCGCCAACTGCACCGGCAGCAGGAAGAGGCGCAACAGCAGTGGCTGGAGGCGCAGGCCCTGCTGCACGAACTGCAGGCGTACTACCAGAGCCCGCAGTGGCGCGAGGACCACGCCAACAACGTGCCCCTCGAGTGCCACGGCGAGTACAGCATCCTCAGCGAGGACACCCTGTGGGACGTGCTGGTGGATCGCGACGAAGTGGCGAAACGCTGGATGCGACTGGGGCTGAACGCGTTCGACGGCAAATAGCGGCTTCGATCCGCACCCGCCTGCTTTCGAGCGGGTTCAGGAATCGGGCTGGAGCCAGACGAGCGACGCCATCCGCCCGGTGCGCTGGTCGCGGCGGTGCGAGTAGAAGCGCGCCGGGTCGGCGATCGTGCACAGCCCGCCGCCAAAGATGCGCTCGGCCGCCAGTCCCGCCTGCCCCAGCCGCCGACGCGCCAACGCGTACAGGTCGACATTCCAGTGTCCGGGACGGGTGGCGATGAAGGCGTTCTCCGCCCAGCGGTCGCGAGAGACAAACGCATCGCGGACCTCGGTACCTACCTCGTAGTGCTGCGGACCGGCGGCCGGTCCCAGCCAGGCGATCAGGCGCTTCGGCGACGTCGCCATCGCGTTCACGGTGGCTTCCAGCACGCCACCGGCCAGGCCCCGCCAGCCGGCGTGGGCGGCGCCCACCTCGCTGCCGTCATCGGCGCACAACAGCACCGGCAGGCAATCGGCCGTGAGGATGGCCAGCACCGTGCCGGGCACGGACGTCACCGCGGCGTCGGCTTCCGGCTCGTTGGATGCTTCAACCTGAGCGCCACCGCTCGACGGTCCGTTGCCCGTCGACGCCGTTGAAGCGGCATGGCTCCCTGCCGCGCGAAACACCCCCGCGCCATGCACCTGCCGCAACCACACCGGAGCCGAGGGCAGCCCCGCGACGCCGACCAGCGCCGCCCGGTTGGCGTCCACCGCCGCGGGATCGTCGCCATCGGCGGCATAGCGGTTGCCCAGGTTGAACCGCTCGAACGGCGCCACCGACACACCCGCGCCGTAACGCAGCGTGGTGAGCCCGTGCACCCCGCGCGGCGCGGGCCAGTCAGCGGACAGTAGGGGCGAGGCGCCCACTCAGCGCGCTCGCTCGATGGCCTCGGCGGTGTCGTCGCGCAGAGCAGTCACCAGGGCCTGCATGTCCGCCGGCATCGGCGCGCTGCAGCGCACTGCCTCGCCGGTCACCGGATGGACGAACTCCAGCGTCTCGGCGTGCAGGGCCTGACGCCTGAACCCCTTCAGCGCGGTCACCAGCGCCACATTCGCGCCACGCGGCAGTTTCAAGGACCCGCCGTACAGCGGATCGCCGATGATCGGGTGCTTGAGGTGGGCCATGTGCACGCGGATCTGATGGGTGCGGCCCGTTTCCAGCCGGCACTCCAGCAGGGTGTGTGCGCGGAAGCGCTCGCGCAGGCGGAAGTGGGTGATCGCGTCGCGACCGTCCTCGCGCACCGCCATGCGGATGCGGTCACGCGGGTGGCGATCGATCGGCGCCTTGGCGGTGCCGCCCGACACCAGCGCACCCGACACCACGGCCAGGTACTGGCGATAGACCTCGCGCGATGACAGTTGCTCGACCAGCGCGGTGTGGGCCACCAGCGTGCGCGCCACCACCATCACCCCGGAGGTGTCCTTGTCGAGGCGATGGACGATGCCGGCGCGCGGCAGCGCGTTCAGGTCGGGCTGGCGGTACAGCAGCGCGTTGACCAGCGTCCCGTCCGGATTGCCGGCGCCGGGATGCACCACCAGGCCGGCGGGCTTGTCGATCACGATCACGTGCTCGTCCTCGAACAGGACGTCCAGCGGAATGTCCTCCGGCTCCGAGCGCGTCTGCACGTCCGGCGTCACGTTCAGGCTGACCAGCTCGCCGCCGTGCACCGGGTCGCGCGGGCGCACGGCGTTGCCGTCCAGCAGCACTTCCCCGGACTTGATCCAGGTGGAGAGACGCGAGCGCGAATAGGACGGGAACAGTTCCGCCACCACGGCATCGAAGCGGCGTCCCGCGGCGGCGGCGGGCACGGTGGCCTGGAGGGCGATGTCGGGTTGGCTCATTGGCAGGACACGGTTAAGGGCACACGGCGCGGGACTGCTATTATCGGCGCTTCGTGCCCCCGGCGCCCGTGATATCGACCATGACCCATCGTTATGCCCCCCTCCGCGTGCTGCCGCTGCTGCTGATCGTCGCTTTCATCGGCCCCGGCTGCTCCATGTTCAAGAAGAAAGACACCACTCCGGAGGCCGCGCCGGTGGAGGAGCTGTACGAGAAGGGCCACGCCGCCATGAAGCGCGGCAACTGGTCGGCCGGTGCCGACAACTTCAAGGGCCTGGTCGCCCAGTACCCGTACGGTGCCTACACCGAGCAGGCGCTGATCGAGACCGCCTACGCGCAGTACAAGGCCGGCAATCACGAGGAAGCGATCAGCAGCATCGACCGCTTCATCCGTACCTACCCGACGCACCGCAACATCGCCTACCTGTACTACCTGCGCGGGCTGGTGAACTCCAGCCGCGACACCGTATTCCTGCAGAAGGTCTGGAAGCTCGATCCCAGCCGCCGCGACCTGGCCACCCCGCACCAGGCCTACAACGACTTCTCCATCGTCGTGGAGCGCTACCCCAACAGCCTCTACGCCGCCGACGCGCGCGAGCGCATGGCCGAGCTGCAGAACACCTTCGCCCGGCATGAGCTGGAAGTCTCGCTGTACAACCTGCGCCGCACGGCCTACGTCGCGGCGGTGGAACGTGCGACCTACCTGCTGGAGACCTACCCCGACAGCAAATACCAGAACGACGCGATCGCCGCGCTCGCCGCTGCGTACACGGGCCTGGGCAATGAGACCCTGGCCGCGGACACCCGCGCACGCCTGCAGAAGGCCGATCCGGGGCACCCGTACCTGGCCGGCAACTGGCCGAAGTACCCCGGCGACTGGCGCAAGCTCAACCCGTTTGCGCGCGAGAAGTCGGCGCTGGATTACTGACCGGCGAACCCTGGTTCGCGCAGCATCTGCCGTACGGTGAAACGCCGCCTCCGGGCGGCGTTTTGCTGTGCGCAGATCTCACCCCTCCCCCGCCGGCACCAGCGTCCGGAATCCTTCGTTTTCCAGCAGTTGCAGTAGCAGCCGCAGCGTCTCCACGTTGCGTCCGTGCCGGGCGCCCTCGTGCATCAATACGATCGCGCCCGGCGCAAGATCGCGCTCGATACGCGCGACCACCGCCTGCGGATCCGCGGCCACCGCATCGAAGCCGCGCGCGCTCCAGGCGACGCGGGCCAGGCCGTGCTCGCGCAGGGCGCTCGCCACGAACGGGTTGGCCATGCCGACCACGGCACGGAACCATCGCGGCGCGGTGCCGGCGATCGCCGTCAGCTCGGCCTGCGCGCGGCCGATCTGCTCGCGCATCCGCGCCGGACCCAGCGCCCAGAACACCGACTGCGGGTGGCTGTGGCTGTGGTTGCCGATTCCGTGGCCGCGCCGCACTATCTCGCGCACCAGCTCGGGTCGTTCACGCGCACGCTCGCCCACCAGGAAGAACGTCGCCTTGGCGGCATGCGCATCCAGCAGGTCCAGCACCGCCACGGTGTCATCCGATGGACCGTCGTCGATGGTCAGCCACACCACGCGCTCGTGGGTCGGCAGCCGCGACAGGACCGGGCTGAACAGCCGCGAATCGGGTTTCAGCGTGCCCCACAGGAACGGCAGGTGGCTGGCCAGCATCACCGGCAGGCCGACCGGCCAGCCCCAGCGCCACCACAGGGCCGCGACCAGTAGCTGGGACGCGAGCAGGATCATCCACCACGCGTGGGGACGGCGGGGAACGCGGTGCGGGTCGGGGGTCGCCATGACCTGGATCATGCCAGCGTCAGCCACGCCTCGTTACACTGGCCGGCCTACCCGGGACGTAATCCGTCCGCATCTTACGGAAGCCTTGTCATGTCACTTGATCCCGCACTGCGCTCGCGCATCGAAGAACTGCTCACCACCAACCGCGTCGTCCTGTTCATGAAAGGCGAGCCGGCGGCGCCCCAGTGCGGGTTCTCGGCCAAGGCGGTCGGGCTGCTGGGCGCGACCGGGGTGAAGTACCAGCACGTGGACGTGCTCTCGGATCCCGAGATCCGCGAAGGCATCAAGGTCTACGGCGAATGGCCGACGATCCCGCAGCTCTACATCGACAAGGAGCTGGTCGGCGGCAGCGACATCATCGAGCAGATTGCCCGCTCCGGCGAGCTCTACACGGCGCTGGGCGTGCCGGCCCCGGACCGCACGCCGCCGGCGATCACGATCACCCCCGCAGCGGCGAAAATGCTCGGCGAAGCCGTGGGCAACGCCGGCAAGGGATACGCGTTGCAGGTCGAGATCGACCCGCGCTTCAACGCCCGCCTGCAGCTGGCGCCGGTCGATGACAACGCCATCACCAGCGAGGCCGAAGGCCTGCGCGTGCAGTTCGACGTCGCCAGCGCCCAGCGCGCGCGCGGCCTGTCGATCGACTGGGTCGAGGACGAGCGTGGCCGCGGTCTGGTGATCGACAACCCCAACGCACCACCCAAGGTAAGCGTGCTGGAAGTGACCGAGGCGGCCGTCAAGGTGGTCGACGGCGACGTTGTGCTGGTGGACGTGCGCCCGGCCGAAGAACGCGCGGTGGCCTCGGTCAAGGTTCCGTTCAAGACGCTCGACGGCAACGGTCGCGCGGAGCTGGAGGACCTGCCACGGGACACCGGGCTGGCATTCATCTGCCACACCGGTGCCCGCAGCGCCCAGGTCGCCGAGGACTTCCGCGCGCTCGGCTTCAAGCGCCTGTACAACGTCAGCGGCGGCATCGCCGAGTGGAGCGCGAAGGTCGATCCGAGCGTGCCGACCTACTGAGCCGACGCGCCCGCGGCGGCTTCAGCCACTGAAGCCGCCCTCGTCCAGCCACGCCTGTTCGGTCGGCGTGGTGGCACGTCCAAACAGCGCGTTGCGGTGCGGGAACCGCCCGAAACGCTCGATGATCGCCTGATGGTGCACGGCCCACTTGTCAGGCTCCTCGCCGGGCATGGTCCGGTGCAGTTCGACGGACCGCTGCTGCTGCATCGGGTCCTCGCTGTGGGTGAAGGGCAGATAGAAGAAGCGTCGCAGCTCGGGATCGATCTGGGTGTCGAAGCCGTGCCCGACCGCCCGCGTGGCGACCTCGCAGGCCAGGGGGTCAGTGGCGTAGGCATGCGCGCTGCCGCGGAAGATGTGGCGAGGGACCTGGTCCAGCAGCAGGACCAGCGCCATGGCGCTTTCCGCCGACTCCATCCACTCGTGCAACTCGCCGCGCGAGGCGGCCATGTGCGCTTCCCCCAGCTGCTCGCGCACCCGTCGGTCGAAGGCTTCGCCGCCCCCGAACCACATGTCGGGGCCGGCCTCACGCCAGAATTCAAGGACCGCTTCGGCCGTCGTGTCCATCGGGCACCTCGTCAATCGGAAGAGGTGTCGACGGTAGCAGCAGCCGCGTCTACGGCGCGGTGAGCCTGCCTCCGGCGGCTGCCCGAACCCCCGGCATGACCATTGTCACTCTTGGCACGGCTGTGGTCCGCGGCTACGGTGAATCCATCGCCATGCGGCCGCAACGGCCGCTGCAACACATCGGGGAAATCCAATGTCTCGACCAAACACCGCCCTCCTCGCGGCGGCGCTGACGCTGGCGCTGGGGATGGCCTCGCCGTCCGCCCAAGCCGCCAGCGCGCCGCGTCCGGACCCGTATCCGAGCACCTACCAGGTCATCGCCTCGCCGGCCGTGCTGCTGCAGGGAGCGACCGTGCTCACCGGCACCGGCGAGCGGATGGAGGGGGCCGACGTGCTGATGGTGGAAGGCCGAATCGCCGGAGTAGGGGTAAACCTGTCTGTGCCTGCCAACACCACGGTCGTGGACGGGCGCGGCAAGTGGGTCACCCCCGGCATCATCGATGTGCACTCGCACCTGGGCGTCTACCCGAGTCCTGGCGTGCGCGCGCACAGCGACGGCAACGAGATGACCGCTCCGGTGACCGCGGCGGTCTGGGCCGAGCACTCGGTGTGGCCGCAGGATCCGGGCTTCAACGCCGCCCGCGCCGGCGGCATCACCTCGCTGCAGATCCTGCCCGGCTCGGCCAACCTGATCGGCGGTCGCGGGGTGACGCTCAAGAATGTGCCCGCGGTCAGCTACCAGGCGATGAAGTTTCCCGGCGCGCCGTGGGGGCTGAAAATGGCCTGTGGCGAGAACCCCAAGCGCGTCTATGGTGACAAGGGCGGCCCGGCGACCCGCATGGGCAACGTGGCCGGCTACCGGGCCGCGTTCATCGAGGCCGCCGAGTACCTGAAAAAGAACGGCAGCGGCAACGATTCGACGAGCAAAAAGCGCCGCTGGGGCAAGCAGGCCGAGGGCGAGGGCGAGAGCGCCGGCAAGCAGGACCTCAAGCTGGAAACGCTGGCTGGCGCGATCAACGGCGACATTCGCGTGCACATCCACTGCTACCGCGCCGACGAGATGGCGACGATGCTCGACCTGGCCGACGAGTTCGGCTTCCGCATCGCCGCCTTCCACCACGGCGTGGAGGCCTACAAGATCGCCGACAAGCTGGCCCGCTCCGGCACCTGCGCGGCGCTGTGGTCGGACTGGTGGGGGTTCAAGCTGGAGGCTTTCGATGGCATCCAGGAAAACATCGCGCTGGTCGACCGCCAGCCGGGCAGCTGCGCGATCCTGCACAGCGATTCGGCCGACGACATCCAGCGCCTCAACCAGGAGGCGGCAAAGGTCATGGCACACGCGCAACTGGCGGGCATCGAGATCGCACCGGAGCGGGCGATCCTCTGGCTGACCGCCAACCCAGCGAAATCGATGGGCATCGCCGATCAAACCGGCACCCTGGAGGTCGGGAAAATGGCCGACGTAGTGCTCTGGAGCGGCAACCCCTTCAGCGTGTACGCCAAGGCCGAGCAGGTCTACGTCGACGGCGCACGCGTGCACGACATCAACGACCCCTCCCGCCGGGCGACCTCGGACTTCATGCTCGGCCAGCCCGCCACCACCGGAGGCGCCCTGTGAAGCGCCTGGCAATGACGTCGCTGGCCGCTGCCGTGCTGGCGCTGTGCGCGGTTCCTGCCACCGCGCGGGAGCTGCTGATCCGCAACGCCACCGTGCACACCGGCGCGAGCCCGGCGACGTTGACCAACACCGACGTGCTGGTCAGCGGTGGCGTCATCCGCCAGATCGGCGCCGCCCTGAGCGCGCCGGCCAGCGTGCGGGTTGTCGACGCGGGCGAGCGCCGCCTGACGCCGGCCCTGTTCGGCGGCATCACCGGGATCGGCATCGAGGAGGTCTCCGGCGAGCGCTCCACCGTGGACAGCCGTCTCGGCCTGGGCGCAGCGGGCATGCCGGTGCGCCCGGAGTTTGACGTCACGCTCGCCTACAACCCCGATTCGCTGCTGGTTCCCGTCGCCCGTATCGAGGGCATCGGTTGGACCCTGCTGGGCGCGGGCAGCGACAGTGAAGGCTCGATCATCGGCGGCCAGGGCGGTGTGTTCCGCCTCGACGGCAGCGCGGACCCGATCGGGCCGAAGGCCCTGTTTGTCGACATCGGCGCGGATGCGGCCGGTCTGAGCGGACAGTCGCGGGCCGCGCAATGGATGATCCTGGACCAGTTGGTGGACGAGGTGCGCGGCCGGATTCCGCTCGACGCCAAGGTGGCGCTGCTGACACCCGCCGGGCGCAAATCCCTGGCGACCTATCTGGACAACGGCGGCCGCGTCGTGGTCGGCGTGGATCGCGCCGCCGATATCCGCCAGCTGCTGCGCTGGTCGGCCAAACACAAGGTCAGGATCGCCATCCTCGGCGGCGCCGAGGCATGGAAGCTCGCGCCCCAGCTCGCCGCTGCCGACGTAGCCGTGTTCGTCAATCCGCTGGACACGCTGCCAGCCGGCTTCGACCAGATCGGCGCGACGCCGGAAAACGCCGCCCGACTGGCCGCGGCCGGGGTGGCGGTGGGCTTCAGCCAGAGCGGCGACGGTTCCCACAACGCGCGCAAGATCCGCCAGGCGGCGGGCAACGCCGTCGCCCACGGCCTGCCCTGGGATCTCGGCGTCGCCGGACTGACGTCGGTACCGGCAAAGGTCTTCGGCGTCACGGACAGCGTCGGCAGCATCGCCGTCGGCAAACGTGCCGACCTGGTGCTGTGGAGCGGCGATCCTCTGGAGGTGAACGCGGTGGCCACCCAGGTCTGGTTCGACGGCAAGCCGATCCAGATGCGCAGCCGGCAGACGGATCTGCGGGACCGGTATCTGCAGCCGACTGTCCCGGCCGAGCGCGGCGGTTTGCCGCCGGCGTATCCAGCGGCGGTGCGGTAGTAGGAGTGCGAAGGGTGAGGGATGCATGCCCTTGGGTGCGAATGTCCCCCGGCACCGGTCAAGCCGGTGCCTCCTCCTTTACTTCACACCCAAGGGCAAGCATCCCCGACGTTAAATAGTGGCGGCGGTTGCAGTAGGTAAAACCGGCGGTTTCACACCCACAGCGCGGGGGCGGGACCTGCCGGCCTTCGGGGCGAAATAAAGGAGGAGGCCTCCGCCGCAGGCGGAGGCCGGGGGACATTCGCCGCGAAGGTCGGCAGGTCCCGCCCCGACCTCACCCCGCCTTTTTCTCGTCCGCGATCCACTGGTCGATGCGCCGCTCCAGCAGGGTCAGCGGCATCGCGCCGCCGCCAAGCACGGCGTCGTGGAAATGGCGGATGTCGAAGTCGTCGCCCAGTTCGGCTTCGGCCTTCGCGCGCAGCTGCTGGATCTTGATCATGCCGATCTTGTAAGCCGTCGCCTGGCCGGGCCAGGTGATGTAGCGGCGCACTTCGGCCTCGACCGCCTCGGTCGGGATCGAGCTGTTCTCGGCGAAATACGCGACGGCCTGCTTCTGGGTCCAGCCCTTGGCGTGCAGCCCGGTGTCGACCACCAGGCGGATCGCGCGCCACATCTCCGAGGTCAGGCGACCGTACTCGGAGTACGGGTCGGTGTAGGTACCCGGCATCTCGCGCGCCAGCCACTCGGCGTACAGGCCCCAGCCCTCGGCGTAGGCGGTGAACCCGGCCTGCTTGCGGAACTCCGGCACACCCTCCAGCTCCTGCGCGATGGCGATCTGCATGTGATGGCCCGGCAGTCCCTCGTGGTAGGCGATGACCTCCAGCTCGGTCTTCGGCATCGCGTTCATGTCCGACAGGTGCGCGTAGTACACGCCCGGACGGCTGCCGTCCGGGGTGCTGGGGTAGTAGTGCTGCGCGGCGCCGTCCACTTCGCGGAACGCCTCCACCCGCTTGACCACGATGTCGGCCTTGGGCAGCAGGCCGAAGTAGTGGGGCAACTGCTGCTTGATGGTCGCGATCGCCTTGCTGGCATCGTCGATGTAGGCCTGGCGCCCGGCATCGGTGTTGGGATACTTGAACTGCGGGTCGGTGCGCATGAAGTGGAAGAACGCCTGCAGGTCGCCCTTGAAGCCGACGCGCTCTTTCAGCGCCTCCATCTCGCCGCGGATCCGCGCCACTTCGTCCAGTCCGATCTGGTGCACTTCATCGGGCGTGAGGTCGGTCGTGGTCGATGCCTGCAGGCGCTGGGCGTAATAGGCCTTGCCATCGGGATGGGTGGTGCCGACGCCGGAGGGATTGGCCTTGGCGTTGGGCAGATCGGCCTTGAACCAGGCGAGCATTTCCGAATATGCCGGCTGCACCGCTTCCACCAGCGCGGCGCGGGCCTGCGCCTTCAACTCGGACGCACGTGCCGTGTCGATCTTGCCGGCCTTCACAAGCCCATCGGCCTTGGCCTGCGCGTCGGCCCACAGCGCGCTGTCGGCGCCGTCGGTAAAGGGGGCTCCGGTGACCACCTTGCCACCCTGCTCGAGCACGCCCTCGTGGGCGAAACGTGGCGGCCGGATGCCCTTCTTCGCCGAAATTTTCACCTGCTCCATCAGCTGCCCGAAAGCCCGCGGCGCCTCGCGAAGTCGGGCGATATAGGCAAGGTAATCCGATTCATCCTCCACCTTGTGGAAATTGATCAGGAAGGTCGGCAGCTGCGATTGCATGCCACCCATCTGCTCGAACGGATACTGGTGATCGACAAACCGGTGGCCGGCCTTTGACTGCTCGACCTGGTACTTGAACAGGTCCCACGAGAGCTGCGCATCGTCGCCGAGGGCATCGTAATCGAAGTTCGACTGCATCTCCTGCAGCGCAGCGATCTGCCACGCGAGTTGGCGCTCACCTGCCGCGCGCGACAGGTCGTCGATCTCGGAATAGCGGTCCTTGCGGCCCAGGAAGGTCATCTGGATCGGGCTGAACTGCAGCTGCTCCTCGTATTTGCGCTCGAACCACGCGTTGAGGCGCGCGTCCTCGGAGGCGCCCTGGACCGCGGAGGTCTGGGCGGCCGTGGCGGTGGGAGCCGCGGTTTTTGTCGGCGCGCCCGTTGAGCATGCGACGCACAGGGCAAGAGACAGCGCGGAAACGGCAAGGATGCGACGCATGGGCACTCCAGGTGGCGTGGGAGCGACGCCGCTCCCGGGAAACCGATAATGCCACCGCCGCGACGGACTCGACGCCCTTACTTGCGCTCCAGCGTCCAGACAGGCTCAAGCACATTCTCGGCACGCGGAATCGCGACGCTCACACTTAGGGGCATGACGCTCTTGGTGCCCACGGGCGTGTAGGAGCCCTCGAGCACCAGCGAGCCTGCCACCACGTCCCTTTCCAGCTCGTCGAGTGTCAGGCTGCCGCCGCTGACGGTGCCGGTCGCATATGTGCGCGAGTGGTCGCGCTCATCGGTCGTGACCAACTTGAAGACACCCAGAAAGTCGCCATCGCTGGACGCCTCGATATTTTCCTCCCCGAAGATGGCCCCGGAGGCGGGACCCGCCGCCTTCTGGCCGATGTGGGCGAGGATCACGCACAACGCCGTCACGTCATCGCTGTGGTCCAGCAAGATGCCCTGCATGCCGACCATGTAGCTTCCCCGCCCATCGTCACCATACGCAGTGCCGCCGGCGAGGCTGCTGCTCATCCCGCCCTCCATCGTGCCTCGGGTCAATGGCAACTCCGGATTGTCGGAAACCATCTGTCGGTACTCGGCCAGATCAAACTCCCGAGGCGGAGGTTCACACGTCATCGCGCCGAGCATCTCAAACATGAAGTCGGCCTGCGACTCCATCGCCGCAGCCGGTGCCGCCACTGCCAGGGTTGCCGCCAGTACCGCTGGCATCAGGACCCGCAACCCCACGTTGGGCGCCCGGTAAGATCTCACGCGTCGTGCCATAAACACTTTCTCCCTAGCTCGCAATTCGGAACGCACGCGCTGACCGTGCTCATGCGTATACGTCTCCCGGCTGATGTATCCGGACACCGCCGCGCGCCAGCCCGAGCGCTGCGACCGATCAGCGTTCACCGCGACCCGATGGCGTGGGCCGTAAGCTGGCGTCATTCCATCCAGGGACTACGCATGGCCACCCGCTACTACATCACCCTCCCCGACGGCGCGCGCGCACGCGGCGCCGACCCGGATCTGTCCTTCACCGCGCAGAGTGGCGAGGGCTTCGCCGCCGAACTGCAGGCCGCGCTGCGCGGCGACGGCCTGTTCGAGCGCTGGCGTCGCAAGCAGGACGAACCCGACGAGGTGGACCGTTCGCTCGCCGCGACCGATCCGGACGCGACGGTGGAAGGTGCGCAGGACGACCTGCACATCGACCTGGTGGTGACCACCAACATCCCGGGAACCGTCCTGAAGCAGCGCCTGCGCCTGCTCGCCGGCAGCGCGTGGGAACTGCGCGACGTCAAGTCCGCCTGAGCGACCGATGTCGCGCCGGATCCTGCTCGCGTGGAGCGGCGGCAAGGACGCCGCCTGGACCCTGCATCACCTGCGTAGCCGCGACCACGTCGAGGTGGTCGGCCTGCTGACCACCCTCAACGGCGATTTCCAACGGGTGGCCATGCACGGCATTCGCCGCGACGTTTTGCGCGCGCAGGCGGATGCGGCCGGCGTGCCGCTGCTGGAATCGGTGATTCCGCACGGCTCCGACAACGTCACCTACGAAGCCGCCTTTGCCGCCAGTCTTGGTCAGGCGCGCGATCGCTGGCCGGGCATCGACACCATCGCGTTCGGCGACCTCCTGCTCACTGACGTACGCGAATGGCGCGAGGCGATGTGCGCCCGCCACGGCTGGAGCATCCTCACGCCGTTGTTCGGCAGCGACACCACCATGCTGGCGCGCGAGATGCTCGACGGTGGCCTGCGCACCCACCTGTGTTGCGTGGATACGCAGCAACTGGATGCGCGCTTCGCCGGCTGCCTGTTCGACACCGAACTGCTGGCGGACCTTCCCGCCGGGACAGATCCCTGCGGCGAGAACGGCGAGTTCCACACCCTGGTTGAAGATGGCCCGATGTTCCGGCGGCCGCTTCATTTGCAGCGGGGGGACACCGTGCTGCGCGACGGACGTTTCGCGTTTACCGACTTTCGTCTAGCGGACCAGACGACCGTGTCGTCCTGAACCAGCCGGGCCGCGCGCGGAGTGCCTTCAGGCCACCCCGCGCGACATCCCTATCCCCGGTGATCAGCCCTTCATCGCCTTGGCGTGGTGGGCGATGTGCTCGCCGATGAAGCTGGCAATGAAGTAGTAGCTGTGGTCATAGCCCGGCTGCATTCGCAGGGTCAGCGGGTGACCGGCCGCCTCGCAGGCCTGCTGCAGAAGCTGCGGGCGCAACTGCTCGTCGAGGAAGTTGTCGGCATCGCCCTGGTCGACCAGCAGCGGCAGGCGCTCGCTGGCATTGGCGACCAGCGCGGTGGCGTCCCACTGCATCCACTCGTCGTGATCCTCACCAAGATAGGCACCGAACGCCTTCTCGCCCCACGGCACCTGGCTGGGCGCAACCACCGGCGAGAATGCCGACACGCTGCGGAACATGCCCGGGTTGCGCAGCGCGATCACCAGCGCGCCGTGGCCGCCCATCGAGTGACCGCTGATGCCACGCGCGGTGGTGGTCGGGAAATGCGCATCCACCAGCGCCGGCAGCTCCTGGGTGATGTAGTCGTACATCCGGTAGTGCTTTGCCCACGGCTCGCGGGTCGCGTTGAGGTAGAAGCCCGCGCCCTGGCCCAGGTCGTAGGCCTCGTCATCGGCGACCCCTTCGCCGCGCGGGCTGCTGTCGGGCGCCACCAGGATCACCCCGTGCTTGGCCGCGTATCCCTGCGCGCCCGCCTTGGTGATGAAGTTCTGCTCGTTGCAGGTCAGGCCCGACAGCCAGTACAGGACCGGGCACGGCCCCTGCCTGGCCTGCGGCGGAAGGTAGACCGCAAAGTCCATGTCAACGCCCAGCGTGCTGGACGCGTGCTGCCAGACTTCCTGGCTGCCGCCAAAACTGGCGTGCTGTTCAATCTGTTTCATTGTTCACCTCTCGACGATGGATGGCCCGGCGTAGCCGGGATCGATCGCTGACCATCAGTAATGGATCACGGTGCGGATCGACTCGCCCGCGTGCATCAGCTCGAACGCCTCGTTGATCCGCTCCAGCGGCAGGGTGTGGGTTACGAACGGCGCCAGCTGGATATCCCCGCGCATCGCGTCCTCGACCATGCCCGGCAGCTGGGTCCGGCCCTTGACGCCGCCAAACGCGGTGCCCATCCACTTGCGCCCGGTCACCAGCTGGAACGGCCGCGTGCTGATCTCCTTGCCCGCACCGGCAACGCCGATGATCACCGACTGGCCCCAGCCACGATGCGCGCATTCCAGTGCGGCGCGCATCACGTCGACGTTGCCGATGCACTCGAAGCTGTGGTCCACGCCCCAGCCGGTCATCTCGACGATGACTTCCTGGATCGGCTTGTCGTGGTCCCTGGGGTTCACGCAGTCGGTCGCGCCCATCTGCCGGGCCAGCTCGAACTTCTCGGCATTGGTGTCGATGGCGATGATCCGCCCGGCCTTGGCCTGCACCGCGCCCTGGATGACCGCCAGCCCGATCGCGCCCAGGCCGAAGACCGCCACGCTGTCGCCCTCGGCCACCTTGGCGGTGTTGTGGACCGCGCCGATGCCGGTGGTGACCCCGCAGCCGAGCAGGCAGACGTGTTCGGGATTGGCATCCGGGTTGACCTTGGCCAGCGAGACCTCGGCGACGACGGTGTACTCGCTGAAGGTCGAGCAGCCCATGTAGTGGTAGATCGGCTCGCCGTTGTAGGAGAAGCGGGTGGTGCCGTCGGGCATCACGCCCTTGCCCTGGGTCGCGCGTACGGCGACGCACAGGTTGGTCTTGC
Source organism: Lysobacter ciconiae (assembly GCF_015209725.1). NCBI lineage: Bacteria > Pseudomonadati > Pseudomonadota > Gammaproteobacteria > Lysobacterales > Lysobacteraceae > Novilysobacter > Novilysobacter ciconiae. The sequence goes on along the minus strand of NZ_CP063656.1, from coordinate 445,379 downwards.
CGCTCTTGCAGAACAGGCACTCGCCGCACTCGGCGGTGTACAGCGGAATGACGTGATCGCCCGGCTTGACGCTGGTCACGCCCTCGCCGACCTCGACCACGATGCCCGCGCCCTCATGCCCGAGCACGGCCGGAAACACGCCCTCGGGGTCATCGCCCGACAGGGTGAACGCGTCGGTGTGGCACAGCGCGGTGTGGGTGATCTTGACCAGGACCTCGCCCTTGCGCGGCGGCTCGACATCGATCTCGACGATCTGCAGGGGCTTTCCGGCTTCGAAAGCGACGGCGGCACGTGATTTCATGGCGTTCTCCAAATCATTTCAGGTAAGCGCGCACCAGCGCCACGGCATCGTCGATGCCCGCCTGGCGGCGTGAAGGATCCTCAGCAGGGCTTCCCAGCTCCTCACGCAGATGGCTTTCCAGCACCTGCGACATCAATCCATTGACCGCACCGCGGATCGCGGCGATCTGCTGCAGTACCGGCCCACAGTCCGCACCCGCCTCCAGCGCACGCTCCAGCGCCTCCAGCTGTCCCCGCGCGCGGCGGACCCTGGCCAGGACACGTTTCTTTTCTTCGGGGGAGTGCGGCATGACGTGACGTCTCGGATACTGGGGGAGAGTATACACCTCCGTCCAGGCACTTGCCTTCAGAGCTTGGGCACACGACTGAACCCCACTCAGAGTTATGTAGTCAGCAGCCGTGGAACTTCCGCGGGGTAGACCGGCCGAGTTCCATTCGGGGTACCGTTGCGTTGCGAAAATCGAGAGCATTAGCCCCCTTTAATCCAAACATTCCTAGCCGGCACGACATTGATCGCGTGATCGCGGTTCAATTCCGGGTTTTCGGGGCGCTGTGAATGGAGGCCGGGGTTCGGTAAATCCAAGGGGCTACATTTTGGAACCAATGATCGTGTGTTTTTTAGATTGCGAGACCACAGGCTTGAGCGCCGCCGACCAGCCGGTAAGTATCGCAGCGGTCCTGGTGGAGCTCGACGCGAAGGGCTTCGGCGAGCCCATCGCGGAATGGCATGGTCTTGCATGCCCGACGGTTCCAATGAATCCACATGCCCAGCGTGTTCATGGCATGTCGGTGGAAGCGCTTCGCGGACTTGCGTTTGATGTTCCGGCTCTGACCTCAATGCTGGACCGTGCCAGTGCCCTGATCGCGCACAACGCCCGCTTCGACATTCGTATGATTGGGCAGGTAATTTCCGGCATCGAGCGACGGAGGTGGCGCTGCACACAGCGCCAGTGGCCCTGGGCTCCCTTGGCGAACAAGAAACTCGACACAGTGTGTGCACACTTCGCGATTGAGCGATCGGATGTCCACGGGGCACTCGCCGATGCCCATGCTTTGCGCCAGGCGCTCATGCAGCGAACGGGGAAGACGGATCGCAGCCGAACTTACCTCTATAAGCTCCTGCAGCGCGGCGACTTCGCAGTGGAGACGCCGCGCCGCAGTCACTGGTCCGAGCGCGTTGATGGGCACGCAGAGTCTCGTCCGCCGCACCCGCGGGATGCGCCTATGATTCCCCACTGGGTCTATTGGGTAATTGGGTTGCTGCTTGCGGCACATTTTATGAGGCCATGAACAAGCCGATGGCTGCCCGTACCCAATCTCACGTGACGCTATCCCGGGGAGAGCGCTCTCACGAAAGCAAGCCGTCAGTCGCCTTGACCGCTATCTAACTGGAGGGTCCGAAAGCTAATCCCGAAACCCATTACTGATCGGATACCGCCTTTCCCGCCCAAACGCGCGCCGCGACACTTTCGGGCCGGGCGCGGCCTGGTGGCGCTTCCACTCGCTGATGCGGACCAGGTGCAGGATGCGGTCCACCGTCGCGGCATCGAAACCGGCGCGGACGATCTCATCGCGGGACTGCTCCTGGTCGATGCAGCGGCGCAGTAGCGCGTCGAGCACGTCGTAGGGCGGCAGCGAATCCTCGTCCTTCTGGTCGGCGCGCAGTTCCGCGGACGGGGCTCGCGCGATCACACCGACCGGGACGACCGGGTCGCCGACGGTGTTGCGCCAGCGCGCCAGCTCGAAGACCTCGCTCTTGTAGAGGTCCTTGATCGGCGCGTAGCCGCCGGCCATGTCGCCGTAGATGGTCGAATAGCCGACCGCGTATTCGCTCTTGTTGCCGGTGGTCAGCAGCAGGCCGCCGAACTTGTTGCTCAGCGCCATCAGGAGCGCGCCGCGGATCCGCGACTGCAGGTTCTCCTCGGTGGTATCCACCGCCTGGCCTTCGAATACCGTCTCCAGCGCGGCCAGGAAGCCCTGGAACGGTTGCTCGATGGGCAGGTCGAGCAGCCGCACGCCCTGCTCCTGGCATTGCTCGGCGGCCAGGTCGTTGGACAGGCTGACGGTGTAGCGCGAGGGCATGCGCACCGCGGTGACGTTGTCGGCGCCCAGCGCGTCCACCGCGATGGCCAGCACGACCGCCGAATCCAGTCCGCCCGACAGGCCCACCCACGCGTTGCGGAAGCCGTTCTTGCGGCAATAGTCACGCGTGCCGGATACCACCGCGCGCCACGCCAGCGCATCGCGGCTCTCGTCGCCGTCCTGCTGCCACAGCACCGGGTGGAAGCGCTTGCTGGCCGGTTCGAAATCGACCACCAGCCACTGCTCGGTGAAGGCCGACGCCGCCGGGTGCACGCAGCCATCGCCATCGGCGACCAGGGACGCGCCGTCGAACACCAGCGAGTCCTGGCCGCCCACGCAATTGACATAGGCGATCGGCACGCCGCTGCCGCGCGAGGCGTCCTCCAGCAACTGGTCGCGCCGGCCGTGCTGGTCGTGCTCAAACGGGGAGGCGTTGATGGACAGCACCAGCTCCGCGCCGGCCGCCACGGTGGAAGCGATCGGCTCGTGGAACCACAGGTCCTCGCACACCAGCAAACCCAGCCGGGTGCCTTTGACTTCAAACACGCAGTCCCCGCCGTCGGGGTCGACGACGAAATAGCGGCGCTCATCAAACACCGCGTAATTGGGCAGCTTGCGCTTGCGGTAGGTCTTCTCGATCACGCCGTCGCGCAGGACGCTGGCGGCGTTGTAGACCACCGACCCGGCCGACTCCGGCCAGCCCACGACCACCGTGATGCCGGTGGCGGCCTTGGCCACCCGCCCGATCGCCGCCTCGCAAGCGCGCAGGAAACCCGGCCGCATCAACAGGTCCTCGGGCGGGTAGCCCGATATCGCCAGCTCGGGGAAGAGCACCAGGTCGGCGCCGTGATCGTCGCGCGCCTGCTCGATCAGTTCCACGATCAGGTCGGCGTTCTCATCCACCGCGCCGACGGCGAAGTCGAACTGGGCCATTGCGATGCGTAGGGACTGGGTCATGGGATTCGTCCGTCAGAGGGGTCGGTCAGCGTTGCATTGTCCCAGACTCCGGCACCGTGACCCGAAACGCGGGATGGCGTGGCTACACGCGCCGCGACCGCCACAACCTTCAGGCGTCTCCCGTGGTCTACGCCCCCTCCCGTTCCGTCCCACCGCGCACCGCGTTGCGCATCCCGCGCAAGCCACGCAGGCATGCGGCCTTGGTGGCGTCGACGGCGGGATTGCTCTCAACCGCCCGCGGGTGCAGACCAAGGCGCCGCATGCGGTGATTGAAACGGTGTGCATCCGCCCAGACGTCCGACCGCGCGGTCCGAAACGTGATGGCCAGGGAGATGGACAGCTCTGGTCCGGTGGTCACCAGATGGGGCGCAATGAACGGATGGTGCACACCGAGGCCTGGCTCGAGTTCGAACACTTTTGCCTTGGTGGCAAACGAAGGCAGATACGCTGGCCTCGCCTCCCCTTCCGCGCTGAGCAGGCGGTCTTTCTGGGCTTGCGTCATGATCGTTGCATCGGCAGGGTCCCAGAGCCTGACGGTCTTGTGGCCGCGGATCTGCAGCAGGAAATTCATCTCGCGATCCATGTGGTACGGCGTCACGGCGTGTCGGGCCGATATGAAGAAGTACGTGGAGTACCAGGTCGGCCTGGGATCGAGCCGTTCGATACCCACGATGATCTCGCCTAGCAAGCCTTCGATCACCGGGCGGTATTCCGCATCACGCTCCGGGTTGTAGACAACGATGTAGGCCTCCCGCTCCTCGAAGTGCTCGACCGCATCTTCCAGGGTGAGCCCGTGGTTGTAGCGATGGAGCGAAGAGTCAAAATCCGCGTCGCCGGGTATCTTGCCGATACGCACCTTGACCGCTGGTGTGGGCATCCGCCGGCAGAGCGCGAACAGCGATGGCAGCATGAACTGCGGCCGTTCTGCCAGGCGGTGTTTCACCAGGAAGGGCGACCTGTTATACGAGCGTTCGATCTGCTCCGGATCGAACTGGATCCATGGGCGCGGCTGCTGGCGCGCGCCGGCCGCAAGGACGGAAACGCGGGCAGGAGGCAGCCGTTCACCAAGCATCACACGGCCCTTTGGTTCAGAGAGTGTCGAGCGCGCCAGTTGCGTACTCGCGCGGCCATGCTGATTGAAACGGCGTGCATTGCCGACGCAGGCCACGGCGGCCTGCGCGTTGGGTAGCGCCCGCTACGCTGTGCGAGGCGAGCCGGACTCGGGCACCTTGACCCGGAACCAGGCCGCATACAGCGCGGGCAGGAACAGCAGTGTCAGCACGGTGGCCACCAGCAGTCCACCCATGATCGCCACCGCCATCGGGCCGAAGAAGGCACTGCGCGAGAGCGGGATCATCGCCAGGATCGCGGCCAGCGCGGTCAGCACGATCGGCCGGAAGCGGCGCACCGTCGCCTCGACAATCGCATCCCAGGTCTCGTGGCCGTCGCGCCGGTCCTGCTCGATCTGGTCAACCAGGATCACCGCGTTACGCATGATCATGCCGGACAGGGCGATGGTGCCCAGCATCGCCACGAAGCCGAATGGCACCCGGAACACCAGCAGGAACAGGGTGACGCCGATCATCCCCAGCGGCGCGGTCAGCAGGACCATGAAACTGCGCGAGAAGCTGCGCAGCTGCACCATCAGCAGCGTGAACACGACGAACAGGAACAGCGGCACGCCGGCGGCGATCGAGTCCTGACCGCGGGCCGAGTCCTCCACGCTGCCGCCCACGTCCACCGAGTAGCCGTACGGCAGTTCGTCGCGGATCCCGTCCAGGGTCGGCGAGATCTGCCCCATCACCGACGCCGGCTGGGTGCCGTCGTAGATGTCGGCGCGCACGGTCATGGTCGGCTTGCGGTCGCGGTGCCAGATGATGCCTTCCTCGAAGCCGTACTCCAGCGTGGCGACCTGGGCCAGCGGCACGCTCTGGCCGCTGGCGGTCGGCACCATCAACGTGGAGAGTTGATCCAGCGCGATCGGCTCCTCCTCCCCGCCGCGCAGGACCATCCCGATCAGCTGGTTGCCCTCGCGGTAGGTGCTGACCTGGATGCCCGACAGCGAGCCGCTGAGCACCTGTGACAGCTGCGCCGAGGTGATGCCCAGCGCGCGCGCCCGTGCCTGGTCGACCTGCAGGCGCACGACCTTGCCCGGCTCGTCCCAGTCCAGGTTGACGTTGGCCACGTGCGGGTTGTTGCGGATCTCCTCGCGCACGGCGTAGGCGATCCGGCGCACCTGGTCGATGTGCTCGCCGGAGACGCGGAACTGCACCGGATAGCCGACCGGTGGGCCGTTCTCCAGCCGGGTCACGCGCAGCTGCAGGTCGGGGAACAGCGGCACGACCTCGTCGATCATCCAGCTGCGCAGCGCCTCGCGCGCCTCCAGGCTCTCGGGCATCAGCACGAACTGGGCGAAGTTGGCCGACGGCAATTGCTGGTCCAGCGGCAGGTAGAAACGCGGCGAGCCGGTACCGATGTAGGCGGTGTAGTTGGTCAGGTCGTCGCGCTCGGCCAGCAGCGCTTCCAGCCGCTCGGCCTGGGCGCGGGTCGCGCGCAGCGAACTGCCCTCGGCCAGCTCCATGTCGACCATCAGCTCGGGGCGCACCGACTCGGGGAAGAACTGCTGCGGCACGAAGCGGAACATCAGCAGCGACAGCACGAACGCGGCGATGGTGAGCACGATCACCAACCAGCGATGGCGCACGCACCACACCACCCAGCTGCGGAAACGCTGGTAGAAGCGCGTCGCATACGGATCGTGCGGTTGCCCGACGTCCTGCGGCAGCGGCGCAATCACGTCGGCGAAGGCCGGATGCCGGTCCGCCCAGGCCTGGCGCCGGGCCTGCCAGCGCGCGGCCAGCGAACCGGGTTTCGGCGGGGCCGGATGGCCATGCGCGCCGCGCTCGATGTGCGGCAGCAGCTTGTCGCCCAGGAAGGGCACGAACACCACCGCCGCGACCCACGACACCAGCAGCGCGATGGTCACCACCTCGAACAGCGAGCGCGTGTATTCGCCGGTGCTCGACGCCGCCGTCGCGATCGGCAGGAAGCCGGCCGCGGTGATGAAGGTGCCGGTCAACATCGGGAACGCGGTCGACTCCCACGCAAACGCCGCCGCCTTGAGGCGATCGAAGCCCTGCTCCATCTTGATCGCCATCATCTCCACCGCAATGATCGCGTCATCGACCATCAGCCCGAGTGCCAGCACCAGCGCGCCCAGCGAGATCTTGTGCAGGCCGACGCCGAAGATCTCCATCACCGTGAAGGTCATCGCCAGCACCAGCGGGATCGACAAGGCGACCACCAGACCGGTGCGGAAGCCCAGCGACAGGAAGCTCACCAGCAGCACGATGCCGACCGCCTCGGCCAGGACGCGGACGAACTCGCCGACCGACTCCTTCACCGCCGCCGGCTGGTCGGACACCTTGTGCAGCGCCATGCCCACCGGCAGGGTTTTCTGCAGTTGCTCGAACTCGCTTTCCAGGGTCTTGCCGAGCGCCAGGATGTCGCCGCCATCGCGCATCGCCACGCCGATGCCGATCGCGTCCTGACCCATGAAGCGCATGCCCGGCTGGGCCGGATCGGAGAAGCCGCGCTCCACCGTGGCCACGTCGCCGAGCTGGAAGGTGCGGTCGCCGACCCGGATCGGGAACTGGCGGATCTGCTCGACCGACTCGAACTGGCCGCTGACCCGCACCGGCACGCGGCTGCTGGCGGTCTCGAAGAACCCACCGGGGACGACGGCGTTCTGCTGCTGCAGCGCATCCTGCACCGCCGCCGCCGAAACGCCCAGCGTGGCCAGCTTGGTGTTGGAAAGCTCGATCCAGACCTTCTCGTCCTGGACCCCGAACAGCTCGATCTTGCCGACGTCGGGCACCTTCTGCAGGGCCAGCTGGATGCGGTCGGCGTAGTCCTTCATCACGGCGTAGTCGAAGCCGGCGCCGGTCAGCGCATAGATGTTGCCGAAGGTGTCGCCGAACTCGTCATTGAAGAACGGACCGACGATATCGGCCGGCAGCTCCGGGCGCAGGTCGCCGATCTTCTTGCGCACCTGGTAGAACAGCTCGGGCACCTGCGAGGACCGCATGGAGTCGCGCGCGGCGAAGATCACCTGCGACTCGCCGGCGCGCGAGTAGGAGCGGATGAACTCGTACTCGCCGGTCTCCATCAGCTTGCGCTCGATGCGCTCCGTCACCTGCCGGCCGACCTGCTCGGCGGTCGCGCCCGGCCACACGGTGTGGATCACCATGACCTTGAAGGTGAACGCCGGATCCTCGCTGCGGCCCAGCTTGAGGTAGGAGAACGTGCCGGCGATCGCCACAACCAGCATCATGTAGACGACCAGGCTGCGATGGCGCAGGGCCCACGCGGAAAGATTGAACCGCATCACGGTCAGTTGCCCAGCGGCAGGTTGTCGCGGTCCACCGGCGCCACCTCCTGACCCTCGCGCAACAGATGGCCGCCGGCGGCGACCACCCAGTCATCCTTGGCCAGGCCATCGAGCACGGGCACGCTGTCGTTGCCATACGCACCGATGGACACCGGCTGGAGCTTCAGGGTGGAACTGGCGCGGTCGACCACGAACACCGCCACGCCATCGCCCTGGCGCTGCAACGCGGTGAGCGGGACGCTGAACGTCGCGCCGCCCGCGGCATTGGTGGGGATGATGACCCGCGCGCTCTGGCCCAGTTGCAGCGCACCTTCGGGTGCGTCCACGGTGGCCCTGGCGGCGAAGGTCCGCGACGCGGGATCGGCCGACGGCGACACTTCGCGCACGGTGCCGGGCCAGCGCTTGCCCGGCTGCGACCAGACCTCGACCTGCACCGCCTTGCCGGGCTGGACCTCCTCCTTGGCGTTCTCGGCCACGGCAAAGACGATCTCGCGCGCGCCGTCCGCAGCCAGCGTGAAGACCGGCTGCCCGGCGGCCACCACCTGCCCGGCCTCGGCCTGGCGGCTGGCGATCACACCGTCCGCCGGCGAGACCAGCTTGCTGTAACCGGCCTGGTTGCTGGCCATGCGCAGCTCGGCGCGGGCCGCATTGACCTGCCCCTGCGCCGCTTCGGCGGCGGCAGTCTGCGCATCCATGTTGGATCGGCTGATCAACTGGTCCTTGACCAGTTGCGCGTAGCGGGCCTGGTCGGCGCGCGCCCTTTTGAGGTCTGCCTCGAGCGCAGCCAGTTTGGCCCGCGCGGCACTCGCTTGGGCCTGCTGGTCGTCGGGATCCAGCGTCGCCAGCACGTCGCCCTCGCTGACGTGGTCACCGACCTCGACCCGCCGCTCGAGCATGTTGCCGCCGATCCGGAAGGACAGCGGACTCTCCTCGCGCGCGCGGATCTCCCCGGTCAGCGACATTTCCGTCGCCGCGCCGGCACCGGGCAGCACGACCAGCACGGGAGGCTTTTCCTGGGGCTCGGGATCGCTTCCAGTGCAGGCGGCCACCAGCAGCACCAGCAGCGCGGCAGTGAGATTGCCCAACAAAGAGGCGGAGCGACCGGTTCGGCTACGGCTGCACATGTCGGATCGATTCCCGGGTTGAGCGCTTGGAGTGGCAGGCACTGTATAAATATAAAACTCCCCGGTCTAGTATTGGGTGATGAGCGATTCGCACCTCCGCGGCGATCACGGTTCGGGATCCACCCCGCCAGGCCGCCCGGCCTCGTCGGGCCCGGCGGGTCCCGGACGCCCCAAGGATCCGGCCAAGCGCGCGGCGATCCTGGAATCGGCACGGCTACTGTTCCTGCAGCACGGTTTTGACGGCGTGAGCATGGACCAGATCGCGGCGGCCGCCAGCGTCTCCAAGCTGACCGTCTACAGCCACTTCGGCGACAAGGAAAACCTGTTCGCCGCCGCCGTGGGCTCGTACTGCGAGCTGCAACTGCCGCATGCGCTGTTCGACCGCGCGTCCGGAGCGCCGCTGCGTGAGCACCTGCTGGAGATCGCCCGCGCCTTCCACGCCATGGCCAGCAGCGAGGAGGCGATCGGCGCGCTGCGCATGCTGTCGGCGCCGCAGCTGGCCGACTCGCCGGTGGTCCGCACGTTCTGGGAGGCAGGCCCCGCCCGCATCCACCAGGAGCTGGCGGCGCTGCTGAAGCGTCGCGCCGAGTTGGGCGAGTTGCGTCTGGATCCCGAAAACGCCGCCGAGCTGGCGCGGGCGGCCGGGCAGTTGCTCGCCCTTCTGAAGGGCGAGCCGCACGCGCGGCGTCTGCTGGGACTGGAAGGGCTGGCCGCCGCGGAGGTTCCCGCCCACCTGGCGTCCGCGGTGGACGTGTTCCTGCGTGCATACGCCAGCCCGGACCAGTCCATGCGCCAGCCGTGACCTTGGTCGCGGTGACTTCCGGCACTCCGCCACAGGCCCCGCTGACGTGATGCTGTGGCACGTCGCCGGTACAATACGCGGTTGACACGCATAGCCCGAGATTCGACCCGATGACCATGATTGACTACGCCGAGGCCAGGGACTTGATGGTCGAGCAGCAGGTACGCCCCTGGAACGTGCTGGATGCGCGGGTCCTGGACGTACTGGCGACCATGCCGCGCGAGCCGTTCGTGCCGGCGCCACACCGCAACCTGGCCTATACCGACAGCAACCTGCCACTGCCGCAGGGCCAGGTGATGCTCAAGCCCGTCATCCAGGGGCGCATGCTGCAATCGCTGCTGCTGCAGCCCGACGAGGACGTGCTGGAGGTCGGCACCGGCAGCGGTTACCTCACCGCGTGCATGTCGCGCCTGGCGCGCGACGTGGTCAGTATCGAGAAGCATGCAGAGCTGGCCGAGCTGGGTCGCGCCAACCTGACGGCGCGCGCAATCGCCAACGTCGAGGTCATCCACGCGGATGCGTTTTCCTACCGCACCGCCCGCCAGTTCGATGTGGTCTGCGTGACCGGCGCGGTGGACACGATCCCGATGGCGTTCCTGGAATGGGTCAAGCCCGGCGGACGCATGCTGATCGTGCGCGGGCGCTCGCCGGTCATGGAGACCGTGCTGGTGCACGTGGACGTCAACGGATCGCGCATTGAATCGTTGTTCGAGACCGACATTCCCTATCTCGCCGGTGCGGCACCCGTACCCGCCTTCGAATTCTGAGCGCAAGGACCCCGCATGATCACCCGCCCACTCGTACTCGCCCTCGTCGTTGCGCTCCTGCCCGCCACTGCCGGCGCGGCCGACCTGCTCCAGACCTATGAGCTGGCGCGTGCCGGCGATCCGCAGTTCGCCGCAGCCGAGTCCGGACGGCTGGCGACCCGCGAGGGCGCGGTGCAGGCCCGGGCGGCGATGCTGCCGCAGATCAACGGCAGTGCGTCCTACAACCGCAGCCGCAGCGAAGGGCCGGCCACGCAGAACCAGTTCGACCCGGTGACCGGCCAACCGATCACCTTCACCGGCAACGTCGAGACCGAGACCACGACCCGGCGCCTGGGCGTCAACGTGGACCAGATGATCTTCGACCGCGCCCGCTTCACCATCCTCGACAGCCAGAAGGCGCTGGCGCGCGCCAGCGATTTCCAGCTCGACGCGGCGGGCAAGAGCCTGATCACCCGCACCTCGGCCACCTACTTCAACGTGCTGGTGCAGCTGGAAACCCTGGCCGCCGCCGAAGCCGCCGAGCAGGCGCTGCAGAAGCAGTTCGACTTCGCCTCCAAGCGGCTGGAGGTCGGCCTGGCGCCGATCACCGACGTGCATGAGGCGCGCGCCCAGTTCGACAGCGCGCGGGCCAACACGATCGTCGCCCGCAATGCCGTGGCCGACGCCTACCAGGCGCTGACCGAAATCACCGGTGTTCCCGTGCGCAACCTGCAAGGACTGCCGCAGGACTTCCAGCCCGCGCTGCCGGTCGCCGACGGCGCCGATGGCTGGGTGCAGACCGCGATGGAGAACAACCCGGCGTTGCGGGCCAAGGAACTGCAGGTGGAATCGGCCGAAGCCGACGTCGGCACTGCGCGCTCGGGCCATTGGCCGACGCTCTATCTGGGCGGTGGTTATTCGGACGGCAAGACCTGGGGTGAAAACACCTTCAGCGCCAGCGGGCTGCCGGGCTCGGTGACCAATCCGATCGAGAGCGAGAGCCGCGGCCCGCAGGTCGGGGTGACGCTGTCGGTGCCGATCTTCTCCGGTGGCGCTACCCAGTCACGCGTGCGCCAGGCCGTGGCCCAGCGTGATGTCGCCAGCGACCAGCTCGAGCAGCAGCGGCGCGCGCTGGAACGCAATACCCGCAACGCCTACCAGACGCTGGTGGCCGGGGTCAGCGAAGTGGAAGCCCGGCGCCTGGCGCTGGTATCGGCGCAGGCCGCCTACGACGCGTCCCAGGTCGGACTGGAAGTCGGCACCCGCACGGTTCTGGATGTACTGGTGAACCAGCGCAACCTGTTCACTGCCCAGCAGGCGTACGCCCTGGCGCGATACAACCACCTGCAGCAGCGACTGGTGCTGGAAGAAGCGGCGGGCACACTGGACATCGAAGACGTCGCGGAGATCAACCGCCTGCTGACGGTCAACGCCGAGGCCGAAGTGGCCTCGCCCATCCAGCACTAGGCCGAATCACGCTGCCCGGGCCCCAGCGCGGGCGCCAGCAGCACCAGGGTCTGGGCGAGCGCGCCGCGGCCGGATTCCACCAGCAGCTGCCCTGCCGAGGTCATCTGCCGGCGCAGCGCCGGATCCGCCAGCAGTTCCTCCAGTGCGCCGCCCACGCCCATCGGGTCCTGGCCGATCCGCAACGCGCCGGCCTCATCGAGCTGGCGCGAGATTTCCTCGAAGTTGTGCAGGTGCGGACCGGTGACGATCGCAGTGCCGGCCGCCGCCGGCTCCAGCAGGTTGTGCCCACCCACCTCCTGCAGGCTGCCGCCAACAAAGGCGACGTCCGCGCAGGCATAGAACGGCAGCAGCTCGCCCATGGTGTCGATGACAAACACCGCGTCTGTCGCCGACGGCCACTGCGCCCGGGAGCGCGTCGACACCTCCCACCCCGATGCGCGCGCGTGCTCGGCGACCACCCGGAACCGCTCCGGATGGCGCGGCGCCCACAACAGCAGCAGGTCGGGATAGCGCTCGCGCAGCCGCCGGTGGATGGAGATCACCGCGGCCTCCTCGTCCTCGTGCGTGCTGGCGGCGATCCACACCGGCCGGCGCCCGCAGTGGGTCCGGCATTCGTCGGCAAACGCCTCCAGGCCCTCGGGCACCATGACGTCGTATTTCAGGTTGCCCACGTCGACGACCTGGCCGGAGCGTGCGCCCAGTTGCACGAAGCGCATCGCATCGGCCATCGATTGCGCCGCCACGGTGGTCACCGTGCGCAGCGCCCGGCTCACCAGCGGCGCGAGCACGCGGTAACCGCGCAGCGAGCGTTCCGACAGGCGTGCGTTGAGGATGTAGGCCGGCACGCCATGGTCGCGGCAACCGAACAGCAGGTTCGGCCACAACTCGGTCTCCATGATCAGCGCCGCGCGCGGCCGGTAATGGCGCAGGAAGCGCGCCACCGCGCCGGGCAGGTCATAGGGCAGGTAGACGTGCTCCACGTCATGCCCCCACAGCGCCCGCACGCGCTCCGACCCGGTCGGGGTGATCGTGGTGACCAGCAGGTGCAGGTCCGGTCGGCCGCGGCGCAGCGCATTCACCAGCGGCACGGCGGCGTTGACCTCGCCCACGGACACCGCGTGCAGCCACAGGGTGCCGGTATGCGGGGAATCGCGGTAACGGGCGTAGCGTTCGTTCCAGCGCTGGAAGTAGCTGGGCTGGCGAAAGCCACGCCAGATCAGGTGGTAAACCGTCAGCGGCACCAGCAGGTACAACACGGTCGAATACAGGCCGCGCAGGAGGCGCTCGATCAGGTCTGTTCGCATCGGCTGAGGATACTGTACGACCCTTGCGCGCCGACTCGGCCGAGCGTTGCCGAGGCAGGCGGCTCACCCGGCACGGGCCCGGTAGAATCCACCGCATGGCTCCAGCATCCCCTCCGCGCGACCGCGGCGTCGCAAGCCCGACCTCGCCCGGCCCGGCGCCGCTCAGCCCGCGGCATTGGCCGGCGTGGCTGGGGCTGGGCGTGCTGCTGATCGCCGCCCGCTTGCCGTGGGGCTTGCAGCGCGTACTCGGCGCTGGAGTCGGCGCACTCGCGTTGCGCGTCGCCGGTGACCGCCGGCGCGCCGCCCGGACCAACCTCGCCCTGTGTTTTCCCGGCATGTCCGACGCGGAACGAGAGAGGCTGCTGCGCGACAACTTCCGGGACCTGGGCATTGGTCTGTTCGAATTCGCACGCGCCTGGTGGGGATCGGTCGAACCGATGCGGCGAACGGTGCGCATCGAAGGCCTGGAGGCGGTCGAGGCGATCCGCGCCAGCGGTCGTGGCGTGCTGCTGGTGTCGGGCCACTTCATGACCCTGGAGATCTGCGGGCGGCTGATGTGCGACCACCTGCCGTTGGCCGGCATGTACCGGCGCCACCGCGGTCCAGTGATGGAGTGGGCGGTCAAGCGCGGTCGCCTCGGCCACGCCAGCGCGATGTTCGCCAATGCCGAGCTGCGGCCGGCCATGCGCCACCTCAAGCAGGGCGGGCTGCTCTGGTACGCGCCCGACCAGGACATGCGCGGCAAGGACACGGTGTTCGCGCCGTTTTTCGGCGTGCCTGCGGCGACGATCACCGCCACCCACCAGTTCGCCCGAATGACCGGCTGCGCGGTGGTGCCCTTCTTCCACCGCCGCGAAGGCGCGGATTACGTGCTCCGGCTGGGTGCGCAGCTGGAGGACTTCCCGTCCCGCGATGCGGTGGCGGACAGCACCCGCGTCAATGCCGCGATCGAGGCGATGGTGCGCGAGGCGCCCAGCCAGTATCTGTGGATCCACCGGCGCTTCAAACGCCGGCCGCCGGGCGACAGCTCGCCCTACCAGCCGCGCTAGTCACTCCGTACCGGTGGTCTCAGGCGTGCTGCGCACCGCCAGCAGGCTGCCCGCGTAGAGCGCCGCGAGCAGCAGCGTCAGGCCACCCCAGAACGTCGAATAGAACGCCAGGTGGGTGTTCAGCGGAAACACGGTGACCACCAGCGCCAGCATCGCCGGACGCGCCCGCTCGCGCGCCTGGGCATCGGCGAAACGCCACGCGCGCCACGCCAGGGCCGCGCCGGCCAGCCACATCACCAGGCCGAAGAACCCGGTTTCACTGAGGATTTCCAGGACGATCTGGTGGGCGTGGAAGGCCGGCCCCTCTCCCCACTCGGCCTGCTGGTCGCTTTGCGGATCGCAGGCCGGAAAAGCCTCGCGGAAGCCGCGCGCGCCGACACCGTTGAAGGGATGCTCGCGGACCATGCACAGCGCAGCGCCCCAGATCCGGGTACGACCGGAGAGCGCGCGGTCGACCCCTTCCTCACTGACCGCGAAGACATGGGTGGTGCGCTCCAGGCGCTGGCGCACATCGCTGGACACCACGCCCAGCACGCCCAGGAGGATCGCCCCGGCGGCAAACACACCCAGCAGCTTCTTCCAGCCCAGCAGGCGCCAGCCCGACAACACCAGCACCAGCAGGTAGGTGATCCACGAGGCCCGCGAACCGGCCAGCATCACGACTACGCCGACCGCGGCCGCCGCAAGCAGCCAGCCGAGCGCATGCGCGCGCTTGGCCGCCGCGTAGAGCGCGAACGGCGACAGGCTGGCGAGCACGATGCCCAGCTTGAGGTTGCACGGACCGAACACGCCGCTGAGGCGATCCACGACGGCGACCTGACTCACGCTGCACATCGCGTGTCCGCTGATCGCCTGCTTGATCGAATCGATGCCGAAAAACAGCGGGCTGGTGCCCGTACCTGCCTGGATCAGCGCGTCCACGGTCCACACGGCAATGATGGTCGCCAGGCCACCAAACGTCACGCGACGCCCGCGCTCGTTGGCCACCGCCGCGGCCGCCAGCCAGAGGAAGGGCAGATAGCGCAGGTCGACCGCGGCTTCGCGCAGCGCCCGCCCGGGATCGATGGAGTCGAACGTCGACACCAGTTGCGGCACCCAGTAGGCAAAAAACAGCACGCTGGTCAGCGCCCAGGCCTCGCCACTGAGCAGGCTCACGCCGCCGCGGAAGCGCGAGCTGACCAGTTTGGCGATCGCCACCAGCGCCCCCAGCACCAGGATCGCCTCGGCATAACCCGGTGCGGGCCACAGCGCGACGTAGGCCAGGATCCACGCCGGCGCCCAGCGCCAGCCCTGGATCGCCCGCCCGGCCGGGCCGCGCTCGGCGGCGATGCGGGCGGACCGGTCAGTTGATGAGTTCGGCATAGACATTCAGCGTCGCTTGTTGCATCGCATGCAGGGTGAAGTCGGACAGATCGGGCATCGTACCGGCTGTTGTCGACCCGCGGTCCAGCAGCGCGAGCGCCCGCTCGTGCAGCAGCGACGCGTCGAACGGCGGCACCGCGCCCTGCGGCTGCAGTCGTGACAGCAGCTCACCGACGCCGCCGTGGGCCCAGCCAAGCACCGGCCGGCCCACCGACAGCGCCTCGATCACGGTGCGTCCGAACGCCTCGGGCTTGCGCGAGAGCTGGAGCACGAGATCGCTCGCCGCGTAGGCGCGGGCGATCGCATCGGTGGGCTGGGTGAAGGCGATCGCATCGGCGACGCCCCGCGCCGCCGCCATGGCTTCCAGTTCGGCGATGTAGTCCTCGCGCCCGCGCTCGCGCGCGCCCGGCAGCCAGAGCCGCGCGTCGCCACCGTCGGCCCGCAAGCGCGCCAGCAGCTCGACCGCGTCGGCGTGGCCCTTCAGTCGCGTGCCGCGCCCGGGCAGCAGCAGCAACGGGCCATCGCCTGCCAGCGCCGGATGCTGCGCTGCAGCCCACGCGCGCGCGGCGCGATCGGGCAGCGCCGCAGGCGGGAAGGCGGACGGGTCGATCCCGCGGGGAATGACCCGCAGGCGCGTGGTGTCGGTCGCCGGGTAATGGCCCGTGATGTAATCGCGGACGCTCTGCGATACACAGATCACGCGTTCGCCGCCGACCATCACCGCGCTGTAGCGCGAGGGCGAGTTGAGCCCATGCACGGTGGAGACCAGACGCGGCCGGCGCACGGGTTCGATCCCGGCCAGTGCGAAGCGCGCGATCCAGGCCGGCAGGCGCGAGCGCACGTGGACGATATCGATATCACCGCGTTGCAGCAACCGGCGCAGCGGCAGTACGCGCGAAAGCGTGAGTGGCGACTTGCGTCCGATATCCAGGGTCACGTGCTCTCCGCCAAGGGCGAGCAGTTGCGGCAGCAGGCGGCCGCCGGCGGATACGACGATGGCACGATGGCCGGCCGACACGAGGGCCTCGGCGATCTCGAGCGTTGAGCGCTCCACCCCACCCGATTCCAGCGCCGGCAGCAGCTGGACCACCGTCATCGGGCGCATCGCGTTGGATCAGTCCTGCAGGACGAAGTGCGCGCCGCAGTAGAAGCAGGTGCTCTCCAGGTCTTCCTCGATCGACAGGTACACGCGCGGGTGAGAATTCCACAGCGCCATCGACGGCGTCGGGCAGCTCAAGGGCAGGTCGGCGCGCGTGACGGTGTAGCGGCGCTCGGCGTTGGCCTGGGTGGGGTGGTCATGGACTGCGGTCATGGCGGCGATCACGGACGGTACAAGACGGCCAGTTTAGCAGTTGCCTCAAGCTGGCAGCTCGAACCACAGCAGCGCAGCCGGAGCGGCGCCCGCCCCGGCCAATTCAAGCTGGCCGGACTCGACGCTGAAACCCAGGCCGTCGCCGGCGGACAAATCCCGTCCATCGACGCGCACCGCGCCGGTGGCGACGTGCAGCCAGTAGCGACGCGCGGGGTCGAGCGTGCGAATCGCCGAGGTTCCCGGTGCCAGCTCCGACCGGTAGACGCGCGCGTCCTGGCGGATCGCCGCGCTGCCATCGCGCCCGTCAGGCGAAGCCAGCAGCTGCCAGCCGTCGCCCGGCGTGGGCGCGCGGACGGCTGAGGCGGGCTCGGCGTTGACGCGATCGGGCTGCAGCCAGGCCTGCAGGAAATGCACCGGTTCGGCGTCGGACGCGTTGCAATGCCGGTAACGCATCCCGTGGCCGGTTCCCAGCCACAGCAGGCCGCCGGCTTGGATCACCCGTTCCGCACCGCTGTCGTCCCGGTGCGCCAGGGCACCCGACAGCACCCAGGTGAGCACTTCCATGTTCGCGCGCCGGCACGGGGCAAACCCTGCACCGGGCGCAAGCCGATCCTCGTTGAGCACCCGCAGCGCGCCAAAGCCCATCCATTGCGGGTCGTAGTGCGCCCCGCCGGAGAAGCTCTGCCACCGCTCAAGCCCGTCCGCCGCGGACGAGCCGTCCGCGCGGGAGGCCGCGCGGCGCTCAACGATCACCTGAGGTTTCCTACTTGGCCTTGGCGACCGAGGCCTCGGTGGTGATGCGGATGTCCACCTCGTCGCTGACGCCCGGCGCGTACATGCCGACGCCAAAGTCGCTGCGCTTGATCGTGGTGTGGGCATCAAAACCGATCGTCGGCTGCTTGCCCATGTTCTCGCCCACCTTGTTCAGGGTCACGTCCAGCACCACCGGATGCGTGTTGTCCTTGATCGTCAGCTCGCCGGTGACCTTGAGCTTGCCCTCGCCGGCCGACTCCACCGCGGTGCTGTGGAACGTCGCCACCGGAAACTTGGCAGCGTCGAAGAAATCACTGCCCAGCACGTGTTCGTCGAACTTGGCGGTGAAGGTGTTCAGGCCCGACAGGGGCAGGGTGACCTTCACGCTGGAAGCAGCGACATTCTCGGCGTCGTAGACCAGCACGCCCTCGGCCTGGCCGAAGTGCGCCACCGGGTTGGAGAAGCCGAAGTGGTTCCACTGCGCGATCACGTTGGTGTGGCTGGGATCGAGCTTGTAGGTAACCGGCGCGGCGATGGCAAAAGTCGCGGTCGTGGCCAGCGCGGCGGCGAGGAGCAGGCGTTTGATCATGGGAGAACTCCGGTTATCTGGGGGAAGGTGGCAGGGCTCAGCGGTGGCAGGCATCACGGACCGTCAGGCAATCCGCGCAGCCTCCTCGAACGACAGCCGTGGCGAGCGCGGGAAGATCTTCGCGGCGTTGCCATACCCGAGGTTGACGAGGAAATTCGACTTTATCGCGGTGCCGGCAAAAAACGCCGCATCCACTTTGGCGTTGTCAAAACCCGACATCGGCCCGGTGTCCAGTCCCAGCGCGCGCGCCGCGAGAATCAGGTATGCGCCCTGCAGGCTGCCGTTGCGAAACGCCGCTGCCGTGCGGCCTTCCCGCGGACCGGCGAACCAGCTCTTCGCATCGGTATGCGGGAACAGGTACGGCAGCTTTTCGTGGAAGTCCTCGTCAAAGCCGACAATCACCGTAACCGGGGCGGCCATGGTCTTGGCGTGATTGCCCTCATCCAGCGCAGGCTCCAGAAGCGCCTTGGCCTGAGCGGACTTCACGAAAACGAAGCGCGCCGGCGACATGTTGGCGCTGGTCGGGCCCCACTTCACCAGATCGTAGAGTTGGCGAAGGGTGTCGTCGCTGATCTCGCCACCCAGCTCGTTGTGGGTGCGCGCGGTACGGAACAGCTGGTCCAGCGCTGCCGGTGCAAGTGCTTCGGTCCGGGTCGGGGGCATCTATGATCTCCGTGTGGATGCGGCGCCCGCCGTGCGGGCTGCCAAGCCGGTCAGTGTAGGCGCTGGCAGGCGCCACGCACGGGCGCAACTTTGGAACGTATTGCGGACACAGATGAAACGGCAGGCAAACAACCCGAGCGTCTGGACCATCACCGACGGCAACGCCGGCAACCTGCGCCAGGCGCAGGCGCTGGGGCGGGCGCTGGGCATGCCGATGCGCGACTGGCAGCTCGACACGCGTGCGCCGTGGCGCTGGACCGCGCCGCGCGGTGTCGCCGCCGCGCGCGCCTTCGGCGCCGAGTTCCACGCGGCGCTGGCCCGGCCGCCCGCCCTGGCCATCGGCTGCGGGCGCCAGGCCGCACTGGCGACCCGGCTGCTCGGGCGCCGCGGCAGTGCGACGGTGCAGATCCTCGATCCACGCATCGCCACACGCCACTGGGACCTGGTGATAGCGCCCGAGCACGACCGTCTGGTGGGCAGCAACGTGATCCCCGTGCTCGGCAGCCTGCATCCGGTCAACGCCCATTGGCTGGACGAGGCGCGGGTGCGGTTCACAGCCCTGGCGACCCTGCCGCAACCGCGCACCGCCTTGCTGCTGGGCGGTGCCAGCGCGCACGCCAAGCTGGACGCGGACTGGCTGGAGGCGCTGACCCTGGGCGTGATGCGCCAGGTCGACGCCGCGGGCGGCTGCATCATGGCGACCACCTCGCGCCGCAGTCCCGCCGGCTTGGGTCAGCGGCTGCAAAAGCATTTCGCCGGTCGCAGCGGGATGCTGTTCACCCCGCCGGGCGACGGCGCCAATCCCTACCCCGGCCTGCTGGCCTGCGCGGACCGGATCGTGTGCACTGCCGAATCGGTGAACATGCTCTCCGAGGCGTGCGCTACCGAGGCACCGGTGTTCGTCGCCGGGCTGGAGCGGCTGGGCGGGCGTCCGCGCCGATTCGTGGATCGCCTGCTTGAACTGGGTCGCGTGCGCGCACTCGAGGACGGCCTGGCGGACTTCCCGGTCACGCCGCTGCGCGAAACCGGTCGGGTGGCAGACGAGGTCCGTCAGCGACTGTCCCTTCAGCCGGCGCCGCTCACAGCCGGCGACTGAAGTCGAGCCCGTGCTCGCGCGCGGCCAATTCAATCGCGGCGCGGGCACGCGCCACCGGCGCGTCGGGCACCATCCGTCGGGGCCGCCGATCCAGACTGCAGTCCAGGCTGCGGGAGAGCAGGATCTCGTGCGCGGCCTGCAACTGGGTGCGCGTGTCCTCGTCGATGATTCCGGCCTCGTGGACGGCGACGATCAGGCCGTGGGTGTCCTGCCGGCCCAGTACCTCGGGTCGGCTGGCGGCATGCTCCAGCACCAGCGATTGCAGCACGAACTCCAGGTCCACCAGCCCGCCCTGACCCTGCTTGAGATCGAACACGCCGTCCTTGCTGCGGTCCAGTTCGGCGCGCATGCGCGCGCGCATGGCCGAGACGTCGTCGCGCAGCTGGTCCGGATCGCGCGGCCGCGACAGCGTGGCGGTGCGTACCCCGGCAAAGTCCTCGGCGAGGGTGGGGTCACCGGCGATCGCGCGGGCGCGCACCAGCGCCTGGTGCTCCCAGTTCCAGGCGCGCTCGCGCTGGTAGGCAGCAAAACTGGCCAGGCTCGATACCAGCACGCCCTTGGCCCCGTCCGGGCGAAGGCGCACGTCCACCTCGTAGAGGCGACCGGCGCGCGTGGGCGCCTCCAGCAAGGCCACCAGTTTCTGCGCCAGGCGGGCCGACCAGCGCGCCGCGTCCAGCGGTCGCGGGCCGTCCGACACCGCGTCGATACCGCCCGCCCTGGCGGGGGTGTCGTAGAGGAACACCAGGTCGAGATCCGAATCGAACCCCAGCTCCTCGCCGCCCAGGCTGCCATAGCCGAACACCGCGAAGCGCGTTGCGGGCAGCTCGCCGTGGGCGCCGAGCATTTCCCGCGTCGCCATCGCCAGCACCCGGTTCACCACGCCCTCGGCCAGCCACGCCACCTGGCGCGCACTGTCCACTGCCGGCTGGCGATGGTCCCGGTGGGCCATGGCAATGCGGAAGCTGGCCGCTTGGCGCACTTCGTTGAGCGCGTTGAGCACGGCTTCCACGTCTTCCTGGCTGCGGACCTCCGGTGTCGCAGGCGGGCGACCGCCGTGGCCCGGCGCCCGGCGCGCGCCCGAGCCGTCGCCTTGCAGGCCGACCTGCGCGCACGCTTGGATAAGCTCCGCGCGGCCCGGCAGTTCGCCGGCGACACTGGCATCGAGCAGTTCGTCCAGCAGCAGCGGATGCACCGCGACGCGTTCGGCGAGCAACGCGCTCTGGCTGGTCACACGGACCAGCCGGGCCAGCGCGGCCGGCTGCTCGTCCAGCAGCGCCAGATAGGCGGTCCGGCGCAGGATGTTCTGCACCAGCGCGAGCAGGCGCCGCAACGCGAGCGCCGGGCGGCTGGAACGCGCCGCGCCCTCCATGAACGCGGGCAACACCCGGTCCAGCCGCGCCCGCGTGGCGTCGGTCAGCGCAACGACGCCCGGGCTGCGGGCGAAATCGCGCAACAGGCTGTCGGCACTGGAGGCGTCCTCGAAACCGGCCTCGGCGAGCACCGCCGCGTCCCCGCCGTCGGGCAGCGCCAGCCAATACTCGGCGAGCGTCCCGTCGCTGCGGTTGCCGTGGCGGGGCGCCAGCAACGCCGCGAACTCCTCAGCCACGATCCCGCGATGGCGCTCCAGTTCCACCCGCAGTTCGTCCCAATCGGCAAAACCCATGCCGATGGCGATCCGCTCTCGTATCGTCGGCTCCACGGGCAAGGCGTGCGTCTGCTGGTCGGCGAACATCTGCAGGCGGTTCTCCAGATGACGCAGGAAACGGTACGCCTCGGTCAGTTGCGCGCCGGTCCTGGCCTCCACCTGCCCGGCCTTGACCAGCGCGGCCAACGCCGGCTGCAGCGAACGCTCACGAAGGTCCGGATCCCGCCCGCCGCGGATCAGCTGCAGCGCCTGGGCGAGGAATTCGATCTCCCGGATCCCGCCGGGCCCGCGCTTGATGTCGTCGGCCAGCTCCTTGCGTGCCACTTCGGCGGCAATGGCCGCCTTCATCGCGCGCAGGCCGTCCAGCGCGCCGTAGTCCAGATAACGCCGGTAGACGAACGGGCGCAGCAATTCCAGGAACTCCGTGCCGGCCGCCAGGTCGCCGGCCACCGGCCGCGCCTTCTGCCACGCATACCGCTCCCAGTCGCGCCCCTCGCGCTGGAAGTACTGCTCCATGGCGGGGAACGACCAGGCCACGCGCCCGGCATTGCCGTAGGGACGCAAGCGCAGGTCCACGCGGTGGCAGAAACCATCGACCGTGACGTCGTCCAGCAGGCGTGCGAGCTTCTGGCCGAGGCGGGAAAAGTAGTGTTCCGCCGCCAGCGGCCGCGGTCCGTCGGACGCGGCAGCCGGGTCGCCCGGCGGCTCGTAGCCGTAGACCAGGTCGACGTCGGAACTGAAGTTCAGCTCGCCTCCGCCCAGCTTGCCCAGTGCCAGCACCACCAGTCGCAGCACGCTGCCCGCGGCGTCCCGCAACACGCCGTGGCGCTCGATGAAGCTCGACTCCAGCGCGTCCAGCGCCAGTTGCTGGCAACGTTCGGCGAGCATGGTGGTGCCGGCGAGCGTCGTGTCGATTCCGTCCAGTCCGAGCACGTCGCGCCACACCAGCCGGGTGGATTCAGCGGCGCGATAGAGCCGCAAGGCGGACGGCCATGCCTCGGGAGCACCGTGGTCGAGCTCGGGCGGCGGCATCGCAACCGCGCCATCGTCCTGCAACAGCCGATCCAGCAGGCCGGGCTGGCGCGCGAAGGTGTCGATCGCAAAGTCGCTGGCGATGGCCACGGCCTGCAAGCGGGCGGTGGCGGAGTCGTCCAGCTCGGCGATACCAGCAGGCTCCAGCTGTCGCAGCAGCACGGCGGGTTCGATTGGTTGGGGTGGAGTCATGGGACGGATAGTCGCATGAGCGGATCGTGGCCCATGGCGTCACGCGTGGATCAGCCGAGCCCCGTGACCGTCGCGCCGGAGCGGAAAATAAAAAGCCCGCCCCGGACGAACCGGTTGCGGGCCTGCTCCCTCCCCCACGTCGGGATGCAGGTCGACTGTGAAGGATTCGTTATTGCCTTGCACGCTGCAGTGCAAAATTGAACTGATCAGCTCAGGAATTGACGCCGACCCGCTCCCCGATCCAAGTCCGGGTCCAGGTCCGCGATCGATTCCTGAGGGCCGGATACAGAAAAGCCCCGCCAAAGCGGGGCTTTTCCTTGTCGCGGTGTCGCTGGGGAGTGGCTTAGAAGCCCATGCCGCCCATGCCACCCATGCCGCCCATGTCGCCGCCGCCCTGCATGGCAGGCTCGTCCTTCTTCGGCAGCTCGCCCACCATCGCTTCGGTGGTGATCATCAGGCCGGCAATGGAGGCCGCGTTCTGCAGCGCAGTGCGGGTCACCTTGGTCGGGTCCAGGATGCCGAACTCGAGCATGTCGCCGTACTGGCCATTGGCCGCGTTGTAACCGTAGCTGCCGGTGCCTTCGCGAACCTTGTTCAGGATCACCGAGGCCTCTTCACCGGCGTTGATCACGATCTCGCGCAGCGGGGCCTCCATCGCGCGCAGGGCGATGGTGATGCCGTGGTTCTGGTCTTCGTTGTCGCCCTTCAGGTCGACAATGGCGGCCAGCGCACGGATCAGGGCGACGCCGCCGCCCGGGACCACGCCTTCTTCCACTGCCGCGCGGGTCGCGTGCAGGGCGTCTTCAACGCGGGCCTTCTTTTCCTTCATCTCGATCTCGGTCGAGGCACCGACCTTGATCACCGCAACGCCGCCGGCCAGCTTGGCCACGCGCTCCTGCAGCTTCTCGCGGTCGTAGTCCGAAGAGGTCTCTTCGATCTGCGCCTTGATCTGCTTGATGCGGCCTTCGATGCCACCGGTCTCGCCGGCGCCGTCGATGACGGTGGTGTTTTCCTTGGAGACCTGGACCTTCTTGGCCCGGCCGAGGTCTTCGATGGTCGCCTTGTCCAGCGCCAGGCCGACTTCCTCGGAGATCACGGTGCCACCGGTCAGCACGGCCATGTCTTCCAGCATCGCCTTGCGACGGTCGCCGAAGCCCGGGGCCTTGACGGCGCAGACCTTGACGATGCCGCGGATGGTGTTGACAACCAGGGTCGCCAGGGCCTCGCCCTCGACGTCTTCGGCGACGATCAGCAGCGGCTTGCCGGCCTTGGCCACGCCTTCCAGGATCGGCAGCAGGTCGCGGACGTTGGAGATCTTCTTGTCGTACAGCAGGATGAACGGGTCATCCAGCTCGGCCTGCATCGACTGCTGGTTGTTGATGAAGTACGGGGAGAGGTAGCCGCGGTCGAACTGCATGCCCTCGACCACGTCCAGCTCGTTGTCCAGGCCCGAGCCGTCTTCCACGGTGATCACGCCTTCCTTGCCGACCTTGTCCATCGCCTTGGCGATGAGGTCACCGATGTTGGCATCGGAGTTGGCCGAGATCGTACCGACCTGGGCGATTTCCTTGCTGCTGGAGGACGGCTTGGAGATGTTCTTCAGCTCGGCGACAGCGCCGGTGACGGCCTTGTCGATGCCGCGCTTCAGGTCCATCGGGTTCATGCCGGCGGCAACGGCCTTCATGCCCTCGCGAATGAACGCCTGGGCCAGCACGGTCGCGGTGGTGGTGCCGTCGCCGGCGTCATCGGAAGTGCGCGAGGCGACTTCCTTGACCATCTGCGCGCCCATGTTCTCGAACTTGTCGGCCAGCTCGATCTCCTTGGCGACGGACACGCCGTCCTTGGTGATCGTGGGGGCGCCGTAGCTCTTGTCGAGCACAACGTTGCGACCCTTCGGGCCGAGAGTCGCCTTGACAGCATTGGCGAGCGTGTTGACACCGCGCAGCATCTTGGAGCGCGCGTCTTCGCCGAAACGAATTTCCTTGGCAGCCATGATCTAGAACCTCAAACAGGAATTGTGGAAAAAAGGGTGTGGCCGGTGTGGCCGGAGACGTCTGGATCAGCCCAGGATCGCGAAGATGTCGTCTTCCTTCACCACCAGCAGGTCGGTGCCATCCAGCTTGACCTCGGTGCCGCTGTACTTGCCGAACAGCACCTTGTCGCCCACCTTGACCTGCGGCGCGCGCACGCTGCCGTTGTCCAGTGCCTTGCCGGCGCCGACGGCGACGACTTCGCCCTTGATCGGCTTCTCGGTGGCCGAATCAGGGATGACGATGCCGCCCGCGGACATCTTCTCTTCTTCCATGCGTTTGATGACCACGCGGTCGAACAGCGGCTTGATATTCATTTGCAGCAACCTCGTAGATGGTTGAAAAATCCGGAATACAGTGATTTGGAATGCCTGTGCAGGCGCTCGGCCCATGCAGACATGCCCGGCGCACCGGGACTGCGACAGAAGATGGGGCGCGCGGGCCGGCTTTCAAGGCCTGCCGCGAAGATTTTTCTCCCGCGTGCGGCCGTACCGCGCTCCGCGGACAAAAAAAGAAGGAGCGCGTCCTGACGGAACACGCTCCTTCTGGTTCGGGATTGGCATCCAGCGCGGCACGTCCTGTGCCCATCCCCCCACACCTGACCCCTTGTCGATGGCCAACTCC
Organism: Lysobacter ciconiae; assembly: GCF_015209725.1. Lineage (NCBI taxonomy): Bacteria > Pseudomonadati > Pseudomonadota > Gammaproteobacteria > Lysobacterales > Lysobacteraceae > Novilysobacter > Novilysobacter ciconiae. Next base: position 419,860 of record NZ_CP063656.1, on the reverse strand, counting down.
TGTCAGCCCGGGGCGAGTATTGCCCATTTACGTCATGTTTTCCATCGATTCACGTTGCCGGATCGATAACCGTGTTAGGACCGCAGCACTGCTGGCTTCGACGCCGCGCCTATCTGCCGCAGTCGATCCGGATCGGGCCGCTGACTTCCAGGCGGCTGTCGCCGTCGGCGCTGAACACCACGCCGCTCAGGACGACGGTATCGCCCTGCACGTTGACCGCCGTGGCCGGCACGTCGAACTGGTGGGATACCGCGCTGTTGGAGATCCAGGCCGGATCGCCGTGTTTCAGGTGCGCCTCCACGCCGACATGGATGCGCACGTCCGTATCGGCCATCGGGCCCTGGTCGGCGCCGTCGATATTGACGTACACCGGTTTGCCGTCGGGCCCCTTGCCCGGGCCGTGCACCGTGAACACCTGCGCCCCATCCTCCTCACCCACCGAGCACGAGGCCGGCTGGAACCAGAACTCGCCGGCATCGGTGGCAATGACGACGCGCGCAAAGGTGACCGCCGCGGCCTGTCGCCTGGCCTCCGCAGCGGCCTTGGCGGGCACCGCGCTGCCCTGGTCTGGCGCCCCGCAACCGCCGAGGCCGATCACCAGGGACACGGCGATGCCGACCGTTACCTTGAGACCTGAAACTTTCATCCGTTGTCGCTCCTTAGTAGTCCGGCAGCGGTTGCTGGGCCGGACGGAATGTCTCAGCGTTGCCGCGGCACCTGCAGCTCGCTGATCTCGGCCGGCGTGTCGGCGTGCTGCGCCGAGCGCACCCACACCGTACCGATCGCGTCGTCGTACACGACCGAATTGCGACCCAGCCCGGTGGTCATGACGTCCTGACCGCCGGCGTTGACCGAGACCACCAGGGTGATGCGGGGCGGCTGGTCCGAACCGGCCGGACCGGTCGGCTGCGGGCCGTCCTCACCCAGCATCACCGACAGCAACTGGTCGACAACGTAAGCCGGATCCGGGCCTTCGACGGTAAGCGCGCGGTAGTCGGCGCCCGCCGCCGGCGCCTCGCGCTCCTCCCAATTGCCAGCGGGGCCTTCGGCCGAGTCCAGCTGCGCACACGGCGCGCCCAGGCAATCCAAGGCCGCGACCTGGGCATCGGACAATTCTCTGCGGCCGGCGGCCACGACGTGGGCGGTCATTCCCTGGATCGGCGCCATCTGGAAGCGCCAGCTGACGTGCGGACCCACTCCGAACGCCTCGAGGGGCGCCTGGTGCTCGACCGGCACGCCCTCCAGGGCCTGCTCGCGAAACGCCGGGCCCAGGTTGATGCGGGTGACCTCCACCTCGCTGACGGTCGCGTCGGGGTCGGTGGCGTCGCTGAGCATGTCGTAGGTCACCCGGTAACGCGCGTGCGGAAGCGTGCCTTCGCTGTACTCCATCAGCAGCATCGCGCGTACCGGCGCGATGAGGTCCGCATCGGGCATGAACACCGACCCGCCCTGGCCGGGAAACCGCTCGGCGGTGTAGTAGTCATCCCACGCGGTGGTGTCCACGTCGACGGCGACATAGCCGGGCGCCGAGGTGAAGTCGCCTGCTCCGGCAGCGGCGCAGGCCGGCAGCGTGATCATTGCCAGCGCTCCGCCAAGAACCGCCAGCGCAAACCCGCCTGTGTGCCTTTGTGCGTGCATCGTCACTCTCCTTGTCGTTGAAAAAAGACCCGTGCGCCCGTGGCGCCGACCGTTGGCCTGCGGCGGCAGAACCGGCCGCGTGGACCCCTAATGACGACACCGGGCGGCCGATCCGGACACAAGGCGAACCCCTGGCCGGCCCGGTACAATCACCACCATGTCCGTCCTGATCGCTTATTGCACGTGTCCGGATCGGGCCAGTGCCGACACCGTCGCCGATGCACTGGTGGGCGAGCGTCTGGCTGCGTGCGTCAGCCAGCTGCCCGGCGTCCGATCCACCTACCGCTGGGAGGGCCGGGTCGAGCACGGACAGGAAGTGCTGCTGATGATCAAGACCACCCGGGACCAGCTGGATTCGCTGACCGTCCGGGTCCGCGCGCTGCACCCCTACGAACTTCCCGAACTGATCGCGGTCGAAGCGGTCGGCGGACTCGCGCCCTACCTGGACTGGGTCGTGGAACAGACCCGAGATGATGACTGAACCCCGCCGACGCCCGGTGCCAAAATCCTTCGCCTCCTGCTTCGCCAACACCTCGGCGCTCCACCGGCTGGCCGGTCGCGCCGGCGCGGGCCTGACCGCTCTTGCATTGCTGGCCGGGCTGGCGCTGCCGGCCATGGCGGGGGTCAATGCCGACGACCTGCTGCCCGTCGACGAGGCCTTCGCCGTGGACGCCCGCGCCAGCGACCAGGGCGCGGTGGCCATCCACTGGAAGATCGCCGACGGGTATTACCTGTATCGCCACCGCACCTCGGTGACCAGCGATGCCGGATTTGCGGCCGGTGAGCTGCAGCTGCCGCCCGGCGAGCCGCACGAGGACGAGTTCTTCGGCAAGGTGGAAACCTACCGCAAGCGCCTGACGGCGCAGCTGCCGGGCGAGGCGCGCGGTGCCAGCACCACCCTGACGGTCAAATACCAGGGCTGCGCCGACGCCGGCATCTGTTACCCGCCGCAGACCCGCAAGCTGACCGTGGCGCTGCCCTCGGTCCCGCCGGCCCGCACTGCGGCACCCGCCAGCAAGGCCGCCAACCTGCTGGGCAAACCATTGGCCGGCGGCGGCCCCGGCGGCAACGCGCTGTTTCCGCGTGCTGCGGGCGGCGCCGACGCCATGCCCTTGCCCGCCGAACAGGCGTTCGGCTTCGAGGCGATCGCCGGGGACGGCGACGCCTTGCTGCTGCGCTTCAGCCCGGCGTCGGGCTATTACCTGTATCGCGACAACACCCGCCTGACCCTGGAGTCGACCGACGGCGGCATCGCGCTCGGCAAGCCGCGCTGGCCGGCCGGACGCCAGCACCGCGACGAGCATTTCGGCGATGTCGTGGTGTATTTCGACCAGATCGACGTGCCGGTACCGCTGCTGCGCGAACGTGCCGACGCCACGACCGTCAAGCTGACCGCCACCTTCCAGGGCTGCCAGAACGACGGCATCTGCTACCCGCCGATGACCCGCAAGGTCGCGATCGACCTGCCGAAGGGAACGGTCACGGCAACGGCAAAACCCGGGGCTGACGCCGGGGGGATGACTCCCGCTGCGGCGGCCGGCGAGGCGACCGCAGCCGGCCCCGACGGTACCGCGTCCCAACTGCCGGGCGCCGCCGAAACCGACGCAGCGGCTGTGGGCAGCGATCTTGCATCCGGCGCTGCCTTGGGCACTGACGACCCGTTCGCCGCCAGCGACGCGGGGCTTGCTGCATCCACCGCGTCTCCCGCAGCGATCGAGACCAGCGCTGGCGCGCCGGACTCCGCACCGGGCCTGTTGCTGATCCTCCTGTTCGCCCTCATCGGCGGGCTGATCCTCAACCTGATGCCGTGTGTGCTGCCGGTGCTGTCGCTGAAGGTGCTGTCGCTGGCTGGTCACGGCCACACGCCGGGCGTGGCGCGCCGGCAGGCGCTCTGGTACACCGCCGGGGTGATGCTCAGCTTCGCGGCACTGGGGGCTCTCGCCCTGGGCCTGCGGCAGGCGGGACTCGCGCTGGGCTGGGGCTTCCAGCTGCAGCAGCCCGTCGTGGTGGCGCTGCTCGCGCTGTTGATGCTGGCGCTCGGCCTGAGCCTGTCTGGTGTCTGGCAACTGGCGGGTCGCTGGACCGGCGCCGGCCACGGCCTGACGACGCGCTCCGGTCCCGCGGGTGACTTCTTCACCGGCGTGTTGGCGGTCGTGGTCGCCACGCCGTGCACCGCGCCGTTCATGGGCGCGGCGCTGGCCTGGGCCTTCACCGCGCCGGCCGCCATCGCTATGGCGGTGTTTCTCGCCCTGGGACTCGGGCTGGCGCTGCCGTTCCTGCTGATCGGCTTCGTGCCCGCCCTGGCCCGCGCGCTGCCGCGCCCCGGCGCGTGGATGGAAACCTTCAAGCAGGTCATGGCCTTCCCGCTCTATCTGACCGCGGTGTGGCTGGCCTGGGTACTGGCCAAGCAGCTGGGCGCCGACGCGGTCGGCCTGTGGATGGTTGCTGCGGTCCTGGTGGCGCTCGGCGCGTGGGCCTGGAACCACTCGCGCACGCGGGCCCGCCCCTGGGCGACGTCGCTGGCGGTCATCGCCCTGCTCGGCGCTGGATGGACGCTGTGGCTCATCCATACCCATCCGCTGCCGGACAAGGTGCTGGAGCACGCCGCCGTCGGCGAAGGCCAACTGGTGAAGGTGCCTTTCAGCGAACAGCGCCTGACCGACCTGCGCGCCGCCAACCGCGTGGTGTTCGTCAACATGACCGCCGACTGGTGCGTCACCTGCAAGGCCAACGAGAAGACCGTGTTGGGACGCGAGGGATTCCAGCGCGCGCTCGACGATGCCGATGCGGCCTATCTGGTGGGTGACTGGACCAACGTCGATCCAGCGCTCACCGCGTTCCTTCAGCGACACAAGGCGGTCGGCGTGCCGCTCTACGTGGTGTTTCCGAGCGGCGGCGGCGAGGGACAGATCCTGCCCACCGTGTTGACCCCCGACATCGTCCGCCAGGCCCTGGCCGATGCCGCCGTGGAAGCGTTCTGAGTTGGGCCAGAACAGCAAAATCGTGATCGCCGCAGTGCTCGCGGCCATGGCAGGCGTCGGCCTGAGCATCTGGCTGAACCCGCCGGCACCGCTGATACGCACCGAGATCGGCCAGCGGGCGCTGCAGGACGTGCTCGCCGCTACGGCGCCAACCCCGCCGGACGGTCTGGCCATCGCGCGCCGGGGTGAACCGATCCCGACGCTCGAACTGCCCGGACTGGACGGCGCGCTGATGCCATTGCCGCAGGCCCACGCGGGGCGTCCGCAACTGATCAACCTGTGGGCCAGCTGGTGCGGCCCGTGCATCGAGGAAATGCCCGAGCTGGACCGCTTCGCGGGCAAGCAGGGCGCCGACGGAGTGCAGGTGGTCGGCATTGCGCTGGACGACGCCGACGCCGTGCGCGCCTTCCTTGAGCGCGTGCCGGTGCGCTACCCGATCCTGATCGACGCGGCCGGACCGGCCGATGCCGGCGTGCAGCTGGGCAACGTCAAGGGCGTCCTGCCCTACACCGTCCTGCTCGACGCACAAGGCCGGCTGTTGAAGCAGAAAATCGGCCCGTTCCGCGATGGCGAAATCGATGCCTGGGTCGAGAGATGAGGTCAACGATGCACCAGTCCGCAGCGCCGCTGAAATTCAAACAGACGCTTAAATCAGCGTAACTTCGGCGAATTACCCGTTATTTTCTGGACAGTGGCCGGTCACTCCGCCACACTTCCGTGCTTTCCACTGCGACTGCCCCATGGCAAAACTGCTGGTCCTGCACGGCCCCAACCTGAACCTGCTCGGTGAACGCGAGCCGGAGATCTATGGCCGCACGACACTCGCAGAGATCGACGCGGAACTGCGCGCGATCGCGACTGGCGCAGGCCATGAGCTCGCCAGCCTGCAGTCCAACGCCGAGCACGTGCTGGTCGACCGCATCCAGGCGGCGCGCAGCGATGGCACCGCGGTGATCCTGATCAATCCGGCGGCGTTCACCCACACCAGCGTCGCCCTTCGCGATGCGTTGGCGGCGGCGGCGCTACCGTTCTACGAGATCCACCTGTCCAATCCGCATGCGCGCGAGCCCTTCCGCCATACAAGCTATTTCAGCGACCTGGCCGTCGGCGTGATCGCCGGGCTGGGCCCCGCCGGCTACCGCTGCGCAATGGATGCGGCGCTGCGTCGCCTGGCCGCGACGCCGGCCTGACCCCTTTTGGCCGCGGTGCGCGGCCCACCGACACAACCACAGAGGACCTCCCATGGACCTGCGCAAAATCAAGAAACTCATCGACCTGCTGGAAGAGTCCAACCTGGCGGAGATCGAGATCAAGGAAGGCGAAGAGTCCGTGCGCCTTGCGCGCACCCCGCGCGGCACCGTGATGGCGTCGGCGCCGCAGCAGCCGGTGGCGGCCGCGCCAGCGCCGATGCCGATGGCCTCGCCGGTCGAGGCCGCCACCGGCGGCAGCGTCGCCGCCGGAAACGAGCTGCCCGACGGCCACGTTGTGCGTGCGCCCATGGTCGGCACCTTCTACACCTCCCCCTCGCCGGACAAGCCGGCATTCGTCACGGTCGGCCAGACGGTCACCGCCGGCGAGACGATCGGCATCATCGAGGCGATGAAGATGTTCAACCCGATCGAGGCCGATGCGTCCGGCACCATCCTCAAGGTGGTGGCCGAGAACGGTCAGCCGGTCGAATTCGACCAGCCCCTGTTCGTGATCGGCTGAGGCCGTGGCAATGCTGGACAAAGTCGTCATCGCCAACCGCGGCGAAATCGCGCTGCGCATCCTGCGCGCCTGCCACGCCCTGGGCATCCATACCGTCGCGGTGCACTCCACGGTGGACCGCAACCTGAAGCACGTCGCCATGGCCGACGAATCCGTGTGCATCGGCCCGGCGCCCTCGCCCGAGAGCTACCTCAACATGGCCTCGCTGATCTCCGCGGCCGAGGTCACCGACGCGCAGGCGATCCACCCGGGATACGGCTTCCTGGCCGAGAACGCCGACTTCGCCGAGCGCGTCGAGGAGTCGGGTTTCATCTTCATCGGCCCCAAGGCCGAGACGATCCGCCTGATGGGCGACAAGGTCGCGGCGATCCGGGCAATGAAGGAAGCCGGTGTCCCCTGCGTCCCCGGCAGCGACGGCCCGCTGGGCGATGACCCGCAGACCAACATCAAGATTGCCCGCGAGATCGGCTATCCGGTGATCGTCAAGGCCTCCGGCGGTGGCGGCGGACGCGGCATGCGCGTGGTCCACACCGAGGCGGCGCTGGTCACCGCGATCCAGACCACCAAGGCAGAGGCCAAGGCCACGTTCGGCAACGACATGGTCTACATGGAGAAGTTCCTGGAGAACCCGCGCCATGTGGAGATCCAGGTCCTCGCCGACGGCCAAGGCAACGCGATCCACCTGGGCGAGCGCGACTGCTCGATGCAGCGCCGCCACCAGAAGGTGGTCGAGGAAGCCCCGGCGCCGGGCATCACCGACGAGCAGCGCGCCGAAATCGGCAAGGTCTGCGTGGATGCGTGCATCCGGATCGACTACCGCGGCGCGGGCACGTTCGAGTTCCTGTACGAGAACGGCCGCTTCTACTTCATCGAGATGAACACCCGCATCCAGGTCGAGCACCCGGTCACCGAAATGGTCACCGGCATCGACCTGATCCGCGAACAGCTGATGATCGCCAGCGGCCAGAAGCTGCGCCTGAAGCAGGAAGACATCGTCATCAGCGGCCACGCCATCGAGTGCCGGATCAACGCCGAGGACCCGGAGACCTTCATGCCCAGCCCGGGCCTGGTCACCGACTTCCACGTGCCGGGTGGTCCCGGCGTGCGCGTGGACAGCCATCTGTATGCCGGCTATCGCGTGCCGCCGAACTACGACTCCATGATTGCCAAGCTGATCGTGCACGGCCCCGACCGCGAGACCGCGATCGCGCGCATGCGCGTGGCGCTCAGCGAGATGGTGATCGACGGCATCAAGACCAATATCCCCTTGCAGCAGCGCATCCTGGCCGACGTCGGCTTCCAGCAGGGCGGCCAGAACATCCACTACCTGGAGCGGCGCCTGAAGGAACAGAAGGACAAGTCGCTGGCGATCAGCTGAGCCGACCATGCCATTCCTGGAGCTCACCCTGCCGTGCACCGAAGTCGACCAGCCCCGTTACGAGCGGGCGCTGGAGAATGTCGGCGCGCTGGCGGTCACCCTCAGCGACGCCCACGCCGACGCGCCCGACGAGCAGGCGATCTTCGAGCCCGGCGTCGGCGCGATGCCCTTGTGGGCCGAGCTGTCGCTGACCGCGCTGTTTCCCGGCACCACGCCGCGCGAGTTGCTGCTGCACGCGCTGGAGGCGGCCGACGATGGCATCGACTGGTCGCATGTCGAATTCCGCGAGGTCGCCGACCAGGACTGGGAACGGGCCTGGATGGACCAATACGAGCCGCTGAAATTCGGCGAGCGCACCTGGATCGTGCCGTGGAACCATGCGCTGCCCGAAGGCGCCGACCGCGACGGCAGTGCCGTGGTGCGGCTGGATCCCGGGCTCGCATTCGGCTCGGGCACGCACCAGACCACCGCCCTGTGCCTGCAATGGCTGGACGGGCTGGCGAGACGCGGCGAGCTGGACGATGCCACGGTGCTGGATTTCGGTTGCGGCTCGGGCATCCTCGCACTGGCGGCACTGAAGCTCGGCGCGGCCGGCGCGGTCGGCGTCGACAACGATCCCCAGGCGCTGATCGCGACTGCCGACAACGCCGAGCGCAACAACGTGCGCGACCGCCTGGCCGTCTACCTGCCCGAGGACGAGCCGGCCGCGATGCGCTACCCGGTGGTGGTCGCCAACATCCTCGCCTCCGCGCTGATTTCGCTGGCCGACGAGCTGGCCGCCCGCGTCGCTCCCGGCGGTCGGATTGCGCTGTCGGGCATCCTGGCCGGCCAGGAGGACGAGGTCATCGCGCGATTCGATGCTGCCTTCGAACAGCTGCAGGTCGCACGGCTGGATGACTGGATCCGCATCGACGGCGTGCGTCGGCGCTGACGCACCCGCCTGCGCGTGATCGATAGCGCAGGCCTTGCAGGCAGTCATCTGCCCGCGCGCCTCGGCTAAACTGCGGCGATGTTCGTGCCCTGCCCCCACTGCGGATTCCTGGTTGCGCTCATCGTCGGCCGCGGCGACGCAACGCAGTCGTGCCCCCGCTGCGGAAAAACGCTCGACGCCCCGGTTGTGGCTGCCGACGCCATGGGTCCGGCAAAGGCAGACGTTGGTGACACGCAGGAGACGACGCCGGTCCGCACCGCCGCGATCGCCGAGGCAAGTTCCGGGAGCGGGGCAACGCCTCCGGCGCCGTCATCGGCACATCCGACCGGTCACGGCGCGGGGCCGGATCGTGGTGCGACGAAACCAGGTGCGCATATCCAGTCCGTGGTCGGCGGCGAGGCGAGCACCGAGTTGTCGCCCCCTGCGGGACGCAGCACCGCGAAGGTCAGCCATCCGCGCGCCGGCCACCGACGCCCGACGTTCGCGCGCACCGTCGGCATGGCTGCCCGCCCCCACGGACCGCGTTGGCCATGGGTTGTGTCCTTCGGCCTGCTTGCGGCGGTCCTGATCCTGCAACTGCTGTTGCTGCAGCGGGCGGAACTGGCGGCCAGTGCGCGCTGGCGCCCCGTCATCGCCAGCGTATGCGCGGCGCTGGGTTGCGAGGTCCCGCTGTGGCACGAGCCGGCCGCATACACGATGCTCGCGCGCGATGTCCGCCCGGCTTCCGACGAGTCCGGCGTGCTTGAGGTCAGCGCCAGCTTCCGCAACGACGCTCCCCTGCCGCAGGCCTGGCCCGTCCTCTACCTGCAACTGACCGACGTCAATGGCCAGGCCGTGGCCGCGCGGATGCTGCAGCCGACCGACTACCATTCCGACACCGCGCACGAGGCCGCACTCGCCTCCGGCCAGAGCGCCAGCGTGTCGTTCCGGATCGCGGAACCGGCGACCCCGATCGTCGCCTTCAACTTCGATTTCCGATGAAAACCACTGCCGCGGGTTTTGTCGAGCGGCCGCGCAGGCTAGACTCATCGACTGTCGTCGCCCCGCACAACGCGGCGCATCGTACGCGACAGGCGGTCACTGTCTGGGGGGACACGACTTGAATGCTGCAGCCACTCGCACCGACACCATCCGTTCCGGCAATCGGGTGCCCCTGCGCGATCACGTCGCAACGTCGATCCGGCGTTACCTGCGCGACCTGGACGGCAGCGCGAACGCGGACCTCTACGAGATCGCCCTGCGCGAGCTGGAAATCCCCCTGTTCGCCGAAGTCCTGACGCACTGCGATGGCAACCAGAGCCGCGCCGCCGCGATGCTGGGCATCCACCGCGCCACCCTGCGCAAGAAGCTGCGCGAATACGGCCTGGTCTAGCCCGCGGCCGGCGCCCTTACAATGGCTGCCCCACCGCAGCCCCTCGTGCCCGCAATGACCGACCTTGTTCCCGTTCGCCGCGCCCTGCTTTCCGTCTCCGACAAGACCGGCCTGATCGATCTTGCCAGCGCGTTGACCGCCCACGGCGTGCAGCTGCTCTCCACCGGCGGCACCGCCAAGGCGATCCGCGAGGCGGGTCTGGCGGTGACCGACGTGTCCGAGGCCACCGGCTTCCCGGAGATGATGGACGGACGGGTCAAGACCCTGCACCCGATAATCCATGGCGGCCTGCTGGGGCGCGCGGGCATCGATGACGCAGTGATGGCCGAGCACGGCATCGATGCGATCGACCTTCTGGTGCTGAACCTGTATCCGTTCGAGCGGGTCTCGGCCGACCCCGACAGCTCCATGGACGACATCATCGAGAACATCGACATCGGCGGCCCGGCGATGCTGCGTTCGGCGGCGAAGAACCACGCCCGCGTCGCGGTGGCGACCGATCCGGCCCAGTACGCCGCCCTGCTCGGCGAGCTGGCGGACAACAACGGAGCGCTGTCGGCGAAAACCCGTTTCGCGCTCTCGGTGGCCGCGTTCAACCGTGTCGCCGCCTACGACGCGTGCATCAGCAACTATCTGTCCTCGATCAGCGAAGATGGCACTCGCGCGGTATTTCCAGCGCAGGAGAACAGCCACTTCATCAAGATGATGGACCTGCGCTATGGCGAGAACCCGCACCAGCAAGGCGCCTTCTACCGCGACGCGGACCCGCTGCCGGGCACGCTGGCCACCTTTACCCAGCTGCAGGGCAAGGAGCTGAGCTACAACAACCTGGCGGATGCGGATGCCGCCTGGGAGTGCGTTCGCCAGTTCGATGCTCCCGCCTGCGTCATCGTCAAGCACGCCAATCCGTGCGGGGTCGCGGTCGCCGCCAGCAACGCCGATGCCTATGAGGCGGCTTTCGCCACCGACCCGACGTCGGCATTCGGCGGCATCCTGGCGTTCAACGACACCCTGGACGAAGCCACGGCCAAGGCGATCCTCGACCGCCAGTTCGTGGAGGTGCTCATCGCACCGGATTACGAACAGGGCGCACTGGATTACTGCACCAAAAAGGCCAACGTGCGCGTACTGAAGATCCCGCACGGCGACGGGCGGAACCGGTTCGACCTCAAGCGCATCGGTTCGGGCCTGCTGATGCAGTCGGCCGACAACCGCCAGGTGGGCCGCAACGAGCTCACCGTCGTCTCGACCCTGGCGCCCACCGCGGCGCAGCTGGACGACCTGATGTTCGCCTGGCAGATCGCCAAGTACGTCAAATCCAACGCGATCGTCTACGCCCGCGACCTGCGCAGCATCGGCATCGGCGCCGGCCAGATGAGCCGCGTGGTATCGGCAAAGATCGCCGGACTGAAGGCCGAGGAAGCGGGCCTGTCGGTCCCGGGCTCGGTGATGGCGAGCGATGCGTTCTTCCCCTTCCGCGATGGCATCGATGCCGCGGCCGCGGCCGGCATCAAGGCGGTCATCCAGCCCGGCGGCTCGATGCGCGACAAGGAAGTGATCGCGGCTGCGGATGAGCACGGCATCGCGATGGTGTTCACCGGAGTGCGCCACTTCCGCCATTGAGTGCGGGGCTGGTGCCCAATTTTCGGTAGTACGGCACCAGCGCCAGCGCCCGGGCGACGACGAACACCACAAACGCGGCCCAGAGCCCGTGATTGCCCCACAATGCCGTCATGTGCCACGCGGCGAGCAGGTAGACGGCGAGTGACAGCAGGCTGGCGTTGCGCATTTCACGCGTTCGCGTGGCGCCGATGAACACGCCATCGAGCTGGAACGCCGCGACCGACAACACCACGTACAGCGCCGTCCACGGCAGATGCCCGATGGCCACCTCGCGCACCGCCGGCAGGTTGGTCAGGCCCGCCACGGCGGTTCCGCCGAACAGCAGGATCAGCGCGGCCAGGGCCAGCGCGGTAACCGCGGCCAGCTCGCTGCTCAGGCGCACGACGCGGGAAAACCCGGCCCGGTCGCGCGCGCCCCAGGCCGCGCCCACCAGTGCTTCGGCCACAAAGGCAAAGCCGTCCAGGAAGAACGCGCTGAACGACACCAGCTGCAAGAGGATGTGGTTGGCAGCAAGAACCACATCGCCGAAGCGGGCTCCGGCATTGGCGAACCAGCCAAAGCCGAACAACAGGCACAAAGTCCGCACCATGATGTCGCCGTTGGCGGCCATGGCCTGACGCAGCCGAGCCAAGTTGCGGATCCGCACCCCAGGCAGGAACGGCTCCTTGTCGTGATGCCGCTCCCGCAGCAGACGCACCACCACCAACACCGCCACGCCGCACGTAAGCCACTCCGCGATGGCCGTGCCAAGCCCGATGCCGCGGGCGCCCATCCCGAGTGCACCCGCCAGCCAGATGTCGAGCCCGGCGTTCAGTCCGTTCAGCAGCAACTGCACACCCAGCAATGTCCGGCTGCGCCCGAGCCCAATCAACAAGCCACTGCACACGAACAGGGTCAGCGCTGCCGGTGCGCCCCAGATGCGCGCACGGTAATAGGCTTCGGATATCGATTCCACCTCGTCGCTGCCGTCCATCAGCCCGAAGTACAGCCAGGTTGTCGGACCCTGCAGCGCCATCAACGCAATGCCCAAGCCGACCGCCAGCAAAACCGCGCGCCCGACCGTCGCACGCACCTCCGCCTCGTCGCCCGCCCCCGCCGCCTGCGCCGTGAAGCCGGTAGTTCCCATGCGCAGGAACCCGAAGCTCCAATAGACGAAGTTGAACAACAACGCGCCCAGCGCCAACGCGCCCAATTCCGCCGCGCTGCCGTAATGCCCGATCACAGCGGTGTCGATCAGACCCAGCGTCGGCACCGCCGCGTTGGCAAGAATGATCGGCCACGCCTGCCTCGCGATCGCGCGGCGCGTGATGGTGGAGGCGTTCAGGGGTGTGGCTGCGGGCATGACGGGCATGATGCCCGCTCAAGCCGGCCGCGGCTTATCTACAACACGCAGACGGGCCGCCTATCGAAGGTCGGCGCCACCGGAATTGATTGCGCCGGGGCGCAGTCGAAGTGTGCTCAGGATCGAGTCCCAGAAGGCCAGCGCCAGGGAGTCGTCCTGGAACGGTGCATCCATGATCTCGCCATTCTCGTCCGTGTCGTCTGTCGTTGACATACGCAGTGAAAGGAACGGGTGCTCGATTGATGCCTTCTCACCCTGGCTTTCCCACAGGAACTCGTAGCTGCGCTTGCCGCCTGCGTCTCCCCTGACGAGCAGTTCCTGCCCCTTGATCGGACCTATATTGCGGTCTCCGCGACGGAGACGCTTCATCCCGGCAGCGGTGCCTTCGTAGCCGGGCGGGATCCGTGAGTTGCGGCGCAGCAGCGGCTTGTCGGGTGCGCCGGTGACGTACGACATAAAGTGGAGTGTCAGCCCTGGCCGCTCCTTGATTCGGACACTCGCAGTGACCTCCTCCTTGTTGAGCTTGCTCATAGTAATCAGGCCTTGATCGATGCAGAATCCAGGAGCCTCCGGAGTTTCACCCGTCGCCCGATGACTCAGGTTTCTCGAAACGCGCAGCATGTATTCCTTGGCCCTTGCCGGGTTGCTGCCACTTCCCTCAACGGAAAACACGTGCATGACCGAAGCGTCGGCCATACGGGTATAAAGCATGTCCTTGTTCGTGGCCGTACTGTTGGGGCTGAACCACGAGGAGAGCAAAATCCGATCAGGCTGAAAGTCGACGCGATCGCGAAACATGGATCCTTCAGTTTTGTGGGGTGCTGTTCGCAGTCTCTTCTCGTTTGCCTCCACCAGCGCGGCAAACTCGTGCGCATCTATCCCACGGCGCACTTCAACAGATGCTCCGCCAACGACGAAGCTCGACTTGACAGTGCTGCTGGAGGGAAGATCGAGCAAATGGCGACCGAAGCAATGTGTGGCCGTTTGTCCATGGTCGTAAGTTGTCATTTTTGATCCTTGCCCGGCAGCTACAGGTATTGTTATTGCAATAAGTATGGCGACAGCGAAAGCGATTATTGGAACCTTGCAAATACTCATGCCCAGTCTGCCTCTCGCGAAATCCTCGTCACACTGAAAAGCGTCGCCCACTGGCTCCGCGAGTCGTTGTAACTATCCTGATGGTCGTAACCCTTATCCTTCCCTTTTCCGTTAGTTACGACGCGCGCGCCTGCCCCTTGACTACCCTGCCTGAAGCTTGCGCATACTCCTGCCCTGCTGGGAGCCTCGCCGGAAACTGTCGGAACGGTGCCATCGCCGGGTTGATCCGCCTCCCCGAAATTGAGTTGGACGACTTGGCCACCGTTTTTGATGCTAATCTTCCCGTTGCCGTTATCCTTACTGCCCCTCGTTCCTTCCAGCGAAGGCAGATGGGCCCCTTGCCAATGGACGTCAGTCCACCCATGCATTCTTTCGTCAGCGCCATAGTGCACAAATGCGGGCTCGGGATATTTGCCGGAAACTGACTCATGGAAGCGCTGGGTGTCACTCAATAGGCGGGTGAAGCGTTCATACCCGACCGCTTCAGCCCCTTCGAATTCAGGCTCTGAATGCAGCCCCGCTGGATCGAGCATCTCCATGCTTTCCTCCGGAACGAGTCCGTACCATTCCCTGCTGTGGTAAATCTCGGTGTATGGGTCGGATACCGGGAGTGCATGAGATGGATTATCTTCAGGTCCGCCTATCTTCAGCCATGCGCGCCCATCGCCGTAGTCGGCGCTGGGAAGCAACTCCAGTGCGCCTGGCGAGTTGCCCACGATTGCAGTGACCTCCTTTGCGTTTCGTCCCAGGATGATCTGGGAGACGCCGTCATAACCGCATCGACAATGGTGATATGTGGCAGGCGCGCCGGTGGCCGGCATTACGCCGTGGACGACCCCGAGCAGCTTGCCGTACTCGTGGACCCTGGCAATCGCTCGACCGACAATCCCACCCATCGAGTGGGTCACCAGGATCACCTTCTTCACGTTTTGCCCTTTGGCGCGGTGATGGGCGAGCACGACGTTATCAATGTAATCGATCAAGTCCTGTCCAGAATCTTCGTTGGACTGCAGCCAGTTATAGCCGCCGCCCCAGACTTCATATCGATAGCCGGCAGCGTGCTTGAAATCATCAACACTAAGCGCTGTACTCGCCTTTTCGTCGCCGTAGTCGGCCGGGCTGTGCTGCCCCTCTTCACTCCACCAGTCCAGCAATCCGCCCGCTTCCATGATGTTGTTGAGGCGTTTCTGCATCAGCGCCATCACGGGGTGGTAGGAAGAGCGCATCACTGCGCCCCAGCCGCGGTCCTTTGCGACGGCCTTTTCAAGCGCGCCACCGGTATCGATGGACCCTCGGTCATCCACCTCCACCTTGGTCGGATCCAGCATCCGTTGCCGGGTCGCGGGCCCACGAAACACATAGGCGAACATCTGCCCCATCGCACCAAGGATCGGGAATACGCCGTCGGTGTTGGGCGGCCGCCAGACTTTGGAGCCTGTATTGGATTTGAGGTTGGTACCCATGATCCCCGGTAAGAAAATGATCGGGATCACGGCGGTGGGCTGGGCAAGGATGGCCCGCTGGCGGATGTCGCTGGTCGGGCTCAGCGTTGTGTGGGTTACCGGACTCCCCTTCCCGTCGGTTTCATGGGAGCCAATCCTGATTTCGTCTTCCTTCCGTGGCATGCCTGCTTCATTCCTTTCCGAGGATCTTGATTACAACCTTCTCCGGGCCCAGACCCTTCTGTATCGGTAGCTTGCCCTCAGCGTCGGTGACCAGCGACATGCGCGCACCGTCGGCACGGGTCAGTTCCACTCGGGTGTCGGCCATGGGCTCGTCGGTCGCGCGATGGCGTACCACGTAGCTCTGGTCGAATTTCGTCTCCGGCCAGCTGTTCATCTCCCGACTCAGCTGTGCCGGCCCCACAAACGACTTCTTCGCCGCATGCACGGTAATGTTGCCGGGGCATTCGATAACGATGTTGCCGCCTTCTATGGTGATGCTTGCCCCGCCGCTGGTCGCCAGGTGCACCGTCTTGCCGGCCGCAAGATCGACCTCGGCGTTGGCGCTGACCACTTTGAGCCGGTCGCGTGACTGCAGCTTGATCGCGTCTTTCTGCGCCTGGATGTCCAGCTCGCCTTCGGCGGTCACCAGTGCCAGCGCGTGCTCGCTGGTGACATTGCCGTCCACTGCGCCGGCCAGCCAGCCGATCGCTTGGACGGCGTGGATGCGCAGGTCGCCGGCGACAGCCAGGTTGCTGGCCTCGCCACTGGCCATCGTCAGAGTCTCGCCGACGCTCCAGTGGAGGCTCTGACCCGCCACGATTCCGATGCCGGCAGGGGCCGTCAGCCCAATGATGGCGTCGCCGCTGTGGGGAACGCGGCCGTCACCACCGGCCGGGTTGCGCTCGGGGGCTTCGTCATTGCCTTCTCCGAACGCGGCACCGGTCACCACGGTTCCCGCACTTGCCAGCAGTGCCTCCAACGGGGCCTGATCCTCTATCAGTCGCGAGCTGTTGGCGGCTGTCGCGCCCTGATGCGCAGCCAATCGGACGGTCTGGTGGGTGGTGGCCATCTCGTTGAACGAACCGGCCAGTTGGCTGGCCTGCCTCAGCAGGGCCAACGCGGCCACGTGCTCGCCGGCCGGAGCCTCGGCATCGTTGGCACTGGCGCTGATCCACAGGCCGCGCTCGCTCCGAACGGCGCCCCACTGGTCGGTACGCAGCTCGAAGCCCTCGCCGCGAAAGCTGCCGCGGTAGTTGTCGAACTGGTGGATCAGATGACCCAGGTTGAGCTGGGTCGCGGCATGGGTGGTCGCCAGTTGCAGGCGCAGCTGGCCGTCGCTGTCGTCAAAGACCAACCGGTTATGGCCATCGCCACCGAACTCCTTGGATTTGAACCCGCTCATCGCGGCGGCGTTACGGTGGCCGTCGGCGTCCGCGCTCATCCCGTGCCAAGCCGGCGCGTTGCCGCCGGCGCGGTTGGCCTGGGCGCTGGGCCTATGGTCGGCGGCCTGGGCAAACAGGTCGTTGGCGTCGGTGGAAGCGGCCGCACCACCCGGGGTCGGGGCGATGCCGCCTTCGCCTTGGCCGTTGTACAGCGCACCGACGACCATCGGGCGGTCGATGTCGCCGTCCAGGAAGCCCACCAGCACTTCGTGGCCGATGCGCGGCAGGAACTGGCTGCCCACGCCGGGGCCGGCATAGCGTTGGGCGACGCGCAGCCAGCAGCTGTCGGCGGCAGTCGAAGCGCGCTGATCCTCCTGGAAGTGGAAGCGCACCCGCACGCGGCCGAGTGCATCGGAGTGCAGTTCCTTCACTCCAGTGGCGTGCGGGGAGCCACCATCGCCGACGACGATGGCGCTCTGGTAGCCGGGCGCGGTCGGGCGCGGGTTGATGCGCCGCCCGGTGTCATCAGCCAGCACGGGGCGCCAGGGCAGCTCGCGCGGGACGGCGATGAAGCTGTTGGCATAGCCGACGGCTTCGGCGCGGGCCCAGATTGCCTGCCAGTTCTTTGCGTCCGATCCGTTCCCATCCGCAGCGGACGCGATCAAGGCGCCAGTGCTGGCCGAAAGTGACGCCGCGCGATCCCCGCCCGCTCCAAAGGCAACCGGTTCCGCGATCGGCGGCGCGGCGCCGAAATGCTCCGAAGCACCCTCGCGCACGGCGTCAGGCAGGTTGTTGATGCCGGCCTGTTGTACGTCCACCAGAAGCAGCTCCGGGGGCGCATCGCCGTTGACCGGCGCCTGGGTAAGCGCGAACCACTGGCCTGCGCGAAAGCTGCGCACCGTCGAGCGCCCTATCCAGCGCGCCCCTTTTGCTCGTGCCGCATCTGCGATCAGCCCGGCGTAGCGCGTGGCCTCGGCCTGACTGGCAAAGCTGTAGGCACCGGTAGCGTCATACGACTCCAGCCGCAGGTCGGTGGCACTCTCATCCAACGGAGCGCTGGCCGCCAGCGACATGCTCTTGTAGTCGTGGCTGAGCAGGGTGATGTCGGTGGCGGCAATCGAATGCTGCGCGCCGAGGGACTGGACGGTATCGCTGGACTCGGTCGCGTCGCTGCGGTGGAAGCGGATGCCACCACCGCCTGCAGCGGTCTCATCCTGCGGGCAATTGCCACTGCGCGCGAAGAGGACCAACTCGTGGCCACCTTCGCCCGTCTCTTGCAGCCGCCAACCCAGGCCCTCTTCAGCCAGTAGGCGACTGACGAAATCGAAATCCGTTTCCCGGTATTGCACGCAATAGCTGCGCGGGCGCACCTGCGCCAGGAACGGGCCGACCTCGTCGCCGACCTGCCAGTTGGCCAGCGGCGCGTAGTCATCGAACACCGCCTCGACGATCTCCAGTACCGTGCGGTCCTGGAACACGCGGCTGTGGCGGCCCTGGGTAAGCAGCCAGGTCCACGGCACCAGGCACAGGCGGTACCTGGCAAGGCCGCCATCGCTGCCGACGCACTCGGCCTGGCGGATCAGTCCCGACCGCGGGATGCGTCCGCCGTCCGCGGCGTGGGTCGACAAGGTGGCCGATTGGCCGAGCAGCGCGTCCAGGTCCAGGCCGGCGTCGGTTGAGAGCGCGTCAATCCACCACTCGAAGCCCTGCGAGAGGCTCTCGCGGCCCTGCCAGCGCTCCACGATCAGATCGGACGACGCGCCGCCCACCGCCAGTGCGTACAGGCGGTCGGCGTCGCGATACCGGGACAATGCGGCCAGCACGGCCTGGGGAACAGATACTCCGCTGCTCATGTGCCTCTCCATGGACGGCTCAATACTAGGGCAGTGGCCGACGCCTTGCATCCGGGGCGGGCGTTCCAAAGCGGGTGCCCTGGTGACCGGAATGCACGCGCAAGCGTAGGTGTTTGCCGCGAAACGGTGTGGGTCCGGCGATGGTGCCCAACACACGGGCTTTCGCCCGGCCCTGATATACACAGGACGCACGCTTGGGGGGCTGTTGGCAGCACGCCCGATGGCGCGCACGCCGGTAGCCCCGCTCTAACGGAGCAGCCCGTGAAACCGATCAGATTCTGCGATGAGCAGCAGCACGTCCTGGTGACCGGCGCGACCGGCTTTATCGGCCAGGAGCTGGTCCGTGCCCTGCTGGACGACGGCCACGCAGTGACTGCGCTCTCGCGTGATCCGGAGCGTGCGCGTTCGCTGTTTGATGGCCGGGTTTATGCCATTGGCAACATGGCATCTCTGCCGGACGATCATCGTGTCGATGTGATCGTGAACCTGGCCGGCGCACGAATCCTCGGCGCGCGCTGGACGGATCGGCGCAAACAGACCTTGATGCAGAGCCGGATCGGCACCACCCGCAGCCTTGTGGAGTGGATCTCGCGCAGCACGCACAAACCGGCGCTGCTGCTGAACGGCTCGGCGATCGGCTACTACGGCGTCCAGCGCCAGGGCGACGACACGCCACTCCCGGAAGACAGTCCACCGCAGCCGGTATTCATGTCGCAGCTGTGCCAGGCGTGGGAGGCGGAAGCCTCCAGGGCCGCCGATTACGGAGTGCAGGTCGCGTGTATGCGCTTCGGGCTGGTGCTGGGGCACGGCGGCGCGCTGCCGATGATGCTGTTGCCTTTCAAGCTCGGCGTGGGCGGACGGACCGGGACCGGGCGGCAGTGGTTGTCCTGGATCCACATCCACGACCTGCTGCGCGGCATGGCCCATCTCTGGCCGCGCGAGGCCACGCGCGGGGAAGAGAGCAGCCAGGCGGCGCCCGCACCTGTCGAGGCCTACAACTTTGTTGCCCCCGGCGCCGTCCATCAGGCCGACTTTGCCAACGCCGCGGCCAGTGTTCTCCACCGACCCGCACTGCTGCCGGCGCCCGCATGGCCGCTGCGGCTGGCGCTGGGCGAGCAGTCCGACCTCGTGCTGGAAGGTCAGCGCGTTGTGCCCACGGCACTGACCGCCTCGGGTTTCGTGTTCGACTTCCCCGATATCCGGCCGGCGCTGGCATCGTTGTGCGGACCGGACCGGCCGATCGAGCGGGTCGGGTAAAATCGCGGGCCACGCGTCAGGGAACACACCGCAATGAAAATCCTCGTCATCGGCTCCGGCGGCCGTGAGCACGCGCTGGCGTGGAAGCTGGCCGGGTCAGCGCGCGTCTCCGAGGTGCTGGTCGCCCCGGGCAATGCGGGCACCGCGACCGAGGCCAAGTGCCGCAACGTCGATCTGGCCGCGACGGACATCAACGGGCTGCTCGAGCTCGCCGCCCGCGAAAACATCGAGGTGACCGTGGTCGGGCCAGAAGCGCCGCTGGTGGCCGGGGTCGTCGACCGCTTCCGCGCCGCCGGCCACCGGATCTTCGGACCCAACGCCGCCGCTGCCCAGCTGGAAGGCAGCAAGGCCTTCGCCAAGGACTTCCTCGCGCGACACGGCATCCCCACCGCGTACTACGCCGTCCACACTCAGGTCGATGCGGCGATCGCCTACATCCGCGAGAAGGGCGCGCCGATCGTGGTCAAGGCCGACGGCCTCGCAGCCGGCAAGGGCGTGATCGTGGCGATGACACTGGCCGAGGCTGAAGCGGCGGTCATCGACATGCTGCAGGGGAACGCGTTCGGCGCGGCTGGGGCGCAGGTGGTGATCGAGGAGTTCCTGACCGGCGAGGAGGCCAGCTTCATCTCGCTCGTGGACGGCGTGACCGCGCTGCCGATGGCGACGAGCCAGGACCACAAGCGCGTCGGCGACGGCGACACCGGCCCCAACACCGGCGGCATGGGCGCCTATTCGCCGGCACCGGTCGTTACCGATGAGATCCACGCGCGGATCATGCGCGAGGTGATCGAGCCGACCGTGCGCGGCATGGCGGCCGACGGCATCCCGTTTACCGGCTTCCTCTACGCCGGGCTGATGATCGACGCCGACGGCGCGTCGAAGGTCATCGAGTTCAACGTCCGCTTCGGCGATCCGGAGACCCAGCCGATCATGCTGCGCCTGCAGTCGGATCTGCTCGATCTGATCGAGGCTGGCATCGATGGGCGCCTTGACCAGGAGCAGGCGCAGTGGGATCCGCGACCCTCGCTGGGAGTGGTGATGGCGGCGGCGAACTATCCCGACACGCCGCGCACCGGCGACGTGATCCGTTTCCCGGCCGGCATTCCGCCGGAGACCGGCAACGG
Source organism: Lysobacter ciconiae (assembly GCF_015209725.1). NCBI lineage: Bacteria > Pseudomonadati > Pseudomonadota > Gammaproteobacteria > Lysobacterales > Lysobacteraceae > Novilysobacter > Novilysobacter ciconiae. The sequence continues at coordinate 398,726 of NZ_CP063656.1, read as the reverse complement.
CAGCGACAGCAAGGTCTTCCACGGCGGCACCAAACTGGTCGATGGCCGGATCGTCACCTCTGGCGGCCGCGTGCTCTGCGTCTGCGCCGTCGGCGAGGATGTGGCGGCCGCGCAGCGCAATGCGTACCGGGTCGTTGACCGGATTCATTGGGAGGGGGAGTTCCACCGCCACGACATCGGCTGGCGGGCGATCGCGCGCGACTGACATCAGCTCGCGATCGGAGTGGACCAGCGGGCGGGAATGAGTCGCTCGCGCACCGCTGCACGCAACCGGTCTGCTAGGCTCGCCGGCACTATTTCGGGGAATTCCATGGCAGACGGAACGCCGCCGCACGAGCCGCCGCAGGGCAGCTCGCACAGCCAATACGCACTGCTTCGCCAGCGCCGCTTCCTGCCGTTTTTCCTGACCCAGGCGCTGGGCGCGTTCAACGACAACGTCTACCGGCAGGCCATCATCGGCATGCTGTTCTGGCTGGGGGTGAGCAGCGCCGACAAGACGCTCTACACCAACCTGGCGCCGGCGCTGTTCATCCTGCCGTACTTCCTGTTCTCCGCGCTCGCGGGCCAGATCGCGGAGAAGGTCGAGAAGTCCAGGCTGATCCGCATCACCACGGCGATGGAGATCGCCATCATGTCGCTGGCCGCGGTTGGCTTCATGACCCAGAACCTGACAGTTCTGCTGGTTGCCCTGTTCGGCACCGGCCTGCAGTCGACCCTGTTCGGCCCGGTGAAGTACTCCATCCTGCCGACCGTGCTGCACCCGCGCGAGCTGACCGGCGGCAACGGGCTGGTCGAGATGGGCACCTCGATCTCGATCCTGGTCGGGATGATCATCGGCGGCATGGTGTTCAACGCCGCCGGCGACAACGGACCGTGGGTCGCCGGCGCGCTGGTGATTGCGCTGGCCGTCACGGGGCATCTGGTCAGCCGGGCCATTCCGCCGGCGAGCGCGGGTGCGCCCGAGCTGAAGGTCAACTGGAACCCTATTCCCGAATCCTTTGCCGTGTTGCGCCTGGCCAAGAAGCAACTGGCGGTGCGCAACGCGGTGCTCGGCGTGTCGTGGTTCTGGTTCGTCGGCACCGTGCTCACCTCGCAGCTGCCCACCTACGCCGAGGTCAACCTGGGCGGTTCGGCGACGCTGTACATCTTCGCGCTGGCGATGTTCTCGGTTGGCACCGGCGTGGGCTCCTTGCTGTGCGAGAAGCTCTCGGCGCGCACGGTGGAAATCGGGCTGGTGCCCTTGGGCGCGTTCGGCATGACCGCGTTCCTGCTCGATCTGTCGCTCTCGCGGCCCGACGCGGCGGGCATGACCGGCCTCGACGTGATGGGCTTCTTGCAACAGCCGGGCGGCTGGCGGACCACCATCGACCTGCTCGGCATCGGCCTGTTCACCGGGTTCTTCGTGGTGCCGCTGTTCGCGCTGATCCAGAGCCGCACGCCCAAGTCCGAGATGTCGCGCGTGTTCGCCGGGCTGAACATCCAGAACTCCGGTTTCATCGTGCTGGCCGCGGTTCTCGGACTCACGCTGCAACTGCCGTCCTTCGAGGTGGCTGGCGTGCGCGTGCCGATGCCCGAGCTGGACATTCCGCAGGTGTTCCTGGCACTGGCCATCGCCAACGCGGCGGTGGCGCTGTGGATCTTCACCATCGTTCCGGAATTCCTGATGCGCTTCCTGAGCTGGATGCTGGTGCGCACGTTGTACCGCCTGCGGCCCGGTGGCATCGACCGCATTCCCGACGAGGGCGCAGCGCTGGTGGTCTGCAACCACGTCAGCTACATGGACGCGCTGATCCTGGCCGCCTGCATCCCGCGGCCCGTGCGCTTCGTGATGTATTACCGGATCTTCAACGTGCCGGTGATGCACTGGTTCTTCCGCACCGCCAAGGCGATCCCGATTGCCGGCGCGCGCGAGAATCCGGAACTGATGCAGCGCGCATTCGACGATATCGACGCGGCGCTGGCGGAGGGTGAGATCGTCTGCATCTTCCCGGAAGGCTCGCTGACCCGGGACGGGGAAATCGCCGCGTTCAAGTCGGGGGTCGAGAAAGTCCTGGAACGCCGCCCCGTGCCGGTGATCCCGATGGCGCTGCGCGGCATGTGGACCAGCATGTGGAGCCGGCGCAGCGCTCGCGCAGAAGCGGGACGGCTGGGGCGGATGCGCGCCCCGCGTGGCTTCCGCGCGCGGGTCGAAGTAGTTGCCGCAGCGCCGATGGACGGCGCGCAGGTGGATGCCGGGATGCTGGAGGCGAAGGTGCGCGAACTGCGCGGGGATCACGCCTGAGCGCGGATCGGTCAGCCAGGACCGGGCGTGGATCAGCTGACGAAGCCGGCAATCACGAACAGCGCCAGCACCGCCAGCCACGCCAGCAGGCTGCGCCAGACCAGGCTCATGGCATCGCGCAGCTCGGGCAGGTCGGGGGGCGCGATGCCGACTGCAGGCGCAACGATCCCGCTCTCGGTGTCTTCCTCATCCGAGACCCAGACATCGCCCTGCTCGCTCAGCTCGCTGTTGACGCTGGCGCGCGCCGCGGCGCCAAGGAAACGGCTGCTGAGCCGCAAGGACGCACCCTCGGCGTTGCGCCACGCGCTCAGCACGCTATCGAAGTTCCCCACCAGCGCCAGCGCCAGGGTCATCAACTGCGCCACCGGCCACTCCAGAACCGCCAGCCAGATGCGCGCGCCCTCGCGGGTGGTGGACGGCACCTCGCCGGCGATGGGGCCGACCGCGGCCAGCACACTCAGGCGATAGGTGATCGCGCCCACGGGGCCGAGTACCAGGAACCAGAACAGCACCCCGAACCAGCGTCGCAGGGCGTTGCGGAACACCGCTTCCACCAGGCCGGAGCCGCCACCGGGGGTCTGCGCCTCGGCGACCATCTGCGCGATGCGCTCGCGCCTGCTGGGGCGGTCGGGAGCGTCCAGGATCGCATCGACATCGCGGTCCAGATCACACGGCCCCCAGGACAGGAACAGCACCGCGGTACCGAACAACAGCCCGGCAATCCCCCACAGCCCGCCATCCACCGACGCCTGCAACACGCCGATGACCAGCACCGGTGGCAGGAGGATCAGCACGACGCCCCAGCGACCCCGCCAGAATCCGTCCTCGCCAAAGCGCCCGTTGCACCAGGCGATCAGGTCGCGGTACCAGCCGAAATTGCGGACGGTGGCCGCGAACGACGGTGCCAGATGGCCCAGGACGAGCGCCACGATGGTGGCGATCAGGGTGATGGACATTGGCTGGCTTCCTCCGGGTTCACGCCGCGCAGTTCAGGTCGCGCGATAACGCGGCGCTTCGATTGCGCACATTCTCCGATTCTAGCGGCACTGCGGGTGCCGGACGCGCGCCGCAGTCGCTGCCGGCGACCGGCCAGACTCAGCGTGACGTGCCGGTGCGCTTGGCGTTCATCGTCTGCAGCCAGCAGTGGGTCAACCAGCGCGAAATCGAGATGGTGGCTGACAGGCGCAGGCTGCTGCCGTCGTCGACATCACCGGCCGTGGCGGCACGCACCTCGTCCACGCTGAACCAGCGCGCGTCTTCCAGCTCGTCATCGACCTGCGGCTCATCAGGATGTGCCAGCGCAATGAAGCCGAGCATCAACTGACCGGGAAACGGCCACGGCTGCGAGGCGAGGTAGCGGCACGCACGCACGCGCACGCCCGACTCCTCCATGACTTCGCGGGCGACGGTCTGCTCGAGGGTCTCGCCGGGCTCGACGAATCCCGCCAGCACCGAATACCGCCGCGGCGCCCATCCCGGCTGCCGGCCCAGCAACAGGCGCTCACCGTCGGTTACCGCGACGATCACTGCGGGGTCGGTGCGCGGGTAATGCTCCTGACCGCACTGGTGGCAGCGACCGAGCCAGCCGCCGCGCTCGAACCCGATCTCTCCGCCGCAGACATTGCAGTAGCGGTAGCGGCCGCGCCAGTGCTGCAGGGCGCGTGCCTGCGCGTACACGCCGGCCTCGAACGCCGGCCACTCGGCGGCCGCGGTCCGCAGGTCGATGCGCCGGGGCGCGTGCAGGGCCACCAGCTTCGCGTCGAGGCTGAACCAGCCGCACCCGCTGCCATCGACGCCGAGGAAAATCGCCGCACCGGTGCCGCCGGGTCCTTGGCTGATCTGTGCGCCGGTCGGTGCGAACAGGCTGCCATCGGCTTCTGCAAGCGCGCGGCCGTCATCGTCCAGCAGCAAGACCCGGGCATTCGCCCACAGCGCGGCCAGTGCGGTCGGATCGCCACGAAGGCGATCGGCACGGTCCAGCGCCCCGTGGCACTCGGGCTGGTCGGCATGCGGCAAAAGCGTGCTGTCACCGCGACGGAACGCGGCGTCTATCCCGGCAAAAGCGCCGGCCTCAACGAATGCGAACGGCGCCCCGTCACCCGTCACGCGGCGAACGAGGAACCGCAGCCGCAGGTGGTCTTCGCGTTCGGATTACGGATCACGAACTGCGCGCCGTGCAGGCTTTCGGTGTAATCAACCACCGCGCCCATCAGGTATTGCAGGCTCAGCGGGTCCACCAGCAACGTTGCCGCATCGGTTTTCACCGCGAGGTCGTCGTCGGCCTGTTCTTCGTCAAACTCGAAGCCGTACTGGAAGCCCGAGCAACCGCCGCCTTGGATGAACACGCGCAGCTTGAGCGCTGGGTTGCCTTCCTCGGCCACCAGCTCGGCGGCTTTCGCGGCGGCGGCGGCGGTGAACTGCAGGGCGTTGTCGAGCGACTGGTAGCCCGGGGCGCTGTCGAGCCCGGGCAGCGGAATAAACTGATTGTCCATCCACTCAGGATGGGGGGTCGGCCGCAGGCATTCAAGCTCGGCCGGACGCCGCGCGCGCGTCAGTCAGCTTCGGCCGACGGCACCCCGCCCTGCGGACCGTTGCCGGTGACCTCCGACCAGTTGAAGGACTCGGTGATCGGCGAGCCCGATCGCGGCTGCAGCTTGACCGTCACCCGCACCGGGGCAAACCCGTCGGGCAGGAACACGTCGCCCTTGATCTGCTGGAAGTACTTGAACGAGAACGGAGCGCCGTCGGCGTCGTCGCCCTGGCGCAGGTCGCTCCAGACCAGTTCCTCGCGCTTGCCGTCCAGGGTGCCTTCGATGGCCAGGCTGAGCCGGCCGCTGCTGACCGCGCCGCGGTTGAGATTCTGCGTCAGCGTGGTCTGGAACTCCCACGCGTTGCCGTTCTGGGGTGCCATCCGCAAGGCGTGCACAGTCAGGCCGCGCCGCTGCGACGTTGCACCCACCAGGCGTTCGTAGAAAGCCACATCGGCGCGCAGGCCGGCGATTTCCTCCTCGCGCTCGGCCAGTGCACCCTGCAGGTCGCGGTTGGCGTCGCGGCTGATCTGGTCGGAGCGGGTCAGGGTGGCGACGTTCTGCTGCATCTCGTCCAGGCGCGCCTGCAATTCCTCGTTGGCCTGCTCGCTGGCGCTCAGACGCGCATGCACGTCACCGCCGCCCGCAAGTGCGCGCCACAGCCCCCAGCCCCCGAACAGGATCGCGACGGCCAACACACCCCAGAGCACGGCGGCCGGTGGCGCAGGCCAGCCCGCAGACGGCGGCCTGTGCCCCGGCCCCGGGTGGTGCACGGTGGGGTCGTGCACGGTGGGGTCGGGCCTGCTCGACTCGTGCCCATCCCGCTCTCGCGCGGCCTCGGGTGACCCCGTCGGACTATCCGCCGGGGCGGGAGTCGAGGCATCGGCAGGTTCGGTGGGACTCGGTTCCGAAGGCGATCCGGATGGGTTCATGGCGGGGTATCGGTCGCTCCGCCCCGGCTGGGCGTGTGCGGCCAGCCTACCCCGGTGTTGCTTGAGCGTCAGCCGTTCACGGTCGCCAGGCGGGGCATCCCTTCAGCTTCGGCCATCTCTTCCACACCGGCGGAGGCGTGCTCGGAATCCACATGCAACAGCCGACCGGTCAACACCGAACCCGCTGCCATCTGCACCACCTTGTAGTGCACGTTGCCGTCGACGCGCGCCTTGGACCCCAACTCGATGCGCTCGGTGGCGTACACGTTGCCGTTGACCGTGCCGTTGATCACCATCACCGGCGCGCGCACCTCGCCTTCCACGACGCCGTTGTCGGCCAGGGTGAGGACCGCTTTCTCACCGTCGTCGGCAATCAGCTTGCCGATGACTCGGCCCTCCACGTAGAGGCCACCGCTGAAGTGGAAATCCCCCCGGATCACCACCTGGGCACCGATGAGCGTATCGATCTGGCTGGCGGGAACACTCGCCTTCTTCTTGAGCATGTCAGGTGTCTCCAATTTGCGATGATTGGGTCCATGCCAGCGCTTGGTCGACGTTGGCGCTGCCGCCGCGGAGCGCGACGCGCACCCGTTGCGGCGTGAACCCGGGAGGCAACATGACGCTGCCTTCGAGCTGCTGGAAGTAGCGGAACGCGTAGTCCTGGGGTGGCGCAGAACTGCTCTGGTGCAGATCGGTCCAGCCGACAGTGGCCAACTTGCCGTCGCGAACACCCTCAATGGCGAAGCGCAGCTTGCCGCTGCTGATGGCCCCCTGAGCCAGGTTCTGGGTCAGCACCGCCTGATAGCGCCAGGTGCCGGCGCGTTCGGGCTTGAACTCCAGCGAATGCACGTTCAGGCCCTTGCGCTGCTTGGCAGCCGGCCCGGCAACGCGCTCGTAGAAGGCCAGGTTGGCGCGCAGGCCACTAATCTCTTCCTCGCGCTGGGACAGTTCGTCCTGCAGCTCCCGGTTGGCGACGCGGCTGATCTGGTCGGAGCGCTCCAGCGTCGCTGCACGCTGGCTCAGTTGCTGCAGGCTGGCCCTGGCCGCGGCCAGCTCGGTTTGCGCGGTGGCCGCGGCGGACTTCAGCCCCGGCAGCTGCGGCGCCGCATGCAGGCTGGTCGCCGCCCAGACAAGCAGCAGCGATCCGAGCCAGCCGGCGACCAGCGCCGACAGCAACATCGTGCGGCGACCGCGCCGATGCGGCACGATCACATAACGTGTGGTTTCTGTTTTCCCCATACCCGGCCCGGATTCTAGCGAGGTTGCCCGATGTCAGATGCGCACCTGTTCGCAATTGGCGTAGTTCTCGCCTGGTTGGCCGGCGTTCGCGTCTACATGACGGTGTTCGGGATCGGGCTGGCCGGATTCTTCGGCTGGCTCGACCTGCCCCAGGCCCTGGAAGTCACCGCATCGCCCTGGGTGATGGGGATCTCGGGCGTGCTGGCGGCAGCGGAATTCCTCACCGACAAGATCCCCGGGGTCGATTCGCTGTCGGACCTGCTGCACACGGTGCTGCGCATCCCCGCGGGTGCGTTCCTGGCCGCGGCGGCGATGTCACCCGACGGCGGCCTCGGGGCGGGCGCACTGGCCACCGGCGCCGGCGTGGCATTTGCCAGCCACGCGCTCAAATCCGGCTCGCGGGCGGTGCTCAATACCTCGCCCGAGCCGGTGACCAACTGGACGGCCAGCCTCACCGAGGATGTCGCCACCGTGGGCGGGCTGGCGCTGGTGTTCAGCTACCCGTGGGTGGCCTTCGGGCTGGTCGTGGTGACCAGCATCGTGCTGGCGTTGGTGCTGTGGTGGGTCTGGCGGATGATCTTCCGCCGCCGGCGATCCGCCGCCGCGACCCCACGGCGCTGAGGGTTACTTCAATCCGGGTTACTTCTGGGTGCGGGTCAGCAGGTAGTTCTGGTCGCCCAGGCGGTCCATCAGGCCGAGCTGGGTTTCGATCCAGTCGACGTGCTCTTCCTCGGACTCCAGGATCGAGACAAACAGCTCGCGGCTGACGTAGTCGCTGACGCTTTCGCAGTAAGCGATGGCGTCGCGCAGCAACGGCAGTCCGTCCATCTCGAGCGCCAGATCGCAGTTGAACACCTCGCGCGGGTTCTCACCGATGCGCAGCTTGCCCAACGCCTGGAAGTTTGGCAGCCCATCGAGGAACAGGATCCGCTCCGCCAGCTGGTCGGCGTGCTTCATCTCGTCGATGGATTCCTCGTACTCGTGGTCGGCCAGTTCCTTCAGGCCCCAGTTCTTCAGCATCTTGGCGTGCAGGAAGTACTGGTTGATCGCGGTCAGCTCGTTGTAGAGCGCCTTGTTGAGGAACTCGATGACCTTGGCGTCGCCCTTCATGGCAATGCTCCGTTTTTGCGTGGGGATCACACCACTCTAAACGGTCATGCCATGGATCGACGGAATGCGAATCGGGTGCAGCTGCAAGCGCGAACCATTGTCACCTGCAGGATCAGCGACGAAGGTCGTCAGGCGGCTTGTCGGAGCACCGGCAGTGGCAGCGCACGCGCGGCGCGGGTCTCTTCGAGCAACTCACTGGCCATGTCCACGCAACTGCCGCAGCACGAACCGGCGCCCGTGCGCATGGTGAGTTCGGCCATGGAGTCGCAGCCCGCCTCGGCGGCCTGGCGGATTTCGTGATCGGTGATGCCGTTGCAGATACAGACGTACACGTTGACTGGACCGGGTTGGCAGCCGGATCGGCTACGGTCGCAATCACACTACAGATGAGAATGATTGTCAATCAACTGTCGGTTCGGGTTCAGTCGGGAGCGCGTTTCAGACGCCCTTGCCGCCCTGCGCCGGGTGCTGTCGCGTGGGACGGGGCCTGCTGCGATGGCGCGACCACCCTGCCAGGACCGGCCCGGCTGGCGGCACCGCCTGATCACCGGCGACGTGGCGCGCGAACGGGGCCAGGTGCTGCAGTGCACTGGCATAGACGTGGCGTTTGAACGTCACCACATGCTCCAGCGGATACCAGAAATCGACCCAGCGCCAGTGGTCGAACTCCGGCTTCTCGGTGACGTCCAGCTGCAGGTCGGACTCCTTGCCCGTCAGCCGGAGCAGGAACCACACCTGCTTTTGGCCGATGCACACGAGGCGATCGTTGCGACGGATGGAGCGCTGCGGCAGGCGATAGCGCAGCCAACCCGGCGTGGCGCCCAGCACTTCGACGTGATCGGGCTGCAGGCCGGTCTCTTCGCGCAGTTCGCGATACATGGCTTCCACCGGCGTCTCGTCGGTGTTCATCCCGCCCTGCGGGAACTGCCAGCCATCACGATGCACCCGCCGCGCCCAGAACAGGCGTCCGTCGGAATGCATCAGCACGATGCCTACATTGGGTCGATAACCGTCCGGATCGATCACGAGGCGGACTCCGGATTGGACTGACTCTGACTCTGCCACGCCCCCCGCCATCCCACAAGCGACGGGGCCCGGTCCAGTCAGGTTTGACAATGGCCCGCGGCGCGCTCAAAATTCCCGGCTCGCTGCGCGCTTGCGGCGGAAGATCGTCGGCTATGTAGCTCAGCCGGTTAGAGCACAGCACTCATAATGCTGGGGTCGGTGGTTCGAGTCCACCCATAGCCACCACACGACGATGAGTCCGGGCCAAGACCCGGAATGCCAGCCAACCCTGCGGATCTGCGGGGTTTTTTGTGGGCCGTATCTGCGGAGCGGACGGCAGCTATGTATCCTTTGGCAGCCACGCCAAATGTCCGGACATCTTGCGCCGCTCCTGTGCGTGTCGACACTTGGCGTGCCCCGAATCGCAAGCCTTCATCGGTGCCCATGAACACAACCCTCAAGCAACGCCTGCAGCAACCCAGCGCCATCCTCGTGCCCGGCATCTACGATGCCTTCACCGCGTTGATCGCGGAGCAGACCGGGTTCGAGGCGCTGTACCTTTCCGGCGCCTCCATCGCCTACACGCGGCTGGGCCGGTCCGATATCGGTCTGACCACTGCGACCGAGGTCGCGGACACCCTGGCGCGCATCACCGAGCGGGTCCGTACGCCGGTCATCGTCGATGCCGACACCGGCTTCGGCAATGCGCTCAACACCCAGCGCACCGTGCGCGCGTTTGAACGCGCCGGCGCCGCGATGATCCAGTTGGAGGACCAGACCTTTCCCAAGCGTTGCGGGCACCTGGACGGCAAGGGCGTCGTTCCGGTCGGGGAGATGTGCGGCAAGTTGCACGCGGCGCTGGACGCGCGCAGCAGCGACCAGACCCTGATCCTGGCGCGCACCGACGCCGTCGCCGTGGAAGGCTTCGAGGCGGCGCTGGACCGTGCCGAGGCGTACCTAGAATGCGGCGTGGACGCGCTGTTTATCGAGGCGGTCCGCAGCCGCGAGCAGATGGACATCGTCTGCGCCCGCTTCGCCGACCGCATACCGCTGCTGGCCAACATGGTCGAGGGCGGCAAGACCCCGGTGCAGAGCTCGGACGTGCTTGGCGAGATCGGCTACCGGATCGTGATCTTCCCCGGCGGCACCGCGCGCGCGGTGGCGCATACCCTTCGCGGCTACTATGCCAGCTTGCACAGCCATCACAGCACCGCGCCGTTCAAGGACGCCATGCTGGATTTCGACCAGCTCAACGAGCTGATCGGCACGCCGGAATTGCTGGCGCTGGGGCAGCAATACGAAGGCTGAAACCGAACACGCCGTAATGAGCGGCTTGGGAGCTCGACCGGCAGCATGAACAAAATCGCCAGCCTGACCAGACGCTATCCGATCGTCGCCCTCACTCTGCTGGTCGGCATCATCGCCGGTGCGATCGAGCTGTTCGGGCAGGGCGTCCTTGCCGAGCGCAACGTCGCCCGCTGGCTGATCAGCGCGTTCGCGCTTGCCATCGCCGCGTCGCAGGCCGTAGGGATGCTGCGCAACCTGCTGGCCGGGCGGATGGGCATCGACGTGCTGGCGATCATGGCGATCATTGCCACGGTGTCGGTCGGCGAATACTGGGCCAGTCTGGTCATCGTGCTGATGCTGTCCGGCGGCGAGGCGCTGGAGGAATACGCGGCCGGCCGCGCGCGCAGGGAGCTCGGCGCCCTGATGGATCGTGCGCCCCGCGATGCCCACCGCATGCTGGGCGAGGATGGCCAGGTCGAGGACGTCCCGGTATCGGAGGTGGCCATTGGCGATCGCCTGCTGGTGCGGCCGTCGGAAGTCGTTCCGGTGGATGGGGTGCTGCTGTCGGCGAGCGGCAGCTTCGACGAGTCGTCGCTGACCGGCGAGAGCCTTCCGGTCGAGCGCAGCCGCGGGGCCGCCGTGCTCAGCGGCTCGCTCAACAGCGAGGTTGCGGTCGTCATCGAGGCCACCGCGGCGGCGAGCGACAGCCAGTACCAGCGCATCGTCGCGCTGGTCGAGGAGGCCGCGGAGAGCCGGGCGCCGCTGGTGCGGCTGGCGGACCGTTTCGCCGTGCCCTTCACCTTCGGATCGCTGCTGATTGCCGGGATCGCCTGGTGGGTGTCCGGGGACCCGGTGCGATTTGCCGAGGTGCTCGTCGTTGCGACCCCCTGCCCGCTGCTGATCGCGGCCCCGGTCGCCTTCATGGGCGGCATGAGCCGCGCCTCCCGGCACGGCATCATCGTCAAGGGCGGGGGGACATTGGAGCAGCTGTCGCGGGCCCGCACGTTCGCCTTCGACAAGACCGGCACCCTCACCTACGGGGACCCGACCGTGGTCGCCGTGCAGCCCGCCGCCGACTTCGAGCAGGACGAGCTTTTCACCCTCGTCGCCTCGGCCGAACAGTACTCCTCGCACGTGCTGGCCACGGCGATCGTGGAAGCGGCGCAGGAGCGCGGCCTGACCCCGCGCGAGGCCGCGGAGGCGCGCGAGGAGGCGACCAACGGCGTCGTCGCAACCATCGACCAGCGCGAAGTCGTGGTCGGCAAGCTGGCGTTCGTCGCGTCCTTCGCACCCGAGGCGCGCGCGGCGTCGATTGCCAGCGGCGAGCTGGCGGTCTACGTCGCCGTCGATGGCCGCTTCGCCGGCACGATCCTGCTCAGCGACCGGGTCCGGGGAAATGCCCGCTCCACCATCGATCGGCTGCTGTCGCTGGGCGTCGAGCGCGTCCTGATGCTCACCGGCGACGCAGACGCCACGGCCCGCCATGTGGGCCGCGATCTCGGGATCGGCAACATCCAGGCCGAACTGCTGCCGGAAGACAAGGTCCGGATCGTCCAGGCGATCACCGAGCGGCCGGTGGTCATGGTCGGCGACGGCGTCAATGATGCGCCGGTGCTTGCGGTGGCCGACGTCGGCATCGCCATGGGCGCCCGGGGCGCGACGGCGGCGAGCGAGTCGGCCGATGTGATCATCACCGTTGATGACGTGTCGAAAACCGCGACGGCAATGGCGATCGCCCAGCGCACCATGCAGGTGGCGCTGCAGAGCATCTGGCTCGGTATCGCCTTGAGCGTCGGACTGATGTTGTTCGCGGCGTTCGGGTTCCTGCCGGCGATCCTTGGCGCGGCGCTGCAGGAAGTGGTCGACCTTGCGACGATCATCAACGCATCGCGAGCGCTGGGTAACGCGCGAAGCGATCGGCGGCTGGTGTCCTCGCGATCTTGATCAGCGTGAGCGCCGCAGCTCGCTGATGTGCAGGCGCTGGTCGACCACACCGGGCGTCCGCTCGATTGCGACCGTCTGCGTATCCAGGTCGATCCGGTAGGTCAGGTAGTACGCCAGCGCGGCGTCGGAGAGCGGCACGGCGCGGAAGGCGGCCAGGCACTCGCCCTCGGGCCAACGGGCCGAGGGATAGACCAGCCCGGCCAGCCCCTGGTTGGCGGCATACCGGCCGATCGGCTGGGTCGGCGCGTAGTCATCACCCACCAGTTCGGGGAAGGCGACCTCCTTGCCGCGAAGGTCGGCGAACAGCCCCCGCGCCCGCACCGTGTACACCGCCCGGTAGCGCACGAACACGGTTTCCGGCGGGTCGATCAGGTCGTTGCCCTGGCGCAGCGCGTGCCAGCACGTCTCCGCGCGCGCGGTTGCGTCATCGAAGGCGCCGTACCAGACGCGGATCGTGCCGTCGCCAAAGCGCGAGCCTACGACCGGGTCGCTGGCGAAGGGGTAGTCGATGGCCTGCGAGTAATACAGGCCGCGCTCGATCACGCCCGGGGCGGTCTTTCGCACGGCCATCTCGGCCGCGATCGCCGCGTCCTGGCCGGCCCGGTCGGGCACCAGATCATCGAAGAGATTTTCGCTGAGTCGCAGTGAAGTGATGTTCCGGAACAGCTGCGCGTCCACGCGGGACAGCGTGTCCAGAACCTCCACTACTGGCCCCGCTGGAAATCGATGAAGCGCGCGATGCGCGCGACACCCAGCAGGCCGTCGGTCAACATCACTTCCAGCGGCGTGTGGCCTTCCAGCACCCGGTTGCGCAGTTTCACCCAGCCAAACCGCAGGGCCTCGCTTTCCGGAAAAAGCAGGCGCAGGCCTTTGTGGATGCCCAGCAGGTAGCCGACCCGGGCCAACGTGTCGGGCGCGTTAGGCAGCGCTCTTTCACCACGACGGTACTGCGGCAGGACCTTCCGGCTTTCCGGACTCATGCCGAGCAGGATCAACTGCTCCTCAGCCGAGAGTCCCCATTTTTCGAACAGCGCCGCCACCGTGCGCGCCAGGTTCTTGCGGGTCTGGTCGGACTGGAGATTCAAAACCTGGTTGGCGGGGACGCTCACGGACTTCTCCTGTGTATGCGTCACCCATACTCGGGGATATATCCCCGTAAATCAAGTCAAGGAGGATCGTCCGCGGGCTCAGCCCCGTATCCCTTCGACCGCCGCCTTCATTCGCCCGATCACTTCGGCGTAATCGGGCGCGTTGAATATCGCCGAGCCGGCGACAAAAGTATCGGCGCCGGCTTTGGCGATCTCGGCGATATTGTCGGGCTTTACCCCGCCGTCGATTTCCAGGCGGATCGGCTTGCCGATCGCATCGATGCGCTGGCGTGCCTCGCGCAGCTTCTCCAGCGTCGCGGGGATGAACGACTGGCCGCCAAAGCCCGGATTGACGGACATCAGCAGCACCATGTCGAGGTCCTCCAGCACCCAGTCCAGCACGTCCAGCGGGGTCGCCGGATTGAGCACCACGCCCGCCTGGCAGCCGTGCGACTTGATGATCTGGATGGTGCGGTGGACATGGCGGCTGGCTTCGGGATGGAAGCTGATCAGGCTGGCGCCGGCCTCGGCGAAGTCGGGCACAAGGCGGTCCACCGGCTCGACCATCAGATGCACATCGATCGGTGCGGTGACGCCGTGCTTGCGCAGTGCCTGGCAGACCATCGGCCCGATGGTCAGGTTGGGCACGTAATGGTTGTCCATCACATCGAAATGGACCCAGTCGGCGCCGGCCTTGAGGACGTTGTCGACTTCCTCCCCGAGGCGGGCGAAATCGGCCGAGAGGATGGACGGGGCGATGACGGTAGGCTGCATGGCGGGACTCGTGGAAGGCTCAGGCGCGCGGACGCTTGGATTTGATCTGCTTGTAGGCGCGGTTGATCTCGCCGGCCCGGATCTCGGCCTGCTTGCGCAGCTCATCGGCGACGCCGGGCATCCGATCAGGGTGGTATTGGGAGATCAAGCGGCGATAGGCCTGCTCGACCTCGGCCTGGGTGGCCTCCGGCGTCAGGCCCAGCACGGCATAGGGATTGTCGCGGCGCAGCTGGAACCAGTCGGTGTCAAACGCGTGGCCGATCAGCAGGCCGACCAGGCCGCCCAGCAGGGGGTTGAACCGCAGCAAGGCGGCACCGGCAAACAGGCCCAGCAGTTTTCCGTACCAGCGTTTCATCGCGCTCCGGGGACAGTCGTGGATCGATCGCCAGTGTACCTGCACGCCGCCCCGACCCGGCGTACACTGGCCGGCCCTGTCGCGCCGGCGCGCGAATCCAGCGGCGCTCCGCGGCAGGTTTCTGCAATGCTGTGCGTGACACCGAGGGGCTCCATTTGTCCACGACCATGCTGCGACGTTCGCTATCCGAATCCGACCTGCCGGGCCTGCCATTGCGCCACCGCGGCAAGGTCCGTGATGTGTTCGACCTGCCGTCCGCGTCCCTGCCCGCCGACACTCCGCCGGGCGACTACCTGCTGATCGTCGCCACTGACCGCCTGAGCGCGTTCGACGTGGTCCTGCCCGACCCGATTCCGGGCAAGGGCGAGATGCTCTGCCAGATCAGCAATTTCTGGTTCGAGAAGACCGAGCACATCGCGCGCAACCACCTGACGGGCATTGAGGTCGCCTCGGTGCTGCCAGCCGGGGTGGACCCGTCGCTGTACGCGGACCGCTCGGTGGTCGCCAAGCGCCTGAAGCCGGTGCCGATCGAGTGCATCGCCCGCGGTTACGTGATCGGCAGCGGCTGGAAGGACTATCAGCGCACCGGTCGCATCAGCGGCATCGAATTGCCCGACGGCCTGCGCCAGGCGGAAAAACTGGCCAAGCCGATCTTTACTCCCTCCACCAAGGCCGACGCCGGCGAGCACGACGAGAACATCGACTTCGACACCGCCGTGCGCCTGTGCGGCGCCGAGCTGGCCGAGGCGGTGCGCGATGCGACCCTGCGCCTGTACCGCTTCGCCGCCGACTTTGCCGCCGAGCGCGGCATCCTGCTGGCCGACACCAAGTTCGAGTTCGGCACCGACGTCGACGGCCACCTGTATGTCATGGACGAGATGCTGACGCCGGACTCCTCGCGCTACTGGCCCGCCGACGAGTACCAGGTCGGCAGCAGCCCGCCGAGCTACGACAAGCAGATCGTGCGCGACTACCTGGAAACGCTGGACTGGAACAAGATGCCGCCCGGACCGGTGTTGCCGGCCGAAGTGATCGAACGCACCCGCGCGCGCTACGCGGATGCGCTGCAGAAGCTGGCCGGCATCCGCATCGACTGATGGCCGGCGCGGAACCATCGCAGGGAGCAGGTGACATGGACGCAGGCACGCGCAGGATCGACCGCTGGTTCGCCAGCTACTCGGACGATCATCGCAACAGCACCAACCAGTGGATCCACGTGGTCTGCGTGCCGGCGATTGCCTGGAGCGTGGTCGCGCTGCTGTGGTGCATCCCGGCGCCGGGCACCTGGTTCCGGCCGGGCTTCTGGGCCGGCCTGGCAATCGTGGCCGCGACGGTGTTCTATTACCGCCAGTCACGCCGGTTGGGACTGGGCATGCTGGGGATGTTCCTGCTGATGGCCTTGCTGTCGGGCTACATCTTTGAGACCCATGGCATGCGCGCGCTGCTGTGGAGCGCGATCGCAGTGTTCGTGGTCGCCTGGATCGGCCAGTTCGTCGGCCACAAAATCGAGGGTCGCAAGCCCAGCTTCCTCACCGACCTGACCTACCTGCTGATCGGCCCGGCCTGGGTGCTGTCCAAGCTCTACCGCAGGATGGGCCTGTGCTACTGAGCCCTGCCGGCACAGTCGCTTCCGGCACGATCGCGCACGTTTTTCCGCAGTAGGTTTCCCCGCAATACCACTCCCCTGCCCGCACCGCGGGCGCAATTCGTTGAGCCCGAATGTCCCCGCGCGATATTTCCCTGGTCCTGCTGATCTGTTTCGCATGGGCCGGCAACTTCCTCACCTCGGCGATCGCGCTGCAGGAGATCCCGCCCTTCCTGTTCACCGCGCTGCGCTTTGCCGCGCTCGGTGCCGTTCTGGTGTTCTGGACCAAACGGCCGCCGCCGGGGCAGTGGCCGCGGCTGATCAGCGTTTGCCTGTGCATCGGCGTGGCCCATTTCGGCCTGAGCTTTGTCGCCCTGAAGATGTCCGGCGACCTGTCCTCGCCGGCGATCGTGGTGCAAAGCTACATCCCGATGACCGCGATCCTGGCGTGGGTCGTGCTGGGCGAGCGCTTCGCCTGGCGTACCGGACTGGCGATCGCGGTGAGCTTCGCCGGCGTGCTGGTGCTGGGACTGGATCCCTCGGTGCTGGGCAACTGGATGGCAGTGCTGCTGATGCTCGCGGCCGCGCTGTTCCTGGCCATCGGCACGGTGCTGATGAAGGGCCTGAAAGGGCTGGACACCTTCAGCATGCAGGGCTGGACGTCGATCATCGCGATCTTCCCGCTGCTGGCGATCAGCGCGGCGATCGAGCCGGGCGGCTTTGCGACGCTGCCGTCGGCCAGCTGGGTGGCCTGGGCCTGCGTGGTCTACGCCGCGCTGGTGTCCTCGCTGCTGGGCCACGGCCTGTACTACGTGTTGATGCAGCGCTACCCGGTCGCCCAGGTCACGCCGTGGCTGCTGCTGACGCCGGTGATCGCGGTCGGGCTGGGCATCGCGTTCTGGGGCGACCGCCCGGGGCCGCGGCTGTTCATCGGCGGCGCGATGGTGCTCGGCGGTGTATTGGGCGTGGCGCTGCGGGCCCTGCGCAAGGCGCGCACGATGCCGCTGGCGCGCGATATCTAGGGACGGCGGAACATCGCATCGACCGGCTCGAACGGTCGCGGACGGTAGTCGAAGTCGCGCTGCGCGGGACCGGGATCGAAGACAAGATCCTGCTGCATGCGTGCGATGGCGGCATCGCCGAGCCCGCTGGCCCGGCCGCTGATGCGCGCGGCGTGCAGCGCCAAGGCAAACAGCGGACGCGGCAGTTCCAGCAGGCGTGCCGGCGGCTGCAGGCAGGCCAGCACGCGCGCCACCATCTCGCGATAGCTCAGTGACTCCCCGCCCGGCACCGCGTAGGCGCGCCCGTGGCTTGCCGGGCGGTCGAGGCATGCCAACGCGGCTTCGGCCAGATCGGCCACGTGCACCGGCTGGCGTAACCCGGTCGCGCCGCCTGGCAGCGGAAACCACCCCCAGCGCCGCGCCAGCGCCGCAATCCGGGTCAGGTTGGCGTCGCGGCCCACGCCGTAGACGAGTGTCGGGCGCAGGATAGTCAATGCGGCGCCGCGCTCTTTCGCACGTTCGAAAAGGACGCGCTCCGCGGTGGCCAGCCGTGCCGCCAGGTCGCGCTCGAACGGGTCGTCGGAGCGCTCCTTGGTCTCCACGCTGGTCGAGCCGAACGCCACCACTCGCGCCGCATCAATCCCGGCAGCCGCGTACCAGCGCGCGAACCCGTCCAGCGGACCGCAGCTGAAGATCGCGTCGACCCGCGCTGGCAGGGCAGGCGGCGCGTCCAGCTCGCCGGTGAGCCAGCGCACGCCGTTACCGGGCTCGTCCGGGTTTTCTGGACGGGCCTGACGCGACACCGCAGTCACCCGCCACTCGGCCGGCGCAAGGCGCGCGAGCAGTGCACCGCCGATCTGGCCGCTGCCGCCGAATACCAGGGCGTCGCGCATGGTTGTCGTCCGGGTCAAATGACCGCACAGCATAGCGAGGCGACGTACGCGATTCCCCACCCGCGGGCGGGGTTTGCCGTGAATCGGCAAGGGTGCGGCCGCAATGGCTCGGTTAGAATCGGGCACCCCCGCCAAAAGCCCCATCGCGGCCGGCGCGTCATCCCCCGATGTCACAGGACTTCCATTGCTGCCATTAGTGCTAGCCCTGCCGTTCGTTTTCGCCGCTCTGGTGATGATTCCCGCTGAAGGAAATCGCCGCTTGCTGGCCTGGATGGCGGGTGTAGCTCCACTGGCCGGCATGGCGGCGATGCTGGTCCTCGCACCGCAGCTGGTCTCCGGGGGCGTCATCCGCTGGAGCGTGCCGTGGATTCCCCAGCTGGGGCTGGCGTTCTCGTTGCGTCTGGACGGTCTGGCGTGGATGTTCGCCTCGATGGTGCTGGGCATCGGCGGCCTGGTGGTGATGTATTCGCACTACTACCTGGGCCGGCAGGAGAAGGCCCAGCGCTTCTTCGCCTTCCTGCTGCTGTTCATGGGCTCGATGCTGGGCATGGTGCTGGCCGGCAACCTGCTGCTGCTGGCGGTGTTCTGGGAACTGACCTCGATCAGCTCGTTCCTGCTGATCGGCTTCTGGTCGCAGCGCCAGGACGCGCGCGAGGGCGCCCGGATGGCGCTGACGATCACCGCCGGCGGCGGCCTGGCGCTGCTGGCGGGCGTGATCATGATCGGCCACATGGTCGGCAGCTACGAGCTGGACGTGGTGCTGGCCGCAGGCGATCTGATCCGGGCCCACGCGCTGTACCCGTGGATGCTGGGACTGGTCCTGCTGGGCGTGTTCACCAAGAGCGCGCAGTTCCCGTTCCAGTTCTGGCTGCCGCACGCGATGGCCGCGCCGACGCCGGTGTCTGCCTACCTGCATTCGGCGACGATGGTGAAGGCGGGCGTGTTCCTGCTGGTGCGGCTGCATCCGGTGCTGGCCGGCACCGACCTTTTCTTCTACGTGGTCAGCGGCATCGGCGCGATCACCCTGTTGCTGGGCGCCTGGAACGCGATCTTCCAGCACGACCTGAAGGGCCTGCTGGCCTACTCGACGATCTCCCACTTGGGCCTGATCACCCTGCTGTTCGGGCTGTCGACGCCGTTCGCGGTGGTCGCCGGGCTGTTCCACATCCTCAACCACGCGACCTTCAAGGCGTCGCTGTTCATGGCCGCCGGCATCATCGACCACGAGACCGGCACCCGCGACATGCGCCTGCTGGGCAATCTGCGCCGCTACCTGCCGTGGACCAGTGCACTGGCGATCATCGCCTCGCTGGCCATGGCCGGCATCCCGCTGCTCAACGGATTCCTGTCCAAGGAGATGTTTTTCGCCCAGGCGCTGGAGATCAAGGGCCATGACCTGGCGCGGATTGGCATCGGCGTGTCCGCGTTCCTGTTCGCCGTGTTTGGCGTGGCCTACAGCCTGCGCTTCGTCCACGAGACGTTTTTCGGCGAGGGCCCGCGCGGGGTGTCGCTGCCGATCAGTGAGCCGCCGCGCTTCATGCAGGTGCCGGTCGCGATCCTCGCCATCACCTGCATCGCGGTGGGCATCGTGCCGCAGTGGACGGTTGCGCCGATGCTGGCTGCGGCGGCCTACGGCGTTTTGGGCGCCAATGTGCCCGAGTACAGCCTGGCGGTGTGGCACGGTTTCAACCTGCCACTGGCGATGAGCCTGGGCGGCGTGGTCGGCGGTGTGATCCTGTATTTCGGCTTGCGTCGGCTGCTCGACCTGCATGCCAACGTCAAGCGCTCGCTGGGCCGGCGGTTGTTCCGGATCAACGTCGAAGCGCTGTTCCGCCTTGCCCGGCGCCTGACCCACGTGGTGGCCAACGACAGCGTGCAGCGCAGCATGCTGGCGCTGGTGCTGGTGGCGATCGCGGTGGGCGCGGCGCCGTTCGTGGCCGGTTGGGGCGAGCCATCGCCGGCGGAGGCGCGTGTCTCCCAGTCCATGCCGCTGATGGCCTGGGTGCTGTGGATCGTGATGGTGGGTTCCACAGTGGGCGCGGTCGCGCTACACCGGACGCGGCTCCTGGCACTCATCGCGATGGGTGGCGTCGGACTGTCGATCAGCATGACCTTCGTCGCCCTGTCCGCGCCCGACCTGGCCTTGACCCAGCTGCTGGTCGAAATCGTCACCCTGGCGCTGATGCTGCTGGGCCTGAACTATCTGCCGAAGGATTCGCCCAAGGGCCGGTCGCACGGGCGGCGAATGCGTGACGCGGCGATCGCGATCACCGCCGGTGGCGGCGTCGCGGCCCTGGCCTGGACGATGATGACGCGGCCGGCGGACACGGTTGCCAGTGAACTGCTTGCACGCTCGTTGCCCGAAGCGTTCGGAGCCAATGTGGTCAACGTGATCCTGGTGGACTTCCGCGGCTTCGATACGTTCGGCGAGATCACCGTCTACGCGATCGCCGCGCTGGTGGTGCACGCCATGCTGCGCCGCGCGCGCACCGCCCCGGAGAAGAAGATGCCCGGACCGCCGATCCCGCTGCCGGTGCCGGCCGACCTCGCGCAGATCATCTTCCCGCTGACCCTGGTGGTCTCGATCTTCCTGTTCCTGCGCGGCCACAACGCGCCCGGCGGCGGCTTCATCGCCGGCCTGACGCTGGCTGTCCCGCTGCTGGTCCAGTACGTGATCCAAGGGGCGAAATCGGTGGAGTCGCGCTTTGGTTTCGACTACATCCGCCTGATCGGCGCCGGCCTCACGGTCGCGGTGGTCAGCGGCGCGGCCTCGATGCTGTTCGGGGTGCCGTTCCTGACCAGTGGCCACCACGACCTGGTGCTGCCGTTGCTGGGCACGATCGGCCTGGCGAGCGCGGCGGCGTTCGACGTCGGCGTCTATCTGGTCGTGTTCGGCGGCACGATGCTGATGCTCTCGATGATGGGCACCATAAAGCCGTCCAAGAAGATGGTCGCCCGTCGCGGCACGATTGACCCGTCCGCCCGTTCAGCTGTGACCGGGGAGGTCGCGTGATGGAAATCGCCATTGCCAGCGCCATCGGCATCCTGGTCGCCGCGGCGGTCTACCTGATGCTGCGCTCGCGCAGTTTCGACCTGATCCTCGGCCTCACCCTGCTTACCTACGCGACCAACCTGCTGATCTTCTCCGGAGGCCGGCCGGTGGTCGGCAAGCCGCCGGTGCTGCGCGAGGGCTTGCCGGCGGCGCTGGCCAACTACACCGACCCGCTGCCGCAGGCCCTGGTGCTGACGGCCATCGTGATCGCGTTCGCGATGACCGCGGTGACCATCGTGCTGGCGATGCGCAGCCGCGCCGACAACGACACCGACCACGTCGACGGCCGCGAGGAACGCGTGGCCACGCCGCCGTTGGCGAAGAAGGACCGCACGTGAACCACCTCGCAGTCCTCCCGATCCTGCTGCCACTGCTGGGTGCGGCGGCCTCGCTGTTCGTCGAGCACCGGCGCATCGGCACCACGGTGCAGCGCTCGGTGGCTTGGGTGGCGATGCTGGCCACCCTTGCCGCGTCGCTGGCCCTGGTGATGCGTGCCGCAGACGGCGAGATCCTCATCTACCTGCTCGGCGACTGGCCCGCGCGGCTGGGCATCGTACTGATGGTGGACCGGCTGTCAGCGCTGATGGTGCTGGTGACCGCGCTCCTGGCCGTCGCCTGCCTGCTGCACGCGTGCTCGGGCTGGGACCGGCGCGCGCCGCATTTCCATGCCCTGTTCCAGTTCCAGCTGGTCGGCCTGAACGGTGCGTTTTTGACCGGCGACGTGTTCAACCTCTTCGTGTTCTTCGAGGTCCTGCTGATCGCGTCCTACGGGCTGATGCTCAGCGGCGGGCGCGGCGTGCGGATGGCCGCCGGCATGCACTACGTCGCCTTCAACGTCGCCGCATCGACCCTGTTCCTGATCGGGCTGGGACTGCTGTACGGCCTGCTGGGTACGCTCAACATGGCCGAGCTGGCGGTGCGCATCGCCGCCCTGCCGGCGCACGACCAGTCCCTGGCGAAGGCCGCGGTCGGCATCCTGCTGGCCGTGTTCTGCGGCAAGGCCGCCGTGCTGCCGCTGTACCTGTGGCTGCCGGAAACCTACACCCGGGCGCCCGCCGCGGTCGCGGCCCTGTTCGTGGTGATGACCAAGGTCGGCATCTACGCGGTGCTGCGGGTGGGTTCACTGCTGTTGGGCGAGCCGGCCGGCGAGCTGGCCGGCTACGGCTGGGACTGGCTGCTGCCGGCAGCCGTTGCGACGCTGGCCATGGCCGCGCTGGGAGTGCTGGCCGCCTCGCGCCTGCGGATGCTGGCGGCCTACCTGGTGCTGGTGTCGGCCGCGACCCTGCTGATCGCCTTCGGCCTGCGCCAGCCCGACACCATCGGCGCCGGGCTGTACTACCTCGCCCACAGCACGTTCGTGGCGGCGGCGTTGTTCATGATCGCCGACTTCGTCCGCCGCGCCCGTGGCGACGCCGGCGACTTCACCGAACTGCTGGCGCCGCTGCCCGCGCGCGGACTGGTCGCCGGACTGTTCCTGATCGCGGCGATGTCGGTGGCCGGCATCCCGCCGCTGTCGGGCTTCATCGGCAAGCTCGCGCTGTTGCAGGCCGTCCCCGACGCCGACGTGGGCTGGGTCTGGACCGTGATCCTGGTCAGCAGCCTGATGGTGATCGTCGGCCTGACCCGCGCCGGCAGCCGCGTGTTCTGGCGCACCCCGGCCAAGGAACTGGCCGCCGGGCACGTCACCGATCCGGCCAGCGCGACCGTGCACGGGCCGTCGCGGCATGCGTCACGCCCGCTGGAAACCGCCGCGATCATCCTGCTGCTCGGCTACGGTATTGCGATGAGCCTCTACGCCGCGCCGATGATCGCCTATGCGCAGGATGCCGGTGCCCAGCTGATGGTCCCGGGCGACTACGTCGGCAAGCTGAAAGCCACCCCGCCGCAACGGAGGGCGCCATGAATTTCCGCCGCGTGCTGCCCTCGCTGCCGCTGACCGTCACCGTCATCGCGTTCTGGATGATCATGGTCGCCGACCTGAGCCTGGTGCAGTGGCTGTTCGCGATCGTTCTGGGCGTGGTGATCCCGCTGTTCGCGGCGCGGCTGGACCGCGAGTTCGCGCGCATCGGCAACGTGCGGCTGGTGCCAAAGATGATCGGCGTGCTGATCTGGGACGTGATCGTGAGCAACGTCGAGGTCGCGCGACTGGTGCTCGGGCGCGAGTCCAACATCACCCCGGGCTTCATCTGGCTGCCGCTGGACATCGCCAACATCCACGGCATCGCCGCCCTGACCAGTTTCATCACCCTGACCCCGGGCACCGTGTCGGCGGCGCTGTCGGAGGACCGCAAGTACCTGCTCATCCACGTGCTGAACCTGAAGGATGCGGACGAGGTGATCGCGGGGATCAAGCGTCGTTACGAGGTCCCGCTGATGGAGATTTTCCCATGAGCCACATCCACATCATGGGTACCAGCGTGCTGGATGCCGCCGTGCTCGGGTCCATGGCCGTCGTCGGCATCGCGATGCTGATGGCGCTGTGGCGCCTGCTGCGCGGGCCGACGGTGCCCGACCGCATCCTTGCCCTGGACACGCTCAGCGTGACCGCCATCGCGCAGCTGGTGCTGTTCGGCATTCACCTGCAGACCCCGGTCTATTTCGAGGCCGCGCTGATCATCGCGATGCTGGGCTTTGTCAGCACCGTGGTCCTGTGCAAGTACGTGCTGCGCCGGGACATCGTGGAATGAGCGCCACGATCGACATCGTTTTCGAAGTGCTGCTGATCGCCCTTCTGGCGACGGGCAGCTTCTTCACCCTGATCGGCGCCTTCAGCCTGATCCGGCTGTCGGAGTTCTTCAAACGCCTGCATGGGCCGACCAAGGCCAGCACGCTCGGCGTGGGTTGCATGCTGGTGGCCTCGGTCGGCTATCACGCCTTCAGCGGCACCGACCCGCAACCGCGCGAGTTGCTGATCACCGCCTTCCTGCTGCTCACCGCGCCGATCAGCGCGCACCTGCTGGCCAAGGCGGGCCTGTCACTGCGTCTGGATGAACGCCCGCGACTGCCGGGCAGTGCCGAGGACACCCATGTGCCGCCGCGCCCCGACGGCGCGCCCGACGAGACCCACTGAGCGACCGTGCGCGCCGCGAGCTGCCGCCGATGAGCCCGCTGGAGCACCGCGTCCAGGGTTTCCACAACGATGAGGTGCCGGCCGATTGGCCCGCCATCAGCGATGCCGAAATCGGGTGGCTGCGCGGTTGCTTCCCGCAACTGGAAGGCGACGCCCCCGTGTCGTGGCACAGTCCGCGCCCGTTGTCGGCGGCGGCCATCGTGCAGACAGGCTCCGGGCCGGTTTTCCTCAAGCGCCATCACCGCAGCGTGCGCACCGCGGCATGCCTGATGGAGGAGCACCGCTTCATCGCCCACCTTGCCGGGGCCGGGGCGCCGGTGGTGCGCGTGTTGCACGATCGCGATGGCGCCAGTGCGCTCGAACAGGGCGACTGGACCTGGGAACTGCACGCGGTGGGCGAGGGGATCGACCTGTACCGCGATGCGCCCTCATGGACGCCCCTGGTCGACCTCGGCCAGGCACGCGACGCGGGCCGGATGCTGGCGGTGCTGCACCGGGCATCGGCCGGTTACCGCGCACCGCAACGCAGCACCCACCTGCTGGTGGCCCGCGACGACCTGATCCGCTCCTCCGATCCGATCGCGATGCTCGAACGCGACCTCGCCGAGCGCCCGGCGCTGGCGGCCTACCTGCAGCGCCAATCCTGGCATCGCGACCTGCGCCAGAGCGTGCTGCCCTGGCACGCCGGCATGGCCGAACGCCTGCAGGCCGAGCCACGGCTGTGGGCCCACAACGACTGGCACGCGTCCAACCTGCTCTGGCGCCACGATGGCGGCCGGATGGTGGTGGACACCGTGTTCGACTTCGGCCTGGCCTCCCCGACCAGCGCATTGTTCGACCTCGCCACCGCCATCGAGCGCAACGCGATCGCCTGGCTGTCGCTCGAGCAGGGGGCGCAGGCAGTGCACGCCGGGACGGCGCTTGCCCTGCTCGACGGCTACCGCGAAGTGCTGCCGCTGCCGGCGCCGCGGGTGCACCTGCTGGCTGACCTGCTGCCGCTGGTGCACGTCGATTTTGCGTTGTCGGAAGTGGAATATTTCCACGGCGTCACCGGCTCGAGCGCCAACGCCGACGCGGCCTACCACGGTTTCCTGCTCGGTCATGCACAGTGGTTCGCCAGCCGCGACGGGCGAGCCCTGCTCGATGCCGTGCACGCCGCCGCCTGACCGGCGACGGGCCAACCGGTGGCGGCTGTGGTCTAATACGCGCTGAAGCGGGGGTGCCTGGACGACAGGCTGAGAGAGTCCCTTGGAACCTGATCCGGTTTGCACCGGCGTAGGGAGCTTTGAGCAGCAGGCACACCGCCTTCGTGGCCCGGTGGGCCTGTGCGCCTTCGCTTCGTCTCCCTTGGCTGATGACGAATCGAATGAACCGCTACTACCCCATCTCCCTGTTGAGCGCCGCCCTGTGCGCAGCGTTCCCCCTGTACGCGCAGGATGCCGCGGAAGACGCGAGCGATCCCTCCCCGACCGAACTCGCCACGGTACGCGTCGTGGCGGAGAAATCGGCCCCGCAGGCGGTCCAGTCCAGCAGCTTTGGCGCTGGCGACTGGAAGGACACCCCGGCGTCGGCCCGGGTGCTGGACCGTGAACTGCTCGACAGGCGCCAGGTCCGCACGCTGTCCGAACTGGCCCGCAACGACGCGTCGATGGGCGACAGCTACGCCCCGGTCGGCTACTACCAGAATGTTGCGATCCGCGGGTTTGCGCTGGATACCGGCACCGGCTACCGCTTCAATGGCCTGGCCATCGCCGGTGAGCAACGCCTTGCCCTGGAAAACATCCAGCGCGTGGAGATCCTCAAGGGCGCGGCGGGACTGGCGGCCGGCGTCATGGCGCCCGGCGGCATCATCAACTACGTCGGCAAACGGCCCGCCCAGGTCCGCACGCTGACCGTTGGCACGGACGAGGAAGGGTCGCGCTATGCCGCCGTGGATGTCGGCCACTGGCTGACGCCGCGGCTGGGCGTGCGCGTCAATGCGGCCTGGGACGACAGCGCCTCCTATATCGAGCACGCCGATGGCCGGCGCAACTTCTATTCGCTGGCCGCCGACTGGCTGATCGGCGAGCGCAGCAAGCTGGAGGTCGATGCCAACTACCAGACCAGCACGCAGCGCTCCGCCTCCGGCTACCAGCTGCTGGGCGGGGTGGCGCTGCCCGGCAGGGTCGACCGCACCCACATGCTCGGCTACCAGGCGTGGCAGCAGCCGGTCGGGATCGACAGCACCAACATCACCGTGCAGCACACCTACGATCTCAGCCCGGAGTGGCAGTCACGCGTGGCCGCCAGCCACAGCCGGACGGTGATCGACGACAGCGTCGCCTTTGCCTACGGCTGTTACTACGCTCCGCAATGCGCCGACGGCAGCGTGCCCGGCAATGCGTTTGCGCCCAACGGCGACTACGACATCTACGATTACCGCAGCCCGGACGACACCCGTCGCAACCGCGAGCTGCGCGCCGAGCTCAGGGGCCGGTTCGCCACCGGCGCCATCGGCCATGAACTGACCGTCGGGGTCGACGCGTTCGATCGCACCGTGGACAGGCACCGCAACGTCAACGCCTACGTCGGCACGGGCAACATCCACGACGCGCAGGTCCCGCAGTTCCTGCCCTCCGAGCTGATGCCCGGTCCGCTGGTGCGACGCCTGGACAGCCGGCAGACAGCCGCCTTCGCGCTGGACCGCATCAGCTTCGGCGATGATTGGCAGTGGCTGGCCGGCGGCCGCTACGTGCGCTTGGACGAGCGCAGCTACAGCAAGCGCGGCGCGCCGGAGCGCAACGACACGCTGTCGCGCTTCCTGCCCCAGACCGCACTGATCTGGAATGCCACCGCCCACACCAGCGCGTACGCCAGCTACGTGGCCGGACTGTCGCTCGGCGAAGAAGCCCCGTTCTGGACCTCCAATGACGGGGCCTTCCTGCCGTCGGTGCTGTCGCGCCAGGTCGAAGTGGGCGCCAAGTTCGCGGCCTCGGACGCGCTGAGCGTCGGCGCTGCCCTGTTCCGCATCACCCGGCCGTTCCAGTACGCCATGCCCGACGGCAGCGACGCGGGGTTTACGTTTGTCGAGGCGGGCCGGCAGGTTCATACCGGACTGGAACTGACCGCCGACGGGCAGCTCAGCGAACGTCTGCAGGTGTCCGCCAGTGCCGCGGTGCTGGAGGCACGGGCGAACGACACCGGCACCGCGGCCTACCAGGGCCATCAACTGATCAACGTGCCAAAGACGCGCGCCAGCGTGCATGCCGATTACCAGTTGCCGTTCGCTCCCGGCCTGAGTGTCGCTGGCGGTTGGCGCTATGCCTCGGCCAACGTGGCCACCGCCGACGGCCGCACGCGCGCACCGGCCTACAGCGTCGTCGACGCCGGACTGCGGTTCCAGCACCGGATGGCCGACCGCGCCGTCAGCTGGAACCTCTCGGTGGACAACGTCTTCAATCGCTTCTACTGGCGTGACACCGGCAGCAGCTCGGGTGATTACTACCTGTTCCCCGGCGCCCCACGCCAGCTGCGGCTGTCGGTGACCTTCGCCCTATGAGCGCGAGCGTGCTGGAGTGGTCGGCGGTCGCCTTCAGCATCCTGGGCGTCTGGCTGATGGCGCAGCGGCGGATGCTGGCCTGGCCGGTGGGCGTGATCTCGGTCGTGCTGTACGCGCTGGTGTTCGCCGGCGCCCGGCTGTACTCCGATGCGCTGCTGCAGATCGCGTTCGCCGGTTTCCTGTTGTACGGCTGGTGGCATTGGCACCACCAGGCGCAACCCGATGGTCGGATCATCATCGCGTCGCTGGCCCGCCCGCACGCCATCCGCGACCTCGGCCTGGGCGTCGCCTTCGGCATCGCCCTGGGCGCGGCGATGCACCACTTCACCGACGCCGCCCTGCCGTGGCTGGACGCGATGCTGGCGGCGCTCAGCCTGGTCGCGCAGTGGTGGCAAGCGCGGCGCCACGCCGCTGCGTGGTGGCTGTGGATTGCTGTGGACGTCGTCTACGTGGGCATGTACGTGATCAAGTCGCTCAACGTCACCGCCGCGCTGTATCTGGTGTTTGTTGCGCTCGCGGTGAACGGCCTGCGCGCGTGGACGGCGGCCGACAGGGCGTCAGGCGATCCGGGTCGCGCTGGAGGATGACGCCGCGCCGGCGCCAGCCTTCGGCGCGCAGCGTGGCGTGGTGCCTGCTTCAGCTGCAGCCTTCGACGTAGTCGACCTGCGGCGGCAGGCCGACCCGCCATTCGGTGACGTTCCCGCCGCCATCGGTCTCAAAGATCAGGACGTGCGGACCGCCATCTTCAGTGATGCGCAGATAGTGGCCGTCGGGGACGTATTTGTGCCCCGACGAGGTCACCCGACCGGGATACAGCGCGTCGATCCGCGCGGTGTCCATGCCGCGCTTGCCGCCGCCCGGGGCGACGAGGTCGTCGGCGCTCACCGAGTAGCGCACGAAGGTCCCGTCCTCGAACATCATCGCGAAGCGGGAAATATCGCTCTGGCCGGCCGGACTGAGGTGGTAGCACTGCGAGTGGTCCGCCGGTGTGCCGACAAGCTCTCCGGGCCAGACCAGTTTCACCTGCTCGTCGTCCATCCCGAACTGGGCCTCGCCGAATCCGTCCCAGTGCGCCAGGCTGTCCGTCGCCGCGCCCTGTCCGGGCATCGCGCTGCCCGGCGGCGCGGTTGCCGGAGGCACATCCTCGTAGGGCTGGTCGATCGCGCCGGGGTCGGCTGCATCGGTGCTGGTGCTGTCACCGGCAACGCCACTGGCTGCAGCGCCGGGCGAAGGCGCGTTGCACCCCGTCAGCGCAAGAACGAGCGCCAGTGACACGGCGTTTGACCA
The DNA here is from genome assembly GCF_015209725.1 of Lysobacter ciconiae. NCBI lineage: Bacteria > Pseudomonadati > Pseudomonadota > Gammaproteobacteria > Lysobacterales > Lysobacteraceae > Novilysobacter > Novilysobacter ciconiae. The sequence goes on along the minus strand of NZ_CP063656.1, from coordinate 369,757 downwards.
TCGATAGACACGCATTCCATTCTCCCGTCGGCAATGCCGGGGAGGCTAGCGCGTCGATGTGAACGCAGCGAGAGGTCCCTGCCGCATCACACCGCAGGCACGCACCCTTTTCGGCAGCCTAGCCGGTGAAGTGCTTTTCCAGACCCGCCCAGCACGCCTGGTAATCGCGCTGCCGATGCCTGGCCGCCAGCGCCTGCGTCGTCGGCCGGATCACCGCGCGCGTCTCGAACATGAAGGCCATCGTCCCGCTGATGACGTCCGGCCTGGACAGGTCGGCTTTGGACGCCTTGTCGAAGGTCGCCGCGTCCGGTCCGTGCCCGGTCATCGAGTTGTGCAGCGAACTGCCGCCGGGGACAAAACCCTCGGCCTTGGCGTCGTACGCGCCGTGGATCAGGCCCATGTACTCGCTGGCAATGTTGCGGTGGAACCACGGTGGCCGGAACGTGTCCTGGGCCACCAGCCAGCGCGGCGGGAAGATCGCGAAATCGATGTTGCTGGTGCCTGGCGTGTCGCTGGGCGAGTGCAGCACCAGGAAGATGCTCGGATCCGGGTGGTCGTAGCTGATCGTGCCGATCGTGTTGAAGCGGCGCAGGTCGTATTTGCATGGGGCGTAGTTGCCGTGCCAGCCGACCACGTCCAGCGGCGAATGGCCGATGTCGGCGCGCCACAGATGGCCCTGGAACTTGCCAACCAGCTCGAACGCCTTGTCCTTTGGCGCATCGATGTCTTCGAATGCGGCCTCGGGGATCAGGAAGTCGCGCGGGTTGGCCAGGCCGTTGCTGCCGATCGGGCCCAGATCGGGCAGCCGGAACATCGCGCCGAAGTTCTCGCACACGTAGCCGCGGGCGGTCCCGTCGAGCAGCTCGACCCGGAAACGCACGCCGCGCGGGATCAGCGCGATCTCCTGCGGCTCGACCTCCAGCACGCCCAGCTCGGTGGCGATGCGCAGGCGACCGAGCTGGGGAACGATCAGCAGCTCGCCGTCGGCGTTGTAGAAAAAGCGGTCCTGCATCGACCGGGTCGCCGCGTACAGGTGGATGCCGATGCCGGCCTGCCCCTCGGCCGAGCCGTTGCCGGCCATGGTGAACAGGCCATCGACGAAGTCGGTGGGCGCTTCGGGCATCGGCAGCGGGTCCCAGCGCAGCTGGTCGGGGGTGACCGGGCCGGACTGGAAGTCGTTGTGGAAGCGCGGCTGCTCGAACGGCGAGAAGGCCCCGTGCATCGCCGCCGGGCGGATCCGGTACAGCCAGCTGCGCCGGTTGGCATGCCGAGGCGCGGTGAACGCCGTGCCGGTCAGCTGCTCGGCGTAGAGCCCGTGCGCGACCTTCTGCGGCGAGTTGCGCCCCTCCGGCAGCGTGCCCGGCAGTGCCTGCGTGGCGAACTCGTTACCGAAGCCGCTCATGTATCCGTTTCCGTGCACGCTCCGCTCCTCACCCGATGTGACGACGACGCACCGCGCCGCCTTAGATGCCGAACCGCGACCGGCGCAACGCCGGCCACGGGGAACCGCTACCGCCGCGCGATCAGAGCACGCCGCGCTTCATCTGGTCGCGCTCGATGCTCTCGAACAGCGCCTGGAAGTTGCCTTCGCCGAAGCCCTCGTTGCCCTTGCGCTGGATGATCTCGAAGAAGATCGGTCCGATCGCATTGGTGGTGAAGATCTGCAGCAGCTTGCGCTGCTTGGTCTCCGGATCGGCGTCGATCAGGATCTTGTTGCGGGCCAGGCGCGGGACGTCCTCGCCGTGGTTGGGAATGCGCTGGTCGATCACCTCGAAGTAGGCATCGGGCGTGTCAAGGAACTCGACGCCGGCCTCGCGCATCTTCTCCACCGTCCCGTAGATGTCATCGGTGAAGCAGGCGATGTGCTGGATGCCCTCGCCCTTGTACGCGTCCAAGTACTCGTTGATCTGGCTCTTGGGGTCGTTGGACTCGTTCAGCGGGATGCGCACGATGCCGTCCGGCGCGGTCATCGCCTTCGACACCAGGCCGGTCTTGGCGCCCTTGATGTCGAAATAGCGGATCTCGCGGAAGTTGAACAGCTTCTCGTAGTACTCCGACCACTTGGCCATGTTGCCGAAGTACAGGTTGTGGGTCAGGTGGTCGATGAAGGTCAGGCCGAACCCGACCGGGTTCTGGTCCGCGCCCTGCACCGGCAGGAAGTCGGTGTAGGCGCTGCCCTTCGCGCCGTACTGATCGACCAGGTACAGCATGCAATCACCGATGCCCTTGATCACCGGCGCATCGATCGCCTTGCTGTCGGCCTTGTCGGTGATCGCCTCTCCGCCGTTGCCCAGCACCGTCGCATACACGTGGTCGGCGGGCTGCTTGAAGCGGATCGCAAACCCGGTGGCGCTGGGGCCGTGCGCCTTGGCGAAGTCGGCGGCGAAGCTGTCGGGATCGTCATTCACCAGCAGGTTGACGCCGCCCTGGCGGTACAGGGTGATCGGCCGGGTCTTGTGCTGCATCACGGCGGTGAAGCCGAGCTTTCGGAAGTAGTCGTGCAGCATCTCGCCCTGGCCCTGCGGCGCGGCGAACTCGACGAACTCGAAGCCGTCGATACCCAGCGGGTTTTCAAACGTGGTGACCTGCATGCCGAGGTTGGGCTGTGCGCTCATGGGGACTCCTGGGGGACGGGCGGCTGGGCGGGATTGCACCTGCGCCGGATAACAGCGTTATAGTTTCATATGAAACCATATGCAAGGTGCGATGCAGCATGAACAGCGAGCGTCCCGGACCCGCGCAGCTCGAACTGGAGCGCTTTCTCCCCTATCGCCTGTCGGTGTTGTCCAACCGGCTCAGCGCCGCGATTGCGCGGCTCTACGCCGAGCGCTTCTCGCTGGGGATGACCGAATGGCGGGTGATGGCGGTGCTGGGCCGCTACCCGGATCTGTCCGCCAGCGAGGTCACCGGGCGCACCGCGATGGACAAGGTCGCCGTCAGCCGCGCGGTCGCCCGCCTGATCGATGCCGAGTGGCTGCAGCGAAGTCCCCACGCCGACGACCGCCGACGCTCCGTGCTGCGCCTGAGCGAGGCCGGGCACGCGGTGTATGACGAAGTCGCGCCGATGGCGCTGGCGTTCGAGCAGCGACTGTTCGGCGACATCGGCCCGGCCCAGCTGGACCGGCTGTTCGCGCTGCTGGACCGCCTCGACGCCCTCGACATCGAAGCCGAGGCTGAGGCTGAGTCCGAGGCCGAGCCCGATGCAGACCCGGAACCGGCGTCCGACCGGGCGTCCGGCGCCGCGAAGTAGCACCGCCCCAACGCAGGACGGCGACCCGAAGGCCGCCGTCCTGACTGCCCGGTCCGCCATCGTTGCCGACGGCCCGGGCTGCTTCCACGTGGCGCCTTACTTCTGCTCGCGCTCGGGATGGGTACCCGCTGCTGCGGGCTCGCCGATTTCGTTCTGGCCCGCCAGCGCGTAGTCCACGCCGTTGCTGTCCATCCCTTCGTGCATCAGGCGCCGGACCAGCGGCGAGATCACGATCACCGCCACGCCCACGCCGATCGCGACCCAGCCAATGGTGGCGTACACCGACAGCACCGGCGCGGCGTCGGTGAGGTCCTCCTCGCCTGCGCCTCCGGTCGCGCTGGCAATCAGGCCGGCGATGAAGTTGCCCGCCGCGCTGGACAGGAACCACGTGCCCATCATCAGGCTCAGCATGCTCGCGGGCGCCAGCTTGGTCATCGCCGACAGGCCCACCGGCGACAGGCACAGCTCACCCATCGTGTGCAGCAGGTAGATCAGGAAGATGAAGATCACCGGGGTCATGTTGTCCGTCCCGACCGCCGCGGCGCCGGCGACCAGCACCAGAAAACCACCGCCCAGCTGGACCAGGCCGAGGCCGAACTTGGCCGGCGTGGACGGCTCCAGGCCGCGTCGCGCCAGCCAGGTCCACAGCCAGGCGAAGATCGGCGCCAGGGTGATGATGTAGATCGAGTTGATCGACTGGAACATGCCCGCAGGCACCGTCCAGCCGAACAGCACGCGATCGACATGGCGGTCGGTGAACACGTTCAGCGACGAACCGGCCTGTTCAAACAGCGCCCAGAACAGCGGCTGCAGGCCGATCAGGAACATCGCCGCCAGGATGCGGTCACGCGCGATCTTGTCCAGCTTGGCCACGACGTTGTAGAGCAGCCAGATGACCACCACCGCGCCGGTCGCACCCAGCAGGCCACCGACCACCGACTGGTACTGGACCAGGAACCACACCAGCACCACGCCGCCCAGCGACGCCAGGTAGATCGCCCACTCGTTGGACAGGCCAACCACGCTGCGGCGCTTGAGCATCGCGGCGTCCGGCGCTTCGCCGTTGCCTTTCAGGTACGGCCGGCCGAGCACGAACACCAGCAGTCCCAGCAGCATGCCGACGCCGGCTGCGCCGAAGCCCCAGCTCCAGCCCCAGTCCGGGCTCATGCCCAGGTAGCTGACCAGCAGCGAGCCCAGCGCGGCACCCAGGTTGATGCCCATGTAGAAAATCGTGAACGCCGGATCGCGCCGCGCATCACCCTGGCGGTACAGCTGCCCCACCAGCACCGAGATGTTGGCCTTCAGGAAGCCCACGCCCATGATGATGAAAGCCAGCGCCAGCCAGAAAATGTCGATGTGCAGCGACGACTGGATCTGCTCGGCGCTGATGCCCGACGCCGGACCGGGGCCTTCGTAGGCCATCAGGCCATGGCCGATCACCAGCAGGATCGCGCCGAACTGGACCGCCTTGCGTTGCCCCAGCCAGCGATCGGCGATGTAGCCGCCCACCACCGGCGTGATGTACACCAGCGCGGTGTAGGCGCCATAGATGACGTAGGCCTTCTCTTCGGCGAACAGCCAGTGCTGCAGCAGGTAGAAGATCAGGATCGCGCGCATGCCGTAGTAGGAGAAGCGCTCCCACATCTCGGCGAAGAACAGGACGAACAGACCGCGCGGATGGCCGAGGAAGGTCTTTTCCTCGATGTTGGAACCTGGATGGCTGGCCACTGCTGTTGCTTCTCCCCGGGAAGTGGTCGACGCCGTGACGGCCGCCTGTCTGGAAATGCCCTACCGCTGCGCGGCAGTCAGTACGGGCGGATCGGTCCGGCAGGTCGCCGGACGAAGCGACTAGGTTTAACCACGGCGCGCGGGTGCGTCAACCGCGCTGATGGCTGAATGGGGGTTACCCCATGCCAATCCGGGTCCGCACCTCGAACAGCTCCGGGAAGAAGGTCAGGTCCAGCGCCTTCTTCAGGAAGTCCACGCCGGACGAGCCGCCGGTGCCGCGCTTGAAGCCGATGATCCGCATCACCGTGCGCATGTGGCGGAAACGCCACAGCTGGAACTGACTCTCCAGATCGACCAGGTCCTCACACAGATGGTAGGCCTGCCAGTTTTCGCCGGACTCCTCGTAGATCCGCTCCAGCACCGGCAGCAAGGCGGGATCAGAGACGTGGCTGCGGGTCCAGTCCCGCTCCAGCAGGTGGGCGGGCACGTCATGGCCGTGGCGAGCCAGATAGCGCAGCGCCTCGTCGTACAGGCTCGGGCCCTCCAGTGCGGCACGCAGCGTGGCCTCGGCGGCCGGGTCGTGGGCGAAGACCTGCAGCATGCCGGCGTTCTTGTTGCCCAGCAGGAACTCCATCTCGCGGTACTGCAGCGACTGGAAGCCCGAGGACGGGCCGAGGGTGTCGCGGAATTTCATGTAGTCCGCCGGCGTCAGCGTTTCCAGCACCGACCACATCTCGGTCAACTGGCGCAGCACCTGCTTGCAGCGGGCGAATCCCTTCTGGCAGGCGCCCAGGTCGTCGGCGCGCAGATGCACGATCGCCGCCTTCAGCTCGTGGATGATCAGCTTCAGCCACAGCTCGGACACCTGGTGCTGGACGATGAACAGCATCTCGTCGTGCTCGGGCGGATCGGACACCGGCTGCTGCGCATCCAGGAGACGGTCCAGGCGCAGGTAGCCGCCATAGCTCATCCGTCCGGCCAGGTCGGTGTGGATGCCGGTTTCCAGTGCGCGCTCGTTGGTGTCCGAAGTCATGGCCGCTCCTCAGCTAACTCCCAAGCCTAACCGATCAAAACGCCGCCGCGACGGCTTTTGCGGCAGCGCGCAACGGTCTTTCGACGCCGGACCGGTATCATGGGCAACTTTCGTGGGCTCCTGGGAATCAAGCAATGAAGGTTGCTGCGACATTTGAAATCAAGTACATGCAATACCTTGGCGAGGACGGCAAGCCGGTCGGCGAACTGCCCGAGGCGTTCCGCGATCCCAAGACACTGGTGCCGCTGTTCAAGCAGATGCTGTTCGTGCGGACCTTCGACAGCAAGGCGATCAAGCTGCAGCGCACCGGCAAGCTGGGCACGTATGCCGCCAGCCTGGGCCATGAGGCGACCCACGTCGGCATCGGCGCCTCGATGCGGCCCGAGGACGTGTTCGCCCCCAGCTACCGCGAGTACGGCGCGCAGTTCATGCGCGGGGTGAAACCGCGCGACGTGCTGCTCTACTGGGGCGGCGACGAGCGTGGCAACGACTTCGCCGACGCGCCGCACGACTACCCCTGGTGCGTGCCGATCTCGACCCAGTGCCTGATGGCGGCCGGCGCGGCGCTGTCGTTCAAATTGCGCAAGCAGCCTCGCATTGCCGTGGCGTGCTGCGGCGATGGCGGCTCGTCGAAGACCGATTTCTACGCTGCGCTCAACTCGGCCGGCGCGTTCACCTCGCCGCTGGTGTTGTGCGTGATCAACAACGGCTGGGCGATCTCGGTGCCCCGCCACGCGCAGACCGGTGCCGAGACGCTCGCCCAGAAGGGCCTGGCCGGCGGCCTGCACTGCCTGCAGGTGGACGGCAACGACCTGATCGCGGTTCTGGAAGCGATGCGCCTGGCCACCGAGCGTGCGCGCAACGGCGAAGGCGGCAGCGTGATCGAGTTCATGACCTACCGCCTGCACGACCACACCACCGCCGATGACGCCAGCCGCTACCGCGACGAGGCCGAGGTGAAGGACGGCTGGACCCGCGAGCCGATGCTGCGCCTGCGCACCTACTTGACCGACCAGGGCCTTTGGTCGGAGGAGCAGGAGGCGGAGTGGATCGAGGAGTGCGGCCGCCTGGTCGACATCGAGATCAACGCCTATCTGGAAACCCCGGTGCAGCCGGTCGAGGCGATGTTCGACTACCTCTACGCCGATCCACCGCCGGACCTGCTGGAACAGCGCCAACAAGCCATCGACCGGGAGGGCCGGGCATGAGCACCACCACCAATGCCCCCGCCGCAATTACCCTGATCGAGGCGCTGACCCAGGCGATGGCCTACGAGTTGCGCGCCGATGACAGCGTCGTGGTGCTGGGCGAGGACGTCGGCGTCAACGGCGGCGTGTTCCGCGCCACCGCCGGCCTGCACGCGAAGTTCGGTTCCGACCGCGTCATCGATACGCCACTGGACGAGACCACCATCGCCGGCCTGACCGTGGGCATGGCCAGCCAGGGCATGCGGCCGATCGCCGAGGCCCAGTTCGACGGCTTCATGTACCCGATGGTCGACTTCATCGTCTGCCACGCCGCGCGCATGCGCTACCGCACCCGCGGCCGGCTGACCTGCCCGATGGTGCTGCGCGTGCCCTGGGGCGGCGGCATCCGTGCGCCGGAGCACCACAGCGAGGCCAACGAGGCGATCTTCACCAACGTGCCCGGCCTGCGCGTGGTCATGCCGTCATCGCCGCAGCGCGCCTACGGCATGCTGCTGGCGGCGATCCGCGAGCCCGACCCGGTGATCTTCTTCGAGCCCAAGCGCATCTACCGCCAGTACAAGGAGGTCGTGCCCGACGACGGCGAGGCCCTGCCGCTGGACGTCTGCTACGTGCTGCGCGACGGGACCGACGTGACCCTGGTGACCTGGGGCGCGCAGGTGAAGGAAGCGCTGGAGGCCGCCGAGAAGCTGGAGGCCGAAGGCATCAGCGCCGAGGTCATCGACGTCGCCACCCTGCGACCGCTGGACTTCGCGACGATCGCCGAGTCGGTGTCGCGGACCGGACGCTGCGTGATCGTGCACGAGGCGCCCAAGACCGCAGGCTTCGGTGCCGAGATCGCCGCGCGTCTGGCCGAGGAGTCGATGTACGACCTGGTCGCCCCGGTCGAGCGCGTCACCGGCTACGACACCCACATCCCGCTGTTCCGCCTGGAGATGAAGTACCTGCCCAGCGTTGAGCGGGTGGTCGAGGCGGCCCGGCGCGCGATGGCGGCCAGCTGAGCCAACGCGCCAGAATTCCACCGATGCCATGCCGGGCGCTCCGGGCGCCCACGCAGATAGGCCCAAGCACATAGAAGGACTGCCATGAGCAACAAGAACACGTTCTACCTGCCCGACCTGGGCGAGGGCCTGCCGGACGCGACCATCGTGGAATGGTCGGTCAAGGTGGGCGACACGATCCGCCTGGACGAGACGCTGGTATCGATGGAGACCGCCAAGGCGGTGGTCGAGTTGCCCTCGCCGGTGTCGGGCAAGATCCTCAAGCTGGCCGGTGAGGCCGGCGACGTCGTCAATACCGGCGCGATGCTGGTCGAGTTCGAGGTCGATGCCTCGCTGCCCCAGCGGGCGGCAGGCCAGGACACCGGGCACGGCCACGGACCTCCGGCGCCGGGCAAGGGCGTGGGCAGCGAGGATCCGGGCCGCGACGACAAGGTGGTCGCCTCCGACGACGGCGGCGCGATCAGTGCCGACGGCGAGGCGCCTGCCGAAGGCGCGCCGCGCGCGGACAGCGGCACGGTGGTCGGCGCGATGCAGTCCTCCGATGCGGTGCGCAGCGAGCAGGCCAGCACCGCCGGTGGCGTCAAGGCGATGCCGGCCGTGCGCGCCATGGCCCGCAAGCTGAAGGTCGACCTGAGCCGCGTGGCCGCCACCGGCACCGACGGCGTGGTCACCATGGCCGATGTCAAGAAAGCCGCCGCTGACGGCAGCGCGGCCGTGGGTGCCGCACCGGTCCGCCAGTCGCCAGCCGCAGCCCCCGCGCCGGCTGCACAACCCGCCGCCAACCCCGCTGCCGCGCGCAGCACCCTGTCGCAGGCCGGCAAGCCGATGCGCACCCAGCCGCCGGGCGTCGCCGCCAGCGGCCAGCCCGAACAGCTCAAGGGCGTGCGTCGCAACATGGCCCGCGTGATGGCAGCGGCGCACGCGCAGGTCGTGCCGACGACCCTGGTCGATGACGCCGACCTGCATGGCTGGATCGGCAAGCAGGACATCACCGCGCGCCTTATCCGCGCCATCTGCAATGCCTGCAAGGAAGTTCCCGCGCTCAACGCCTGGTTCGACGGCGACAAGCTGGTGCGCACGCTGCATCCGCATGTCGACATCGGCATTGCGGTGGACACCGACGATGGCCTGTTCGTGCCCGCCCTGCGCAACGCGGACGTGCTCGACGGCAACGGCATCCGTTCGGCGATCAAGCGCCTGCGCGCGCAGGTCGAGGACCGTTCGATCCCGGCCAGCGAGCTGTCGGGCTACACCATCAGCCTGTCCAACTTCGGCATGTTCGCCGGCCGCTATGCCACGCCGGTGGTGGTGCCGCCGACGGTGGCGATTGTCGGCGCCGGCAAGCTCTCCCACGACGTGGTCGCGGTGATCGGTGGCATCGAGGTGCACCGGCGGATGCCGATTTCGCTGACCTTCGACCATCGCGCCGCCACCGGTGGCGAGGCCGCGCGGTTCCTGAAGGCGCTGCTGGACGACCTGGCGCTGCCCAACTGACCGAAGGCTCCGGCTTTTGGCACCGCTGTAACGCAGGAAGCCGGGGCGACCCGGCTTCCTACTGTGTGCGGTGACGGTTGGAGTCCCACTTCCCCGGGCCGGCGCGGCCGGCGCGGTCATCTGCCCATCAGAATCTAGCGCGCGTCCGCTGCCTTCTGCGCCGCCTTGCGCGCATCCTCCGCAGCCAGCGCGGCCAAAGCGCTGTGCACCTCGTCGGCAAAAACGCCTTCGCCCAGCGTGAGCGCGGGATCGGCGGGCGCGTAACCGTCGCGGCGCAGGACCGCGATGTGCTGGCCGGCATCGCGCGGCGAATCGAAACCGCCGCTCTGCAGCAACACGCGCTCGTCGGTCATCAGCTTGAAGTAGAACCGTCCGTCGCCCTCGCGGTACTGCTTGAACACCGGCAGAGACGGTTTGCCGGGCTCTGCCGTGGACGAGAAACCGCCCGCGGGAACCTGCGACAGCGGACGCAGGCCAACCGCCTCGCGCAGTCCGGCCAGGCGCGGTGCGGCCAGCGTGTCGCGCAGGCGCGCAGCGCCATCGCGCAGGATCGCCTCGATCTCTTCGGGCCGGGCCATCAGCGACTCGTACTTCTCGCGCAGCGGCGCGATCTCCGCGTCGATGCGCTCAAACAGGGCCTCTTTCGCCTCGCCCCACGCGATGCCGTCGGCAAACGCCTGCCGCATGGATGCGGTTTCGCTTGCATCTGCAAACGCCTGGTAGAGCTGGAAGACGTTGGAGGCGTCCGCGTCCTTGGCCTGACCGGGCGCCAGCGAGTCGGTGACGATCGAATAGATCAGCTTCTTCAGCTCCGGACGCGGGCAGAACAGCGGGATGGTGTTGTCGTAGCTCTTGCTCATCTTGCGGCCGTCCAAGCCCGGCAAGGTGGCCACCTGCTCCTCGATCACTGCTTCGGGCAGCACGAAGTGCTCGTTGCCCGCGCCGCCATATAGATGGTTGAAGCGCTGGGCGAAATCGCGCGCCATCTCGATGTGCTGGATCTGGTCGCGTCCCACCGGCACCTTGTGCGCATTGAACAGCAGGATGTCGGCCGCCATCAGCACCGGGTACATGAACAGCCCGGCGGAAATGCCCGCGTCATCGTCCTCTCCGGCCTCTCGGTTCTTGTCGACCGAAGCCTTGTAGGCGTGCGCGCGGTTGAGCACGCCCTTGCCGGCGACGCAGGTCAGCAGCCAGTTCAGCTCCGCTATTTCGGGCACATCGGACTGGCGGTAGAACCAGACCTGCTCCGGCGCCAGGCCGCAGGCCAGCCACGTCGCCGCGATTTCCAGGGTGGATCGCTGCACGCGCGCCGGGTCCTGGACCTTGATGAGGGCGTGGTAGTCGGCGAGGAAATAGAACGCCTCCACGTCCGCGCGCAGGCTGCTGGCAACCGCGGGCCGGATCGCGCCGACGTAGTTGCCTAGATGCGGAGTGCCGGAGGTGGTGATGCCGGTAAGGACGCGGGTCTGCTGCATGGTGCACGGGGGGTCTGGTGGCGGGCCAGTGTACCCGGCCGATCCGATTGCACACGCGGGTAAGGCGTCGGGGCGGGGTGCGCACATGAAAACGGGCCGGTTTCCCGGCCCGTCGTAATGCGACTCTCGATGTATGCGCTGCAGTGCGACCGGCGACGCCAATGCGTCGGGGTCAGCGCCGCTGCGGTATCAGTCGAGCGTGCGACCGAAGTTCGACACTTCTTCCTCGGCGCGCTCGCGGGTCCAGCCGTACTGCTCCTGCAGCTTGCCCGCCAGATACTCCGAGTTGCCCTCGGCAACATCGAACACGTCGTCGGTCAGGTCGCCCCATTTGGCCTTCGCCTTGCCCTTCACCTGGGTCCACTTGCCGGCAATGATGTCCTTGTTCATGGTGTCTAACCTCGTTTATCTGTGGGGAAATGCGGTTCGTTAACCACGCAGCCACGATCGCACGGTGCATGTTCACGGCAGGTCATCGCTGCGTCACGGCTGACTTCATCAACCTGAACACTGCTTGGGTTCGGGCTTAAACGTGGGAAACAAAAAACCGGGTTGCCCCGGTCTTTTGTTGTTCCTGTTACCTGCGATCCGCGCAATGGCGGCTCGGGTGACTGCCTGTCAGCAGCGGCCGTCCTTGCAGTCCTCGGCCTTCTTCTCGACCTTCTCACCGGCCTTCTGCACGTCCTGGCCGGCTCCGGCCATGGTGTTGCACGCAGTCAGCATTCCCAGCGAAAACATCGACACCATCATCAGGGCAATAACACGCTTCATCGCTTTCTCCTTTTTGCCGGGTCGGACCACGATGGCCAGAACACCTCGGTGGTATGGATCCGGTCGCCATGAATGCGACCTTGGCGACATCATCGCGTGACTGGATGTGAAGTCAGCGTGGACCGCGGCGGCTGGTCGAAAAAACCGCGGGGTCCCGTTCAGGCGCGCATCAGCGTGGACTTGCCGAACAGGCTCTCCACCAGATCCACCGCCACCAGCGCCGTCATGTTGTCGCGGTCGAGGATGGGATTGAGCTCCATGATGTCCAGTGACGCCATGCGCCCGCTGTCGGCGATCATCTCCATCACCAGTTGCGCCTCGCGGTAGTTCGGCCCGCCCGGCACGGTGGTGCCAACGCCCGGGGCCACGCTGGGGTCGAGGAAGTCGACGTCGAAGCTGACGTGCAGGTGGGTGTCATCGTCCATTCCGGCCAACGCCTCCTCCATGACCTGCTTCATCCCGACCTCGTCGATGTAGCGCATGTCGTAGACGTCCAGTCCGTACTCCTTGACCAGACGCTTCTCGCCCTCATCCACCGAGCGGATGCCGACCTGGCGCACGGCCGAGGGATCCATCGCCGGTGCATTGCCGCCCAGATGGGTCAACTGGCGGGGCCCCAGGCCACACAGGCAGGCCACGGGCATGCCGTGGATATTGCCCGACGGGGTGACCTCACTGGTGTTGAAGTCCGCGTGCGCGTCCAGCCAGAGCAGGCGCAGCTTCTTGCCGGTCTCCCGGCAGTGACGCGCGACGGCGGTGACGGAGCCGATGCCCAGGCAATGGTCGCCGCCGAGCAGGACCGGCATGCGGCCTGCAGCCAGCTCGGCATACACCGCCTCCATCGCCAGCCGGTTCCACTCGGTGACCTCGTCGATGTGGCGGTAGCCCTCGACCGGCCCGATCCACGGATTGCGCGGCCCGTCCAGGTTGCCGCGATCCACGACGTCCACGCCGCGCGCCTGCAGGGCCTCGCCCAGACCGGCGATCCGCAGCGCTTCCGGCCCCAGGCGTCCGCCCTGGTGACCGGCGCCCACGTCGGTGGGCGCGCCAATTAGGGATACGGGGGGATAGCTGCGCTTCATGCGGACCTCCATGCCTTGGTGCCGGCTGTCAGAGTCGAACTGACGACCTACCGCTTACAAGGCGGTTGCTCTACCAACTGAGCTAAGCCGGCGAAACGCCAATTCTAGCGCGCCGCGGGAGTATCCCCCAGTTCCGCGTGCGCAGTCGCCGCGCGCGGCGCCAGATCGTCGCAACTCACTGCTTGGGTGCGCGCGGCGGCCAGTTGCGCGCGGGCGGCTTCGGCGTCGAACGGCGCGTCGGTGGCGATGACGAGCCAATGTTCTTCCGGGCCTGCTCCCACCGGCTCGACGACGACGTCAAACCCGGCCTTGCGCAGGGTCTCGCCGCGCATCTGCGCGGCCTGCTCGTTGCGGAACAGACCCAGCGCAATGGCGTTCGCGTCGTCGCCCTCGCGGATGACGTAGTAGTCCTTGAAGCCGGTCGCAACGATCCGCTGGGCCACGGCGTCGGCCTCGGCGGCGCTGGACATCGCCGGCAGCAGGACCCGCCAGCTGCGCGGCGCGCGACCGGGTTCGGCGCGGACCGTGGTCTGGACCACCTGCGCGCCTGGGTCGCTGCCGGCCAGGCCCTCCAACCGGATGCGCTTGCCCAGCGCGGATGCGATGTCGGCCGTGTCGTAGGGACCGAAACTGGCGCACTGGGCGGGGATGACCGACATCCTCGGCGCCGTGGCTTGCGTTGGTTCGTCCGGCTCGGCGGCGTCTGTCACCAGCTGCAGGCGCTCCACGCCTGGCGGGCTGTCGGTCGGCGCGGCGGGCGGCGTCGACCCGGTCGCCAGCGCGCCCCACAGCGCAACGCCCAGGTTGAGCACCAGCAGCAGGATGACCAGGGCGCGTATCAACATGGCGGCGATTGTAGCCGCCCGGGCGCGGCAGTCGGACTCAAGCGGGTTTCTCGATCGCGGCCCATTGCGCGAGACCGTCCAGGACCAGGCGCGGCGACCAGCGCGCCTGCCGCAGCAAGGCCCGCAGCTCCTCGCCGCCACCGCCGTGCAGATACAGGATTGGCGCGGCGCCCAGGCGCGTCTGGGCATCGGCCAGGCTGCGCTCGATCAGCCCCAGCGCTGCCCCGACACATCCGGAAACCAGTGCATCAGGCGTGTCCACGGCGAAGTCCACGTAGCGGCCGCCGCTGGGCGGCAGCTGTGCCACCTGCTGGTTGAGCGCCTGGCGCATCAGGGTCGGTGAAGGCGCGATGCGCCCGCCGACGTGTCGTGCCTCGGCGTCGATCAGGTCCAGGGTCAGCGCGGTGCCGACCCCGCACACCAGCACCGGCGTGCCCGGGTGGGTGCCCCTGGCATGGTCGTGTGCTGCGATCATCGCCAGAAACCGGTCGACCCCCAGCCGCGCGGGATCGGCGTAGGCGATGCGCAGCTCGCCCCATCGTCGCTGCGTTCGCGCCAGCGAAATGCGTTGGCAGCGAGCCGCCAGCAGGTCCAGCAGCGCGACCCGCAGACCTTCATCGGCGACGCTGGCCAGATAGGCGACTTCCATCCGCGGCGGCAGCCGCGCCGCCAGCGCGGCGAGATCGGCACCGCGGTGCTCGAGGGCAATCGCCTCACCAACGCGGCCGTCGAGGTCCAGCGGAGCGATCTTCAGCCGCGTGTTGCCCAGGTCCATCACCCAGCGCTGTCGGCTCATGTCATGCCACCGATGCGGCGCACGCTGACCTCGCCGGCGTGGAAGTGGCGCTCGGACCCCTGCTCCGTCCTTACCCGCAGGGACCCGTCAGTTGCCAGGCCGACGGCGATCCCGTCGACGCAGCCGGCCTCGCTGGTGATGCGCACGGGCTGGCCGGCGATCGCATCAACGGCGGCATAGCGCGCCAGCAGCGGGCCCAGCCCCGACCTTTCGAAGCTGTCCAGCGCGGACACCCAATGGGTGATGATCGCCGCCGCGATGGCGCTGCGTGAGGGGGTCGGCACCGGCAGCCCGGCGAGGTCGCACCAGGGCTGCTCGATCCGGTCGCCGAAGCGATTGGGCATCCGCACGTTCACCCCGACGCCGATCACCGCCCGTGCCGGTCCGCCCTGATGGCCGCCGCCATCCACCAGCAGCCCGCCCAGCTTGCGCAGGCTGCTGTCCGCCGCCGGCACCACCAGGTCGTTGGGCCATTTCAGCCGCACCCTGTCGTAACCCAGCCCGTGCAGCGCCTCGACGGTGGCCACCCCGGCCGCCAGGCTGAGCCCGCCCAGCCGCGCCCACCCAGCGCCAAAGGTGCGAGCCAGCGACAGGTACACGTGGGCGCCCAGCGGCGAGCTCCAGTCCTTGCCGCGGCGACCGCGACCCCCGCTCTGGCCTTCGGCGAGCAGGACGCTGGCGGCACCGTTCGCGGCGAGGGGACGTCGCTGCAGCTCGCTGTTGGTGGAATCGAGTACCCACGCCAGCTCCAGCGACGCGGTCCGCGCCCGCACCTGCGCTGGCAGACGCTCCAGGATGGCATCGCTGTCGAGCAGCTCGAACGGTTCCGTCAGCGCGTACCTGCCGTCAGCCTGCTCGCCGACCGGCACGCCCGCCTCGCGCAGGGTGTGGCTGTGCCTGCGCATTTCTTCGACGTCACCGCCCGAAGCGTCGGGAGCGACCGGGCCGCGGAGCAGGCGGACCAGCAACGCCCGGACCTCATCGGCAACCACGTCCGGGGGCCCGGGTTGGATGTCAGCGTGGCGCGTGTCTGCAGGAGGGGTCGGGGCAACCATGGCAGCGATTATGCGCGACTGGCCTGCCGGGCTGGCGCGACCGGACGCCCGCGGTCCGGCCAGGACGGAGCATAATCCGCCCATAGGGGGTTGTGGCAGCGCCGTCAAGCCAATTCGCGTTATAGTCATTGACTGGCCGGGACCTGCCCGACCCACCGAGGTGCCCATGCTCCGAATCCCCTTTATCGTGTTGATTGCCTTGATGAGCTCTGCGGCGATGGCCGGCGAAGGCAGCATGGGCGTGCCCGATGGCGCGGATTGCCCGCCCGGACACAGCGCGGAGCCGGAAGCCACCGCGAGCTCTGCGAGTGACCGCACGGCGCCGGCACGCGAGAGCAAGCTGACCCCGGACCTCCACGGCGATCTCCCGGTCAGCCGCTCGCAGTCGACCCGCTGGCACAGTTTCCTGCCCGGCATGTTCCGCTGATCAGCGGACGCTTCGCGCCGCGCCGCTGAGTTCCGCGCGCGCGCTTTTTTCCTGTCGCGTGCGACTGCCTTGATCGATCGTTTGTTCCGCCGGTGGCGCCCGCCTGCGCCGATGGATGACCGCCTCTGGACGGACGTCCGCGCCACGCTTCCCTGGGTGGCCGCGCTGGATCATGAGCGCGAACTGCGCCTGCGCGAGCTGGCCTCGCGCTTCCTGCACGACAAGACGATCACCCCGGTGGCCGGGCTGGCGCTGGACCAGCCCCAGCGCGCAACACTGGCTGCACTGTGCTGCCTTCCGCTGCTCGAATTCGGCGAGCAGGGCCTGCACGGCTGGTCGCAGCTGATCGTCTATCCCGAGGCGTTCCGGGTCGAACGCAGCCACGTCGACGCGGCCGGCGTGCTGCACGAAGGGAACGACGAGTTGATCGGCGAGGCCTGGGAGGCCGGCCCGGTGATCTTGTCCTGGGCGGACGTGATGGCCGATTGCGCCGATGCGCACGCCGGGTTCTGCGTGGCGGCGCACGAGATCGCCCACAAGCTGGACGCGCTGGACGGCGTGCTCGACGGCACTCCGCCCCTGCCGCGCGAGTGGCAGCGCGAGTGGGCGCGTGATTTCCAGAGTGCGTACGACGCCCTGGTGGCCGACCTGGAGGCCGGGCGCGACAGCCTGATCGATCCGTACGCCGCCGAGGCACCGGAGGAATTCTTCGCGGTCGCCACCGAGTACCACTTCAGCGACCCGCACACCCTGCTGGACGCCATGCCCCGGGTGGCCGCGCACCTGGTCCGCCTGTACGGCCCCGCGCCGTTCGCGGCCCGCTGAGCGCGCTCAGATCCGCGGCGGCAGGCGCACCTCGAACCGGGCGCCCCCGAGCTCCTCGGAGCTGCCCACATCGAGCGTGCCGCGGTAGCCGCGGATGATGTCCTGCACGATCGCCAGTCCGATGCCGTGTCCCTGCACGCGCTCATCCCCGCGCACGCCGCGTTGCAGGACCAGCGCGACCTTCTCCGGCGCGATGCCCGGTCCATCGTCATCCACCGTGATCAGCAGGCCGGGCCTGCGATTGGGCGCGACCTCGCCGGGCTTGACCGTCAACAGCACGCGCGAGCGTGCCCACTTGAACGCGTTCTCCAGCAGGTTGCCGAGCAGTTCCTGCAGGTCGCCGACCTCGCCATGGAACTGCACGCCGGGCGCCAGATCGAATTCACACAGCGCGCCCTTGGCGGCGTAGACCTTCTCCAGGCTTTGCACCAGCGCCTCGGCGTGCGGCTCCACGTCGACCGGCGCGGAGAACAGCGCATGGCCACCCGACGCGGCGCGCGCCAGCTGGTAGGAGACCAGGTCGCTCATCCGCTGCAGCTGGGTGGCGACGTCCTCGCGCAGCTCGGTCTCGGGCGCGTCGTCGTCCAGGCGCGTGCGCAGCACGGCCAGCGGCGTCTTCAGGCTGTGCGCCAGATCGGCCAGCGTGTTGCGCTGCTGCTCCAGGTTCTCGCGCTCGCTTTCGATGAACGCGTTGATGCTTTCGGCCAGCGGCTCCAGCTCGCGCGGATGGCGCTCGCTCATGCGCGAGGTGACGCCGCGCTGGACCTGCTTGAGCTCCTCGATCACGCGCCGCAGCGGATGCAGGCTCCAGCGCAGGATCAGGCCCTGCAGCAGCAGCAGCACCAGCCCCGCACCGCCCAGGTAGCGCCACAACGCACGGCGGAAGACCTCCACCTGGCGGCTCAGCGCGGCGGTGTCCTCCAGGATGTAGATCGTGTACGGAAATTCGGCGTCGGGATCATCACCGCTGGCGTAAATCAGGCCGCGGCCGTAGCGGTACGCCTGCCCGGGCTCCCCGCTGATCTCGGTGATCTCCAGCGGGCCCTCGAAGATCTCCGAGCGGGCTTCCAGCAGGCGCCCCTCGGGGAGCAGCGGGCCCACCGAGGAGGACGAGTTCCATTCCAGGCCCTTGGGCAGCACGACCTCGGCGTACAGGCCGCTGCCGGGCCGGTCGAAACGCGGATCGGGCGGCATGTAGGGCGGGATGAAGGTGCCGTCGCGGGCGAAATCGCTGTCGGCATAGGCCAGCGCGTAGCTGCGCATGCGCTGGTAGAGATTGCTCTCGGCGGTGTCCAGGAACGCGCGGTCCAGGGCGACGCCGGCCAGCGCCAGGAACGCCACCAGACCGAGACTCGCCGCCAGCAGTTGGCGCGCCTGCAGGGAGCTGGGCTGGGCCCGGCTCATGCGTGCAACGTGCCCCGGCCGGAACTACTCGCCGCTGCGCGGCAGGGCAAAGCGGTAACCACGGCCACGCACCGTCTCGATCGGTTTCAAAGTGCCTTCGGGATCCAGCTTCTTGCGCAGGCGGCCGATGAAGACCTCCAGCACATTGGAGTCGCGGTCAAAGTCCTGCTGGTAGATGTGCTCGGTGAGGTCGGCCTTGGAGACCAGTTCACCGGCGTGCATCATCAGGTATTCCAGCACCTTGTACTCGTAGCTGGTGAGGTCGACGTTGGCGTCGTCCACGCTGACGGTCTGCGCGGCCAGGTCCAGGGTGACCGGACCGCACTCCAGGGTCGGCTTGCTCCAGCCGGCGGCGCGGCGGACCAGCGCGTTGATCCGCGCCAGCAATTCCTCGACGTGGAAGGGTTTGACCAGATAGTCGTCGGCGCCGTGCTTCAGGCCTTCGACCTTGTCCTGCCAGCTGGAACGCGCGGTCAGGATCAGGATGGGAAATTTCTTGCCCTCGTCGCGCAGGGCCTGGATCAGCTCCATGCCCGACATCTTGGGCAGGCCCAGATCGATGATGCCGAGATCAAACGGGACTTCGCGGCCCATGTACAGGCCTTCCTCGCCATCCTGGGCGGCGTCCACGGCATACCCTTCGCGCTTGAGGCGGGCCGCGAGGGTCTCGCGCAACGGCGCTTCGTCTTCCACCAGCAGGATTCGCATGGATACTCCTTGGGACTTGTGTGTCGACGGTCCACCTGAACAGGCGGATCAGGCAACCAAGATGATGCCTCAGTTGTCGGCGCGGCGTGTAGACAGGGGCCGTTGCGACGCAGGCGTCGGGGTTCCACGGGGCGACGGCGCGTTGCCGCCGCGGGTCGGATCGTCGACGTAAACCCTTACCCGGCCGCTGGAATCCACGATCTTGATGCGGCTGACATCGCGTCCGTCGTAGGGCACGCGCTCGGCGCTGAGGACCTGTCCGCCCGTGCTGCGCTCGACCCGGCGCACCGCGTCCGACAGCGCGCGGTGGCTGTCGTTGCCGCGGCCGCGCCCCTCGTCCCGGTCGACCCGATCCCGATCCGGCTCGCGTGCCTTGTCCCGGGTCTGCGCCACGGCACTGCCCGCCACCGAGGCGGTGGCCGCGAGAAGCATCAGGCAAAGGGCAGCGAGGACGGAAGAGCTGGGCATGTTCAACGGACGGAGCACGTCGGCTTCGGAGCGGGAGCTGCGGTATTTCAGCGATTCATTCTCGACACGAGGCAGTGAATCCGGTCTGAACTTTTTTTTTACATCCACGGGCCATTCAGACTGGGCCCGCGAGGCGCGCGACGTCAACTCAGAACACTTCTCCGATGCAGCAGCGCAGCGAGCCGCCGCCGGCCTCGATGGCGTCCAGCTCCACCGTCGCAACGGTAAAACCGGCAGCGACGAACGCGTCGCGCGTCGCCGGTTGCAGCGAACGGCCGGCGTGCGCGCTCATCCAGACGCGGTCCTCGGACAGGGCGATGCAGTTGCCGGCGAAGGCCGCGTGCTCGCCCGGCGCGAGCCGGATCGCGTGCGGGCCGTACAGCGCGTCGAAGGCGTCCAGTACCGAAGGGTCGGCAAACCCGCGCGGGCAGATCACCGCCGCGCGCCCGGCCAGCACCGCCAGCACGACGTTGGTGTGGTACTCGCCCGGCGCGAGGTCAAACATCAGCGTGGCTCTCAGGCCGAAGGCCTCGTGCATCAGCCGCGCACCCTCCTCATCGCAGCGCTCCGACAGGCCGGCGAATCCCAGCCCGCGGGCGCGATCGATCACCAGCGCCCCGGTCAACTCGCAGGCGTGCGGCTGCTCCGAGAGGTCGACGGGTGCGTAGCCCAGCACGTCACCGAAGAAGCCGCGGATGTCGGCGCGCCCCGCTTCCCGCTGTCGCACCGGATGGCGCATGCGGCCGATCACGTAGCGAGCCTGCCCGTCCACCCGCGCGGTGCCGAAGACGTTGTTGGGGAACAGCGCGTCCGGGGTTTCCGGATCGCCGGCGAAACACACCGTCGGCACCACCTGGGAAATCGCGCGCTGCAGGTCGCGGTGCTGGGCCGAGGCGCGCGCGGCATTGAATCCGTCGGCCTGCGCCATGTAGCGGTTGTCGGCGGCGGACTGCTCGGCCAGCCGGAAGCCGTCGGGGGCGACCATGAAGGCCGCGCGCGCGGTCAGCGGGCCAAAGTCCGGCGCGGTGGCGCTGGCGGCTTGGAGGAAGCTGGCTGTGTCTCGCGTGATCATCGGTATCCCGTGGCGGAAGAAGGAATGGAGGCCGCGGCATCGTAGGCAAAGGACTCGGTAACCGCCAACGCGCGTTCGACCAGCGACCAGTCGGCGCCGGGTTTGTGCGCGCCCTCGCTGAGCACCTGGCGGAACGCGCGTCCGCCGTGCTGGCCGGCGAACAGTCCCAGCACGTGGCGGACGATGTGCTTGAGGTACACGCCACGCGCCAGTTGCGCCTGCACATACGGTCGGTAGGCACGCAACAACTCAGCGCGCGAGCGCAGCTCACCGCCAAACCACGCCACGTCGAGCCGGTGCAGCAGGTAGGGGTCGTGGTAGGCGGCCCGACCGAGCATCGCGCCGTCGACACGATCCAGGTGCGTGGTGGCCTCATCGGCGTCGTTTATCCCGCCGTTGACGATCACCTGCAGCTCCGGCCGCTCGGACTTGAGCCGGTATGCCCAGTCGTAGCGCAGCGGCGGCACCTCGCGGTTCTCCTTGGGCGACAGGCCCTTGAGCCAGGCGTTGCGCGCGTGCACGACGAACATCGTGCAACCCGCCTCGGCGACCTCGTCGATGAAGGCGCGGAAGCGGCCGTAATCGTGGTCGTCGTCGACGCCGAGGCGGCATTTGACGGTTACCGGGATGTCGCAGCTGCCGATCATCGCCTTGACCGAGGCGGCGACCAGCGCCGGCTCGCGCATCAGGCAGGCGCCGAAGCGGCCGGCCTGGACCCGATCGGACGGGCAGCCGCAGTTGAGGTTGATCTCGTCGAAGCCGGTAGCGGCGCCGATGCGCGCCGCCTGCGCCAGCAACTCCGGCTCGCTTCCGCCCAGTTGCAGCGCGACCGGGTGCTCGACCGGATCCATCGCCAGCAAGCGCGCGCGGTCGCCATGGATCACCGCATTGGCGTGGACCATCTCCGAGTAGAGGCGTGCGTTGGGCGCGAGCAGGCGATGGAACACCCGGCAGTGCGAGTCGGTCCAGTCCATCATCGGGGCAACGGACAGGCGGACGGATGCCTCGTAGCGGGACTGCCCGGACCCGATGGCTGGATGACTCGCGCTGTCGCGGTTTTCGGGGGAGCTCATGAGCGGCATTTTCGACCATTTCTGCGCGCCTCACACGCGTGGGCCTGAATGCGCCGTGCCCTGCGCGATCGCGGGTGGGTCATCGGCAACGCTTCATCCACGCGAACGGCGAACTTGCGCTGGTGAAAAGCTCAGGCAGCCGGCGTGTCCCGGCCGATCACGCTCAGCGTTCCGTCCGGTTCCAGGATCACCGACCGGACCTCCTTCAATTGCTGGAAGCCGTGGTTGCGAAGCGCCTGCATCACCTCGTCGGCGGCAATCCGCTCGGCCCGCAGCGCCGAAGTAAGCAGCTCGCCATCATGGGCAAGCAGGCGCGGCTCGCTGGCGAGCAGTTTCCTGACCCGTCTTGAGCGGGCGGCGAGCCAGCTGAACGCAAACTGCCACGACATGAGCACGACCAGTGCGGTGACGCCTTCCAGCAGCGACACCGATTTGCTCAGCAGGATCGTGGCCAGGATCGACCCCAGGGCGATGGTCACGACAAAGTCGAAGGCGTTGATCTTGCTGAGGGTGCGTTTGCCGTATCCGCGCAGCAGGACCACCAGCGCCAGATAGGCGCAGCTGCCGACAACAACCACGCGGAGCAGTTCAGACCAGTCAGCCGATATATTCATCACGATTCCTGCCGGGGCACCGACGACCACGGTAGGGCACGGCGACGCTGGGAAACGTGAGACGTGCCGTCACTACCTTGTACTCACTGCGCCGGAGCCAGGATGGAAACTCTCGTGTCGGGCGTCAGCGCATGGACCTTGGGTGGCATCAATTCCAGCCGTATGCCGCGCTGGTGGCATCGCTGTTGCTCGCCTTCCCGGTGGCATGGAACCGGGAACAGCACAGCGACCTGGTCGGGGTGCGGACCTTCCCGCTGGTCGCGGTGGGTGCATGCGCCTATATGTTGCTCGGGCTCTACTTCATCGACGGCGCCGGACCGGAGGCAAAGGCGCGGCTGCTGCAAGGGCTGATGACCGGAATCGGCTTTGTCGGTGGCGGAGCGATCCTCAAACACGACGACACGGTGTCCGGGACGGCATCGGCGGCCAGCATCTGGATCGTCGGCGCGATCGGCGCGGCTGCTGCCATGAGTGCCTGGGGGTTCGCCGTCACGTTGGCGGTGATCAACTGGCTGGTTTTCCGGGTCTTCATGCGGTTAAAGGTCCGCTCCGATCGCAGCTTGGACAAATAAGCGTCAGCTGCGGATGGCGCGCGCACGGCGCCAGCACTCCAGCGGTCCTGGCATGGACGTTCGACACGGAGCGCGAACTCAGTCCACGGCACGGAACAGGCGGTCGAGATCAACGCCATCCAACAGCCGCCACTCGCCTTCGGGGAGACCGTCCAGAGCGAGACCGCCAACCTGGCTGCGATGCAGGGCGTCGACGTGGTTGCCGACCGCGGCGAACATTCGCCGGACCTGGTGGTAGCGGCCCTCGGTCAGGGTCAGCCGGGCGCGTCGTGGGCCATCGACGACCATGAGCGCGGGAGCGAGCGGGGTGGTTTCCGACTCCAGCATCAAGGTGCCACTGGCGAACACCGCCGCCTCGTCGCCGCGCAGGTCTTGGGCCAGGGTGGCCTCATAAACCTTCGCCAGCCCCGTTTTGGGCGAGGTGATCCGGTGCAGCAACTGGCCGTCATCGGTCATCAGCAGCAACCCGCTGGTCTCGCGATCCAACCGCCCGACGGGTGACAGTAGCGGCGAGCGCAGGCGGAAACGGGGGGGGAGCAGGTCGTAGATCACCCGGCCCGGATCCCTGGTCGAGCACGTGTATCCGGTCGGCTTGTGCAACATCAGGACCATGCCGGTGGGTGGATCGAGCGCCTCGTCGTCGATGCGGATCGCGGCGTGGGGAACCTTGTCGTCCGCGTACAGCACCTCGCCGTCGGCGTCGGTGATGCGGCCCTCGCGGAACATCAGCGCGACCTGTTTGCGACTGCCATACCCCAGGTTGGCGATCAGCTTGACCAGCTTCAAAGCGAGCGACCCCCGGGCCTCGTGCGCACGAACGGCAGTTCCGCCGGCGCCGGGCGGGACGCCGATGCCTTGACCGCCTCGATGATCTTGAAGCCGTCGTGCTGGGCCACCGTTCGCACGCTGCCGAAACTGTCGGTCAGCACGGCCTCGTAGGGCAGGTGGCGGTTGGCGACCATCCACAGCCGGCCACCGGGCTTGAGCGCTTCGGCGGCCACGGCGATGAACCGGCGACCGATATCCGGGCGGTAGCTGCTGCCCTGGGTGTGGAACGGCGGATTGCTGATGATCACGTCGTACTGCTTCGGCAGGCCAGCGGTGACGTCATGCCAGTGGTAGTCGAGCCTGGCGGTGGTGGCGACCGCGCCCAGATTGGTTCGCGCCAGCGCCAGCGCCCGTGCCTCCGCTTCGTAGAGATCCAGCGCGGTGATCGACGGGCAGCGCGCCAGCAACTCGGCGGACAGGTAGCCAAAACCCGCGCCAAGATCGGCGGCCGCACCGGCGAGGTCTGTGGGGAGCTGCGCCGCCAACAGGGCCGAGGCCGGGTCGATGCGGTCCCAGGCGAACACGCCGGGACGGCTGATGAACCGGCCGCCGGCGACCGGCCGCGGCGCATCCAATTGCAGCCATTGCGCCTGCAACGCCGTGTCCAGCGACGCCGCACTGTCATCGACGTGCAGTGGCGCGGTCCAGAACACGCGGCACTTGTTCTTGGTCAGGTCGGCGACCGCGCCGGTGAGCTTGCGCAGGTCGTCCTGGGCGGAACGGGCGCCCTCGTTGTTGCTTACGCAGGCGATCACACGGCCACCCGGCGCCACCCGCTCCACAGCGCGGGCGTACAGCGCGCGCGATTCCTCGCGCTGGCGCGGCGGCAGCACCAGCACCATCGGATAACGGGCCGTATCGTCGGGCGCGACCAGGACCAGGCCTGCCCGCACGAGGGCATCGGCATCGGGTTTGAAGCTCTGTTCGCACACCAGGCCGGGCAAGGGGCGCTGGTGCAGCGGCCAGCCATCGCGCGCACGCAGGAACAGCGCCCCGCCCTCCCCGGGCCACGGCAGCAGGCCGCGTTCAAAGGGCAGCATCAGGGTTTCCAGCGCGGGGTCGTCAGTGGCCAACGGTGTGCATCGGTAGGGAGATGCGCGCAGTTTAGCGTGGCAGTTGCCGCGTGCCGGGTCGTTCATGCCCTGACAACGCGGGTTTCATCGCGAGCCAACATCGAGCGCGACAGTCTGGCCCCACCCCCGCAGCGGAGACGAACCACCATGCGAGCACTCTTCATCGGCGGCACCATCGACAGCAGCGAAGTC
Source organism: Lysobacter ciconiae (assembly GCF_015209725.1). Lineage (NCBI taxonomy): Bacteria > Pseudomonadati > Pseudomonadota > Gammaproteobacteria > Lysobacterales > Lysobacteraceae > Novilysobacter > Novilysobacter ciconiae. The sequence continues at coordinate 344,763 of NZ_CP063656.1, read as the reverse complement.
GACCTCGACGGCCAGCCGCCCGCCCAGTACCCGGAAAATGCCGGGGGCGACACCCAGCGCTACCGGCTTTTCGAGACGGGCCGCCGTGACGGCGAGGTGGCCTACGCCATTTACGCGGCGATCGGGATGGACAACGCTGAGGTGGAGCGCGTGACCGCCGAGCGTGCATACGCCAGGCGGTTTTCCGCCGACGAGACCGTCAGGCAATAACGGGCTCCATGACAACCGGCGGCAAGATGCGCTGACTCAGCCCTGCAGCTCACGCAGCGTTTGCGATGGCGGCGCGTCCAGCACCTTGCGGGTGGCGAACATGCCGGCGACCAACGCGGCGAGCATGCCCAGCACCGCGCCGGCAAGCGCCATCGACCAGTTGGGCTGCCAGGGAAGATCGAACACGCGCACCGCCACCACGCCCGCCAGCACGGAGGCGGCGACTGCGGCGACCACCCCGGACAACAGGCCGACGACGGCGAACTCCGACGCCTGCGCCAGCCGCAATTGACGCCGGCTGCCGCCCAGCACCCGCATCACCCCGCCTTCCAGCAGGCGCTCGTCCTGGCTCGCGCTTACCGCCGCCAGCAACACCAGCACCCCGGTGGCCAGCGAAAACCAGAACACCACCTCGACCACCACCGACACCTGGTCGGCCGTCGCCCGGACCTGCGAGAGCACCGCGTCGATGTCGATCACGGTCAGGTTGGGGAATCGGCCGACGAGTTGCGCGGTGAAGCGCGTCTGCTCCGGCGGAACGCTGATCGCGGTGATGTGGCTGGCCGGGAAGCCGTCCAGCGATCCCGGGGAGGCCACCACGAAGAAGTTCGGCCGGAAGCTGGTCCAGTCGACCTCGCGCAGGCTGGTGATCGTGGCGGTGAACGGCTGGCCGGCGATATCGAACGACGCGGTATCGCCCAGCTTCCACTGCAGCGATTTTGCATACCCGGCCTCGACCGAGATCTCCGGCGTTGCCGGCACGCCGTCCCAGAAGCGGCCGGCAGCGACGCGGTTGTCGTCGTCCAGCGTCGCGGCCATGGACAGGTTGAACTCGCGCTCCGTGCGCCGCCGGTCGGGACCGTCGCTCGGTTCGGCCGTCGCATCATCAGTGTCAGCGTCGGTCGCCCGGACCACCGGCGCGCCGTTGTGGGCCACCAGGCGGGCGCGGATCATCGGGTACAACGTGGGAGCGGCGATGCCCTGGTCGGCGATGAACTTCGCCACCGGATCGATCTGGTCGTCCTGGACGTTGATGATGAACCGGTTGGGCGCGTCGGCGGCGAGCTGGAGCTGCCAGCGGTCCAGCAGGTCGGTGCGCACGAAGGTCAACAGCAGCAGCGCCATCAGGCCCAGGCCGAGCGATGCGATCTGGGCGATGCTGGTCGCCGGGCGGCGGCTGACGTTGGCCAGCCCGTAGCGCAGGCTGCCGCGCAGGCGCGGGCGCAGGCGACGCAGCAACACGATCATCCCCCAGCCCAGCGCGCCGAGTACCACCGCGGTGGCGACCAGTCCGCCGAGCATGGCGATCCCCAGCGTGGCCGAGCCCGCCTTCCACCACAGCAGCGCGGCCAGGCCGGCCAGGCCGGCGGCAGCCACCAGCCATGCACTGGGCTCGGTCGGGTCCAGATCGCGGCGCAGCACGCGCAGTGCGGGTACACGGCGCAGCGCCAGCACCGGCGGCGCACCAAACGCCATCAGCACGACCAGTCCGACGGCAAAGCCGTGCAGCGCCGGCGTCCAGCCCGCGGGCGGGATGGTCATGCCCAGCATCGGCGCCAGCCACAGGCCGATGCCCCATTGCAGGGCGAACGCCAGGGCGACGCCGACCGTGCTGGCCATCAGTCCCAGCATCAGCAACTCGCCGATATGGATGCCCACCAAGGTGGCCTGGCCGGCGCCCAGGCACCGCATCACCGCCGTCCCCGACAGATGACGCTGGCTGTGCTGCCGCGCCGCCATCGCGACGGCGACCGCCGCCATCACCACCGAGACCAGCGCGGCAAGGCCGAGGAAGCGTCCGGCGCGGTCCAGCGCTGCGCGGATCTCCGGACGCGCATCGCCCGCGGTTTCCAGCCGTTGGCCGCGGGCAAGCTCCGGCTTGACCGTATTGACGAACCGGTCCACCGCCCCGGCCTGCCCGGCAACGACCAGCCGGTAACCGATCCGGCTGCCTTCCTGCACCAGCCCGGTCGCCGGCAGGTCCGCCAAGTTGATGAATACCTTCGGCGCGATGTTGAAGTAGTCCAGTGCGGCGTCCGGTTCGGAAGCGACCAGCGCGGCCAGGGTGAAGCGGGACTCGCCGACCACGATCGTGTCGCCGACGTCCGCATCCAGCGTGCTGGCACCGGCGCGGCTCAGCCAGGCGGTGCCGGGCGCGGGGATGGCGGCAGCATCACGCTCCACGCCGTCCGCACCGACGATGCGGAACACGCCTCGCAGCGGGAATCCGTTGCCCAGCGCGCGCAGGTCGCCCAGCTGCAGGCGGGCATCCGCGCCGCCGCCGACGCTGATCATCGTGTTGAGCTCGACCGTCGTGGTCTGTTTCAGGTCGAGCGCGGTTGCCGTGTCGGCAATGCCCGAAGCGATCGGCGAATCGCCGCGCACCACCGCATCGCCGCCGAGCAGGCGGTTGGCTTCGATGGCGAGCGCGCGCTCGGCCCGATCGGTGACAAAACCGACCGCCGTCACTGCCAGCACCGCCAGCACCAGCGCGGCCAGCAGGATGCGGATGTCTCCAGCCTTGAGGTCGCGTCGCAGCTGGCGCCATGCCAGCGCGGTGACCTTCAGAGCGCCGCTGCGCGGCCGCGCAGCCCGGGCGGTGCTCATGCCGCCTGCGGCCCGGTCGCGACCAGTCGTCCACCGTCCAGGCGCAGGCGCCGGCCGCAACGGTCGGCCAGGTGGTCGTCGTGGGTCACCAGCACCAGCGTCGTGCCGGCCTGCGCGTTGAGCTCGAACAGCAACTCGATGATCGCCTGCCCGGTACGGCTGTCGAGGTTGCCGGTCGGCTCGTCGGCGAACAGCAGCGACGGCCGGGTCACGAACGCGCGCGCCAGGGCGACGCGTTGCTGCTCACCGCCCGACAGCTGGCGCGGGTAGTGGCCCAGACGCTCGCCGAGGCCGACCTGCTCCAGGATCGAGCGCGCCGGACCCTCCGCGTCGCGGTCGCCGCGCAGCTCCAGCGGCAACATCACGTTCTCCAGCGCGGTCAGCGAGGGCAGCAACTGGAAGTTCTGGAACACGAAGCCCACCTTCTCCCCGCGCACCCTCGCCCGGCCGTCCTCGTCCAGCGTGGACAGCGACTCGCCGTCGAGTTCGACATCACCGCTGCTGGGCGTGTCCAGGCCGGCCATCAGCGACAGCAGGGTGCTCTTGCCCGAGCCCGAGGCGCCGACGATGGCAATGGTGTCGCCGGCATCGATCGTGAACGTGATGCCATCCAGGATGGTCAGCTCGCCGGTCGGCAGGGGCACGCGCTTGCCCAGACCGCGCACGCTGAGCGCCGCTGCACGGGCTTCCGCATCACGGCGATCAACAGCGGTAGCGGGAGCTAATGGCGTCGCGGTTTCATCGGCGGGCAGGGGGAGATCGGCCATGATGGCTCCTGGGTCACGGCCGCGCGGTTGCGGTTGGGCGACGGTTGATCGGATGGGAGAGCGATGGTGACAGTACGCAGAACCGCGGCAGCGGTTTCCATGACGCCACGATATGAGGCTGGTGGCCGGCGCATTCAATCCGGCGCTGCCTGGGCGATGCTGCTGTTGATGTTTGCCGTTGTTTTGGGCGCGTTCGCGCCAGCGGTTGCCGCGCCTGCAAGCAGGACCGTGCTGGTGATGGGCGACTCGCTGTCCGCCGGCTATGGGATGGCCGCCGAGCAGGGCTGGGTCGCGCTGACCGCGGAGCGGATCGCCAGGCAGAAGCCGCAGTGGCGGGTGGTGAATGCCAGCATCAGCGGAGAAACCACCGCCGGCGGTCGCTCCCGGATCATCGACGCCGTGGTCCGTGAACGCCCCGAAGTTGTGGTGATCGCCCTGGGTGCCAACGACGGCCTGCGCGGCCTGCCCACGGCGCGCAGCGCGGACAATCTCGCCTTCATGATCGGCGCGGCGCACGGCGTGGGTGCCAAGGTGCTGCTGATCGGCATGCAGATGCCGCCCAATCTGGGCGCGATCTATACCCGCGCGTTCGAGCAGAACTACCGCACGTTGGCGGATCGATTCAACGTCGCCCTGCTGCCGTTCCTGCTGCAGCCGATCGCCGCCGATCGCGACGCCTACCAGGACGACAACCTGCACCCCACCGCCGCCGTGCAGCCCCAGTTGCGCGACCACGTCTGGACGGCACTGGCACCGCTGCTGGACTAGCCGTGCTCCGCGCCCCCAGTCGGAGGACCGCGACCGTGCCGAGCGGGCTGGAACGGCGGCTGCAAGCAACCACTCGCGGTGCCGGTGTGATATCTCGCCTCTTCGGGCGAATCACTTTCCATGGACACGATGAGCGCACCCTACGCGATGACTCCAGGCACCGGTGGCCCGCACGCCCGGCAGGCCGTGTTCACCGCCATGCTGGAACAGCACCGCGGCATCGTGCTCAAGATCGCCTACAGCTATTGCCGGGACACCGACGACCAGCGCGACCTGGTGCAGGACATCAGCCTGCAACTGTGGCGCGCATTCCCGGAATTTGATCCCGAGCGGAGCCGGTTCTCGACGTGGATGTACCGGATCGCGCTGAACGTCGCGATTTCGCAGTTGCGCAGCAGCAGCCGGCGTCGACGTCACCACCTGGATGTGGATGATCACGCGATCGCGGCGGTTCCCGATCAGGCTGCGGCCTCTCCCGAAAACACCCTGGCCTTGCGCACCCTGCATGCGCTGATCCGCCGACTCGATCCACTCAACCGCGCGCTGATGCTGTTGTATCTGGACGATCGCAGCCATCGCGACATTGCCGAGATCCTCGGCATCACCCCGGGCAACGTGGCGACCAAGATCGGCCGCCTGAAACAGCGGATCCGCGAGCAGATCGCGTAAATGGCGCACGCGCCCCACCCTCGGAGACACCTTATGGAACTCGATGACCTCAGGCAGGCATGGCACTCACTGGATGCTCGGCTGCAGCAGCAGAATGCGCTGGGCACGCGCATGCTCACAGAGCGCTCGCTGGAGAAGGCGCGCAGGCACCTGCGTCCCCTGCAGTGGGGCCAGGTCGCGCAGATGCTGTTTGGCCTGGCCTGTCTCGCGCTCGGCGTGACGGGCTGGAACGGCTACCCGCCGCAGCCCGGGACGCTTGTTGCCGGCATCGTCCTGCATGCCTATGGCGTGGCGGTGATGATCAGCGGCGGCATCACCCTGGGCCTGATCGGCCAGATCGACTACGCCGCGCCCGTACTGCATATCCAGAAACAGCTGGCCCGCCTGCGTCGCTTCTATGTACTGAGCGGCGCGGTGGTCGGTCTGTCGTGGTGGGTGCTGTGGGTGCCGGCGGTGGTCCTGCTCGCCGCACTTGGAGGGCAGGCCCGCCCAGCGTGGTTCTACCCGTGGGAATACCTCAGCGTCGCCGCAGGCGTGGTTGGCGTGATCGCGACGATCTGGTTCCACAGATTGTCTCGGGGCCCGGGACGTGCGCGTCTTGCGCGTTGGATGGAGGACAGCGCCACCGGTCACAGCCTGCGCCAGGCGCAGGCACGCATTGATGAGATTGCCAGTTTCGAATGCCCCTGAGCCGGGTGGGTCAACGCCGGGTTTCGGCGCGTCACACCCCGCGCGAGCGGCCCCTCCCTACTGCGGCGGCTGGCCGGTCAACACCGGGTAGGGATTGATCGCCGTGCCGTTCCACCACTGCCGCTCCTCGTCCAGCGCGAAGATGCCGAAGTGCAGGTGCGGCGCCTCGTCGCTGGCGTTGCCGGTACTGCCCACGTAGCCGATGACCTCGCCCTGCTTGAGCGTCCGGCCTTCCTCGAGGTTGTCGGCGTAGCGGTCCAGGTGGGCGTAGTAGTAGGCGTAGCGACCGCTGGGCTCGAACTGGTAGATCGTCAGCCCGCCGCGATCGCTGGTGAACAGCTTCTCCACCGTCCCGTCTGCGACCGCCAGCACGGGCGTGCCGCGCGGCGCCATGATGTCGATCGCCTCGTGGACGCGGCCGCTGCCACGCGCGTCCTCGTAGGTGTTGCTGAGCTGCCGCGCGCTCACGCCGCGGACCGGCACGATCAGCTTCAGTTTGGCCGCGTCAGCCAGCGCGGCCGCACTGCCGGGCCGTGCCGGCTCGCCGCCGGTGCCGTCATGGCCCCGCTCCGCGTCGGGAGCGACTCCATCGGACGGGGCCCGACGCGGTGCGACTTCGACCAGGTCGGGCTTCAGTGCGGTGTCGTTGCGCTCATCCCCAGCCAGCGGTTCCACCGGGATCGGCTCGCGCCGGATCTCCGGCAGCGCGGCCACGGGTGCCTCTACCGGCGCGGGCGGCCGACGGCTCATCACGAAGTAGACGATGTTCGCGCCGACCAGTGCGCCGGCGAGGAACAGCAGTACGCCCCTCAGCATGGAGCTACCCGCCCGGCGCGCAGCCAGGGGTGCATGAGCCCGCAACGGATCTGCGCGCTTGAATCAGGGGCGCGAGCGTCATCGTCGCGAGGCGATGTGGAACAGGGCGCTGATGTCATGGGGTGGACCGGGCCTGGAGTCGGGCTGATCCTCCCCGATCCCGGCAATGCGCTGCGTGAACGCGGCGCGGGCCGCTGCTGCTCAGGCCACGTTGCGGCGCTTCGCGGGGCTCTTCTTGGCAGTTTCGGCAGACTTGTCCTTGGCGCTGCGGGCCGGGGCCTTGGCCGGCGCTTTTTTGGCGGCGGTCTTTCTGGTGGTCGCCTTCTTCGCCTTGGCGGCGACCGGCTTGTCCTCGTCGGCGTCCTTTTTCGCCGGCTTGCCAGCCGACTTCGACGACGCCTTTTTCCTGCCCGCTGACGACGCCTTTGCCGGCGCGTCGCCGGATGCCTTGTCCTGCGCCGGTGTGCGCTGCTTGCGCTCGATGCTCTTTTGCAGCAAGGACATGAAGTCCACCACGTTGGTCGCCGCGTGGTCGCCGACGGCCGGCTCCTCGTCGGCGTGCTCGACCACCTTGTGGTCCTTCACGCGCTTGGCGATCACGTCGTGCAGCCGCTGGCGGAATTCGTCGTGGTAGTCCTCCGGGTTCCAGTCGCCGGACATCGCCTCGATCAACTGCTCGGAAATCTGCTGCTCTTTGGCGGTAATGCGGTAATCGGCAGGCTTGCCCTCGGGGATGCGGTACTCCTCGATATCCACCAGCTCCTGCGGGAAGCGCATCATCAGCAGCAGCAGCGCCTGACCGTGTGGAATCACGGCGCACAGGCTCTCGCGGGTGCGGATGACCACGCGCGCGATGCCGATGCGGCCGGTCGCGGTGAGCGCCTCGCGCAGCAGCACGTAGCCCTTCTCGGCCTTCTTCGCCGGCACCAGCACGTAGGGTTTCTCGAAGTAGCGCGGGTCGATCTGGCTGGCCTCGATGAAGGACTCGACCTCGATCGCGTCGTGGCTTTCCGGCGCGGCCGAACGGATGTCCTCCGGCTCCAGCACGACGTAGCTGCCCTTGTCGTACTCGAACGCCTTGACGATGTCCTTCCAGGCGACTTCCTCGCCGGTGGCGGCGTTGACGCGCTCGTAGCGGATCGGGGTCTGGTCGCGTGCATCGAGCATGCGCAGGGAAATGTCGGTGCGCCGCTCGCCGGCCATCAGGGAGGCAGGGATGTTGAGCAGACCGAACGAGAGCGTGCCGGTCCAGATCGGGCGGGCCATGGGCAACTCCTGCGTGGCAGACGGGAGGGAAAGTATCGGCAGGCCGGGGTGATGCAGGCGTGCAGCACCGGTGTGCGCGACCCGGCGGTTGGATGCGGCCGGGCCGCTTCACCGCGCATTGCCGCCCGCAGGGTTAGCGTCGAGGCCCGATCCAGACGGAGTCCGCCATGTCCCGCAACGCGCCGCGCATCCACACCGAGCCGTCCGCCATTGCCCGGCTGCAGGAACGCATCGACCTGCTTCCCGGCGGCGCCCACGTCAGCCTGCTGATGGATGACGGCGAGGAGATCGAGGGCATCGTCGTTGCCCGCCCTTCCGCGCAGCTGTTCTTCGGCCCCAACGGGAGCGAGGGCACCAACGCGACAGTGCGGCTGGTGCAACCGGCGATGTACCAGCCCGAGAGCGTGGCCAATACCGACGTCTGGCTGGACCGCATCGTGCTGGTCCGCCGGCTGGATCCCGAGGCGCAACCCGCACCGGCTCCCGGGCACTGAGTCCGGCAGCCAAAGCCCCGGGGGGAAACCCGAGGCAAAAACCGCAGGCAAAAAGAAACCCGGCCGAAGCCGGGTTTCCCTTTTATCGCGTGCGATCGCCGAGGCGACTGCAGTTGATCGGTGCTTAGACGGCTTCTACCGCGTCAGCCTGCAGGCCCTTCTGGCCCTGGGTGACGGTGAAGCTGACCTTCTGGCCTTCCTGCAGGGACTTGAAGCCCTGACCCTGGATCGCGCGGAAGTGAACGAACACGTCCTCGCCATTCTCACGGGAAATGAAGCCGAAGCCCTTGGCATCGTTGAACCACTTGACGGTACCGGTTTCGCGGTCTGACATTTTCTTGCTCCTTGGAACAGTGTTTTTGAAGTACCGCACGAATGCGGCGAGATGCTGGTTGCAAGGAGTAAGCGAGGTGCAACGATGTAGCGGATCTGGGATCTACAGCATCGGGCCACGATTCACGGTGACCCTGGCAAACAGCAAAGCGCACCGTACTGCCAGCGCGCCGGGATTGCAACAGGTTCGTACCCGGCCCTGACCCGCCGTTCAGAAGCGCCGCCGCGTTCGCGGCCCGTGCGGGCTGGCACAAGGCGACATGATGCCGTGCTGGCCTCGCGACCATTATCCTGTGCACCGGCGCCTGCTGTGCGCCACACCATCTCCAGACAAACGAGCGCCGCCATGACCGACCCCAACACCCCACCCGACCGCCTCGCCACCGACCCGCGCAGCCGCTACCACGACGAGGCGATGTTCGAGCGCGGCATCGGCATCCGCTTCAACGGCGAGGAGAAGACCAACGTGGAGGAGTACTGCGTCAGCGAAGGCTGGGTGCGCCTGCCGGTGGGCAAGTCGCGTGACCGACGCGGCAACGCCATGACCATGAAGTTCAGCGGCACGGTGGAGCCCTACTTCCTGGACACCGCGGCCGGCAGCGGGGACGAATAGGCGCCGGAACCGATCCGACGAGCCCTGCGGGTGAAGCCCGGCGCAATGTCCTTCCACCACCCGCTCGCCTTCTGGGCGGGTGGCACGTTGCTGGTGGCCGGAGTGCTCTCGCACCTGCCGATGTTCCTGATGGGCCGGCACACCGGCTGGCAGATGGTCGGCATGCCGATGGACGGCTGGATGCTGACCGGCATGGCGCTGATCCCGCTGGGCCTGGGTCTGGCCTTCCATGGCCTGATGCCGCGGCTGGGGCGCATGCGCCACCTGCTGCCCGCTGGCGAGGCGGTGCAGTTCCATCTCGCCGATTCGGTCGGCCTCAACCGCGAACACTGGAAAGTCGTGGCGGTGCTGGTGGTCGCGCTGACGGTGGACGTGATGAAGCCGGCCACCACCGGCTTCGTGATCCCGGGCCTGACCGCCGAGTACAACATCAGCACGCGATCGGCCGGCTGGCTCGCGCTGGTCGCGCTGATGGGCACGACGGTGGGCTCGCTGGTGTGGGGCCGGCTGGCCGATGCGTACGGCCGCCGCGCGGCCATCCTGCTGTCGGCGTTGATGTTCATGGGCACGGCCATCTGCGGGGCGATGCCGGCGTTTGGCTGGAACCTGGCGATGTGCTTCCTGATGGGCGCATCGGCCGGCGGCCTGTTGCCGATCACCTTCACCCTGATGGCGGAAATCATTCCGACCGCGCACCGCGGCTGGCTGCTGGTCGCGCTCGGCGGCATTGGCACGTCGGCCGGCTACCTGGCCGCGGCCGCGGCGGCCACCTGGCTGGAGCCGATGTTCAGCTGGCGCGCGCTGTGGCTGCTGGGCCTGCCGACGGGCGCGCTGATCATCCTGCTCAACCGCTTCATCCCCGAATCGCCGCGCTTCCTCTCCGCGGCCGGCCTGCCGCAGCAGGCGCGTGCGGTGCTCGCGCAGTTTTCCGGCGCGGTGCCTGTGGCGAAGGGCGATGCTGCCGAAGTGACCATCGCCGCGGTCGAGGCGACCTGCCACCCGGCTGAGGCGGGGACGCTGCTGCGCGGCGCGCACGCCCGCATCGGCGCGGGGCTGGCGATGTGCGGGATCGGCTGGGGCCTGGTGACGTTCGGCTTCGTGCTGTGGCTGCCGGTCAACCTGGTCAGGCTCGGCGTGGACGCGGACGCCGCCAGCGCGCTGCTCGCCCAATCGGCCCTGCTGGCCTTGCCGGGCATTGGCCTGGTGGTGTGGCTGTACCACCGCTGGAGCACGATCCGGTCGCTGGTGGCGTTCATCGCACTGACCGCGCTGGCGCTGGCGGCGTTCGCGGTGATCGATCTGGGCGGGCTGCGCTCGGTGACCGCGACCACGCTGGCCACGGCCGCGTTGCTGGTCAGCAGCGGCGGCGTGATTGCGATGCTGATTCCGTATGCCGCTGAGATCTACCCGGCCGCGGTGCGCGGCACCGGCGCGGGGATGATCGCGGCCAGCTCGAAGTTCGGCGGCATCCTGGGCGCCGGCCTTGGCGTGCTGGGGCTGTTCGAGCATGTCGCGCTGTCGGCGCTGGCGATCGCCCTGGCAATGGCGGTTTCCGGTCTTGTGCTCGCGCGCCACGGCGTCGAGACCCGCGGCCGGCGCCTGGAGGAGATCCAGCGCGCGCTGGCGGTTGCCGCCGCCTAGCCCTTGCCGTCCCGTCCGCCGCCGGGCTCAGCCCAGCGCGGTGTCCAGCAGCATCATCAGCACGAAACCGACCATCAACCCCGAGGTCGCGTGCTGCTCGTGGCCCTGGCGGTGCGACTCGGGAATGATCTCGTGGCTCACCACGAACAGCATCGCCCCGGCGGCGAAGCCCAGGCCGACCGGCAACAGCAGCGGCGCTGCGACCAGCACGCTGGCACCCAGCACGGCGCCGACCGGTTCGATCAGCCCCGAGCCGGCGCCCACCAGCACGGCGCGCGTCCGGTCATAGCCGACCGCCATCAGCGCGATCGCCACCACCAGCCCCTCGGGCAGGTCCTGGATGGCGATCCCGGTGGTCAGCAGCACGCCGTGCGAGTGGCCGGATGCGAACGCGGCACCGATCGCCAGCCCTTCGGGCAGGTTGTGCAGGCAGATCGCGAACACGAACAGCCAGGCGCGCTTCATCCGCGCCGGCGACGGGCCCTCCGGCCCCTTGATGAAGTGCTCGTGCGGCACCCAGCGCTCCATCAGCATGATCGCCAGCGCGCCGGCCAGGATCGCGGCACCGACCAGCAACCCGGAACGCCACGGTCCCAGGCCGCTTTCGCCCGCCGCCTGCAGTCCGGGCAGGACCAGCGAGAACGCGCTCGCGGCCAGCATCACGCCGGCGCCGAAGCCCAGCAGCGCGTCCTGGAATCGCTCGCCGATGCCGCGCGAGAACCAGGCCGGCAATGTCCCCAGCGCGGTCGCCGCCGCGGCGATCAGCCCGCCGCACAGGGCGCCCAGCACCGGGTTGGCCTGGATCGTCGCCACGATCATGCCTTCAGCTTCCAGCCGGTGCGGAATATCCACCACACCGACAGCAGGCATAGCGCCAGGAACGTGCCGATCGCCGCCACGCTGATGCCGATATTGACGTCCGAGACGCCGTAGAAGCTCCAGCGGAAGCCGCTGATCAGGTACACCACCGGGTTGAACAGGGTGATCTTCTGCCACACCGGCGGCAGCATGCTGATCGAGTAGAACGCCCCGCCCAGGAAGGTCAGCGGCGTGATCACCATCAGCGGGATCACCTGCAGCTTCTGGAAGTCGTCCGCCCACAGCCCGATGATGAAACCGAACAGGCTGAAGCTCACCGCCGTCAGCAGCAGGAAGCACAGCATCCACACCGGGTGCGCGATCTCGTACGGCACGAACACCCGCGCGGTGGCTAGGATCAGAAAGCCGACGATGACCGACTTGGTGGTCGCCGCGCCCACGTAGCCGATCACCACCTCCACCGCGGACACCGGTGCCGACAACAGCTCGTAGATCGTGCCCGACCATTTGGGCATGTAGATGCCAAAGGACGCGTTGGAGATGCTCTCGTTGAGCAGCGACAGCATGATCAGCCCGGGAATGATGAAGGCCCCGTAGCCCACGCCGTCGATGTCGCCCATGCGCGAGCCGATCGCCGCGCCGAAGACCACGAAGTACAGCGAGGTCGACAGCACCGGCGAGATGATGCTCTCGGCCAGGGTACGGAAGGTGCGCGCCATCTCGAAGCGGTAGATCGCGCGGATCGCGTGCAGGTTCATGGCCGCACCTCGCGCCGGCGGCCGCTGCCGGAATGGACCAGGCTGACGAAGATGTCCTCCAGCGAGCTCTGGCTGGAATGCAGGTCCTTGAAGTCGATCCCCAGCGCGTTGAGTTGCCGCAGCAGCGGCGCGATGCCGGTCGCCTCGCCCTGTGCGTCGAAGGTGTAGATGAGCGCGGAGCCGTCCTCGGCCAGTTCCAGCGGCAGGCCGGCCAGCGCCGCCGGCAGCGCCGCCAGCGGCTGCTGCAGCACGAGGGTGAGCTGCTTCTTGCCAAGCTTGCGCATCAGCACGTGCTTGTCCTCCACCAGCACCAGCTCGCCATGGTTGATGACCCCGATGCGGTCGGCCATCTGCTCGGCTTCCTCGATGTAGTGCGTGGTCAGGATGACGGTGACGCCTTGCTCGCGCAGGCCGCGGACCATCTCCCACATGTCGTGGCGCAGCTCGACGTCCACCCCGGCGGTGGGCTCGTCCAGGAACAGGATCGAGGGCTCGTGCGCGAGTGCCTTGGCGATCAGCACGCGGCGTTTCATGCCGCCCGACAGGGCCAGGATCTTGCTGTCGCGCTTGTCCCACAGCGACAGCTCGCGCAGGACCTTTTCCAGGTGCGCCGGGTCGGGCGGCTTGCCGAACAGGCCACGGCTGAAGCGCACCGTCGCCCACACGGTTTCAAACGCGTCCGTCGACAGCTCCTGCGGCACCAGCCCGATCTTGGCCCGCGCGGCGCGGTAGTCGCGCACGATGTCGTGGCCGTCGGCGATCACGCTGCCGCTGCTGGCATTGACGATGCCGCAGACGATGCTGATCAGGGTGGTCTTGCCGGCACCGTTGGGGCCGAGCAGGGCGAAGATTTCGCCGCGGCGGATCTCCAGGTCGATGCCCTTGAGCGCCTGGAAGCCCGACGCGTAGGTCTTGGTGAGTTGCTGGATCGAGATGATCGGGGGCACGCGGGCTTCCGGGCGGTTGGCGACGAGGGTCGATCGTAGGACACGATCGTGGGCGTCGATCGTGAGCGTTGATCGTGAGCGTCGATCGTAACCAGCCGGCAGTGCCAGCGACGTGCGTCAGACCAGTTCGTCACCACTGCGCTTGGCCGCGCGGGTGTCGCGGTACAGCCCCACGCCCATCAGCACCATCATCACCAGCACGATCGCCGGCCATACCAGCACATACAACGTCATCAGCAGGTCACGCATGCGTGTCTCCTCAGCGGTCGGATACGGACGCGGCCGCCACCGTGCCAGGCTCGTCGTCCTGGAAGGCGGTCACGCGCTTGGCGATCAGGTTGAAGTCGAAGGGCTTGTGGTTGCCGATGCTCAGCGCCGAGCAGACCAGCGTGCTGACACCGTAGGCGTTGAGCGAAGCGAGCAGGACCGGGTAGTCACGCAGGAAACCGAGCATCGGCACCACCAGTCCAAGCGCGGCCACCACCCCGACCGTCAGCCCGGTGCGCTTGCCGAAGAAGCCGAACGCCATCAGCCCCAGCACGACGCCGGCGCCAAGCGCGGCAAAGACCTCCAGCAGGATCGCCAGCGCACCCTCGATCGGCAGCAGCTGGAAGCGCGCGACGATGAAGAACACCAGCGACACCGCGACGGCGACCGTGAACGCGCGGTTGGTCACCTTGTTCCAGTACACGCTGGCGATCACCGGGAACACGATCGAGCCCCACAGCGCGCCGACGAACACCAGCAGGTCGAGGATGTCGATGCGGAAGCTGGCGAAGATCAGCCCGGCGGTGGTTGCCACGATCATGGTGATGCGCCCGACCCAGAGCATCGTGGCCGGGCGGACCTTGCCGCGGGCCAGGTTCTTGCCGTAGATGTCGGTCATCATGATCGAGGACAGCGCCGACAAGTCCGAGTCCGCCGTCGAAGACAGCGAGCCGATCACCATGATGAAGAAGATGCCGACCACGAACGGCGACAGGTAGGTCGAGGCCATCTGCGGGATCAGGTTGTTGTGGTCGCCGTCGGCCGGGCTCATGCCGATCATCAGCGCGAACACCCCGATCATGCCCAGCCCGATCACCGTCGCGCCGTAGCTGACCGTGGCGGCTAGGAAAGTCGGCTTGATCAGGTCCTCGCGCACCGCGAACAGGCGCTGGGCAATGGTCTGGTTGCCGATGGCGTAGGCCAGCACGGCGACGAAGTACGGCGCGCCCTGCTCCAGGAACGCCTGCTTGGAGAAGAACGTGGACTGATCGGCGCTGATCCGCTCCCAGCCCTGGGTGAAGATCTCCGTGCCACCGGCGCTGAAGAACACCAGCGGGATGATCAAGGCCGCCGAGCCCATCATCGCCCCGACCTGGACCACATCGGTCAGCAGCGAGGCGCGAAAGCCCGACCACAGCGTGTAGGACAGGGTGCCGATGCCGGCGATCAGCACGCCGTGGACAAAATCCAGCGGCGAAAGCATCGCGACCAGCGCGCCGGCGGCGGTGAAGTTCGCCATCAGGCTGATCACGCTGCCGACGATGTTGGAACCGGCCAGGATCAGCTGGCTGGAGCGGCCGTGGCGCGCATGCATGATCTCCGCCAGCGTGTGCGCCTCGGGTGCCAGTGCGCGGAAGCGGCGTCCGAAGGGGTAGATGAACAGGATCATCAGCGCGCCCCACAGCCCGTAATGGATCGGCCCGGAGATGCCGTACTTGTAGCCGGATGTCGCCGCGGCGTAGAACGAGGCCGCCCAGATCCAGGTCGCGGTCATGCTGGCGGCCGATACGCCGAAGCCGACCTGGCTGCTGGAGGTCATGTAGCCGTCGACGTTTTCCTTGCGTCGGCCGATGCGCGTGGAGATCAGGAAGGTCCCGCCGTAGAAGGCCAGCAGCAGCAGCAAGACAGTGGACGATTGCAGCTGGTTGAACTCGAACGCGGGAACAGCCAAGGACTTCTCCGATAAGTGACGACGGCGGATGCAAGGCGGAAGGACGGCAGGCCGCGTCGGACGGGTGCACCGGCGGTGCCACTACGACGCCACGCTGCGGGACCGCGACAGGGAAGCAACACCTGAACGGGCAACGCCGCAAAAACGGTCCGTTAGCGCCACGATGGGCGAAGATGCAGCGAGGACCGCGCGATTCCAATCCTCAACCTTAACAGAAACGCGTTCTGCGGGCCTTCCTTGGCGCCGGCAGCCCGGCATGCCAGCGATGGAAGCGGCTTTCGCAAGCCCTCTCGCGGCCCCGTGCCACCATCGCCGGATGGCAGACGATCCGCAGCTGAGCTTCATCGTGCCCGCGCACAACGAGCAGCGCCTGATCGCCGCGTGCCTGCAAGCGATCCACGCCAGCGCGCGCGAGTTGCGCGCCGACTACGAGATCATCGTGGTCGATGACGCCTCCACCGACGCCACCGCGGGCATTGCTGGCGAGCACGGCGCGAGCGTGGTGCAGGTGCAGCACCGCCAGATCGCCGCGTCGCGCAACAGCGGCGGGCATGCCGCAAACGGCGACTGGCTGTTCTTCATCGACGCCGACACCCTGATCAATCCCGACTATCTGGCAGCGGCTCTGCGGGCGCTGCGCGGGGGCGCGTCCGGTGGCGGCGCCGGCGTGAAGCTGATCGGACCCACGCGGCTGCACGAGCGCATCGGCCAGTGGCTGATGATCCACGTGTTCCGCCTGGTGGGCGTGACACCCGGCTGCAGCCTGTTCTGCACGCGCGCCGCGTTCAAGGCGATCGGCGGTTTTGACGAGCGCTATTACGCCGGCGAAGACGTGGCCATGGGCCGCGCGCTGGCACGCCACGGCCGGCTGGTGATCGTGCACGAGGTGGTGATGACCTCGGCACGCAAGCTGCGTACGCATTCGCTGGGTTACCAGCTGCGTTTGCTGGGGCGTTTCCTGTGGCGGGGCCGGCGCATGTTGCACTCCAGGGACGAACTGGAGATGTGGTACGGCGACCGCCGCGACGAACCGTAAACCCTGTCGGGTGGCCGGGCTGGCGCGCCGCGCGGCAAGCGCTTACGGCATCGGGCAATCAGAACGGGTCGCTGGCCGGGCGCACTTCGATCTCCAGTGCCTGGGCGACTTCCTGCATCGCCTCGTCGTCGCTGGACAGGGTGATCCAGCCGGCATGCACGCCTTCCTCGCCGTGCGGTCCGCTGGCCGTGTTCCAGGTCCACAGGCTGTAGCCGTACTCGCGCAGGCGGTCGGCGGCGACGGCCATGAGCGAAGGCACCTCGGCCTCGGCGAGGAAGTCCTCGTCGCTGGCATCCTCCACGCCCCAGTCGACCACCACGTTCCAGCGCGCCGCCAGCTCGGTGATGGTGTCGATAAAGGAGACCGCGTCATCCTCGTCGACGAAGAACCCCGACTTCCAGTCGATCAGGTCCTTCAGCAGCCACAGCGGTTCGACCTCGTCGGGGCCGGCGGCCTCCAGCGCCTCGCGATAGGCGGAGAACTGCTGCAGCGCCGATTCCTCATCGCCCGGATTGATCAGCAGCAACAGCTGCCAGACCAGCGCCTCGCGGGTGTCCGCCGACTCCAGGTCCACGCCGGTGCCGGGCTCCAGGCTGTTGGCGAAGTTGTCGTCGGGATCGAATTCCGGGTCGTGGGCAGTCATCGTCGTGTTCCGGGCAGAAGGCGTACCGGGCATCGTGCCACGCGGCCTCGTGCAGGAGTCGTCATGCTGACCTCGGTGGACGCTACGGGCGCAGTACGGCGCGGTCGCTGCACCACAACTCACTGGCGCTGGCCACCAGGGCGGCGTACTTGCGCGGCGGCACGGTTTCGGTGATCGCGTACGCCTGCATCGCGGTGTCGCGCTGCGCCGCCAATGCGGCCAGGGTGCCGTTGGCGTTGATCAAGCGCGCGACCACCGGATGCGAGGCGCCGCGCCCACGCCGCAGGACAACCCCCACCTCGCCGTTGGCCAGCCGCACCGGCGTGCCTGGCGGGAATACGCCGATCTCCCGCACCAGCAGGCTGGCCAGGGTCTCATCCACCGCCTTGCCACGCTCCAGGAACAGGCTGCGCAGGGCATGCCGGGCGTGCACGGCTTCGCGATAGGCACGTGGCCGGACCATCGCCGAGTAGATGTCGACGATCGCCAGCTTTCGCGCCGCGCGACTGATCGCGTCGCCTGACAGGCGATTGGGGTAACCACTGCCGTCGATGCGCTCGTGGTGCTGCAGGATCGCCACCAGCCAGACCGGATCGGCCACCCCGGCAAGCTGCAGCAGTTCGACGCTGGCTTGCGGATGACCGGTGACGACCGCCTGCTGCTCCGCCGACAACCCCGACTGTTGCTTGTTCATCGCACCCGCGACCGGCCCCAGGGCGACGTCGTAACTCAGTGCCGCGGCTATCACCGACAGGCTTTCCTGCTCGTCCCAGTCACGCGAGCGCACCAGCAGTTCGCACAGGGTGGCCGCGTGCAGCTGGCGCGCAACGTGGCAATCGTCGGTGACCTCCAACTGCATCGCGGCCAGCGCCGCATCCGCATCCCGGGCCACCAGGGCGCGCAGCCGTTCGGCGATTGCGAGCAGCTGGTCGCCCAGGTCCTCACCGCTGCCCAGCAGCAGGTGCTGGTGCACGAGCGCGAGTTCATGGCGGAGCAGCTGCATCTCGCGGAATACCGGCGGTTCCGGCGGCGCGTCGTCGGCGAGGGCGTCGTCGGGTTCCGCGTCGGCGGCATCGGGGTCGGTCCCGTCGCCGGCGGGGTGCTCATAGCCGTCGATCAGCACACCCGCGTTGGCATCGGTGTCCGGCACCACCATGCCGCGCTCCAGCACGACGTCGAGCTGCTCCTGGCTCGCCAGAACCATTCCTTCCACGAACAGCAGCTTGCGGTCGCGGTCGTACACCGACCACGCCAGTGGCGAACCGAGCTCTACATCGCTTGCTGCAACCGGGCGCACGGGCTACTCCAACGGCCACACAGATGGCCGGGCTTCCTTACGCTATCGGTCCGGACGCAGGGATCTTTAGTCGTCCCGGCCGCGGGCCGGCAGGGGCAGCACGCGCGGCGCCAGCGCCAGCCCGAGCACGGCCAGGCTGACGGTAATGGCAAATCCCGCAAGGTAGGCAGCCAGCGTGGAGCGCTCCAGCAGCAGCGCGAACAGCGAGCCGCCCACGGCAAGCATGGTTGCGGTAAACAGCGCATCGCACAGCTGCAGCGCGGAGGCATTCGCGCCCTGGCGCTCGGGCGGCGAGAGTTCCAGGGTCAGGATCGACAGGCTCGGGTACACCGTGCCCATCCCCACCCCGGCGACGATCCAGCCGACGACGCCCACCGCGAGCGGCGCCCAGGGCAGCACCGCCGCGGACACGCCGAGTACCCCGACCAGCATCAGCGCCATGCCCGCCTGCAGCACCCGCTCCGGAGCCGGTGCATGCATGCGGCCGCGATTCCACGATCCCAGCGACCAGCCCAGCGCGCCGACGGTCAGCGCCATGCCGGCAAAGGTCGGCGAGAGGCCGCGCTCTCGCGTGAGCAGCAGGGGCAGGAACACCTCGGTGCCGAAAAAAGCGGCCGAGGCGATGCCGCGCAGCGCAATCACCGTGGGCAGGCCGCGGGCCGCGCGCAGCGTGCCGGTCGGCAACAACCGCAACATGCTCGCCAGCAGCCCCGCCAGAGCGGTCGCCATCAGGCCCAGAGCCACCCAGCCGCGCTGCTGACCGGCGTAGCTGAGCAACAGCGCGCTGCCCGCCGCGCCGCCGGCTAGGCCGAGCCGCCGCCGGTTGCCGGCGCGCCCAGCGGACGCGTGACCGGGTAGCGGGCCGATGCCGCGCAGGGGCGGCAGCACCATCGCCGCGGCCAGGCCTGCCAGGAGCGGCACCAGCAGGAACACCCAGCGCCAGCCAAGGAATTCCACGATCAGGCCACTGAGCGCCGGCCCGACGATCGCCGGCAGCACCCAGGCGGCGGCGAACGCGGCAAAGATCCGCGCGCGCAGTTCCGGCGGGTAGGCCCGCCCGACCACGACGTACAACGCGACCGACATCAGCCCGCCGCCAAAGCCCTGCACCACCCGGCCAAGCAGCAGCACCCACATCGTCGGGGCGAGCCCGGCCACGACCAGGCCGACCGCGAACCAGGCGATGCCGTGCTGCAGCGGGGTGCGCGGCCCGCGACGATCCGCCCAGGGGCCACTGGCGACCATGCCCACCACCGCGGCGGCAAGCGTGCTGCCAAACGCCATGGCATACAGCGGCAGGCCTTCGAGCGCCTGGGCGACCACCGGCATCGCGGTGGCCACTGCCAGCGCCTCGAACGCATACAACACGATGAGCGCGACCGATCCCACCGTGAGCGCGCGGTAGCGCGGAGCGAACAGGCTCTCCGAGGCCGGCGTTTGAACCTCCGTTTCCATCCTGTGACTCGTCCTGCTGCAAGCCGCGTCGGTCGTCGAGCATAGAAGCCACCGCGGGTTGGCGATAGCGCAGGCAGGCAACCACACGGCTGAAAGAGCACGCTTCGGCGCCGCGAGCGCCGATATAATGCCGTTCGCGATGGCGTGACCGCCTCGGCAGCAATGCAGGCGCAGATGGCCCGTCCTATTACACCCGATCCGGCCTCGCGCCCCGCCCCCGTCGCCCCGGGCGCGCCTCTGCCGGTATGGCGCGGACGCGGCCTGGTGCTGATCGCCATCGCCCTGTCCGCGCTCAACCTGCGCACTGCGGTCACCTCGCTGACGCCGCTGCTGGACCAGTTGGGCGGGACGTTCCAGTTCGGCCCGACCATGACCGGGGTGTTCGGCATCGTGCCGACGGCGGCGTTTGCGGTGTTCGGCGTCGCCACCCCCTCCATCGCGCATCGACTGGGGCTGGAGCGCACCGCGCTGCTGGCGATGCTGCTGGCCGCCGCCGGCCTGCTCGGGCGCGGCTTTGCCGATAGCACCACCCAATTGCTGCTGACCTCGGCGATTGCGCTGTCGGGCATGGGCATCGGCAACGTCGTGCTGCCGCCGCTGGTCAAGCGCTACTTCGGCGACCGCGTGGGCGGCATCAGCGCTATGTACATCACCCTGCTGCAACTGGGCACGATCCTGCCGGCGCTGGCCGCGGTGCCGGTAGCGAACGCGGTGGGCTGGCGGGTATCGCTGGGCGCGTGGTCGCTGGTCGCGGTGGCGGCAGCGCTGCCCTGGGCGATCGTGCTGTACCAGGAACGCTACGGCCGCTCCGCGCAGGCCCGCGCGCTGGCCGCGATCCACGCCCGGTCGGTGGCCACCGGCGATGAGTCACCCGAGTTTGCCGCGCCGCCGCCGTCGGGTCGCGTTTGGCGGTCGCCGGTCGCCTGGGGCATGGCGCTGATGTTCGGCATGACCTCGCTGGTGACCTATTCCATGTTCACCTGGCTGCCCCGCATCCTGACCGACGCCGGCGGCAGCGCGCTGCTGGGCGGGACGATGGTCGGCGTGTACTCGTCGCTGGGCCTGCTCAGCAGCTTCGTCATGCCGGTGTTGGCGGTGCGCATGCGCAATCCGTTCCCGGTGGTGCTCGCGTGCTGCGTGCTCCACCTGACCGCCTTCACCGGCCTGCTGCTGGCGCCAATGACGCTGACCCTGCTGTGGGTCGCGCTGCTCGGCTTGGGACCGAGCACCTTCCCGCTGGCGCTGACCCTGATCAATCAGCGCACCCGCACGCCGGCCGGTTCGACCGCCCTGTCGGGGTTCACCCAGGGCCTGGGCTATGCCCTGAGCTGCGCCGGGCCGTTGCTGTTCGGGGTGTTGAACGAGGTCAGCGGCGGATGGCTGTGGCCCTTCGCCTTCCTGACCGGGACGCTGGTGGTGCTGGCGTTCGGCGGCTACCTGGCGTGCCAGCCGCGCATGCTGGAGGACAGCTGGTAACGCCGACCGGAGCGACTAGCCGGGGCCTGTCCGCAGATTGTTCATCCGGCGTGCCCACGCGGCGGACGCAAGCCGCGTGCGCTCATCTACTCGCTGTCCAACAGGCCAATGTCCGGAACCGCCCTCAGCCCTCGTGTCATCAGGTCTGCCCGGGCGGCGGCGCGACCGACCGCCAGCGCCAACCGCCACCGCCCCCCAATCGATCGCCCAAGGAGTTCTCCCATGCCTCAGCCCACTGAATTGCAGATCCACCCGCTCGCTCGGTTGCTCGCGCCCGCCGTCCTGGCGATTGCCATCCTGGGCCTGGCCGGCTGCGGCGCCGACGCCGACACGTCCCCGGCCAGCCCGGGCAGCAAGGCCGCCAAGGACAGCAACGGGCTTACCCTGGCCAGCGAGGACTGGAAGCTGGACGCCACCGCATCCGCGGGTCTGATGCCCGGTTACGTGGACGCCCCGCTGAGCTTCCGGCTGGCCACGGGCTGGATCAACGCCGACGCGGCCAAGGCGGCCGGCAAGGAAGCCGATGCCCAGGCCCAGCGCGAGCAGGCGCTCGCCAGTTTCGGCATGGTCACCGTGGCGATCGCCGCCGGTACCGCCGAGCCGGGCACCTACCAGCTCGGCGGCGAGGTGGACGGCGCGGACACCGCGGCGGTCACCATTCCGCTGGGCAAGGACACCGGGCTGGCCGGCGAATACACCTCGCAGTCGGGCAGCTTGACCATCAAGTCAGTGGACATGGAGGAGAGCCGCTACAGCGCCACGGTGAGAGCCGTGGATGGCAGTTTCGATGGCGTGTTCGCCGATGATCAGGGCGCTACACGGCCGATCAGCGGCACGTTCCGTTTCACGCCCAAAACCAAATAATCGCCCGAACGCCGATGCACCCGTGCGGCGGTACTACCAGGGCAGCTCGCTGCCGTTGGCGTGCCAGAAGCTGCCGCTCTGGTCCAGCGTCAGGCTGTCGAGCCGCTCCACCAGTTGCGCGGCGGCGTGCTCAGGGCTGACCTCGCCCTTGCCACCCACCATGTCGGTGGCGACGAAGCCCGGATGCAGCAGGAACACCGCGACACCGCGCGACTCCATGTCCACGGCCAGCGACTTGCCGATCGCGTTGACCGCCGCCTTGGACGCACGGTAGCCGTAGCGACCGCCCGATCCGTTGTCAGCCATCGATCCCATCCGGCTGGTGATGATGCCGATCTTCGCGTCCTCGGCCAGGTGGCCTGAAAGCGCCTGCGCGACCCGCAGCGGGCCCATCGCATTGACCTCGAACTGGCGGCGCATGTCCTCCCAACCATCGGTCTGGATCTCGCCAAAGGCCTCGCGGGTCATGATGCCGGCGTTGAGCACGAGCACATCCAGGCGGGTGTCGCCGAGGCGCTGGGCCAGGCCTGCCAGCGCGGCATCGTCGGTGACATCCACGCCCGCCTCCACCTGCGCGCCGGTCTTTTCGAGCGCATCGCTGGACTGGCGGCAGGCGGCAATCACCTTGTCGCCGCGGGCGCTGTACTGGCGGGCCAAGGCCAGGCCGATGCCGCGATTGGCGCCGGTGATGAGGACGGTGTTCATGGACGACTCCGTGAAGGGGTTTCCCTTTCTATGGCGCCGTCAGCGCCGACAATCAAGCAGCGCGGGCCGTCGGTGCTGGTCGCGAGGACTCCTCCGCTTATTCAGCCGCGCTTGAGCAGCAGGTCCAGTATCCCGCGGAAGCGCGCGCCATAGGGCGGATTGAGCAGGCCCACCGCGGTGAAACGCGACTGGCGGAAGATCGATTTCATGTGCGAGAAGCGCTGAAACCCCGCTTCCCCGTGGTAGCTGCCCATGCCGGACGGGCCGACGCCGCCGAACGGCAGGCCATGCTGGGCGATATGAAACAGCGTGTCGTTGACCGTGACGCCGCCGGCCTGGGTCCGCGCCAGCAGCGCATCGACACGCTGCGAGTCCTCGTCGAACACGTACAACGCCAGCGGATGCGGCCGCGCGGCCACGTAAGCGATCGCCTCCTCGAAGCTGTCGTAGGGCACCAGCGGCAGCAGGGGGCCGAAGATCTCCTCGCGCATCACCTCCATCGCGTCGGTGACGCCGGTCAGCAGCAGCGGCGGCAGCAGCCGGCGCGCGGGATCGGCCGGGGTGTCGTCCAGCGGGTGTTCGCGAGCGCCGGCCGCGACCGCGTCGTCGCGCAATCCGGTCAGGCGCTGGTACTGGCGGTCGGAAATGATGCTGGCGTACTGGGCATCGCGCGCAAGCCCGGGATACATGCGCGCCATCACCGCGCAAGCCACGCCGATGAACTCGTTGACGCGCGCACGCGGCAACAGGACGTAGTCCGGCGCGATGCAGGTCTGCCCCGCATTCACCATCTTGCCGAAGACGGTGCGCTCGACCGCCTGCTCGAAGCGTGCGCCCGGACCGATGATCGCCGGCGACTTGCCGCCCAGCTCCAGCGTCACCGGAGTCAGGTTGGCGGCCGCCGCGCGCATCACGTGGTGACCCACCGCGGTGGATCCGGTAAACAGCAGGTGGTCGAAAGGCAGCGCGGAAAACGCCTCGGCGACCTCGACGCCGCCGGTGATGATCGCGACCTCGTCGGGCTGGAAATAGTGGGCGACCTGCTCGGCCAGCAGGGTGGAGAAGCGCGGCGTGAACTCGCTCATTTTCAGCATCACGCGGTTGCCCGCGATCAGCGCGTCCACCAGCGGCCCGATGGCGAGGTAGAGCGGGTAATTCCACGGCACGATGATGCCGACCACGCCCAGCGGCTGCGGGCACAATTCGGTCCGTGCCGGCAGGAACGCCAGCCCGGCCAGGCGCTTGCGCGGCCGCATCCAGCGCCGCCCGTGGCGCAGCGCATGGCGGATCCCCGACAGGCTGGGGAACAGCTCCAGCAGGTCGGTCTCCTCCACCGGGCGCTGGCCGAAGTCGGCCGAGATCGCGCTGGCAAATGCCCCGCGTTGCTCGCTCAGCATCGTCCGCAGCGTACGCAGGCGCGCCGCGCGTACCGGCCACGACGGCATCGGATCCTCGGCGTGGGCGGCACGCATCCGTTGCAGCTGCTCGTCCAGGCGGGCGGCACGTGTCGTCATGGGGGTCTCTCGGAATCAGCGCAGGCCGAAGGCAATAATCGGCGATCCGTTGAGCATGCCACTGTTCGCGTTGGCGCCCGCAATGTTGGAACCGCTACGGGCGCGCTGTCATCATGTTCGCTGCACGCGACGCATTCGCCGACGCGACCTTGATGATCGGGACCAACACCATGGCAATGGCGGAAAGCGATATCCACAAGGGCTGGATCTACCAGACCAGCAACCAGCAG
This sequence comes from Lysobacter ciconiae, assembly GCF_015209725.1. Lineage (NCBI taxonomy): Bacteria > Pseudomonadati > Pseudomonadota > Gammaproteobacteria > Lysobacterales > Lysobacteraceae > Novilysobacter > Novilysobacter ciconiae. Next base: position 320,206 of record NZ_CP063656.1, on the reverse strand, counting down.
CAGCGCCTGGTGCTGGGCTGGGACCGCGACGGCCGCGTGGTGTACTCCTCCAAGGGCAAGGATCCGGACGCGCCGTTCCTGAACTGCCACGTGCGCATCACCACCCGCAAGTTCGCCCAGCGTGCGATCGGCAAGCTGCGCGAGGTCGAGGACCTGCAGCACTACATCGTCGCCAACAAGGCGACCACGGTGGTCGTGCGCTGAGAGGACGCACCTGCGCTGCAAACGCGCGCGCCGAGGGTCTCTTCATCCGCCGATCCCGCGGTTCCGTCGCGACAATCTCGGCTTGGTCGCAGCGGCACTCCGTTGCGCCGGCGGGGTCACTATGCTCCACGGAAATCCCCAGCCGTCGGAACCTCTTCGTGATCAAGGGCCTGTTGTTCGTCATCCGTATCGCTCTGGCGTGGCTGCTGGCCATCCTGCTGTTCGCGGGGCTGTGGTCGGAACTGCCGTTGATCGGACGGCTGGAATGGCCAATCACGGTCGCCGGCATGATCGTCATGGCACTGGTGGTGATCGGCGCGCTCTCGCACGTCGGCCGGGTGCGCCTGATCGCCGACCGCATCGACCGGACCACGCTGGGCAACCGTCACCGCCGTCAGGTCGAGATTCCGTTCGAGGCCGGCGAGGCGTTCGATCTGGTCGATGCCGCCATCCGCGAACTGCCCCGCATCGTTGAAGTGGAGAGTGCCCGCGACAGCCTGCAGATACGCGCCACCGCCGGACGACCCGAGGCCTATCTGGATCGCCCGCTGGGTCGCTGGAACCCGATGCTGTGGTTCGGCGCGCCGCGCAACCAGATCCTGGCCACGGTCACCCCCGGCGGTGACACCGGCAGTCTCACCCTGATCTGCGAGCCCGAGACACTGGCATGGAGCGACTGGTTCCTGTTCGATGACGCGACCAACTACGAGAACGCGGAAGCGATCACCCGCGCGATCACCCGTCGAGTTGCCGACCGCCGCCGCAACGAGCGCGCCGATGCGGCGCAGACCGCCACCGAGAAGGAACTCACCGTCGCCAAGTTGAGCCTGCTGCACGCGCAGGTCGAACCGCACTTCCTCTACAACACCCTGGCCAGCGCGCAGTTGCTGACCCGCAGCGACCCGGCGCGCGCCGACGAGATGCTCGGTCACCTGATCCAGTACCTGCGCCACTCGCTGCCACGCACGCAAAACGAATTGTCCACACTGGGCGAGGAACTGGAACGCGCTCTGGCCTACCTGGAGATCCTCAAGATCCGCATGGGACCGCGCCTGTCGGTGCAGGTCGACCTGCCGGAGAACCTGCGCGCCACCGCGCTGCCGCCAATGATGCTGCAGACGCTGGTCGAGAACGCGATCAAGCACGGCCTGGAGCCACGCACCGGCGGCGGCACGGTGTGGATCCGCGCGCGGCGCAGCGATGGCGTCGTCGCCGTCACCGTCGCCGACGACGGCGAGGGCTTCAACAGCCGCACCAGCGGCACCGGCATCGGCCTGAAGAACGTGCGCGAACGCCTGCGCCTGGTGTACGGCAGCGACGCCGCCCTGGCGGTGGTCGCCAACTTCCCCGCCGGCGTGGCCGCGACGATCACCGTGCCCGCCACGATCGTCCAGGAGGACCGCCATGACTGAGCCCGTCACCACCTGCATCATCGCCGAGGACGAAGCCTTGCTGCGCCAGGCCCTGGTCGAGCGTCTGGCGCAGGCCTGGCCGGAGCTGCACATCCTTGCCGAGTGCGAGGACGGCGCGAGCGCGCTGGAGGCGATGGCCGAACACCGCCCGGACGTCGCCTTCCTCGACATCCGCATGCCCGGGCTGACCGGCCTGGAAGTCGCGACGGCTGCGGCCGAAGTCAGCCCGCGCACGCAAATTGTGTTTGTCACCGCCTACGACCAGTACGCCATCGATGCCTTCGAGCGCGGCGCGGTCGACTACCTGCTCAAGCCGATCACCGCCGAACGCTTGTCGGCCACGGTGCAGCGCTTGCAGGCGCGCAGCGGCAACAACGACGCGGCGACCCTGGCCACCCTGTTGCAACGGCTCGCGCCCGTCGCCCGCGCGGTCGATGCGCCGCCGCCGTTGACCTGGATCACCGCCAGCGCCGGCCGCGAAACCCGGCTGATCCTGGTGGAGGACGTCGCCTATTTCCGCGCGGACAACAAGTACACCACGGTGATGACCGCCGAGGGCGAGGCGCTGCTGCGCACTCCGATCAAGGAGCTGCTGACGATGCTCGACCCGGACACGTTCAAGCAGATCCACCGCTCCACCATCGTCAACCTGCGCGCCATCGCCGGCGTCGTCCGTGACGACAGCGGCCGCGGCACCGTGCGACTGAAGACGCGGCCGGAAACCCTGGCGGTCAGCGCGCCTTTCATGACCCTGTTCCGACACATGTAACTGCGGGCGAACCCACACCGTCCGTCGAGGACACGCCGGCTCGCCGCCCACCCACTCACGCTTGCGCGAGGTGAACCATGAAGCTCCTGGCCCTGATCTACCTCGTGCTGTCGCTCTTCGGCCTGGACATCGGCGGCAGCCGCTACGTCACCCGCACCACCACGGTGGACGGCGCCGACACGCTGTACAGCCAGGCCGAGCCCGAGCCGGCGTGGCCCGCTTCGAGTGCCTGCGCAGCGTCAGTGGCGCCTGCCATTACACGGTCTACCCGCGCAACTGCGCGCCGCTGTCCGGGGCCGGGTCGATGCTGCGATGGGGCCCGTGCATATCCGCACCGGTGCAGCGCTTCACCGTCAGCAGCGGCGGGAGCCGGCAGATCAGCGGACTGGCGGGGTTTGATGTGTGCGTCAGCGCTGAGGAACGCAGCGCGCAGGTTTGCCCTGCACCCGGTCACCTCTGATAAGGTCCTGACCCTCTACAGGACCCAGGGAAGGCGATTCGATGAACCGAGTACTGATCCTCCTTGCAAGCGCGACGCTCGCTCTTGCCGGTTGCGCGACCGCTCCGGTCACCGACCCCACGGCGTTGCAAATCAGCGACGGGGAAGTCGAGAACTATTGGACGCCCACCGCCGAGTTGGTGAGTACCAAACTGGACCTGAGCGCCCTGCAGGGGCGATCGGGCCAGATGCGCGAAATGGCGCATACCGTCGAGGTCACCTACATCATCGGCTCCGACGGGAAGATTCACGACTCCCGGGTGCTTTCTACCATCCCGGCGAGTGCAAGCGGCCAATGGGCGCTGGCCGGCCTCTCGGCCGCCTCGTACGAGCCAGCGCCGGGAAATACCGCGCGTCTGCCGGTCCGATTGACCCACACGATCACGCTGGGTGCGCCTCCTGCGGCTAACTGAGGCAACGCCTCTAACGTGCGGACGAGCGGCACTGGGGTTGTGACCGCTCGTCCCTCTCACTGTTCTTGAGCGACCGGAGGCGGATCTTGAAGCCCAGCTTGCCTACAGGGCATTGATCAACACCGCCGCCGGCCACCCGATCAGGCATCACCGTTTTTACGTTGCCCCACTTGGATGCGCCGCGGCGTGGTCTCCGGACGCTTGGGGATGCTGATCTCCAGCACGCCGTTCTCGCCGTGGGCGGAAATCGCATCCGGATCCGCACTGTCGGGCAGCGCAAAACGCCGGTGGAATGCACCGTAGCGGCGTTCGACCCGCGAGAAGTTCTCGCTTTCGCGGACTTCCTCGCTGCGCCGCTCGCCCTTGATGGTCAACATGCCCTTGTCCATCTGGACGTCAATCTCGGCCGGATCGACGCCGGGAATGTCGGCGTAGAGGATGAAGCGGTCCGGCTCTTCCTTGATGTCCACCCGGGGGGTCCAGCGGCTGGTTACGACCGAGGATTCGTCGGTGGAGGTGCCTGATGTGAAGGCACCGTCGAAGATTCGATCAACCAGTTGACGCAAGGGGTCCTGGCCGCTGCCATCGCCGGACCATTGTGGATTGGTGCGCACGATCTTGCTCATGACTGTCTCCTTTTGTCTGCACGGAGGCGGAACGGCCGCCCCAAGGCAAACGTAGGTCCGTCGGCGCGGGTTTCAAGCCTGTTGTACGGGCTGTCCGTCGCCGCCGTCCTCCACCGCGCGGCGCGGCAGCGTCCAGCCCGGGCGGATGAAATGGCAGGTGTATCCGTGCGGAATACGCTCCAGGTAGTCCTGATGCTCAGGCTCGGCCTCCCAGAAATCACCGGCAGGCACGACTTGGGTGACAACCTTGCCCGGCCACAGGCCTGAGGCGTCGACATCGGCGATCGTGTCCAGCGCAACGCGGCGCTGCTCTTCGGAGGTGGTGAAGATCGCCGAGCGGTAGGACGCGCCGCGGTCATTGCCCTGCCGGTCCACGGTCGAGGGGTCGTGGATCTGGAAGAAGAACTCCAGCAGTTTTCGGTAGCTGGTTCGCGCCGGATCGAACACGATCTCGATGGCCTCGGCGTGGTTGCCGTGGTTGCGATAGGTGGCGTTGGGCACGTCGCCGCCGGTGTAGCCCACGCGCGTGGACACCACGCCTTCCTGACGGCGGATCAGGTCCTGCATGCCCCAGAAGCAGCCGCCGGCGAGGACCGCGCGTTCCGTGCTCATCGCCCGCCCTCCACCTGGTCGAGATAGTCGCCGTACCCCTGGGCCTGCATCTGCTCGCGCGGAATGAAGCGCAGCGAGGCCGAGTTGATGCAATACCGCAGCCCGCCGCGATCGGGCGGCCCGTCGGGGAAAACATGGCCCAGGTGGCTGTCGCCGTGGGTGGAGCGGACCTCCACCCGGACCATGCCGTGGCTGGTGTCGCGCACCTCGCTGACATGCGCAGGCTCGATCGGCTTGGTGAAGCTCGGCCAGCCGCACGCGGCGTCGAACTTGTCCGCCGACGCGAACAGCGGCTCACCGGACACGACATCCACATAGATGCCCGGCGCGTTCTGGTGGAGGTACTCGCCGCTGCCGGGCGCTTCGGTACCCGATTGCTGGGTGACGCGGAACTGCTCGGGCGTCAGTCGCTGGATCGCGTCGGGGTCTTTGCGGTACTGGCTCATGCGGGTCTCCTGGAAACAAGGAACACTGCAGTAATGCGGGTCAAGGCCATGCATCGCAAGGCGATCTTGCGCGGCTTTCTTGACGAAGGCCCGCGCGCGCCCCTTCCGTTCAGCCGCGCCGCGCGTACGCGTCCAGCGCCTTCTGCCGGGACGCTGTCAGATCGACCATCGGCGCCGGGTAGCCGCTGCGGCGCAGCAGGCCGGCATCCTTCCATGGCTCATGCACCACACTCGCGGCAGCGTCGGCGAGCTCCGGCAGCCATCGCCGCAGGTAGCTGCCGTCGGGGTCGAATTTTTTCGACTGGGTCACGGGATTGAACACGCGGAAATAGGGCGCCGCATCCGCGCCTGTGCCGGCCACCCACTGCCAGCCCAGCGTATTGTTGGCCAGGTCCGCATCGACCAGCGTGTCCCAGAACCAGCGGGCACCGTGATGCCAATGCTGGCGCAGGTTCTTGCTCAGGAAGCTGGCGACGACCATGCGCACGCGGTTGTGCATCCAGCCGGTATGCCACAGCTCGCGCATGCCGGCGTCCACCAGCGGAATCCCGGTCCGGCCGCGTTGCCAGCGCTCCAGCAGCACCGGATCGGCATCGGCCCAGCGGAAGCGCGCGAAACGCGGATTGAAGCTTTCGGTCGGCGTGTGCGGAAAGTGGAAAAGCAGATGATGGGCGAAATCTCGCCAGCCCAGCTGGCGCAGATAGGGCTCGATATCCGGACGGCTGCGAGCGCTGCTGGCTCGGGCACGGCGGTCCAGCTCATGATGGATCTGGCGCGGCGAGATTTCGCCGAAATGCAGGTGGGGCGAAAGCCGCGAAGTGCCGTGCCGGGCCGGTAGGTCCCGCAACCGGACGTAATCGTTCACCGCGTCGTCGGCGAAGATTTCCAGCATTTCGTCGGCGCCGGCCTCTCCGGGTTGCCAGGTGTCGGCCAAGCCGCCGGCCCAGTCGATGCGCGGCAGGAGCTCCAGCGCTTCCAACGGCAAACCGTTGCTGGCCTGGGCAAACCCGGCAATCGACGGCGCCGGCAAGGGTGGCGCGGCGGACAGGCGCGGACGCAGGTTGCGCCAGTACGGCGTAAACACCTTGTACGGGCCGCCCTGCTGGGTCTCCACCTGCCACGGCTCGGACCACAACGCGCCGCTGTGGCTTTGGGCCTCCAGACCCTGCTCGCGCAGTGCAGCCTTGAGGGTTGAATCGCGGGCAATGCTGGCCGGCTCGTACAGCCGGTTCCAATGGACTGCGGTGGCGCCGGTCTGCCCGGCCAGCTCGCGCACGACTTCCAGCGTGTCACCGCGGGCGACGTGCAGGCGACCGCCAGCGGTGCGCAGGCGCGAATCCAGCCGTGACAACGAGTGGTGCAGCCACCACCGACTGGCTGCACCCGGCGCCCACTGCCCCTCTTCTTCGGGCGCATGGATGTAGACCGCAAGCACGCGCGCATTCTCGGCGCAGGCCGCGCTCCACGCCGGGTTGTCCTGCAGGCGGAGGTCGCGGCGGAACAGAACGAGTGCCGTTGGACTCATCAGAGGGTGCCTTTCGCGGGGTTGCCACGATGGCATCCGCCGCCAGCCAGCGCCACCGTGACCAGGACCCTGCGACGGCCCCCGGCCTGACCTCGCGACTTCCGGCTCCCCTCCCTGCAACCTTCCGCCGCGAGGCGCTATGATCGGCACCGGGGCAGGCCAGGACGGCCGCCAGGGAGAGACCACCGCCATGGATGCTCGCACCACCTTGCTCACCGCCCTGGTCGCCGGGCCAAAACAATTCGACCGGTTGCTGCACCTTCACACGGGCCTGGGTCCCGACGTGCTGGTCGCCGAAAGCCTGCAGGGCGTGGAGTCGGTCGACGACGGTGGCTATCGGCTGCAGCTGGACGCGCTGTCGGTGGACGCGCACCTTCCGCTGGATGAACTGCTCGGCCAACCCGTCCTGCTGGAACTGCTGACCGCCGAATCCGCCTCTCAGCGCCGCCCCTTCCACGGTCACGTCACCGCCTGCGAGCGGGTCGGCAGCAACGGCGGCATCGCCCGCTATCGGCTGGTCATCGAGCCCTGGCTGGCGTTCCTGCGCCAGCGGGTGGACAGCTACGTCTTCCATGACATGAGCGTGCTCGAAATCGCCGAGGACCTCTTCGCCGATTACGCACAGGCCGGGGCGCTGGTGCCGGCGTGGCGCTGGGAGCTTTCCGACCGGTCGCTCTATCGCACCCGCAGCCTGACCACCCAGTACCACGAGAGCGATTTCCACTTCCTCCAGCGCCTGCTCGCCGAGGAAGGCATCGCGTACTGGTTTGAGCACACCGGCAATACCGCTGGCGAGACGCTGGGCAGCCACACGCTGGTGATGGGCGACCATCCCGAAGCGTTTGCGGACGCCGGGAGCGTGCGCTTCCATCGTGCCGACGCCACCGAGCGCGCGGACAGCATCCAGCAGTGGGCCAATACCCGGCGCTGGCAGACCGCCTCGATCAGCCGCGCGAGCTGGGATTACCGCAGCCGCACGCTGCGCCCGGCCTCGGGCCAAAGCGTCCTGGCGGGCGGCAACGTCACCACCGAGGACGTCGACACCAGCGGTCCCTACGGCGTGGCCGACGAGGCCCACGCCGCGCTGCGGGCGAACCGGCAGATGGAAGCGCACGATGTCGCCGGCCGGATGATCCAAGCCACCGGCACCTGGCGCCGCCAGGCACCGGGCACCCGGTTCTCGTTGAGCCAGCACCCCGACACCAACGGCCAGTCGTACACCTGCCTGCGTGTCGAGCATGCCGCCCGCAACAACCTGGGCGCGGAGGTGTTCGAGGTGCTCGACCAGACCTTGGGGCCGACCGACATCGGCGCGTTGCCACTGCCGACGGCGCTGTCGCCAGGCTCCGATCCCGTCAATGCGATGGCGGCCGCGCCGTCGACCGATTTCTACCGCAACACCCTCACCGCAATCCCGGCCGACCTGCCCTACCGCCCGCGCACTGTTGACGGCCATGGGCTGCGCCTGCACCCAAAGCCCACGGTCCGCGGCACCCAGACCGCGATCGTGGTCACCGACGGGGCGCCGCTGCAGACCGACCGCGACCACCGCATCAAGATCCAGTTCCCATGGCAGCGCGGCAGCAACGCCAGCTCAGGCATGGCTCGCCCGGACGGCGATGACAACGCGCCCGGCACCGATCCCGCATGGACGTGGGTGCGCGTCGCCACCCCGTGGGCGGGCGACAACTGGGGCAGCGTGATGCTGCCGCGCAAGGGTCAGGAAGTCGTCGTGGCCTTCATGGAGGGGGACATCGACCGCCCCGTCATCGTCGGCAGTCTCTACAACGGTGCGGGCCAGCCGGACGCGCCGCACAACCAGGTCAACGGCGGCAAGGCGGGCGCGACCGGCAACGCCCCCGCGTGGTTCGACGGCAACGAACATCCGGGCGTGTTCACAGGCTTCAAGAGCCAGGCCCTGGGGGCGAGCCAGACCGGCAGCGGCGGCTACCAGCAGCTGCGCCTGGACGACACGCCGGGCCAGGGTCGCGCGCAGGTCGCCACCACCCAGCATGCCACCACGCTGACCCTCGGGCACCTCAAGGGCGGGGAGGACAACGTGCGCGGCCGCGAGCGCGGCTTCGGCGTAGAGCTGTCCACCCAGGCCAGTGGCGCCCTGCGCGCCGGCGCCGGGCTGCTGTTGAGCACCGAGCCCGGCCGCCAGCAGATGGCCGCCGAGGACCTGCGCGGCCAGCTGAGCAGCGGAGCGGAACTGGTGCAGAGCCTGGCGGATACGGCCAAGGCGCAACTGGCCGATCTGCCTGACGAGGCCGAGACCGTTCCGGCGCTGCAGGCCCTGCAGCAGGTGCAGGAAACCCTGACCGGGACCCTCACCGGCACCCCGGCAGGCGATGGCGTGAGCGGCGGCGACGGCGAAGCACCGGGGTGGAGCGCTCCGCTACTGTCCGCCAGCAGCCCCGACGGCATCATCGCCACCACACCAGCTGACCAGATCTGGGTATCGGGCACCGAAACCACCCTGACCGCCGGCAACGACCTTAATTGGCTGAGCCAGGGCGAGACCGTGGTGGCGGTCGCCGGCGGGATCAGCCTGTACAGCCACGGCACCCCTGCCCCCGACGGCAAGCCGCAGACCAGCACGGGAATTGCGCTGCACGCCGCGCAGGGAGATGTGAGTGCTCGCGCGCACAAGAACGTCGCCACGGCGGCCGCAAAGACCAGCGTCACCATTGCCAGCACCCAGGCAGATGTGGAGATCGCATCCCCCAGCAAACATGTGTTGGTTACTGCCGCCGGCGCCTACTTGAAGCTGGAAGGCAACGACATCGAACTGGGCGCGCCGGGGACGATCGAGTTCAAAGCGGCGAAGAAGGAGTGGACGACGCCGATGAGCATTCAACCGGAAATCCCATATCTCCCGGTGCATGCGAACCTCGGCAACTGGATTGAGATCGAACACCGCGATTGGGACTATGAGCCGTTTGCCAGCCAGGCCTACAGGATTTTCTTCGAAGGCGGCGAAGTAATTGGGGGCAAGCTGGATGCCCAAGGCTTTGCCGAACATTCCAACGTGCCGAAAAAAGCGATTCGCGTGGAGTACGACTTTCCCGAGCCGTTGGAAGACAAGCCCTGGGACGCCGTCGATCGATTGATAGCGGCTGCACGCTCGAAACTTGGTTGAGGACACACAATGGAATGGGATGACCTCGAGAATGCGCTGGCCTGGTTTAAATCAGCACCGGGCGAGTGGGTCGACAGCGGCAGGAAAAGTCTCTCCGCAGCGTCGGAGTGGATCTGGGAGGTCATCCAGGGCGACTTCAACGAGGAACAGAGTACCGCGCAGGTTGTCACGGGCACCGTAATTTCAATGATCCCGTTCGTGGATCAGATATGCGATGTCCGTGACGTGGTGGCGAACTGCAAGAAGATTCATGGCGATACGAGCAACAGTTGGGCGTGGGTGGCACTTGTTCTGACACTGATCGGTCTTTTCCCAACACTCGGATCACTTGCAAAGGGCTGTCTAAAGATTGTGTTTGCCTACGGACGCAAATCTGTTCTTCGCGTTTCGAAGGCTTCCCTTGACAAAGGCTTCTGGCTCGCAAGTCGTCCATTTGTCGAAGCCGGGATCCAGAAGCTCAACCAACACCTGCAGAATCCCGTCGTGCGCCGTGCCCTGAAGGCTGCACGCTGGAGCAATCCCTACAAACATCTCGCGAAGCTGGTGCGCGAAATTGCAGGCAGCTTGACGGTCGGCAAACTCCTGACCGCATTCGACACGATCATTAACGCACTGCGCGATCTGATGAAGATGGTGAAGCGTTGGGGTACCGACAGCATGGGCGCGCAGGCGGACGCACTGATGGCAATGGTGCAGTCAATCCGCAAGTCCGCGGACAAGCCCCTTCGCAAGGTGCTCGGACCAGTAGACGACTGGCTCAACCGCCTTGCGCGACGGCTTGAGATCGAGTCGGACATGGCTTACCGTGCCAGCGTTAACGCCCATAACCCGCACAAGTACATGCGCCCTACTTTGGCGCACGAGCGCATGGAACTTGCGGCTGCCAAGCCGAAGTGGGTGGATAGAGCGAAGAAGCTAAAATACAGAGCGCTTGATTCAGCTCCCACCGAAAAGTACTGGCCCGACATTTCCGCCCGCGGAGCCAAACGTCCAACTCAAGGCGCGTTCGAAACCTTCCACAGCGCCGAGGCAGTAACTATTCCGCCTGGCGAAATTATCTATCGGGTAGTCGATCCCACTTCCAACGACAACAGTATTTGCTGGATGCGCAAGGCAGAGTTCGAAGCCCTCAACAGCCGAGACGACTGGCGACGCCGATTCGCCGTCTGGCGCTTCTGGAACCGAAACGGCGAGTATGTTATCTACAAGGTACCTCAGGGCGAAGGATTGCGCGTCTGGGAAGGTGCCACGGCAAGCCAGAGACTTGAAACCGGGAGTGAGCTTGTTCTCGAAGGAGGTGGCAAGCAGATTGTTTTGGATCCAGGACATCTGCTTCCCGAGAATTTCGGCCGACGTAAGCCTACCGGATGGGGCTATACAGACTTCACCGGCGAAAGTGACCAGTTTCTCGGCCTACCCAAGTTGACCAATAAGATAATTCAAGAGAACGCACCTACCAGGAAGGCGATTTAATTCACTATGACCACCTCCCTATTTCCACAAGAAGTTTATCTTTTGGAGCGATACAGCTCGAACGAATATTTCGCGCTTATGCGTGACGCATGGGAGGCCATGGTCAGACATGCTGACGACTGTCTTGAACAGTTCACAAGTAAACTTCCGGCCGATTATCGAAGTCGCGCGCTACCCGACCAGCCGGATATCGTTTGGGGGCAACGTGTAATACCAAATTTCCGCGACACCCTGCACGATTTGTACGAGTCCTATATTTCTCTGAGCCATGGGCACGTGAACTCTCTCAATACCGCCCATCGAGTTGCAAATGACTTCCGGGGGCAACTTGAGTTTTCATCCGAGTGGTTTGATGAGCTGGAACCGAAGCAGGGAGACAAGCACTCTGAGCTCCTACTTATCGCAGTAGGATATGCTGGGAACATTTGGCGCACAGCTGGCGCTTACTGGATCAAAGGTGCCTTGACCGTACGCTACGATCCAGCAAGCCGAGGTCCCATCAATGGCCCATCGACGTGGCCAAAGTATCAACTTAACCACTTGGTTACTGTACGAACAGGTGATCCCGTTCCGCAGACTGGGGTTTACTTGCCGCTGATTGATGACAGTTGCGCGCAATTATTGATAGCGGGTGACGCCGCTGACGAAGCAAGCGTCGGTTACGACGAACACACCATGCAAAATATTAGCTCTGAGCCAACCAACTGGACGCTGGTAGAGCGCGTGCCCGATGAAACGGTGAAGGACGGTTTGCTTGACTTGCTGAGCGGCCAAACCGCGCGTGTCAATCGCGTGCCCGCTGGAGACCCATGTCCGCGCAGCGGCTGGTGGTACAGCCCTGCCCAAGCAAGATCGCATCGGAAATTTAAACAAGGCGACGTTTTTCCAGGATTCGAGGGCAGCCAGTATGGCGCGACCTTCTGGCTGTGGTCGCAAGACCAGTTGGACCGCTAAACATATCGCACGGGCGCTGGTATGACGAATAAACCCCGCAAGCAAGCAGTTTCGTTCGATGCGCTACGCGAACTGATCCGGGATTTTGCCTGCGTTTGCGGACTTGTCGTTCTGGGCGCCGTCATTCATCGTCAGCCCGAGTATTTCAGTAGCGCGCGAGCCGCAATAGTTGCGAAATGGTGCTTGTCGTTGCTCGCGCTCGTATACGGAACATTTTCCCGCCTGGACTTTTGGCGCAAATTCGCTTCTCCATATCTTTCGCCTGCGATTGGCCCGACCGCGCCGTACCGCTTCCGCCAGCCATAGAGGCTGTGGATGGAGACCCCCAACCGGTTGGCTACTTCGGGCGCCGAGTGACCGCGATCAGTGATTTGCCTGACTGCCTTGATCCTGAATTGTTCTGTATATCGCTTGCTGCTCATAGACACTCCTGCTGCTGCCGTGGATTATGGCTGCAAGGTGCCTACGAAACGCGAGCGATTCAGAGAAACAATATAGATCAGCGCAACGTCCCAACCAAGAAGCTGATGTAAGCCAACATGGCTACTCCACTATTTCCGCAAGAGATCTATCTGCTGGAACGATACAGTTCGAAAGAGTACTTCTTGTTGATGCGTGACGCGTGGGAAGAGATGGTGAAGCATCTAGAGGAATGCCTGCACCGTTTCATGCGCGAACTACCCCCAGATTATCGAGGCCGACCACAGCCCTACCAACCTGATATTGTGTGGGGCAGCGTGTGCTACCCAATTTTCGTGACACACTGCAGGATTTGTATGAATCGTACATTGCGCTGAGTCACGGCGACATGAGCTCTCTAAACACCGCCCACCGCGTCGCGAATGACTTTCGAGGTCAACTCGAGTTTTCATCGGATTGGCTCGAAGAACTGGATCCGCCCGGCGGTGATATTTACGCGGAGTTTTTATCAGTGGCTAAGCGATATGCTGGAAACATCTGTGCGACTGCGGGAGCGTATTGGTCTAAAACTGAGCTAACTGAGGGCTACGACATTTTGTCGCGCGGACCGCTTCCAGCGTTTGCTCATTGGCCGAAGTATCGACTCAATCACGCAACCACGGTGAGCACAGGCGAGCCAGTCCCCCAGACTGGCATCTATCTGCCGTCGGCTGCAGACAGCGCCGCGCAGTTCCTCATTGCAGGCCAAGCCGCCGACAAGGCGAACATCGGTTATGACGAACGCACGATGCAGAATGTTGGCCGAGAACCGACCAAGTGGACGCTTATAGAGCGTGTGCCCGGTGAGACGGTGACGGATGGTCTACTTGACCTGCTGAGCGGTCAAAGCGCACGCATCAATCGCGTGCCTGCTGGAGACCCGTGTCCGCGCAGCGGTTGGTGGTACAGCCCTGCTCAAGTCAGTTCGCGGCGGAGGTTTAAACACGGCGACATTTTTCCGGATTTCGAAGGAAGTCACTATGGAGCGACGTTCTGGTTGTGGTCACAGGACCAAGCGGACTACTAGCACGCTGACCCTTTAAAGAATGTCCGAACGTCCTGGTTCGCTGACGACCCCACAACCAGCACGCATCCTGTGGCGCCGCGGTATGAGCGGCAATTCTCACCGGTACAGCGCACGTAATCCTCGGTCGCGGCAGCCATCCCTCCTCTCCACTCGAGCACTCCTACCACCCCCTGCCGCATAATCAACCGCTCCCCTGAAGAGGTACGCGATGAGCGGCGGCGGTCTTGAACTTGCGGTGGTGTTCCTGCTGGCAGCGGTGATCGCGGTGCCGGTGTTCCGCCGGTTCGGGCTGGGCGCGGTGCTGGGGTACCTCGCTGCGGGCGTTGTGCTGGGGCCGTTCGGTCTGCGGGTCATCCGCGATGCGGAGCCGGTTCTGGCGGCGTCCGAGATCGGCGTGGTGATGATGTTGTTCGTGATCGGGCTGGAGCTCTCGCCGTCACGGCTGAAGGTGATGCGCCGTCCGGTGTTCGGGGTCGGCGGGGCGCAGATGCTGATCACCGGCGTGGTGATGGGCGTGCTCGCCACCTTCGCCGGGTTTGGCTGGAAAACCGCGCTGGTGGTCGGCCTGGGGCTGGCACTCTCCTCCACGGCGGTCGGCTTGCAGCTGCTGTCCGAGCGCAAGGCGCTGGGCAGCGAGCACGGGCGGCTGGCGTTCGCGATACTGCTGTTCCAGGATCTCACGGCGATCCCTCTGCTGGCGGCGATTCCTCTGCTGGGGAAAGCCAACCTGGTCGCCGAAGGCGGGCTAGGCTGGGACGCGATCGCCAAGGCCGCGTTCGCCATGGCGGCACTGGTGCTGGGCGGGCGGTTCCTGCTGCGCCACCTGTTCCGCTTCGTGGCGCGCTCGCTGATGCCCGAGGTGTTTACCGGCGCGGCCTTGCTCGTGGTGCTTGGATCGGCGCTGCTGATGCAGAGCGCGGGTCTGTCGGCCGGCCTGGGCGCGTTCCTGGCCGGCGTGTTGCTGGCCGACTCGGAGTTCCGTCACGAGCTGGAAGCGCAGATCGAACCCTTCAAGGGTCTGCTGCTCGGGCTGTTCTTCATGGCGGTCGGCATGAGCGTCGACCTCAAGCTGGTCGTCGCGGAGCCGGTGTTGATCGAGCTGTTGGTACTGGCCCTGATGGTGGTCAAGTTCGCGATCCTGGTGATGGTCGGCATCAAGCCGGGCAAGCTGTCGCGGCGCGACGCGCTGCAGTTGGCGAGCGTGCTCGCGGTCGGTGGAGAATTTGCGTTCGTCGTATTCGCCGAGGCGGTCAAGGCGGGCCTGCTGGAGGCGGTCATGCGCGATCGGCTGGTGGCCGCGGTGGGCGTGTCCATGGCGCTGACGCCAGTGCTGATGATCGCCGTTGCGCGGATCCTGCGCGGCCGGCCGGTGGCGCGGCCGGAGCCGCCCAAGGAGACGCCGCCCCCGACGGCCACCCACAGGTGTTGATTGCCGGGTTCGGCCGCTTTGGCCAGATCGTGGCGCGCATGCTGGTCGCGCAGAAAGTGCCCTTCATCGCCATCGAGCACAGTGCCGACCAGGTCGACTTCATGCGCCGGTTCGGCAATCCGCTGTTTTACGGCGACCCGGCCAAGCCGGAGTTGCTGCGCTCGGCCGGCGCGGCTCACGTCAAGGTGTTCGTCATCGCCATCGACGATCCGGAAGGCAGCCTGCAGACGGTGCGGGTGATCCGCCGCCTGTACCCGCAGGCGAAGGTGTATGCGCGGGCCCGCGACCGTCGCCACGCCTGGCAGCTGCGCGATCTGGGGGCGTTCAGCCTGCGCGAGATGCTGCATTCCAGCCTCAAGCTGGGCGAGGAGGTACTGGTCGCCCTCGGGGTGCCGCCGGACGTGGCGCATGACCACGCGGTGCGCTTTCTGGCCCACGACGAGCGGCTGCTGGAGGCGCAGTACCGCGTCCACGACGATCCCGACGCGGTGCTGGAGGCGTCGACCCTGGCACGCCAGGAGCTGGAGCAATTGTTTGATGCGGACCTGGGCGGGGGCGTGCTCGGAGGCATCGCCGGGTCCCGGCGACCGCCCGACACCCGCTGAGCCCACGGCAGCACGCGCGATTACGCGGGTACCCGACTTATTGCTTCTCGCGCAGGAACCGGGCCATTGATACATCAGCCACCGGATGGGCGCTGGTGAACTGCGCGGCGATATCCACGAACCCGCGCATCACCGCGATCTCACGCGGGCTGCGATTCAGGGAGTCGCGCTGGTCCGGATCCGCGCCGGCGCGCAGCAGCCACTTCACCACGCCCAGCAGTCCGTGCAGCGCCGCCAGGTGCAGCGGGCCGAATCCGCGCGCGTCCTGGGACTCCAGACTGGCGCCGTTGTCCATCAGGTGCTCCAGTCCGGCGATCAACACCTGCTCATCAGCCTGCGCGCCTTGATCCGCAGCCGCGCCCAGCAACAACAGCAGCGGTGACGGGCTGTCGGACTTCGCTTCCAGCGCGTTCTCGTCGCTTGCCAGCATCAGCGTGTCCAGCAGGGTGACCAGCCGGATCCGATCGCGCGTACCGAAGCCGAACATTGCCGCGCAGTGCAGGCCGGTCCGTCCGGACTCATCGACAGCATCCGCGTCCGCACCGGCCGACAGCAAGCGCGCTGCCAGTTCGGGAAAGCCCAGTGCGCAGGCGATCATCAAAACGGTCAGCCCGCCCGGCAGGCGTTGCTCGACGTCGGCGCCGGCCTCGATCAGCCGATCGACGATGTCCAGGTGGCGCATGCTCGCGGCGGCCGACAAGGGCGTGGCGCCTGAGCCGGCAGCGAGCCCAACGCTGGCACCGCGCGTCAGCAGCAGGTCGACCACGGCGCGATGGCCGCTGCCGGCCGCTCGCAGCAACGCACTGCAGCCCTGACTGTCGACGGCGTCCACCGGCAGGCCGAGGTCAAGCAGGCGACGGACCGCATCGGCGTCGCCGACCATCGCCGCGGACGGCAGATCGGCCGCCAGCAACGGGCGCCGCGGCAAGGGCCAGCCGCGCCAGTCCAGCCAATCGGCCAGGTCACGACGGCCGGAGGCCAGCGCGACTCCCAGCGGCGTTTGCCCGTCGGCGGCAAGCAGGCCGGGCGCGGCCCCGTGCGCGACCAGTTCTTTGAGCATCGCCTCACGGCCGAGTGCGGCGGCAAGATGGAGTGCGCTCATGCCCCGGCTGTCGCGGTCGTCCAGGCCGACCCCCGAATGCACCAGGCGGGTGAACAGCTGGGACCAGCCCAGGCGGACCGACAGTGCCAGCGCAGGGTCGCCGCCGGGAGACGGAGCAAACGGATCCGCGCCGCGGTCCAGCAGTTCCAGCGCGAGGTGCTCCAGCGATCCCTCCGGCTGGCCGCGGGTCATGCAGGCGGCAACGAATCGGGCGAGCCCGCCGGCACCGGCAGGCGACACTCCGCGCTGCAGCATCACGGTCAGGGAGGCCTGCGCGGACGGTCCACTGCCGAGCAGGTTGAACATCGGCGTCGTACCGGTGCCGTCCCGGACTTCCGGATCCGCGCCGCGCGCCAGCAACCATTCGATCTGGCGCGGCGGCAACGCGCCATCGCCATCGTGGAACAGCGCGCCCAGCTGGCGCGGGCCGAGCAGCGCGGCAACCGTGTCCAGGGCGTGTTCGCGCCCCTCGTCCAGGCCTTCGCGCAGCAGGGTGATGGGCGCGCGGTCGGCAGGGCCCGCATCATCGACGCCCGCCACTTGCGACGGCACGGCGTAGGCAGGATCAAACACCGCCACCAGCGACCAGCGCCCGGTCTCCGCCGCGCGATCGATCGCTCGGCGCCCGTCTTGATCCCGAGCGGCCGGGTCGATCCCCAGATCCAGCAAGCGCTGCACCAGCTCCGGCGGGGTCTGCGGGGCCATGCAGGCGATCATCAGCACGTTGCAGCCCTGCCTGTCCGCGGCCATTGCGGCAGCGGGATCGGCCGCGTCGAGCAATTGTTCCAGCACAGCGGCGTGGCCACCGCGCGCGGCTTCGTGCAGGGCATTGCTGCCGTGGCTGTCGGTTGCGGCAGGATCCGCGCCGGCCTTGATCAGCGCGGCGACGATGCTGGCATGGCCGGCGCGAGCGCCCTCGTGCAGAGCGGTGCGGCCATCCGCGTTTACCGCATGCACCCGCGCCTTGAGCTTGAGCAACAGCTCCACGCCGGCGGGATCGTCTTCCTCGCCTCCGGCGGCCGCGAGCAGCGCGGGCTGGCCGCCGGCGGGATCCGGATTGGCACCGCGCTCGAGAAGAAAGCGTGCCAGCCGCCAGTTGCCGGCAATGCAGGCGACCCCGAGCGGCGAGAAGCCGTCGTCATTGAGCGCATCCAGCTCGGCCGCCGCATCCCGCAGGAGCGCCGCCACGCCCGGGTCGGAGCTGCGCGCGGCGAAGTGCAACGGCGTGTTGCCCTCCGCGTCGCGGGCACGCGGGTCGGCCCCGTTCGCCAGCAGGGTGGTGACCGCATCGGGTCGGCCGTGCCAGCTGTCACGGGTCGCCGCCAGCAGCGGCGTCAGGCCGGCGTGCATGTGGTTCAGCGCGACACCGGCGGCGATCAGCGCTCGCAGCAGTCGCAGGTCCGGCAACACGGCCGCCAGCACCGCCAAACTGCGCTGGTCACGGTCCTCCGCGGGCGGCAGTGCGTGCGGATCGGCGCCCTGGGCAATCAGTTCAAGCGCGCGCTCGACCCGGCCGCTGCGCGCCGCCTCGTACAGCTGCGGCACCAGTTGCGGATCAGAGACGTTCACCGGCGCCACGTTGGCGAGAGCGACTTCTGCCGGCTCTGAACCGCCCTGCACTGGCGTCGGCTCGAGCGGTACGTTCGCGACAGCCTGCTCCAGCCCGCCCACGGCGTCTGCCGGGCGATTGTCCTCACCGCTGACTTGTGCGGAGGCTTCGTGGCTTAGCGACGGCTCGTCCACGTCGTCCAGGTATTGCAGTGCCTTGGCGGGCGCAACCCGCTGCAGCCAGCCGTGCAACGCCGCCGAGGCCACCGCCAGCACGACCGCGACGATCCAGCGCTGGCCACTGGCAAGCCAGCCTGGCCAGGCCAATGCCATGATCAAGCCCACGACTGCGCCGACGCCCAGCGCGATCCCGAGACCGCGCCACGCCCCCGGCTCCAGGCCCTCCAGCGCGCGCTGGTGATCCCCCAGTGCGCCGCCGTCACGTTCCAGGCCCTGCCAGACCGGCCAGAACCGCCACAGCACGATCAGCGCGCCACCGGACACCGCGCTCAGGGCGAGCGCCGCCGGCAGGGAGCCGCTGGACAGCAGTGCCGACAGCGGCCAGGCCGCCAGCAACCCGACCCCGCCAACCGCGAGCGCCCAGAGTGCCAGCAGCGGCCACAGCTCAACCCGCATGTGAGCGGGGAGCAGCGGGGCCGGACTGCGTTGCCGGCGCGCGGCCAGGGCCAGCACCGGTTGCGCGAGCAGGCCGCATAAGGCCGCCAGCCAACCACCCAAGCCGGCGACACCGATCAGGACAAGCCCGACCGCCGCCAGCACGATCCACGCACGCAAAGACCGGGGCTCAGGCATCGGTGCCCCAGTCCGAGGTCAGCGGATCCTGGCTGACCGGCGGCGGCATCTGCACATGGAAGCCGCGCGTCGCCAGATCACTTCGCACCTCATCCGCATTTCCACGGGCCAATTGGCGCGCGCCGTCCAGCGTCACTTCCAGCACCAGGGCAAACGGCTGCAGCGCCTTGTGCACGG
The DNA here is from genome assembly GCF_015209725.1 of Lysobacter ciconiae. Taxonomy (NCBI): domain Bacteria; kingdom Pseudomonadati; phylum Pseudomonadota; class Gammaproteobacteria; order Lysobacterales; family Lysobacteraceae; genus Novilysobacter; species Novilysobacter ciconiae. The sequence goes on along the minus strand of NZ_CP063656.1, from coordinate 300,971 downwards.
ATTCGGACAGGCACTCGAAGTCGTCGCGGGTGGCGAGAAATACGTAGGCGCCTTCCTTGCGGAGGCTCTTATAGACGTAGGCGTGCATGGGCGGGGGCTGAAAACGCACCACGGCGGGCGATGGTTCAAGCATACCGACAACCCGCCCCGCAACGTAGACACAGGCGCGCGCGAGCCCGCCTTTACGCGCTGCGGGCATGACCGAAGACCCGTGCGAGCGGCCTGCACCGCAGCTACGCTGGGTCGGCTTTTCCCCACTCTTCCTGTCGGTCCCGCCCATGCGACTTACCTCTATTGCCCTGGCGCTTGCGCTCGGCTTCCTGACCTCCGCCGCCACCGCCCAACCGGTCGCCGGCAACGCCACGCCAATCACCCTGGAGCAGGCGATGGCCGGTCCCGACTGGATCGGTCCACCGGTCGAGCAGGCGTGGTGGGCGTGGGACGGACGCAACGTGCAGTACAACCTCAAGCGCGACGGCGAACTGATCCGCGACACCTGGCAAGTCGCCATCAGCGGTGGCACCCCGACCTTGGTGGACGAAAGCAGCCGCGCCCAGCTCGATGCCGCCGATCCGGTGTTCGACGCCCGCCGGACGCGCGCCGCCTTTGTCCGCAACGGCGACATCTTCGTGCGCGATCTGCGCAGCGGTGCGCTGACCCAGGTCACCCGCAGCGAGGAGGCCGAGTCACGCCCGCAGTGGAGCCGTGACGGCAACCTGGTGTTCCGTGCCGGCAATGACTGGTACCAGTGGCGCGCCGGCCAGGGCACCAGCCAGGCTGCAGTACTCAAGGCCGAGAAGGATCCCGCCGCCGAGCCCAAGGACGACGACCTGCGCGATCGCCAGTTGCGCCTGATCCAGACGCTCGCCGACGACCGCGCCAAGCGCGAGGCTGCGCGCGAGCAGAACCTCGCCTGGCAGGCCGCCGATCCGACCCGCGCGCCCATCGCCACCTATATGGGCGATGACCTGCGCATCGTCGATACCGCGCTGTCGCCCGACGCGCGCTGGCTGCTGGTGGTCACCGAGCCCAAGAACGCCGAGAACGGCCAGGCGGGCAAGATGCCCAAGTACGTGACCGAATCCGGTTACGAGGAGTTCGAGGAAGCCCGCACCCGCGTCGGCCGCAAGGCGCCGCAGGGCCAGCGGCTGTGGCTGGTGGATGTCGCCGGCGGGACCCGTTCGGAGCTCTCGTTGAACGCGCTGCCCGGCATCGGCAAGGACCCACTGGCGGACCTGCGTGCGAAGGCCAAGCTGGAGCCGCTGGACGGCAACCGCGATGTGCGGGTGGAGTCGGAGGGCGGCCGGCGGCCGGCCATCCACTGGCGCGATGACGGCAGCACCGCCGCGGTGCTGCTGCGCGCGGTGGACAACAAGGACCGCTGGATCGCCACGGTCACCCCGACCCGCGGCCGGGTCGAGTCGGCCGCGCTGAGCGTGCGCCACCACCTGCATGACGATGCGTGGATCAACTGGGGCTTCAACGATTTCGGCTGGACCCCCGACGGCGCACTCTGGCTGTTGTCGGAGCAGAGCGGCTATTCGCACCTGTATCTGGCCGACGGCAACGCCGCGCCGCGCGCGCTGACTTCCGGTCGATGGGAAGTCTCCTCGCCGGTGCTGGGCGCGGACGGCACCACGTTCTATTTCACCTGCAACCGCCAGCGCCCGGGCGACTACGAGGTCTGCGCGGTTGACCGCAGCGGGAACGTGCGCGAGATCACCGCCCTGGACGGCGTGGAGAACTTCGCCCTCTCGCCGGACGGTGGGAAAGTGCTGGTGCGCTACTCGGCCAGCTACCTGCCGCCGCAGCTTGCCGTGGTGGATGCCGGCGGCGGCAAGGCGACTGCGCTGACCGACACCCGCACGCCGGAGTTCAAGGCGCGCCAATGGATCCAGCCCGAGATGGTGCAGATCCCGTCCAGCGACGGCGCCGGCCCGATCTGGGGCAAGTATTACGGCCCGGCGACGATGGAGCCCGGCCGCAGGTATCCGGTGGTGATGTTCGTCCATGGCGCCGGCTACCTGCAGAACGTGCATGGCCGCTACCCGGTCTATTTCCGCGAGCAGATGTTCCACAACCTGCTGGTGCAGCGCGGCTACGTCGTCCTGGATCTGGACTACCGCGGCTCGGAGGGCTACGGCCGCGACTGGCGGACCGCCATCTACCGCCGCATGGGCACCCCGGAGCTGCAGGATTATCTGGACGGCCTGGCCTGGCTGGGCGCCAACAAGCAGGCCGATGTCGACCGCGCCGGCATCTACGGCGGCAGCTACGGGGGCTTCATGACCTTTATGGCGCTGTTCAAGAAGCCCGGCGTGTTCAAGGCCGGCGCCGCGCTGCGCCCGGTCACCGACTGGTCGCAGTACAACCACGAGTACACCTCCAACATCCTCAACACCCCTGAGCTGGATCCGGAGGCGTATCTCGCGTCGTCCCCGATCGAGTTTGCCGACGGCCTCCAGGACCACCTGTTGATCGCCCACGGGATGATGGACAACAACGTCTTCTACAAGGACTCGGTGATGCTCGCCCAACGCCTGATCGAGCTGCGCAAGGACAAGTGGGAGCTGGCGTCGTACCCGCTGGAGCGCCACGGCTTCGTCCACGCCGACAGCTGGTACGACGAGTACCGGCGGATCCTGGAGCTGTTCGAGGACACGCTGAAAGCCCCGCCCGCGGCACGCTGAGCGACCCGCGCGCGCCGCCGTGCGGGCGCGGCGCGCACGGACGCGATCGGGGTACCATCACCGCGTCACCGCTACGCAACGGATTGCATATGTTCGACCAGGAAGAGCTGCTCGCGCCCATCCCCGGTGCGGATCCCGTCGGCGAGGACCTCTCGTTCTCGCTGGAATACGACGCCATCCAGGAAGCCCGCCGGGCGGATGATCCCTCGCTGGAACAGGGCGAGTGGATCACCGATCTGAAGGTCGCCGACTGGGCGGCGGTGGAGCGCATGTGCGCCAAGTTGTTGCGCGAGCGCAGCAAGGACCTGCGCCTGGCGGTCTGGTGGTCGGAGGCTCAGACCCGCAACCACGGATTTGCCGGACTCGCGCGCGGGTACCGGCTGGTCGCCGGGCTGTGCGACCGCTACTGGGATGACGTCCACCCGCAGGTCGAGGACGACGACCTGGAGCAACGCATCGGCAATCTGGGCTGGCTGATCACCCACTCCGGCCAATGGCTGCGCGACCTGCCGCTGACCCACGCACCGCAGGGCCGCTTCAGCCTGGCGGACTTTGAATCCGCACGCCTGCCGCGCAGCGATGACGACGACCGGCCGTCGCCGGAGACCCTGGAATCCGCGCGTCGCAACACGCCGCATGAGTTCTACGTCCGCCTCGCCGAACTCGCGCCGGACTGCCTGACCGCGCTCGCCGAACTGGAGCGCGCGATCGACGAGTGCCTGGGCCATGACGGGCCCAGCTTCACCGCCCTGCGCGACCAGCTCGAGCATCTGCAGACCACCACGCAACGTTTCGCCCGCGAGGCCGGCGTGCTGGTGGGCGGCGATGATCCGGAGCCGGGCCAGATCGACACGACCGTGCCGGCGCCCGGAACCCCCGCACCGCGCGCGGCGGCGCTGGGCAACGAGGCCGTCGCCTCGCGCAAGGAGGCGATCGCGCAGTTGCGCCGGGTCGCCGAGTTCTTCCGCCGCACCGAGCCGCACAGCCCGGTTGCCTACCTCGCCGACAAGGCCGCGCGCTGGGGCGAGATGCCACTGCACGTGTGGCTGAAACGGGTGATCAAGGACGATGACACGCTGGCGCGGATGGAAGAGATGCTCGACGTTGCCGATCCGGTGGATTCGGGCTCGGACTGAGCGGAAACGCCAGGCGCATGGATGAGTCGGCGCCGGCTCCCGGCTAGACTGGCCGGATGAAAATCGCCAGCTGGAACGTCAATTCACTGAATGTCCGCCTCCCGCACCTGCAACAGTGGCTGGAGTCATTCGCGCCCGCCGTGGTCGGACTGCAGGAAACCAAGCTCGAGGACGAGCGCTTCCCCGATACGGCGCTCGCCGAACTGGGTTATCGCAGCGTCTTCAGTGGCCAGAAAACCTATAACGGCGTCGCCATTCTGTCCCGATCGCCGGCGACCGACGTCCAGATCGGCATTCCCGGATTCGTCGACGAGCAGCAGCGCGTGATCGCCGCGACGGTCGACGGCGTGCGCATCATCAATCTGTACGTGGTCAACGGCCAGGACGTGGGCACCGACAAATACGCCTACAAGCTGCGCTGGCTGGAGGCGGTGCATGCATGGATCGCCGCCGAGCTGCAGATGCATCCGGACCTGGTGGTGATGGGCGATTTCAACATCGCTCCCGACGATCGCGACGTCCACGACCCCGAGGTGTGGAACGACCGGCACATCCTGACCTCCACCGCCGAGCGCGCGGCATTGCAGCGCCTGCTCGACCTGGGCCTGCACGATGCATTCCGCCTGCATCATGACGACGGCGGCATCTTCAGCTGGTGGGATTACCGCCAGGCGGCGTTCCGCCGTGACATGGGGCTGCGCATCGATCTCACCCTGATCTCCGATGCGCTCAGGGCGCGATGCGTCGCCGCCGGAATCGATCGCGAACCAAGGACGTGGGACCGGCCGAGTGACCACACGCCGGCCTGGGTGCAACTGCAACCGCCGACGGCGTACTGATCCACCCCGGCGGTTGCGCGCAAAAAAATGGCCCGGCAGTGCCGGGCCATTCCGATCTCGGCGCATCAATGCGCCAAACTTGTTTCAACCAGGGCTCAGCGCGGACGACCGCGGCGGAACAGGTTGACGATCGCCAGCAACACGATCGCGCCGACCAGCGAGACCAGGATGCTCGGAATACTGATGCCCGCATCATTGATGCTGCCACCGGCGATGCCGAGCATACCGGCCAGCCAGCCGCCGATAAACGCACCGATGATGCCGACCACGACGTTGAGGATGATGCCCTGCTGCCCGTCGGTCTTCATGATCAGGCTGGCAATCCAACCAATGATGCCGCCCATAATCAACCAGATAATAATGCCCATACGTGTTTCTCCTTGGATCCATCAGAGGTTTGTAAACGTGCTCCCCTGAGTGGGGGCGCTTGCAGTCTGTACAGGCGGGTGTGACGACGACGTAGGGGTTTCCTCACCCCGAGAGAATGTCCACCAGGCTCTGGCGCGGAATCTTTCCGGTGGCATTGCGCGGCAATTGGGCGACGAATCGCACCCGGCGCGGCAGGAAGACCGGATCGCAGCGACCGCGCAATCCCTGCATCAACGCCGCCTCATCCATGCCGGGCGCCACCACGACCGCGGCAATGCGCTGGACACCGGACTGGTCGCCCTCCAACTGCACGATGACACCGTCATCGACGCCAGGCACATCCAGCAGGATCCGGGTCAGGTCACCCAGCGACGCGCGCTTGCCGGCAATCTCCAGCAGGTCGGCGTGGCGACCGCGCAGGACGAACCGGCCGTCAGGCTGAAGTTCGACGACGTCGGCCAGCACCACCGGGTGCTCCAGATGGGCGGCCCTCACCCGGGTGCCGTCGGGTTGCGCGGCGAGGCAGACGCCAGGCAACGGCGTCCACGCAGATTCCACCGCCGTGCGGCGACGGGCGATGACGCAGGTTTCGGTCGAGCCGAACAGCTCGCGCACGTGGCAGTGGTAGCGCCGCTCGGCCGCGTCGGCCAGTTCGGGCGGCAGCGGCGCGGTGGAGCAGACGATGCCGGCCAGCGGCGGCATCGCGACGCCGGACTGCAGCAGCGCGCGCAGGTGCACCGGGCTGGTCACCAGCAGCGGCGGCATGCCCGCATCGCTGCAGGCCATGGCGATGTCGGCAGGAAAGAAGGGCCGGCTGACGTGCACCGCCACCGGTCCCAGCAGCGGCAGCAGGACGGACATCTCCATGCCGTACATGTGCTGGGACGGCACCGTCGCCACCACCGGCGTGGTGAAGTCCGCGGCTCCGCTCCCCAGAAGTCCGGTCAGCGCGGCGAGGTTCTGTCCGGTTCCGGCCGTGAACGCCCGCCAGCGCTTGGGCGTGGCAGTGGGCTGGCCGGTGCTACCGGAGGTGAAGCCGATGGCGACCAGCGCCTCGGCGGCGATCAACGGCATCTCCCCGTCGCGCCCGGGCAGTACCTGCGGGAGTTCGTGGAAACCGGCGCCGGGATCTTTGGCGGCGTCCATCTCGACGATGCAGTAGCTGTCCGGATACTGGCCGCGCACCTGGGCCACGGTGGCCTCGGCCCGCGAGGCCGGCAGCAGTGTCGTCTGGCCCCGCATGGCGGCGGCACAGAACGCGACCAGGAAGCGGTACCGGTCCTCGCACAGGTTGAGCACGTACGCGGCGCTCGGCAAACCGGCCGCGACACCGCGCACCTCGTCAAGGAACCGGGACAGCGGCACGGCACCGTGCGCATCGAAGACGATCTCTCTTCCCGGCGCGCCAAGGGCAAGCGGCGATGGGTCGCCGGCAGCGACGTTCCTGGCAGTGTTATCAAAGACGGCTGACATAAGTCCAATACTGCGGCACTGCCGCTCCCCAATGCTTAGCTTACGCTGAGCAACGCCATTGCCACCAACATCGCCATGCCTGTGCCCGAGCCCCATCCGCCCTGCTGGACCTGGCTGCCGTTGCCGCGCGGCGAGGTCGCCGAGCCCGTCGCACGCCGCTGGCTGGGCGAGCGGCTGGGCTGTCCGCCCGAGGACCTGTCGCTGCCGCGCGACGACCATGGCCGGCCGCACTTGGGAGGCCGCTTCGCCCGCTGGGACGGCAACTGGAGCCACAGCGGCGCAGGTCTGCTGGTCGCGCTGGGCCGCGACGTGCGCCTCGGCATTGATCTGGAATGGGTCCGGCCACGACCGCGGGCGATGGAGCTGGCGCGGCGCTTCTTCACCGCGTCCGAAGCCGATGCGATTGCCGCCCTGCCGCCCGCACAACGGGAACCGGCCTTCCTGCGACTGTGGTGCGCCAAGGAAGCCGTGCTCAAGGCGCACGGCCGAGGACTGGCGTTTGGCCTAGACAAATTCGAGTTCGAGACCAGCGACACGGGTATCCGCCTGGTTCGCTGTGACGACGCGCTGGGCGATCCGGCGCAGTGGTCGGTGCGCGAACTGCTGCCGCAGCCGGGCTATGTCGGCGCAATGGCCTGGCGTCCGGAGTGAGCGCGCGCGTACCGCGATCCCCCCAAGCGAGTGCCCGGCCGCACCGCAGCCGCCATAATCCCCGCCCATGACGATCCCCATTCCCATCGCTGCCCGCGAACGACTCGACGCCGGCCTGGCCAGCCTTGGCCTGGACCGCGCCATCGCCGCGCCGCTGCTGGAGTATCTGCAGCTGCTGCTGCGCTGGAACCGCGCCTACAACCTGACCGCGGTGCGCGAGCCGCTGGACATGGTCGACAAGCACCTGCTCGATTCGCTGGCGATGCATCCGCACGTGGATGCGATCGCCCGCGCCGGCGGCATCCTCGCCGACCTGGGCACGGGCGCCGGGCTGCCGGGCATTCCACTGGCCATCGCCAAGCCCGGCCTGCGGGTGACACTGGTGGAGAGCAACGGCAAGAAGGTCCGGTTCCTGCGCGAAGTGGTGCGCAAGCTGGCCCTGGCCGACGTGGAGGTGGTGGAGTCGCGGATCGAGGCGTTCGACCGTCCCGGCGCGTTTGATGCGATCACCGCGCGCGCACTGGCGACGCTGCCGCTGATCCTGCAACTGGGCGGACACCTGCTCAAACCCGGCGGCCAGCTGCTGGCGATGAAGGGGGTCTACCCGGACGCCGAAATCGCCGAGCTGCCGCATCAGTGGACGCTCGCGCACGCCCACGCGCTGCGGGTGCCCGGGCTGGATGCGGAGCGGCACCTGCTGGTTATCCAACTTGCCGGGCCTGCGCAAAGCACTGCGCCGTAACGCGCGGAGGTCGGCACGGTCCAATCCTGACAACGCTGCCAACGCCGGCGTCCAGCGCCACAATCGCGACGCCGGTCACAGCCGCGCGGTTCGGCAGGCGCCGGCCATGGCGGGCATAATCGTCTGTCGGGCGGCGCCACGCGCGGTCTTTTCGCAGCACCCATCGCAGCACGCATGGCCGCCACCTTCGCCGCAACCTTCGCAACCGGGAAATCCGCAACCGTGACCCAGGGGACGAGCCGCATCGCCCGCATCATCGCCGTCGCCAACCAGAAAGGCGGGGTTGGGAAGACCACCACGGCCGTCAACCTGGCCGCCGCGCTCGCCCGCACGCCGAAAAAAATCCTGCTGGTCGACCTGGACCCGCAGGGCAACGCGACCACCGGCAGCGGCGTCAACAAGCGCGAGCTGGACAGTTCGATCTGCGAGGTCCTGCTGGGTGAGGAGGACATCGCTGGCGTGATCGTGCGCACCCAGGAAGACTACGACCTGGTGCCCGGCAACATCGACCTGACCGCCGCCGAACTGCGGCTGATGTCGGCCGAGGCGCGCGAGCAGCAACTCAAGCTGGTGCTGGCGCCGGTCGCGGCCAACTACGACTTCATCCTCATCGACTGTCCGCCGGCGCTGTCTCTGCTGACCTTGAATGCGCTGACCGCGGCGGACTCGGTGATCGTGCCGATGCAGTGCGAGTACTACGCGCTGGAAGGCATCAGCGCGCTGATGGACACGATCGAGGCGATCCGCGCGAACCTCAATCCGCGCCTGGAAATCGAGGGCGTGCTGCGGACCATGTTCGATGTGCGCAACAACCTGGCCAACGCGGTGTCGGCCGAGCTGATCGAGCACTTCGGCGACCGCGTGTTCCGTACCATCGTCCCGCGCAACGTTCGCCTGGCCGAGGCGCCCAGCCACGGCCAGAGTATCGTCGGCTACGACCGCAACAGCCGCGGCGGGATCGCCTACCTGGGCCTGGCCGGCGAGGTCCTGCGCCGCCAGCGCGAACGCGATCAGGCCGCCAGCCGCGCGCAGACCGCCGCCAAGCCCCCCAATCCGGAGACGACCACATGAGTGCTGCAAAGGGTGACACCGCCAGCCCGCCGGCCACCAGGGCGGCCGCCAAGAAGCGTGGGCTGGGCCGCGGCCTGGAAGCGCTGCTGGGCCCCAAGGCGGATGTCCCCGAGCTGGAGGCCACCAGCAGCGACACCCTGCGCCACCTGCCGGTGGATTCGCTGGCCCCGGGCAAGTACCAGCCGCGCAAGCACTGGGATGACGAGAAGCTCGACGAGCTGGCCGAGTCGATCCGCGCGCAGGGCGTTATCCAGCCCATTGTCGTGCGTGAATCGCGCGAGCACGGCGGCAAGACTTGGGAAATCATCGCCGGCGAGCGCCGCTGGCGTGCCTCCCAGCGCGCCGGTCTGACCGAGATCCCGGTGGTCGTGCGGTCCGTGGACGACCGCACCGTCATCGCGATGGCGCTGATCGAGAACATCCAGCGCGAAGACCTCAACCCGCTCGAAGAGGCCTCCGCGCTGCAGCGCCTGATCGACGAGTTCGACCTCACCCACGCCCAGGCAGCGGGCGCGGTCGGGCGTTCCCGGGCGGCCGTGTCCAACCTGTTGCGCCTGCTGGAACTGCCCCCGGCGATCCGTGCGCTGGTGGAGGCGCGCCGGCTGGAGATGGGCCATGCACGCGCGCTGCTGACCCTGGCGCCCGACCTGGCCAGCAAGCTGGCGAGCGATGCCGCCGAGCACGGCTGGTCGGTGCGCGAGGTCGAACACCGCGCGCAGCAGTTCGCGCTGGGCCGGGTTCCGGTCGGCAAACGCGCGCGACCGGTGAAAGCCCGCCCGCAGGCCGACATCGTCAGCCTGGAGCGCGAGCTGTCAGAGTCGCTGAACACCCGCGTCAACGTCCTCCACGGGCGCGGCGGCAAGGGCAAGCTGGTGATCCACTACAGCGACCTGGACTCGCTGGACGGGGTGCTGGAGAAGCTGCGCCCGCCGCAGTCGTGACCGGAACCGCCGTCGCCTGAGTCGCTGATGCGCGCGGCCGGTACTTTCGGCCGGTGGGATCGCCGGCGCCACGGTGCGAAGATCGGGTTCGATCTTTCTGCCGTGGATGCCGTGAAGCCACTCTCCCTGACCCTGTTGCCCGCGCTGCTCGCCGCGCATCTTGCCCTGGCCGGCGCACCCGCGGTCGCCGCCACGGCCGATACCGCCGCTGCCGCCAGTACCGCTGCCGTGACGTCGGCCGCCGACAAGCGCTTCCAGACCATCTACGAGCGCGAGTGGACCTGGCGCCAGGAGCAGACCGGCGGTGGCTCCGACGAGGATGGCGACAGCGGGTCCGCGCCCGGCCGTCTGCCGTCTGTCGACGCGGCGAGCCAGGCGGCTCGCTTGGCATACTGGGACGACGTGCTCGCCGAACTGGACACGATCGACCCGTCCGCGCTGTCGGCGGAGAACCGGATCAACCTGGCGATTTACCGGCCGCAGGTGGAGAACCTCGCCGCCCAGGTCCGCTTCCGCAGCTACGAGATGCCGTTCAACTCGGACTCCTCGTTCTGGTCCAACCTGGGCTTCATGACCCGACGGCCGATGCACACGGCCGACGACTACCGCCGCTACATCCAGCGCCTGGCCGATGTCCCGCGCCACTTCGACCAGCAGATCACCAACATGCGCGCCGGTCTGGAGCGCGGCTTCACCGTGCCGCGGGCGGTACTGGACGGGCGCGATGTGTCGATCGCCGCGGTCGCCGATCTCACCGACCCGGAGAAGTCGACGTTCTACGACCCGCTGCGCAAACTGCCCGCTTCCATTCCGGCCGAGGAGCAGGCCAAGCTCCGCGCAGCGGCCCGGGAAGCCATCGGCCAGCAGGTGATCCCCGCCTACCGGACCCTGCTGACGTTCTTCCACGACGAGTACGTGCCCGGCGCGCGCACCACGCTGGGCGCGTCGGAGATGCCCGGCGGCGATGCGTTCTATCGCCAGCAGATCCGCGAATACACCACCCTGGACCTCACTCCCGCGCAGATCCACCGGATCGGCCTGGACGAGGTGGAACGCATCCAGGGCGAGATGGACGCGATCATCCAGCAGGTCGGCTTCAAGGGCAGCTTTGCCGAGTTCCTGCAGTTCCTGCGCACCGACGAGCAGTTCTACGCCAGGACCCCGGAGGAGCTTCTGTGGCGGGCGGCCTGGATCGCCAAGCGCATCGACGCGCAGCTCGGCAACTTCATCGGCACGCTGCCGCGCGGGCGCTTCACCATCGTTCCGGTGCCCGAGGATATCGCGCCGTACTGGACCAGCGGCCGCGGCGGCAACGGCACCTACTGGGTCAACACCTACGACCTGCCTTCGCGCGCGTTGTACAACCTGCCCGCGCTGACCCTGCACGAGGCCGCGCCCGGCCACGCGATGCAGGGCGCGCTGGCGGCCGAGCAGGACGCGCTGCCCGACTTCCGCCGCAAGACCTACATCTCGGCCTTCGGTGAGGGCTGGGGCCTGTACGTGGAGAAGCTCGGCGAGGAAATGGGCATCTACGAGACGCCCTACGAGCACTTCGGCCGGTTGACCTACGAGATGTGGCGGGCCGCGCGGCTGGTGATCGATACCGGGCTGCATGCGCAGGGATGGACGCGCGACCAGGCGTTGGCCTATCTGCGGGATCGCACGGCCTTGAGCGAGCACGAGGTCACCACCGAGGTGGACCGGTACATTTCCTGGCCGGGCCAGGCGCTGAGCTACAAGCTGGGCGAGTTGGCGATCGTGCGTCTGCGCGGCGAGGCGGAGCGGGAGTTGGGCGGGAATTTCGACATCAAGGCGTTTCACGACATGGTGCTGGCGCTGGGTTCGGTGCCGCTGCCGGTGCTGGAGAGCCAGGTGCGGGCATTCATCGCGGAGTCGAAGGCGGCGGCTGACGCGAAGGGCTGAGAGGGTCGGGCCGGCGATGGCGGGTTTGGCCGATGGGTGAGTGCCCAAAGATGGCGGCGGAGGCCCGACCAGCGACGGATTTGGCTGTGGCGGGGTACTTACGCGAGGGCGCCTGCCGGGTGTCCCGCTCAGTCGCTCCACGATATTCGCTTGGTGAGCGGGACACCCGGCAGGCGCTTTTTCAGGGTTCCGGCGGTGGGATGGAAAAATCGCCCGTTGGCGTGGTTCCCGGGCGGCGATAGCGTCAACGCGACTTGGAGAGCTGGGATCGCCGGTGGCGGCAGCTTGCTGGCAACCATTGATTGCCGCATAATGCCCGGCTCGCTGTGTCCGGCCAGCCCGTGAGGCTTGCAAGGCAGCATCCGGAAGCGCGATTCCGGTCTGCCGGTTCCAGCGTCCGCCTCCGGGCGGCCTTCTTCCCGTATCGCATGCCGACCACATCCGTGGATCCGGCGGGGCCGCCGCCTCCCTGGCCAAGGGAAGCATCAACATCCTTTCGAGGTGCGTATGTCCCGTGTATGCCAAGTAACCGGCAAGCGAACGACGACTGGCAACAACGTCTCGCATGCCATGAACAAGACCCGTCGCCGCTTCATGCCCAACCTTCACGAGCGCCGTTTCTGGGTCGCCAGTGAGAACCGCTGGGTCAAGCTGCGTGTTTCCGCCAACGCGATGCGCACCATCGACAAGAACGGGATCGATTCCGTTCTGGCCGATCTCCGCGCACGCGGCGAAAAGATCTGAGGAGGACTGAACCATGGCTTCCAAGCGCGACAAAATCCGCATGATCTCTTCGGCCAATACCGGTCATTTCTACACGACCGACAAGAACAAGAAGAACACGCCGAACAAGATGGAGATGAAGAAGTACGATCCCGTCGTTCGCAAGCATGTGATGTACAAGGAAGGCAAGATCAAGTAAGCCTTCCGGTGCGGTTCCGACCGGTGAGTTCCAGCCGGTTCGCTGCAAAGAGAAACCCGCCTTCCGGCGGGTTTCTTGCTTTCAGGCGTTCAAGACGTGCTGATCAGAAGTCGATGCTCCACGACTTGATGTAGCCGCTGTCGCCGGACCACATGTCACGCACGCGCAGCTTCCAGGTGCCGTTCTTGGCTTCGCTGGTCAGGTTGACGTTGGCGTAGCCGATCACGTTGTCGGCACTGTCGCTGCCGCTGGAGTTCTTGATCCGGTAGGTGGAGTTGTCGGGTGCCACCAGGTCGATCTGCAAGTCACCGCGGTAGGTGTGGCGGATGTCCAGGGTGACCTTGGTCGCCGCCAGGCCGTTGCCGCTGCGGCCGCTGACGGTGATCGGGCTCTCGATCGTGCCCGGGTTGGGGATGTTGTACGTGGTGGTGTTGCTGTAGGTCTGCGGGTTGTCGTTGCCGCCGCCGCTGCCGGTGTCGTAGTTGGCGACCAGGCTGACGCCGCTGAACGCCTGGTAGGCCTTGAGCCGGACGTGGTAGGTGCCGGCGGTGGGGCTGGCGAAGGTGCAGGTCTCGGTGTTGCCACTCAGCCACGGACGGCAGTCGTAGGAGCTGTCGGTCGGGGCCGTGCCGCGCTTGATGTACATATCCGCATCACCGCTGCCGCCAGACATCTTGAAGCTCAGGTTGGTCGCGCCCGCCGGCACCTGGAAGGTGTAGTTCACCGTCGCCCCGGTGGCCGCCGACAGGCCCGTTACCGGCGTGCCCTTGGTCAAGGTGCCGCCGACCGGATCTGGATCGGGCGGATTGCCACCGCCGCCGCCCATCGCGTCGACCGCGGCTTTGGCGTCCACGATGCCGTTGCCGATCGCCTTGTCGATGCTGACCGGGAACGGGCGCAGGGTGGACTTGAGCGCCGCCTCGATCTGCGCCGGGGTCTTGACCCCGCCGTTGGCCGCGGCTGCGGACTGCATCAATGCAACGACGCCGGCCACGTGCGGGGCGGCCATCGAGGTGCCCGACATCGTCCCGTAGCCCTCGGTCGAGGGCGCCTTGGTGCCGTTGTTGATGGTGGAGGCGATGTCGCTGCCCGGCGCCGCCACGTCGATCAACGGGCCGTAGTTGGAGAAGCTGGAGCGCGCGCCGGTCCGGGTGGTGGACGCCACCGCGATGACGTTGTTGCAGTTGGCCGGATTGAATCCGGATGTGTTGGCGTTGCTGTTGCCGGCCGCCACCACCACGGTGGTGCCGCGCGACACCGCGCCGTTGATCGCGCTCTGGGTGGTGCTGCTGCACGAACCGCTGCCGCCCAGGCTCATGTTGATGACTTCGGCCGGGTTGCTGTTGGCCGGCACGCCGCTGACGCTGCCGCCGGAGGCCCAGATGATGCCGTCGGCGATATCGGAGGTGTAACCGCCGCCCCGGCCGAGCACGCGCACCGGCTGGATCTTCGCGTTGTAGGCGACGCCGGCCACGCCCTTGTTGTTGTTGGTCACCGCCGCGATGGTGCCGGCGACGTGGGTGCCGTGCCAGCTGGAGTTGTAGCCGCCGCTGTAGTCGCCCGGATCGCTGGGATCGCTGTCGCGGCCGTCGCCGTCGCCGGCGATGCCCGCGTCGGAGATCATGTCGTAGCCGGCGACCACGTTGCCATTCAGATCGCTGTGGTTGGTGATGCCGGTGTCCAGCACGGCGACCACGATGCCCGAGCCGGTGCTGACGTCCCAGGCCTTGTCGGCGCGGATGCCGCCGGCGGCTTCGTAGTAGTGCCACTGGTTGTTGGCATAGAGGCTGTCGTTGGGGGTGAAGGCCGGCTGCAGCAGCTGGTCGACCTCCACATACTCGACGTTCGGATCGGCGGCGATCTGGCGCATCAGCGCGGCGGCTTCGACACGGTCAAGCTTGCGGTCGGTGCGGACCACGTCCGCGCCGGTGGCGATGCGGCGCACCTGGTGGAGTGCCAGCGCGTTGCCCGTGCGCGCGGTCCTGGCCACGCGGTCCAGGGAGGACTGGACCTTGGCCAGGTTGGCTTGCGGTTCGCTTCCCTCGCGGTACTTGACGATGAAGCGATCGGTCGGCTGGCCGTCCTGCAGGGTGGCCAGGTTGGCGACCCCCGCATCGGCTGCAACGGCCGGCGCGGCGAACGCGGCGGAGGAAAGCGCAACGGCGGTGGCGGCTGCGAGGAGGCTTTGGCGCAGGCGCTTATCGGTGGTTCTGGACATGAGATTGTTACCCCGGTTGGTGTGGCGCAAGCAGTTGTGGAGAATCCACGGATCTGGTCGTGTCCGGATTGCATCGCGGTCATGACCGGTCGGCGTCGAGACGGAAGTGGCTTCCAATGTCAGCGATGCCTTCGTAGCTCGCCGCCGGCTCCCTGTCGCGCCCTTCGGTCCTGGCGCCCCATGCGGCAAAGCACACGACAGATGTAGGCCATTTGACCCGGCTGGACATGCGTGTAAATCTCAATTTGTTCTCAACGGACGCAAAAATTGGGCAGCAAGTCGCAAATAACGTCAGAAACTGACCCAGGCGGCTGTGTATAACTTGGCTCCTGACATCCGGGCGGGGATACGGATGCGCAGCGGCCAGCGCTCTACTTGGCATTGAACGGAAGCAGATCCCGGGACAGGTGCAATCCATGACCATGGCGGACAGGCTGCCTTGGCCCAGCGATACAGGAATGCTCCAGGTCGCCGACCTGCAGCTTGACCTGCGCTATCGCCACGTCATCACGCCCGAGCAGACCGCCGAACTTCCCCAGCGCGTGTTTGACGTGCTCTTGATCCTGCTGTCGCAGCCGCATGTGCTGCATTCGCGCAGTGCGCTGCTGGAGCAGGTGTGGTCCGGGGTCGTGGTCGAGGACGCCAACCTGTCGCAGGCGATATGGACCCTGCGCAAGGCGCTGGGCTCGACGCGCAAGCCGTGGATAAGAACGGTCGCAAAAGGCGGCTACGTGTTCGATCCGCCCGCGCCGGTGCAGGCGATACCCATTGAAAGCCTGGCGACCGACATCCTGCCCGCGCCGCCGGTGCCCGCCAGCACGTCTACCACCTTGGTCGTGGAGGCTCCCGTTGGGCCGGCACCGACTCCGCTTGCTGCCGAAGCACCCGGCTTCGCATCCGGAGCGCGGCCCGGCCATGCCGCCACCGGTGGAGTGCCCGCTGCGCGGCCCCGGCCCCGTATCCAGCTGGGCTGGCTGGCCGTTGCCAGCGCCGCCGGACTGATGCTGCTGGTCGCGCTGCTGGGCCTGGCCCGCCTGGGCGGTCAACCCACGCAACTGCCGCCGCTGCAGCCGGTGGCCGTCGCGCTGATGGAGGTGGGCAACGGCGAAGACAGCGATGCCCGCTGGCCGGCGACGGTGCTGCACGCCTGGCTGGAGTGGAAATTGAACGCGCTGCCTGAGGTGACCTTGCTGACAGAGGCCCATCTGGCCGCGGATGCGACTCAGAACTCGCCGCAGGTCGTGCTGCTGAGCGCGGGAAAATCCGCCGACCAGCCCGAGGAGCGTTTTATCCGCGCGCGCTTCGACGCTCCCGGCGGGACCCGCCAGCTGGAGTTGCGCGGCAGTGCCGCACAGATGCCCGGGCTCATCGATACGCTGTCGCGTCAGGTGCTGGAAGAACTGGTGCCGGCGCGGCGTGACGATCCCTGGCCCAGCCTGGAGATGGGTGAGCCGGCGATGCGCAGCTACGCCGCGGCCTACCAGGCTTACAGTTCCCGCGACATGGCCAGCGCCGCCGCCGGGTTGGCGGCCGTGCTGCAGCAGGCACCGCAGTTCGGCCTGGCGCATCTGCAAATGGCCATGGCGCAATACCGTCTGGGCCAGGCGCGATTGGCCATGGAGCACGTGGCCCATGCCGCACGGCTGCTGACGCCGGTCTCCGCGGACGTCGCCAGCGTGCTGGCTGCCGCGGCGCTGTCGGTGGACCCGCAACGCGCCAACGAGACGGCCG
Organism: Lysobacter ciconiae; assembly: GCF_015209725.1. NCBI lineage: Bacteria > Pseudomonadati > Pseudomonadota > Gammaproteobacteria > Lysobacterales > Lysobacteraceae > Novilysobacter > Novilysobacter ciconiae. Next base: position 284,265 of record NZ_CP063656.1, on the reverse strand, counting down.
TGGCGTACGCCGAACTGGCCGCCCGCTACCCGCAGCGGATCTCGTTCCGGCTGGAGCAGGCGTGGCATGAAATGCGCGGCGGCGACCCGGACGCCGCGCTGCTGGCGCTGGACGGAACGCAGTGGCAACGACAACCGCTGGGCGTCCAGATCCAGTGGCGCCTCACCCTGGCGGAGATCGAAGGGGTGCGCCTGGACAGCGATGCGGTGCTGGAGCACGCCACCCAGGCGGCCCAGCTGGCGCGCGACGCCGGCAAGGGTTGGGAGCGCGAGCTGGCGGCCGCCACACTGCTGCAGGCCCGCGTCCACGCGTTCCAGCGCGGCCCCGAGGCCGGCCAGGAAGGCTTCGCCGAAGCCGCACGCCTGTTCGCCTCGGTCGGTGCGGAAATCGACGCCCTGCACGCCCGCGTGTCGGGCGAGCTGATGCTGCCCACCGCGGGCCGCTCCAAGGAGCTGGATACCCTGCTGGCGCACGCACGCGCCGGCGGCTACCGCAATCTGGAGATCCAGCTGCTGCGGGGCGTCGCCTTCCAGCAACGCAGCGCCGGCAATCTGGGCGAGTACCGCCGCCGGCTGAAAGACGCGCTGGCGATTGCCGAAAGCGTGGGCGATGTCTCCGCGCAGCAGGAGCTGCAGGTCGACCTGCTCAACGAGGACCTGCTGCTGGGCCGGTTCGAGCGCGCCACCGAGCGCATCCGGCAGATCCGCGCCGGTCCGCTCACCGGCGACACGGCGACCTGGCTGGACCAGTTTGAAGGCTTCGTACACGGCATCCGCGGCGACTATCCGGCGGCCAGCCAGGCACTCGACCAGACCGTGGACCGCCTCGCCCGCGAGGGCGACCCGCCGCTGCCGGCCGATGCGCTGGCGCGCCTGGCCTGCGCGCGCGCCGAGCTCTTGCTGACCCAGGGCCGCCTGCAGGACGCCCGCGCGCGCCGCGCGCAATGCGCCGACACGCGGCAGGCGTATCTGGGCAACTACGCGCTGACCGTAGGCGCGATGATCGACCTGATGGCCGGCGATGCCGGTAACGCGGCACCCGCGCTGCAGGAGCGGGTCAGCGACATCCAGGCGATGCCGCCCTCCCCGGAGCGCTGGGCCGCAGCGCTTTGGACAGCCTACCTGCTGGCACGCGCCGAGGACCTGGACACCGCGCACACGCTGTACACCCAAACCCTCGCGGCGCTGCAGGACACCGGCTACGAATGGCTGATCGCCGATGCGGAGATCGGCCTGGGGGAAATTGCCGTCGCCCGCGGGCACTTCAGTGAAGCGACCCGGTTGTCGGCAGCTGCGCGCCAACGCCTTCCCGGCGCCTCGTGGCAGCAATTCCACCGCCTCGACCAGATCGGCGTGGTGGTCGCGTTCGCCAATGGCCAGAACGACGAGGCGCAGTCACGCCTTATCGCAAGCGACGCGCGCGCCCACGAGGTCGGCGACATCAAGGCCCAGTTGGAGCTGCACAGCCTGATGGACGCACTGGGCCCGTACCTGCGCCCGGATGCACGCGGCTGCGATCCGGTGGCGCGCAACGCGCTGCTTGCCGGCACCGGCATGCGCGGCGCCAACCTGGACTGGATGCTCCGCGATCTACCGCTTCCGGACGCGCAGCTGGCGATGACCGCCTGGCATACCGACCACTGACGGCGTTGCCCGGCATGACCGAGCCTCGCGCGCAGCGCCGCGCGCCGTCCTACACTCGGCGTTCGACGGCCCTGGTTTGACGGCCCTGGTTCGACGGCCGTGGTTTGACGGTCCTGGCTCGGCGGTCTGGAGGCGCGCTCGGGTGATTCCTGGCTGGATCCTGTTACTGGTGTCGGTGTCCTACGTGGGCATGCTGTTCCTGGTCGCCTACTACGGCGACCGCAGGCAGCACGCGCCGACCCGGGCGTGGCTGCGCCCGGCCGTTTATGCCCTCGCGCTGGCGGTGTACTGCTCGTCGTGGACGTTCTACGGCGCGGTCGGAACGGCGGCGCGCACCGGCCTGGGATTCCTGCCGATCTACCTGGGGCCGTTGCTGCTGCTGATGTTCGGCTGGCGCCTGCTGGAACGGCTGGTGCTGATCTCCGACGAGCAGCGGATCACCTCGATCGCCGACTTCCTCTCCTCACGTTACGGCCGCGCGCCGGGACTGGCGGCGATGGTCTCGCTGCTGGCGCTGATCGCCGCGATTCCGTATGTGGCGCTGCAGTTCAAGGCGGTCGCCGACAGCATCCAGGTGTTGGCCGGCGTCCCGGCCAGCGCGAGCCTGCTGGCCGATCCGGCGCTGTATACCGCGCTGTTGCTGGCGGTGTTCTCGATCCTGTTCGGCACCCGCCAGATCGACGCCACCGAGCACCACCGCGGCATGGTGCTGGCGATCGCGCTGGAGTCGCTGGTCAAGCTGGTCGCTTTCGTAGCCATCGGTGTGTTCGCGCTCATGCACCTGCCCGGCATCGGCGGTTTCGGCGACCGTATCGTCCAGGCCGCCGATGAGGTGACCCGGCCCGGCCTGCCGGTCGGCTTCGTCGCCCAGACGCTGCTCGCGTTCACCGCGCTGGTCTGCCTGCCGCGGCAGTTCCACGTCGCCGTGGTGGAGTGCCAGAACGTCGGGGACCTGCGCATGGCGCGCTGGTTCTTCGGCGGCTACCTGGTGATCATCAGCGCGATGGTGGTGCCCATCACGCTGGCCGGGCAGGCGGTGCTGGGTGGCAGCGGCATCTCCCCCGACACCTACGTGCTCGCCCTGCCGCTGGCGCTGGACCAGAGTGCGCTGGCGCTGGTGGTCTACATCGGCGGCTTCTCGGCCGCGACCGGGATGGTGATCGTCACCAGCGTGGCGTTGGCGACGATGGTCAGCAACGACCTGATCGTCCCGGCCTTGCTGCGCACCGGGGCGCTGCGCCGGACCGGGCCGGGCATCGAGCAGCGCGTGCTGTGGGTGCGCCGGGCGACGATCCTTGCCCTGGCGCTGATGGCCTACGCCTACGCGCGCGGTTCCGGCGGCAGTGGGCTGGCGCAACACGGCCTGCTCGCCTTTGCCGCGGTCGCCCAGTTCGCGCCGGCGCTGATCGGAGGCCTGTACTGGCGCGGGGCCAGCCGGGCGGGCGCGCTGGCCGGCATCGGCGCCGGCGGCGCGCTGTGGATCTACACGCTTATGTTGCCCAGCCTCGCCCACGGCGGCTGGATCAATGCGCAATGGGTGGATGTGGGCCCGTTCGGGATCACCTGGCTGCAGCCCGAGCAGCTGTTCGGCCTGGTCGGCTGGGACCCGCTGACCCACGGCGTGTTCTGGTCGCTGCTGTTCAACGTCAGTGCGTTCGTCTACCTGTCGGTGCGCAGCCGGCCGCGCCTGAACGAGCAGTTGCGGGCGGCGCCGTTCCTGGATCCGTACGCGCAGCGGCCGCCGCTTAGTCCCGGCGGCTGGGCCGGCAGCGTGCGCGGCGGCGACCTGCTGGCGCTGGCCGAACGCATCGTCGGCGAGCGTCGTGCCCGGCGCGCGTTCGAGGACTACGCCCGCCAGCAGGGCCAACCGTGGAAGGGCGATCGCCCGGCCGACCGCGCATTGGCCCAGTTCACCGAGCGCCTGCTCGCCGCGGCGATCGGCTCGGCCTCGGCGCGGTTGACCCTGACCACGGCCCTGCGCGGCTCGGGCATGGAGCTGGGCGAGGTGGTCGCCTTGTTGGACGAGGCCAACCAGGAACTGCGCTTCAACCGCCAGATACTCGCCACGACGCTGGAGAACATCAGCCAGGGCGTCAGCGTGGTCGACGCGCGGATGCGGCTGGTGGCCTGGAACCGGCGCTACCAGGAGCTGTTCGACTACCCCGACGGCATGCTCTATGTCGGTCGGCCGGTCGCCGACCTGCTGCGCTGGAACGCCGAGCGCGGCGAGATGGGACCGGGCGACGTGGACGAGCAGGTACAACGGCGGCTGGACCACCTCAACGCGGGCGCGCCTCACGTATTTGAGCGCGTGCGCGACAGTGGCCAGGTGATCGAGCTGCACGGACGGCCGCTGGATGGCGGCGGTTACGTGACCAGCTACAGCGACATCACCGAGTACAAACGCGTGGAGCAGGCGCTGCGCGAATCCAACGAGACCCTGGAGCAGCGCGTCGAGCTGCGCACGCGTGAGGCTGAGGACGCCCAGCAATCGCGGACCCGGTTCCTGGCCGCGGTCAGCCACGACCTGCTGCAACCGCTGAATGCCGCGCGGCTGTTCACCTCGGCCTTGCGCGAGAGCGAGGAGCCGGCCGAGCAGGCGCGTCTGGCCGAGCGGGTGGATGTCTCGCTGCGCGCGGCGGAAGACCTGCTGGACGGCTTGCTGGACATCTCGCGCCTGGACGCCGGCGTGCTGCGCCCGGAGATCGCGGACTTCGACGTCAACGAGCTGTTGCGCGAGCTCTCCCACCAGCACTCGGCCGTCGCCGCCAGCCGTGGCCTGCAACTGCGCGTGCGCGCGCCCGCCGCTCCCCTGATGGTCCACACCGACCGCCGCCTGCTGCGTCGGGCATTGCAGAATTTCTTAGCCAACGCGTTGCGCTACACCCGCACCGGCGGCGTGCTGATCGCCGCGCGCATGCGCGACGGCGCGGTGGAACTGCAGGTCTGGGACACCGGGCCGGGCATCTCGCCGCACCACCTGGAGCAGATCTTCGACGAGTTCCGCCGCTTCGATCATCCCGGCCGCGGTGAGCGCGGCCTCGGCCTGGGCCTGTCGATCTGCCAGCGCATCGCGCGCACGCTGGATCATCCATTGCGTGTTCGCGCGCGGGTCGGCGGCGGCAGCGTGTTCTCCATCACCGTGCCGCTGGGCCAGCCGCATACGACCGACAGTGATGCGCCCACCGAGCGGATCGCGGACGCCGCCGACTCGCTGGCCGGGCTGCGAGTGCTGTGCATCGACAACGACCGCGAGATCCTCGACGGCATGCGCGCGCTGCTGAGCCGCTGGAACGCCATCACCCTGACCGCCGCATCCGCGGACGGGGCGATCGCGCTGCTCGACGCGCTGCCCGTTGCCGACACCCCGGACGTGGCCTTGGTCGACTACCACCTGCACGACCGCCTCGACGGCCTGGGCATCATCGACCTGCTGCGCGAGCGCCTGGGCGACGGGCTGCCGGCCGCGCTGCTGACCGGGGACGGCAGCGACGCGCTCAAGCATGCGGCCCGGACGCACCGCTGCCTGGTACTGACCAAGCCGATCAAACCGGCGTCCTTGCGCGCGTTCCTGGCGGCGCAGCCGCGCATCCTCGCCAATCCGTAAGCGCGGCCGCTAATCCTCGTCGGGCGGCAACGCGATACTGCCCGGGTCCAGCGCCAGCCGACCGGCGATCAATACCGCCTGGGTGCGGTTGTTGGCGCCCAGCTTGCGCAGGATCGCGGTGACGTGCGCCTTGATGGTCGCCTCCGAGACGCCCAGTTCGTAGCCGACCTGCTTGTTGAGCAGGCCCGAGCCGATCATCTGCAGCACCCGGAACTGCTGAGGGGTGAGATCGCGCAGGCGGCGGGCGGCGTCGCGCTCCTCCGCGTTGGCCGCCGGCGCATTGAAGGCGGCCGGCGGCGCCCAGCGATCGCCGTCAAGCACCGCGGTGATCGCCTCGGCCAGGGTCGCGGCATCGGCGGACTTGGGGATGAAGCCGACCGCCCCGTGGTCCAGCGCACGGCGCATCACCGCGGGTTCCTCGCGCGCGGAGACCACCACGACCGGCAGCTGCGGATGGATCGAGCGCAGGTGCACCAACGCGCTGAAGCCCTGCGCGCCGGGCATGTTGAGATCCAGCAGCAGCAGGTCGGCATCGGGCTCCGCATCGACCAGCGTGTAGAGCGCGTCGACACTGTCCGCCTCGTGCAGGCTCGCGCCCGGCATCACCCGCGCGACCACCCCGCGCAGGGCCTCGCGGAACAGCGGGTGATCATCGGCGATCAGCAGGGTGGGCATCGGCGGACTCCGCCTTTCCCGGTCCGTAAAGGCCGGGCCGGGAAAGGATGTCGTGACGGCAGGCGGATGGCCGTCGGTCACTCGGGGATGTAACGCTCCTTGACCAGCGAATCCACCACCGAAGGATCGGCCAGGGTGCTGGTGTCGCCCAGCTGGTCGGGCGCGTTCTCGGCGATCTTGCGCAGGATCCGCCGCATGATCTTGCCAGAGCGGGTCTTGGGCAGGCCGGGCGCCCACTGCAGGTGGTCGATGGAGGCGATGGGACCGATCTCGGCGCGCACGTGGCGGATCAGCTCGACCCGCAGCTCATCGCTGGCGACCTCGCCGGCGATCAGGGTCACATAGACGTAGATGCCCTGGCCCTTCAGGTCATGCGGGAAGCCGACCACCGCGGCCTCGGCAACCTTGTCGTGCGAGACCAGCGCGCTCTCCACCTCGGCGGTACCGATGCGGTGGCCGCTGACGTTGATCACGTCGTCCACGCGGCCGGTGATCCAGTAGTCGCCGTCGGCATCGCGCCGGCAGCCGTCACCGGTGAAGTAGGTGCCCGGGTAGGTCTTGAAATAGGTGTCGATGAAGCGCTGGTGATCGCCGTAGATGCTGCGCGACTGGCTCGGCCAGGAGTCGGTGATCACCAGGTTGCCCGAGCCCTCGCCTTCGATGAAGTTGCCGTTGGTGTCGACAATCGCGGGCTTGACGCCGAAGAACGGGTTGGTCGCGCAGCCGGGCTTGAGGTCGGTCGCGCCGGGCAGCGGCGAGATCAGGATGCCGCCGTTCTCGGTCTGCCACCAGGTGTCGACGATCGGGCAGCGGCCCTCGCCGACCACGTCGTGGTACCAGCGCCAGGCCTCTGGGTTGATCGGCTCGCCGACGCTGCCCAGCAGGCGCAGGGACTTGCGCGAGGTCGCCTTCACCGGCCCCTCGCCTTCGCGCATCAGCGCGCGGATCGCGGTCGGCGCGGTGTAGAACGTGGTCACCTCGTGCTTGTCGACCACCTGCCAGAAGCGCGACATGTCGGGGTAGTTGGGCACGCCCTCGAAGATCAGCGAGGTCGCGCCATTGGCCAGCGGGCCGTAGACGATGTAGCTGTGGCCGGTGACCCAGCCGACGTCGGCGGTGCACCAGTACACGTCGTCCTCGCGCAGGTCGAAGATGGTCTCGTGGGTGTAGCTGACATAGACCAGGTAGCCGCCGGTCGTGTGCAGCACGCCCTTGGGCTTGCCGGTGCTGCCGGAGGTGTAGAGGATGAACAGCGGGTCCTCCGCGTTCATGCGTTCCGGCTCGCAGGCCTCCGGCTGCCCGTCGACCACGGCGTCGTACCAGCGGTCGCGCGGCATCTGCATGTCGACCGCAGCGCCGGTGTGGCGCACCACCAGCACGGTTTCCACGGTGTTGGTGCCGGGCAGCTTGAGCGCCGCATCGACGTTGACCTTCAGCTTCACCTTGCGGCCACCGCGCAGGCCCTCGTCGGCGGTGATGATCAACTTGCTGCCGCTGTCGGAGACCCGGTCGGCGATCGAGTTGGCCGCAAAACCGCCAAACACCACCATGTGTACCGCGCCGATGCGCGCGCACGCGAGCATGGCGATTGCCGCCTCGGGGATCATCGGCAGGTAGATGGTGACCCGGTCGCCCTTGCCGATGCCCAGCGCGCGCAATGCATTGGCCAGCTTGCACACGCGGCGGTGCAACTCGCGGTAGCTGATGCGCTCGGCCGGCGTGTCGGGGCTGTCGGGCTCGAAGATGAGCGCGGTCTTGTCACCGCGGCTCTCCAGGTGCCGGTCCAGGCAGTTCACGCTGACGTTGAGCTCGCCGTCCTCGTACCAGCGGATGCGGAAGTCGGCCAGGTCGAAGCTGGTGTTCTTGATCTTCGTGGGCGTCTTCATCCACTCCAGGCGCTCGGCCACGCCGGCCCAGAACCCGTCCGGATCGTCCAGCGACTGCTTGTACAGGGCCTGATACTGCTCCCGATTGACGCGCGTGTTGACAGCGAAATCGGCCGGCACTGGGTAGATGTCCCGGGGCATGTTCATGGGCGTGGCCTCCTGAGCGGTTTGTCCCTGTCGAGTGTGCCGCATCCGGTCACGGCGCGGTTTAGACCTTGGTCTAGGCACGCGTGAATGCGCACGTTTTACGCATACCCTCCAAAACAGGTGGCCGGCAGCCCGTCGGCAACCCGTCACCTGGCGGAAGCCGTGGAGGGAAACATGCCCCGATCCAACCGCGCCGGCACCACCGGCGCATCGACGCAATGGCGTCGCCGGCCACTGGCGGCCGCGCTGCTGGTTGCGCTGCTCGCGCCCGGCGTGGCGCTGGCGCAGACCGACCGCGAGCAGGCACTGGAGGCCCGCGTGGCCGAGCTGGAGCGGCTGGTCGAGCAGATGCTGGCGCAGCAGTCGCTCGCCGATGCCGACACCACCAGGCAGGGCACGATGCCGGTGCCGGCAAGCCAACCGGTTGCCGCCGCGCTGCCGGCCAAGCCAGCCCAGACCGCTCCCATCCAGACCACCACGATCACCCCGCAGGCCAACCCCGGCACCCGCTTCACCGTCGGCGGCATGATTCGCGTCGACGCGATGTCGACCAGCACCAGCGACGGCGAAATCGCCAAGAGCACCGCCGGCCGCGATTTCTACGTGCCGGGCGCCATCCCGGTCGGCGGCGATGGCGGCGACGCCTACCTCGACAGCCACGTCAAATTCTCGCGCCTGTGGTTCGACGCGAGCACCGAGCTGGATTCGGGCGACAAGCTGGGCGCGCGCTTCGAGCTGGATTTCTTCGGCGGCTCGCTGGGCAACACGGCGGCGACCAACACCTATGGCGCCACCATCCGCCACGCCTACCTGACCTGGAACCGGCTGCTGGTCGGCCAGACCTGGTCCAACTTCATGGACACCGCGGCCCTGCTCGACTCGGTCGACTTCGTCGGCCCCACCGATGCGGTGGTGTTCGTGCGCCAGCCGCAGATCCGCTACACCAGCGGACCCTTCAGCGTGTCGCTGGAAAACCCCGAAACGACGGTGCAGCCCTTTGGCGGCGGTCCGCGCGTGATCAGCGGCGACAACAGCGTGCCCGACCTGGTCGCCCGCTACACCGGCAAGGGCGATTGGGGCCACTTCAGCGTGGCCGGCATGGCGCGGCAGCTCAAGCACGAGCCCGTCGCCGGCAGCGCCGAGAGCAGCACCGGCTTCGCCGCCAGCGTCAGCGGACTGGTCAAACTCGGCGACAGCACCGACTTGCGTTACCAGGTCACCGGCGGAGAAGGTTTCGGGCGTTACATAGGCCTGGCCACCGTGCAACAGGATGCGATGGTCGACGCCAGCGGCAACCTCGACGCGCTCGGCGGCTGGGCGGCGTATGCAGGTCTGCGCCATGCCTTCAGCCCGCAGCTTCGCGGCAACCTCTACTACGCGCGCTCGCAGTGGGACAACCGGACCGACCTGACTGGCCTCGGGGTCACCCGGCGGGTGCATTCGGCGCACGCCAACCTGATCTGGTCGCCGGTGCCCAAGCTCGATCTGGGCATCGAGGCGATCTGGGGTGAGCGCACGCTGGAGTCCGGTACGGACGGCGAGCTGGTCCGCCTGCACACCCTGGCCCGCTACACCTTCTGAACCTGGCGGCTGAGCTGCTGGAGTGCACGAGCGGCCGGACCCACGCGACTGGGTCCGGTTTCAGTGAGCCGGAACGTCGCGACGGACTGCGGCGATGCCGGGGACGGGTGGGCCTGCCGTTGAGGGCGAATGTCCCCCGGCGACAGCCTTCGGCCGTCGCCTCCTCCTTTATTTCGCCCTCAACGGCAATCCCACCCGTCTTGCGGGGTACGCCGCGGCCGTGGTGAAAGCCCGACTTTCAGCGGATGGAGGTCCCCACCCGCCGAGCCCGTCGTGGTCGGGAGGTCTTCGCAGCGAAGTAAAGGGAGGAGGGTTCCGCCGGCAGGCGGAGGCCGGGGGACATGAGCAGCGAAGACCTCCCGGCCGCGGCGGGGCCCCTCACGGTCCAACGGTCCCGCCTCCCGCAAACCCTCAGCGCACCACCAGCACCGGAATGTTGCTGTGGGCAATTACCGCATTCGTCTGGCTGCCGATCAGCAACCGGTTCAAACCGCGGCGCCCATGGCTCGCCATGACGATCAGGTCCGCATCAATCCCGGCGGCGGTTTCCAGGATCGCATCGGCCGGGTAGCGCTCGGCGACGTAGACCGACTCATAGCGCACACCAAGCTGGTCGGCGCGCGCCGCGGCGGCCGCCAGCACCTCGTTGGCCTGGTTGGTGACGTGGGTCCGGTACTCCTGCAGCATGCTCGCCGAGCCGCCCCACACCACCCCCGCGTCCGCCGGTGTCCAGCGCTCGGACGCGGTGACGATGGTCACCTGCGCGCCCAATGCCGCCGCCAGCTCCAGGCCCTGCTCCAGTCCCTTGCCCGCCAGCTCCGAACCGTCGGTCGCAATCACTATGTGCTTGTACATGGCGTCATCGCTCCTGTGTCTGTGGACCGAGGGTAGCCCCCCGCGTCAGTGGTCGCTTGCCGAGGAGGCGCCGATGCCCGTCTCGCTGCGCACGCGCAGCGCATCGAAGGCGGCGCGTTCGCGATCCGCGCGCGGGCTGCGGTCCAGCACCGAGAACAGCCAGATCGCGATGAACGCCAGCGGGATCGACAGGATGCCGGGGTTCGGGAAGGGCACGATCGGCTCCGCGAAGCCGAACACGTCCACCCACACGGTCTTGCTCAGGGTCACCCACGCCGTCGCCACCACCAGCCCGATGAAGCCGCCGATCGTCGCACCCATCGTCGTGCACCCACGCCAGGCGATCGACAGCACCAGCACCGGGAAGTTGGCACTGGCCGCGATGGCGAAGGCCAGGCCGACCATGAAGGCCACGTTCTGGTTCTCGAACACAATGCCCAGCAGGATCGCGATCACGCCCAGGGTCACCGTGGAGATGCGCGAGATCTTCATCTGCTGCTTCTCCGTCGCCCGGCCGCGGGCAAACACGTTGGCGTACAGGTCATGCGAGATCGCCGCCGCACCGGCCAGGGTCAGCCCGGCCACCACCGCCACGATGGTGGCGAAGGTCACCGCCGCCAGGAAGCCCAGCAACAGGCTGCCACCGACTGCGTTGGCCAGGTGCACCGCCACCATGTTGGTACCGCCGACCAGTCCGTTGATGATGTCGATGCTGCCGTCGGGATTGGCGGTGAAGTACTCCGGGTGCTGGTACAACAGGGCGATGCCGCCGAAACCGATGATGAAGGTCAGCAGGTAGAAGTAGCCGATGAACGAGCTGGCGTAGATCACCGAGCGGCGCGCTTCCTTCGCGTTGGGCACGGTGAAGAAGCGCATCAGGATGTGCGGCAGCCCGGCGGTGCCGAAGGCCAGCGCGAGTCCCAGCGAGAGCGCGTTGAGCGGGTTGGCACTGACCTGTGAGCCCGGGGCCATGATCGCGAGCCCGTTGGGGTGGATGCGCACCGCCTCGGCCAGCATCGCGTCGGGATTGAAGCTGAAGGCCTTCAGCACCAGGAACGCCATCAGCGTGGCGCCGATCAGCATCAGCACCGCCTTGATGATCTGCACCCAGGTGGTCGCGGTCATGCCGCCGAACGCCACGTACATGATCATCAGCACGCCGACGATGGACACCGCCAGTTCGTAGCGGATGCCGAACAGCAGCACGATGAGTTTGCCGGCGCCGACCATCTGCGCGATCAGGTACAGCGCGATCACCAGCAAGGACGCGCTCGCCGCCAGCACGCGCAGCGGCGTTTCCGACAGCCGGTAGGAGGTCACGTCGGCGAAGTTGTAGCGACCCAGGTTGCGCAGCCGCTCGGCGATCAGGAACATCACCACCGGCCAGCCGAACAGGAAGCCGATCGCGTAGATCATGCCGTCAAAGCCACTGACGTAGACCATGCCGGCGATGCCCAGGAACGACGCCGCCGACAGGTAATCCCCCGCGATCGCCAGGCCGTTCTGGAAGCCGGTGATGCCGCCGCCGGCGGTGTAGAAATCCGAGGTGGTCTTGGTGCGCTTGGCCGCCCACCAGGTAATGAACATCGTGGCGACGATGAACACCAGGAACATGACGATCGCCGAGGTGTTGGCCTGCCCCTTGGTTGCCGCGAAGGCGGGCACCGGCAGCAGGACCGCGACGGCCGCGGCGCACGGCGCGATGGCGGCCCTCACTTCACGTCCCTCACGATGGCGTCGATCAGCGGGTCGTAGTGCTTGTTGGAGATGTGCACAAAGGCGGAAATCATCACCACCGCGCTGATCGCGACGATGATCGCGGTAAGCACGCCCACGCTCATCGTGAAACCGGGCCCGATCGGCCGGGCGAACACGTCAGGCCAATAGGCCAAGGTCAGGATGAAGCCGGCATACACCACCAGCATCAGCAGGAAAAACCACAGGCTGGTGCGTCCGCGCCTGCGCGTCAGTTCCTCGTACTTGGGGTGAGCGAGCACCCGTTCGATCACGTTGTTCGCCTGCATCGCACGTCCTCCCAAGTGATGGCCGCACCCCTGAGCGGGGTGGTTGCCATCGAAATGTAGGAGGTACCCGCCGGAGCGGACACACGACCTTGGTAGTAGACGCCTGCGGGCGTCGGGTCGCGACGCCTATTGCGGCGGTGCGGCCAATTCCTTGGCGCTGAGGAAACCGTCGCGGTTGGCGTCCTGCCGGCGGAAACGCGCGGTCAGGCGCGCGAGGTGCTCGCTGCGGGTGATCGCCTTGCCCGTCCCGCCCGGCTGCTCGGCCGGGTCGAGCACGCCATCGCCGTTGGCATCCATGGCATCGAACGCGTAGCTCATCCAGGCCAGGTACTCCTCCAGCGAGACCCGGCCATCGCCGTCGACGTCCATGCGCTGCAGGTAATCACCGGTGGTCTCGACCCTGGCCTGCGCGGACGCCGGGCTCGATAGCCACGCCATCGCGGCCAGTCCCGTCGCCAGCAACGGGACCGCCAAAGCGCGCAGCCGATGACGGCCCGCGGCGGTCACGCCTGCGCCGGTACCAGGGTGTAGCCCTTCAGGCGCGCGGAGAACTGCTGCAGCGCATGATTGCCGGTGGCCTCGGCCTCCACGCACCAGTCGTGCAGCTTCTGCAGCGTGGCCTGCGCGTCGTTGGAGCGCTCGTCGAGCACCTGCTGCAGGCGCTGGCGATACTCGGCCAGCGTCGCCATGTGCGGACGGTCCGCCAGCCAGGCCTGCAGGCGGGCGCGCTTCTCGTCGTCCAGCCAGCGGCCGCCGTCGGCCAGGCCCTTGCGCAGCTTGCGCGGCAGTTTCTCGTCATTGGCCCGCAACGCCGGCAGGGTGACCTTGCGGTAATAGTCGGTCATCGCCTGGAAGCGGATCGCCAGCAGGGCCTTGAGTGTTTCGCGGTCCGGCATGCTGATGTTGGGCCGCACGTCCAGCGTCGGCGCGACCCGCAGCACTTTGGCCAGGCCAACGCGCTGCAGCGCCTGGATCACCGTCCAGCCGATGTCGAACTCGAACTTGCGCAGCGCGAACTTGGCCGAGCTGGGGAACGCATGGTGGTTGTTGTGCAGCTCCTCACCGCCGATCCAGAACGCCCACGGCGTGATGTTGGTCGCCTTGTCGGTGGTCTCGAAGTTGCGGTAGCCCCACCAGTGGCCGATGCCGTTGACCACGCCCGCGGCCCAGAACGGGATCCACAGCATCTGGATCGCCCAGACCGCCACGCCGGCAAACCCGAACAAGCCGAAGTTGATGAACAGCAGCAGGGTCGGGCCGAGGGTCGCATGCGGGGTGTACACATGGCGCTCGATCCAGTCGTCCGGGCAGCCCTTGCCGTACTTCTCGATCGACGCGCGGTCGCTGCGGGCCTCGCGGTAAAGCTCCACGCCGCGCCAGAACACGTTGCCGATGCCCTTGGTCAGCGGACTGTGCGGGTCCTCCTCGGTCTCGCAGGTGGCGTGGTGCTTGCGGTGGATCGCCACCCACTCGCGGGTGATCATCGACGTGGTCAGCCAGGTCCAGAAACGGAAGAAGTGGTTGATCGCCGGGTGGAATTCAACGCCGCGATGGGTCATCGAGCGGTGCAGGTACAGGGTGACGGCAAAGATCGTCAACTGGGTGACCACCAGCACGTAGACCGCGAGCGCACCCCAACTGGGTTGCAGCACGCCACCGGCGAGGAAGTCGAGCAAAGAAGCGGGCATTTCATGACTCCGGGGAAGGGCGCCGGGCGCGTGCCCGGATCAATCCAGCGAGGTTTGCACGCCGGAACCATTGATGATGACACGCCAGTGCACAACTGTGCATCGGGACCATTCAGCTGAATCCGCGGGCGCCGCGATGCGCCCCCGCGCCACCGTGAACCGTTCAGCGCAGCGACGGTCCGGGCGCTCCGAAGTCCGGCGCGCCGTAGACTGTGCGCATGCCCGAGCTGCCCGAAGTCGAGACCACCCGCGCCGCCCTCGCCCCCCACCTCACCGGCCGCACGGTCATCGCCGCGACCCTGCGTCGGACCGACCTGCGGTGGCCGATCGCAGCGGAAATCAGCACGCTGCTGCCCCGCCAGCGGATCCTCGGGGTGCGTCGCCGGGCGAAGTACCTCCTGCTGGATACGGCCGTGGGCAGCGCGCTGCTGCACCTGGGCATGTCCGGCAGCCTTCGGGTGATCCCGGCGCACACGCCGCCGCGCCCGCACGACCACGTCGACCTGCTCCTGGACAACGAGCGCGTGCTGCGGATGCACGACCCGCGCCGTTTCGGCAGCGTGTTGTGGCAGGCACCCGGCAGCGTCCATCCCCTGCTGGCGTCGCTCGGGCCGGAGCCGCTGTCGGACGCGTTCACCGGCGACTATCTGTACGCCCTGGGCCGCGGACGCCGCGCCCCGGTGAAGGCCTTCCTGATGGACCAGGCGGTGGTGGTCGGGGTCGGCAACATCTACGCCGCCGAGGCCCTGTTCGCGGCCGGGATCTCGCCGTTGCGGGCCGCCGGGCGAATCTCGCGCGAGCGCTACCGCCTGCTGGCCGGGGAAATCCGCCGCGTCCTGGAGGCCGCCATCGCGCAGGGGGGCACGACGCTGCGCGACTTCATCAGTCCCGACGGCAACACCGGCTATTTCGTCCAGCAGCTGTCGGTCTATGGCCAGGGCGGCGCACCATGCCCGAGCTGTGGCCGTGCACTGAAACAGGCGTCGATCGGCCAGCGCACCAGCGTGTGGTGCAGCAACTGCCAACGCTGAACCTGCCGCGGCCGCGGCTGCTTGTACTATTTCCGTGACATGTGTCACAACGCGCTATATTCAACGTCACAAGGAAGGGACGTGCTATGGCTGACAGCGGCGATATTACCCAGCTTCTGCAAGCGGCCCGTGGGGGCGGTCGCGGGGCACTCGACGAGGTGCTTTCCGCGCTCTACCACGAGCTGCACGGCATGGCCCGGCGCCAGTTGGCGGAGCAGCGCGGCCAGACCCTCAACGCCACCGCGCTCGTCCATGAGGCCTATCTGAAACTCTGGGGCAAGCGCGAAGCCCAGTTTGACGATCGCGCGCACTTCTTCGCCTACGCGGCCACGGCGATGCGCTCGGTAGTGGTCGACTACGCCCGGCAACGGCTGGCGCAGAAACGCGGCGGCGACCTGCACCGGGTAACCGACCTGCCCGAAGACCTGGAAGGCGGCTTGCGCCTGGATGACGACATGCTCGCGCTGGACGTGGCCCTGACCCGACTGGGACAGGTCGACCCGAAACTGGCGCAGCTGGTCGAGCTGCGCTATTTCGGTGGACTCTCGGAGCCGGAAATCTCCGCGGTGATGGACCGCTCCGAGCGCAGCATCCGGCGCGACTGGCAGAAGGCACGGGTGTTCCTGCTGGCATCGCTGCGCGACGCGCCGCAAGCCTGAGCAGCTGACTCGCCCGGGGCGCGACGCACAACACGGAAGGACGCATGGACCCAGCACGCTGGCAACGGATGTCCCCCCTCCTCGACGAGCTGTTCGGGCTGGACCCGGGCGCCCGCGAGCGCCGCCTGCACAGGGTGCGCGCCGAGGACCCGGGACTGGCCGACGAGCTGGCGGCGCTGATCGCGCTGGACGAGGACGAGAGCTTCCTCGCCGAGCCGGCGCTCAAGCCCAGCCAGCTGGTGATGCCCGGGCGCCAGGTCGGGCCGTACCGGCTGGAGCACCTCCTCGGCGAAGGCGGGATGGGGCAGGTCTGGCTCGCCTCGCGCGCCGACGGGCTCTACCAGCGCCGCGTGGGCCTGAAACTGCTGCGTCCGGGCCTGGTGGACACCAACCTGCGCCTGCGCTTCAGCCGCGAGCGGCAGATCCTCGCCCGGCTGGCCCACCCGCACATCGCCCGCCTGCTCGATGCCGGCATCAGCAGCGAAGGCCTGCCCTACCTGGCGCTGGAATACATCGACGGCATACCGATCACCGACTACTGCCGCGAGCACGACACCCCGCTGGCCACGCGCCTGCACATGTTCGAGCAGGTCTGCGCGGCGGTCAGCCACGCCCACGCCAACCTGATCGTCCACCGCGACCTGAAGCCCTCCAACATCCTGGTGACGCCCGGCGGCGACGTCCGCCTGCTCGATTTCGGCATCGCCAAACTCCTCGACAGCGACAACGGCCCGGAGCGCACCCGAACCGATGCGCGCGCCTTCACCCTGCACTACGCCGCCCCCGAGCAGATCCTCGGCGAGCCGGTCACCACCATGACCGACGTCTATTCGCTGGGCGTGGTGCTGTACGAATTGCTGGTCGATGCCAAGCCCTACCGCCCCGTGCGCGGCAGCGACGCGGCATGGGAGGAATCCATCCTGATGCACGACCCGGTGCGGCCGTCGCAGGCGCTGCTGCAACCCGTCGGCGCGACCGTCCCGGAGCCGGCGCACGACCCGCTGGCCTTGCGCCGGCGCGCGCGGCTGCTGGCCGGGGATCTGGACAACATCGTCCTCAAGGCGCTGTCCAAACCGCCGGAGCAGCGCTATCCCTCGGTGGAGGCGCTGGCGCAGGACCTGTTGCGCTACGCCAGCGGCCGGCCGGTGCGCGCACGGGCGCAGAGCTGGCGCTACCGGATGGGCAAGTTCGTCGGCCGACACCGCTGGCCGCTGGCGACCGGCACGCTGACCACCGCGCTGCTCACGGTCGCGTTGCTGATGGGCATGGTCCAGTCCCGCCAGGCCGTCGCGGAAGCGGCGCGCGCGCAGGCCATCCAGGCGTTCATGATCGGGGTGCTGGAGAGCGCCGGGGATACCCGCGACGGTCAACCGATGGACATGCGCACCCTGCTGATGACCGCCGTGGCGCGCGGCGAGCGCGAGCTGGCCGACCAGCCGGTCGCCTTGGCCGAGGTGCTCGGCGTGGTCGCCGGCCTGCACATCGGGTTGGGCGAGCCTGAGCAGGCGCGGCGTCTGCTGGACCGCCAGGCACGCCTGCTGGCCGACGTGGACCCTGTTCCGGAACAACTGCGCCTGGACTCGCTGATCCAGCGCGGCCGGGTGGCGGAGCTGCTTGGCGATCCGGCCGGGTGCATCCAGGTGATGCGGCCGGGACTGCCACGCATCGCCCAGCATCCGCTGTCATCGCCGCTGCCGACCGCGGCGTTCCGGGCGCAGCTCTCGCGCTGCCGGGTCGCCCGTGCCCGCCTCCAGCGCTCCGAACCCATCTTCGAGCGCGTCGGGGCGATCCACGCGAGCGACGGTATACCGGTTGGGCAGGTGGACGCCCTGCAGCGGCTGACCACCCTTCTGCACGGACCCGCGGCTGAGCCGTGTCAGTCGCTCGCCGGCGGCAGGGACAGCGGCGGCTGCATCGGGTCGATCGACCCCTCGCCGCGGACCACCTTCTTGTATTCGGCGCGCGATACCGACAGGTAGCGCTCGTTGCCGCCGATCTCGACCTGGGGTCCGTCGCG
Organism: Lysobacter ciconiae; assembly: GCF_015209725.1. Lineage (NCBI taxonomy): Bacteria > Pseudomonadati > Pseudomonadota > Gammaproteobacteria > Lysobacterales > Lysobacteraceae > Novilysobacter > Novilysobacter ciconiae. The sequence goes on along the minus strand of NZ_CP063656.1, from coordinate 266,452 downwards.
CACCGCGCGGCCCTGCGCATCCACGCGCACGGTCATCGTCGCCTTGCTGCCGCTGTGGCAGATCGTCTTGATCTCGCTGATCTCATCCGCCCAAGCCAGCAGGTATTGGCTGCCCTCGAACAGCTCGCCGCGGAAGTCCGTGCGCAGGCCGTAGCACAACACCGGGATACCGAACGCGTCCACCACCTCGCTCAGCTGCCAGACCTGCGGCTTGTGCAGGAACTGAGCCTCGTCCACCAGCACGCAGTGCAACTCGCCGTGTGCGGCGATGTCGGTGGCGACCAACGACTGCAGGTCCTGCTCGGGAGTGAACGTGGTCGCCGCAGCGCTCAGTCCGATACGCGAGGCCACCGTGCCGCTGCCGGCGCGGCTGTCCAGCTGCGGCGCCAGGATCAGCACCCGCATCCCGCGCTCGCGGTAGTTGTGCGCCGATTGCAGCAGGTTGGTGGTCTTGCCGGCGTTCATCGCCGAATAGTAGAAATAGAGCTTCGCCATGCCGGCATTTTAGGCGATCAGGACCCGGGTTCCCGCCTGGGCAGCACCTCGGTTTCGCCCACGTTGACCGTGCCCACGCGCGGATTCATCCAGATGCTGTCCTGCCACGCGGCGTACTGCTTCGGATCCCAGTAGCGCTCGTCGTGGAATTGGGAGCCGTCGATGTTGATCGACTCCCCGGCCGGACCGGTGGTGACGATTTTCAGCGAGCCGACGAAGCCGGTGCGGCTGCCGGTGACCTGGCTGCGCGCGCGGCGCAGCACCGCCGCCATCCGCGGCTGGGCGACTGCATCGCCGTAGCGCGCGTAGACCGCCTGGCCTTCGGCCACCGCGCGATCACGCTCGGCCTGGTCCAGCTGCTCCCAGTACTGCTCGCGGAAGCGGAGGAAACCGCGGTAGCCGCGCTCGGCGGCCAGGTCCATCCACGCGTAGGCCAGTGGCCGGTCCACCTCGGTGCCGCGGCCCTGCCAGAGCATCTCGCCGACCATCGCCTGCGAGGCCTTGTCGGCGTAGAGGCTGGCGCGACGGAAGTACGCCAGCGCGTCCTGCAGGCGGCCGTGGTCGAGCGCCTTCTGGCCCTCGATGCGGTAGTTCAGGTCGGGGTGGCCGGCCAGGAAGCCCGCTGAAAGCATCACCGGATCGTCCAGCGGATCCTCCGCCGGCGGCGCCGCGGCGGCGGTGAAAGCAAGGGCAAACAGACAGGGCGCGAGCAGCGCGCGAAACAGCAGCCGAGGGAGCATCCGTGATCCTTGAGCCATGACAGCCGGTGAGAGAAGCCGACAAAGGTAGTCGTCGGCGGGGCCGGGGTAAACTGCCCGGCCGCTCCATCGCGTGACTGCAGTCCCCATGCACGGCCTCAACCCTCCCCAACGCGCCGCCGTCGAACACGTCGAAGGCCCCCTGCTGGTGCTCGCCGGTGCCGGCAGCGGCAAGACCCGCGTGATCGTGGAGAAGATCGCCCACCTGATCGCATCCGGCCGCATGCCGGCCCGGCGCATCGCGGCGATCACCTTCACTAACAAGTCGGCCAAGGAGATGCGCGAACGCGTCGCCAAGCGCATCCGCGGCGACGGCGCCGACGGCCTGACGATCTCCACCTTCCACGCGCTGGGCCTGCGCTTTTTGCAGATCGAACACGCCAAGCTCGGCCTGCGCCGCGGCTTCTCGATCTTCGACAGCGACGACAGCGGCGCGCAGATCAAGGACCTGCTGGGTGTGGGCACCAAGCCGGACGTGCTGGACGGCATGCGCAACCTGATCTCGCGCGCCAAGAACGCCGGCCTGTCGCCCGAGCAGGCGATGGCCGAAGCCCGCAGCGCGCGCGAAGTGGAGGCGGCCACCGTCTACGCGCTCTACCAGGCGCGCCTGACCACGTTCAATGCGGTCGACTTCGATGACCTGATCCGCCTGCCGGTGCAGTTGCTGGAGTCCGACGAGGAGTGCGCGCTGGCCTGGCGCGAGCGCATTGGCTACCTGCTGGTGGACGAGTGCCAGGACACCAACGACGCCCAGTACCGGCTGCTCAAGTCGCTGGCCGGGCCGAGCGGGCTGTTCACCGTGGTGGGCGATGACGACCAGTCCATCTACGCCTGGCGCGGCGCCAATCCCGACAACCTGCTGTCGCTGGAGACCGATTACCCGAGCCTGCGGGTGATCAAGCTGGAGCAGAACTACCGCTGCTCCAACCGCGTGCTGCGCGCGGCCAACGCGCTGATCGCCAACAACCCGCACACCCACCTCAAGACGCTGTGGAGCGAGCAGGCCGACGGCGAGCGCATCCGCATCTGGGAATGCCGCGACAGTGCGCATGAGGCGGAAAAGGTCGCCGCCGAGATCCAGTTCACCGCCACCGCCCGGCAGACGCCGTGGAGCGATTTCTGCATCCTGTTCCGCGGCAATTTCCAGTCGCGCGCGCTGGAGAAGGCGCTGCAGCAGGTCGGCGTGCCCTACCACCTGACCGGCGGCACCGCCTTCCTGGAGCGCGGCGAGGTCAAGGACGCGATGTCCTGGCTGCGCCTGATCGCCAATCCCGACGACGATGCCGCGTTCCTGCGTGCGGTGACCTCACCCAAGCGCGAGGTCGGCGCGACCACGCTGGCGCGACTGGCCGAACTGGCCCAGCGTGCCGGCATGCCGATGTCGCGCGCCGCCGAGTCGGTCGGCGCGCTGCAGCAGCTGCCGCCGCGTGCCGGCAATGCGCTGAACACCTTTGTCGGCATCGTCCGCGGCCTGCGCGAGGACGCACGCAAGCTGCCGCCGTCCGAACTGGTGCGCGTGCTGGCGGAGAAGTCCGGCCTGCTGCTGGCGATCCGCGCCCAGTGCAAGGACGAGGCGTCCTTCCAGCGCCGCAAGGCCAACCTGGAGGAACTCGCCGACTGGTTTGACGGCGGCAAGGGGGCCGGCCCGGGCGAGCTGGCCGCGCAGCTGACGCTGCTCTCGCACGCCGACAAGGGCGAGGCCGGCAACCAGGTGCGCCTGATGAGCCTGCACGGCGCCAAGGGCCTGGAATTCCGCTACGTGTTCATCGTCGGCGTCGAGGACGGCACGCTGCCGCACGATGCCGCCCTGGATGAAGGCAGCCTCGAGGAGGAGCGCCGGCTGCTGTACGTCGGCATCACCCGGGCCAAGGAACGGCTGTGGCTGTCGTACTCGAAGAAGGCGCAGAAGTGGGGCGACACGATCCGCCTCAAGCCGAGCCGCTTCTTGGACGAGCTGCCCATCGCCGAGATCCAGCGCGACGGCGCCGATCCGATTGCCGACGCGGCGCACAAGCAGGAGCGCGCGGCGGCCGGACTGGCGGCGATCAGGGCATTGCTGGACAGCTGAGCCGGGCGCGACGGCGGTGTCCTGGACGGGCGCGATCGGTCAGGTGTCCAAGCGCTCGAAGGTGAACAGCGGCGCCAGGCGGTGCGGCTTGCCCTCCACCATCGCCCGCAACAGCCCCGCGCCCAGCATCGAGTAGGTGATGCCGTTGCCGCCGTAGGCCATGGCGAACAGCATCCGCGGGCCGGTCGCCGGATGCGGCCCGAAATACGGCAGGCCGTCGCTGGTCTCGGCGAACGTCCCGGCCCATGAGAACGTCGGGGCGATGTCGAGATGCGGAAACAGCTTCTGCGCCTTCTTCGCCAGTGAGCGCGCCTTGCGGTCGACCATCGCATCGCGGCGCCGCGGGATGTCCACGCGGTCGTCCTCCCCGCCCACCAGCAGACGGTTGTCCGAGGTCGTGCGCAGGTAGAGGTAGGGTCGCGCGGTTTCCCACATCATCGTCGTGGACAGCGCGCCCAGCTCATCGCGGCTGATCGAATCGGTGACGAATGCGTAGCTGCTGCGGTTGCTGGCGACGTTGCTGGGCAGGAAGTTCTCGCCCTCGTAGCCCGCCGCCACGATCACGTGGCCCGCGATCAGGCGTGCGCCGTTCTCCAGCGCGAGCTCCACCGATCGCGGTCGCGTGACCACGCTGGCCACGCGGGTCCGGTCGTGCACGCCCACGCCGCGCTTCTGCAGCCGGGTGAGCAGGCCGTAGGTGAGCCGGTAGGGATCCACGCTGGCGGCCGGGCGGTTGAGGATCGCCGCCGGCGCGGGGATGCCGAAGCGTTCCTTGATCTCACCCGACTCCAGCCAACGGACATCGAACCCGTGCCGGCGGCGCAGCGCGTACTCCTCGCGCAGCTTCCCCGTGTCGCGTGCCCGGCTGGCGTAGTACAGGCTCTCGCAACGTTCAAAGCCCGTGTCGCCCAGACCGTTGGCGACCTCCTCGAGCATGCCGATCGCGTCGACGCACGCGCGGTAGGCCAGCACCGCGTTGTCCTCGCCCAGCGTCGTGCTGAGCTCGGTCAGGTGGGTGTCGATCTCGTATTGCAGCAAGGCCGTGCTCGCCGCCGTGCTGCCCCAGCCAATGTCGCGCTGTTCGACCAGCACCACTTCGTGACCGGCAGCGGAAAGCGTATCGGCGATCAATGCGCCGCTGATGCCACCGCCGATGATGGCGACATCGCAACGGGTATCGCTTTGCAGCGGCTCAAAGGCATGCATCAGGCCGTTCTTGACCGCCCAGAACGGGTAGCCGCTTTTCAGATCCATGGGGTCTTCCGTTGAGAGTCGTGTCAGGCGCGGGTAGCGAAGTTACGCCAGCCGCGCTGGAGTCATTACGGTGCGCAGCGGCGGATCACGGAGGAGTGAATGTCCCCGTGTCGCAGCGGGTCGCACACCACCCTCCACGTCGCGTCGACGCCGCGCGCGTTATCCAGATCAAGCATCCAGCCAGGGAACCCTGCACATGACCCACCGCCGACGCAGCATTGCCCCTCCGCTGACGGGCGCACTGCTGCTCGTCATGGCGCTGCTGATGGGTGTGGGCGGCGCGCAGCTCATCGCGCTGGGTGGTTCCTGGTACTACGCCCTGGCCGCGCTGGGACTGGCAGCATCGGGAGTCGGGCTGGTGCTCCGCCGCCGATGGGCACTCTGGATCTACGCGGCGGTGCTGGCGGCTTCGCTGGCGTGGTCCTTGTGGGAAGCCGGCCTGGACTGGTGGCCGCTCGCGGCGCGCCTCGGGGTGTTGTTCGTGATCGGCATCTGGCTGCTGACGCCCTGGCTGCGGCGCGGCTTGCACGCTGCCGGCGAACCTGCGGCAGGCGCCCGGCATGATGCCGCTGGTCACCCGGCCATCTCCGCTCGCGGCAGCCTTGCGCTGACGGTCGCGATGGCGCTGGTGGCGATCCTCTCGGTCGCTTCCTGGTTCAGCGACCCGCACGCAATCAAGGGCACCGTGCCGATGGCCGCAGGCAGCACGGGGGTGGATCCGTCGGGCGTGCCGCCGGGCGAATGGCACGCGTACGGACGTACCGGCTACGGCCAACGCTACTCACCGCTGACGCAGATCACTCCGGCCAACGCCGGCCAGCTCGAGGTGGCGTGGACGTACCACACCGGCGACGTGCGCGGCCTGTCCGGCGATCCGGAGGAGACCACGTTCGAAGTCACGCCGTTGAAGATCGGCAACCGGCTGTTTCTCTGCACGCCACACCAGTCGATCATCGCGCTGGACGCCACCACCGGCGAGGAGGTGTGGCGACTGGACCCGAAGATCCAGGGCGAGCTGGCACTGCAGCATCTGACCTGCCGCGGCCTGTCGTATCACAACGACGCGAGCGCGTCGGCGGCTGCCTCGGCAAGCATCGCCGGCGAGGGAACCATCAACGCCACGACAGCGACGGTTCCGGCCACAACGCCCGCAGCACAGCAAACCCCGTCCGGCGCGCCCATCGCGGCGATCGACCTGCCGATCACGGCCGAATGCCCGTCACGTCTCTTCATGCCGACCGCCGACGGCCGCCTGATCGCGATCAACCCCGACGACGGCAAGGTGTGCGCCGACTTCGGTGGCGGCGACGGGCAGATCGACCTGTGGGCCAACATGCCCTACGTCAATCCGGGCTCTTACTACTCCACCTCGCCGGTGGTGGTGACCGCGTCGCTGGTCATCGTGGCCGGCACGGTGCTGGACAATGTCTCCACCACCGAAGCGTCCGGGGTCATCCGCGCGTTCGACGTGCATACCGGCGCGCTGGTCTGGAACTGGGACTCGGCCAACCCGGAGCAGACCGCGCCGATCGCGGCGGACGGGCTCTACACGCCCAACTCGCCCAACAGCTGGGCGCCGTCCAGCGTGGATGAAGCGCTGGGCATGGTGTACGTGCCCATGGGCAACCAGCCACCCGACCAGTGGGGTGGCAACCGCAGCGCGGACGTGGAGCGCTACTCGTCAGCGGTGGTGGCGCTCGACCTGGCCACCGGCCGCGAGCGCTGGGTGTTCCAGACGGTGCATCACGACCTGTGGGACTACGACGTGCCTGCGCAGCCAAGCCTGATCGACCTGACCGTCCGCGGCCAGCGCATTCCTGCCCTGGTACAGCCGACCAAGCAGGGCGAGGTCTTCGTGCTCGACCGGCGGACCGGCGAGCCCATCCTGCCGGTGACCGAAACGGCGGTGCCGCAAGGCGCCGCCGCCGGCGACCACACCGCGCCCACCCAGCCGGTGTCCGCGCTGTCCTACGATCCTCCGCCGCTGCGCGGACGCGACATGTGGGGCGCGACGCTGTTCGACCAGCTGGCCTGCCGCATCGACCTGCGCAAGCTGCGCTACGAAGGCCGCTACACCCCGCCATCCACCCAGGGCACGCTGGTGTATCCGGGCAACTTCGGGGTGTTCAACTGGGGCGGCGTGGCGGTGGACCCGGAGCGCCAGATCACCTTCACCACGCCCACCCGGCTGGCGTTCGTCTCGCGCTTGGTACCGCGCGAAAACGCCACCGAGCTGTATGTCAATGACGGCAAAGTCCCGCCGGGCAGCGAGGCCTTGCCCGCGCTCAACGAAAACTTCGGTGCCCCGTTCGCGATATCGCTGACACCGTTTGTGTCGAGGCTCGGGCTGCCGTGCCAGGCGCCACCGTGGGGCTTCGTGGCGGTGTCCGACCTGACCACGGGCAAGCGCATCTGGCAGCACCGGAACGGCACCGTGCGCGACAGCTCGCCCTTGCCGCTGCCGTTCCGCATGGGCGTGCCCAACCTGGGCGGTCCGATCATGACGGCCGGCGGAGTCGCCTTCCTTTCCAGCACGCTGGATTACTACATGCGCGCCTACGACGTTTCCACCGGCGCGCAGTTGTGGCAGAGCCGGCTCCCCGCCGGCGGCCAGGCCACACCGATGAGTTACCTGGGCGAGGATGGCCGCCAGTACGTGGTGGTCGCCGCCGGCGGGCACGGCTCGCTGGGCACCAAAACCGGCGACGCGGTCATCGCCTACGCCTTGCCAGCCACGTCGGAGTGATTCAACCGATCGGTGCAGGAGGCGGACAAGTCCACCGCCTCCGCCACGCTCATTCCTTTTTCAGCAGCGACTTGAGATTGGCAAACGGATTACCCGTCGCCGCGGCCGGCCGTTCTTCGGCATCCAGCGCGCTGCCACCGGTGTAGTCGACATGGCGCGAGTGCTCATTGTCGTGGCAGTACACGCACAACAGCTCCCAGTTGCTGCCGTCGGGTGGATTGAAGTCGTGGTCGTGGTTGCGATGGTGCACGGTGAGTTCGCGCAGGTTGGCGCGGGTGAATTCGCGCGCGCAGCGCCCGCAGATCCACGGGTACATCTTCAACGCCCGCTCGCGATAACCCTTGTCCCGCTGCTCGGCGTCGCGGCGCGCCTGCGCGACGACCCGGTCGAGGATCTGGCTGGAGGTGGTGGCTTTGTCTGACGGCATCACGATGCTTCGGCTGGGCTGATGTGCGCACTGTAGCCGACGCGCGCCATGAGCTTGATCAGGTCATGGACGGGCCTTGCGTTGCGAATTCGCGCCGCTCTGCGCGAACTCCGGGAAGACCTCCACGATAGGCAGCGAATCCGGCAGGATGTAGAACACCCCGCCGCCCTCAAACGTCGGCCGGATGATTCCCTCGTAGAAGTCGGGCGACACGTTGATGCAGCCATGCGTGACGCGGTTGTCGTCCGGCGACGGTGACGCAAGCCGTTCCACGCGCCTCTCGGCGGGAACGCCTGTGGCCGTCGGGTGGATGGAGACCGCCGAATCGTAGTCCACCCACAGCACGCGCCCGGCATCGATGGACGGACCAAAACCGCCCACGAAGCGACCTGCAGGCGTCGTGCGGTCCCGGCCTGGAATCTCGCGCAGCGCGAGCCCGGCGATGGCGGGGGCCGTGTGATCGCCGACCGCCGAGCCGAAGAGCCCGGGTGCCGCGCCGCGGAGTCGGCCGTCGCCGCCGAACACGAAGATCTGCGCCGCGGCCTTGTCCATGACCGCAAACGGATAGCCGTGGCTGTCCTGGGAGGCGACGATCCAGCCCGCGAGCTCGATCAGGGCTCGGGACGCGTCCTGGCCTCGCGGAAGCTGGTCGGCGACGGCGGCCGGATGCGCGACGACACGCTGGGCACCGGCTGCACCGAAGCTGGCCAATGTCAGCGCCAGCACCAGCGCGCCATAAAGCGCGCCCCTCACGGCGTGGTTGCGGGTACGGATAGGCCGGTACCAGGATTAACCGCGCGGCACGCGGCGCGGCGCCGTTTCCAATTGCTGGACGCGGGATTCCATCTGATCCAGTCGCTGATTGGCCTGCTGCGCGGACTGATTGGCGGATTCGGCGCTCTGAGCCGCGCTCTGCACCCTTGTATCGAGTTGATCGAGGCGGGAGTTGATTCCTGCAAACTCGTCAGCATAGGTCGCGCAGCCGGCAAGTCCGACGGTGGCGATTATCGCCACAACGAGCGTACGCGCCATCACCAGATGTTGTTTGGGCAGAGACATTTCAGTGCTCCTTCGGCGGGGGAAACCGGAACCAGTCTTGCGCCGGAAGCCGTGGATGCATTGTGAAGATTTACTCGCCGATCCCCGGGATGAAAAGCAGCCGATGGTGGGCCCACCAGGACTCGAACCTGGAACCAAAGGATTATGAGTCCTCTGCTCTAACCATTGAGCTATAGGCCCGCGTCGCGGCCGCCGATTATAGCCTGCCGGATACGGCGAAGCCCCGCTCGTGGCGGGGCTCCGGTGCGCCGTGGCGCTTTGGTACGTGCGAGGTTGCCGGGTGCGGCTTACTCGATCTCGAGGAAGCTGCGCAGTTGTTCCGAGCGGCTCGGGTGACGCAGCTTTCGCAGCGCCTTGGCCTCTATCTGGCGGATCCGCTCGCGGGTGACGTCGAACTGCTTGCCGACTTCCTCAAGGGTGTGGTCGGTGTTCATGTCGATGCCGAAGCGCATGCGCAGCACCTTGGCCTCGCGCGGGGTCAGCCCGGCCAGCACGTCGCGCACGGTTTCCATCAGGTTGATGTTGACCGTCGCATCCACCGGGGACTCCACGTTGGTGTCCTCGATGAAATCGCCCAGGTGGGAGTCCTCGTCGTCGCCGATCGGGGTTTCCATGGAGATCGGTTCCTTGGCGATCTTCATCACCTTGCGGACCTTGTCCTCGGGCATCTCCATTTCCTTGGCAAGCTCTTCGGGCGTGGCTTCACGGCCGTACTGCTGCAGCATCTGGCGCGAGATGCGGTTGAGCTTGTTGATCGTCTCGATCATGTGCACCGGGATGCGGATGGTGCGCGCCTGGTCGGCGATCGAGCGGGTGATCGCCTGGCGGATCCACCACGTGGCGTAGGTCGAGAACTTGAAGCCGCGGCGATGCTCGAACTTGTCGACCGCCTTCATCAGGCCGATGTTGCCTTCCTGGATCAGGTCCAGGAACTGCAGGCCGCGGTTGGTGTATTTCTTGGCGATCGAGATCACCAGGCGCAGGTTGGCCTCGATCATCTCGCGCTTGGCCTTGCGCGCGCGGGTCTCGCCGTAGGCCATGGTGCGGCTGATCTCGCGCAGGTCGGCCAGGGTGATCCGCATCGCGGTCTCGGTGGCGATGGTTGCCTCCTGCTCGGCGATGATCTGGTCCTTCACCTCGCGCAGGCCGGAGGCCCACTTCTGCTTGCGCTTGAGCAGGTCATCGACCCACTCCAGGTTGGTCTGGTTGCCGTCCCAGGAGCGGATGAAATCCTTGCGCGGCATTTTCGCGACGCGGGTCGCCAGCTCGAGGATGCGGCGCTCCTGGCGGCGCAACTCGGCCTGCGTGCTGCGCATGTTCTGCACCAGCACGTCGGTCAGCGGCAGCGGCAGCTTGAGGGTGACGAACACCTCGGCCATTTCCTCGCGCAGCTTGACCACCGACTTGTGGCTGGGGCCGTGCTTGGCGTAGGCCTTCTCGAACTGCGTGTAGAGGTCGCTGAGGTGCTCGAAGCGGGCGGTCACCTCGGCCGGGTCGGGACCGGTCGGCCCCTCGTCGACGACTTCCGCGTCGTCCTCGTCCTCCGCGTCCTCGTCGACTTCGTCCTCGTCCTTGACGGGTTCGGGAACGACCGACATCGCCTCGGCCGGTGGCGGCGCCACGGTCGGGTCCTCGAGCTGGTCAAGGAAGCCGACCAGCAGCTCGGCCAGGCGCTTCTTGCCGGCCTTGTGCAGCTCGTAGTCTTCCAGGATCAGCTGGATGGTGCTGGGGAACAGCGCGATGGAGGCCTGGACCTGGTTGAGGCCGTCCTCGATGCGCTTGGCGATCTCGATCTCGCCTTCGCGGGTCAGCAGGTCGACCGTGCCCATCTCGCGCATGTACATGCGCACCGGGTCGGTCGTGCGGCCACCCTCGGCATCCAGGCCGGTCAGGGCGGCAGCAGCTTCCTCGGCGGTGGTCTCATCGACCTCGCGCCCGCTGGAGCTGGTGTCGCCGATCGACAGGGTGTCGGCATCGGGTGCGACTTCGTGCACTTCGATGCCCATGCCATTGATCAGGGCGATGACGTCCTCGATCTGCTCCGCCTCGACCATGTCGGCCGGCAGGTGATCGTTGACTTCCGCGTAGGTCAGGTAGCCTTGCTCCAGGCCCTTACTGATCAGCGTTTTGATATCGGACTTGGGAGCCGGACTCTCGTTTGCCATGCGGCTGCGCTACCATATTATGTGGGGCTGGGGAACCTTGTATTATACCACCGCTGCGCCATTCTGCTTGGCACATCCGGCGGTACGGCCTCTGCGGCCTCAGGCCCGCAGAAGGAAGGTGACCGGACCATCATTGGCCAGGCTCACTACCATATGGGCACCAAAGCGCCCGGTTTCCACCCCTGCCGGCAGCAATCGCCTGCAGGAATCGAGCAATTGGTTGAATAGCGGTTCAGCCTGTTCAGGTGGCGCGGCCGTGCTGAAGCCCGGACGCATGCCGCTGGCGGTGTCGGCGACCAGGGTGAACTGGCTGACCAGCAGCAACTGCCCGCCACTGTCGGCCAGACCCAGGTTCATCCGCCCCTGCGCATCGGCAAAGACCCGGTAGCCGAGCAGGCGCTGCGCCATGCGCTCGACCTGCGCTTCGCCGTCGGCCGGCTCGATGCCGACCAGCGCCAGCAGGCCGGGACCGATGCCGCCCAGAAGCTCATCGTCGACGCGCACGCTGGCGTGGCTGACACGTTGGATAAGGGCAAGCATCGCCGCACGGTAGCCGAGCATCGTGCGCGGCGCCACGGTCGCGCGCGATGCTCGGCCTGCGCGCGGAATCGGCGCCATCTGGCGGCTACACTGACAGCGATGAGCCGCCTTCTCGCCCACGTCCTGTATGTCTTTGCCGCGCTGGTGGCGCGCCTGCCATGGCGCGGCCTGTACGGGATCGCGGACGTGCTCGCCAAGGTGGTGTTGCGGCCGTCCAGCCGCGAGAGCCGGGTCACCGCCTGCAACCTGGCGATCGCCTACCCGGACATGCATCCCGCGCAACGCGAGGAGCTGCGGCAGGAAGTGCTGCGCACCACCGCGCGCCAGCTGATGGAGACACTGCGGCTGTGGACCCGGCCGCATGCGGAAAACATGGCCCTGATCCGCGAGGAGCACGGCACCGCTTTACTGGACGCGGCAATCGCCGCCGGCCGCGGGGTGATCATCGCCGCCCCGCACTACGGCAACTGGGAGCTGCTGAACCAGTGGCTGGCGCTGCGTACCCCGCTGGCGATCCTGTACGCGCCGCCAGAGTCCCGGGTCGGCGAGGAGTTCCTCAAGCGGGTGCGCGCCGATGACAGCGGCGATACCGGCCAGCCGCCGCGCGTCACCCAGATCCGCGCCGAGGCCGCAGGCGTGCGCCAGTTGTTCAAGCGTCTGGCCGCCGGCGGCGTGCTCGGCATCCTGCCCGACCAGCAGCCCAAGCAGGGCGATGGCGCGTTCGGTGAGTTCTTCGGCACCCAGGCGCTCACCATGAGCCTGCTCGGCCGGTTGGCCGCGCGCAGCGGCGCCACCGTGCTGATGGCCTACTGCGAGCGCATCGACAGCCACCCGGCCGGACCCGGGTTTGCCGTGCACATCGAGGCAGCGCCTGACGGGGTGGCCGATCCGGACCCGACCGTCGCGGTGACCGCCCTCAACGCGGCGGTCGAGCGCATCGCCCGGCGCGATCCCTCGCAGTACCAGTGGACCTACAAGCGTTACTCGCTGCGCCCGCCCGGCAGCGGCGAGGACAACCCCTATCGGCCACAGTGCTACTGAGCACGCCGCGTTCGTCGCGCACCAAGGACTGTCTGCATGGTTCCACCGTTTCCCGAAACCGCGTCCACGACGGCTGTCGATGAGCCTGCGTGGCAGCCGCTGCCGCAGCGCGCGCGTGCCCTGTTCCTGTTGGGCACCACGCCGTGGCTGGCGCTGACCGGCGCGGTGGCGGGCGCAGCCTTGGCCGTGCCGGGCACGATGCTGCTGGATTCGAGCGCTGCCAACGCGCTGCGGATGTTCATCGCGTTTGCCGTGGTCGGCCTGGTGGTTGGCGGCGGACTGGGCTGGCTGCTCGGCCACAAGCAGTTTCGCCACACCTACTGGCGGCTCGACCCGGAGGGACTGGCGCTGCGCCGCGGGCGCATGTGGCTGCGCGAGACGCGGGTGCCGATCACCCGCGTCCAGCATCTGGACCTCAAGCGCGGACCGCTGCAGCGGCGTCGGAGCCTGGCGACGCTGGTCGTGCACACCGCGGGCACCCGCAACAGTTCGGTCGTGGTGCCCAACATCGACGTGGACGACGCCGAATTCCTGCGCGATCGCCTCGGCCGGCAGATCGATCTCGACCATGACGACTGAGGCCGCGGCACCGGCCGAGCCCGAACACCGGCTGCATCCGATGTCGTGGCTGTTCGTGCTGGTGGCGCAGCTCAAGCAGTTCATCGTCCCGCTGATCGCGCTGTTTCTTTTTGGCCGCCGCGACGAGGGCGGGCTGTGGCCGCTGATCGGCGTGGGCGTGCTGGCGATCGGCTCGCTCTGGCAGTACTTCACCTACCGCTATGCGGTCGCGGAGGATGCGCTGGTGGTGCGCAGCGGGCTGCTGGAGCGGAGCCTGCGGGTGATCCCGTTCTCGCGGATCCACAACGTTGCCGTTGAGCAATCGCTGCTGCACCGCGTGTTCGGCGTGGCCGAGGTGCGCCTGGAATCGGCCGGCGGCAGCAAGCCGGAGGCGACGATGCGCGTGTTGACGCTGGCCGACGCGCTGGAGCTGGAGACGTTGGTGCGGCGGCGCGGACGGGCGGGCCCTGCGTCCACGAGGGCGCCGGGTCCGGCGATGCCGGTAGCGGACGATGGCGTTGCCCCGGACCGGGCCACCCACGCCGCAGTGACGACCGCACCCGAGCCCCTGCTGCGCATGGGCGCCATCGACCTGCTGCGGCTGGGCGTGGTGTCCAACCGCGGCATGATCCTGGTCGGCGCCGGCGTGGCCGCGTTCTCGCAGACCGGCGGCCGGCTCTGGTCGAACCTGTTCGAGCGCCTCGGCGGCAGCTGGGAGGCCTGGTACGGCAGCAATGACCTGCCGCTGTGGCAGTGGCTGGCCGGTGGGCTGGCTCTGCTGGCCGCGGCCCTGGTGGTCGTGCGCCTGCTGTCGCTGCTGCTCGCGGTGCTGCAGTACTACGGTTTCGTGCTCAGTCGCGACGGCCGCCGCCTGACGGTCGAGCGCGGACTGCTGACCCGGTGGCGCACCAGTGCGTCGCGGCGACGGATCCAGGCCTGGACGCTGACCGAAGGCCTGCTGCAGCGGTGGCTGAAGCAGCGCACCCTGGAGGTCGACACGGCCGCCAGCCAGCAGGAAGGCCAGGCCCGGACCCTGCACGAACTGGCGCCAATCGCCCCGCGCGAGGACTGCGACCGGCTGATCGAGGAATTGCTGCCGCAGGCGCGCTGGCACGCGCTGGACTGGCAGTCCGTGCCGATGCGTGGCTGGTGGCGACGGATGCTGTCGACGCTGCCGTGGATCGTGCTGGTGACCGTAGCGCTGTCCGTCCGCTTTGGCGCGTGGGGCCTGCTGGCACTGGCCTGGCTGCCGTGGGCGGCGGTGCAGGCGCATGCCGAGGCGCGCCGCGCCGGCTGGACACTGGGCGAGGAGCTGGTTGCGGTCCGCGAGGGCTGGTGGCAGCGCTACTGGCGCTTCGCCGAGGTCGACAAGTTACAAGCGCTGCGCCTGACCCGCTCGCCGCTGGACCGGCACTTCGACACCGCCACGCTGTGGCTGGACACGGCCGGCGCCGGCGCCCGCTCGCCCCAGTTGTGCATCCGCTACCTGCCCCATGCCTCGGCCGACGCGGTGTACCGGCGGTTGTCGTCGGAACTCGCGCGGCGGCCGCTGCGCTGGTGATCGGGGCGCCCGCGTAGACCGCGGACGGTCGCGCTCTGCTCCGGCCCGTATCCGGGCACCAATCAGCGCGCGCTGCGTCCCCAGTAACCCAGCTGCCGGCGGATCTGCAGGCCGCGGGTGAGCGCGCCCAGCGGCTTGCGCCCCAGCGGACCCAGCTCACCGGCCAGCAACGCCTCGGTGGCGGCGATGACGCGTTGCGAGGACTGCCCGTCGCGGTACGGATGGATCGCATCGGCGTACGCTGCGATCGCCGCCAGCGGCGCCAGGGCCGGGTCGAAGGCGCGCGCGAGCATTGCCGGCAGCGCGGCGGGATCGTCGAAGTCGATCATGTGCGGCTTGGGCGCGCGGTTGCGGAAGGTCACCACCGGTTTGCGCTGGACCACGAACTCGCTGACCACCGAGGTGGTGTCGGCGACCAGCACGTCGGCCGCCCGCTGGGCGCTGACCAGCTGCTCGGTATCCACGAAACAGGCGTTCGGCCCGACCAGGGAGCGGTAGCGCTCGAACAGGTCCGGCGCGCACTTGGGGTGCAGGGTCAGGATCCAGTAGCGCTCGCCGCCCGCGATCTCGGCGCTGATCGCGGCCAGCAGGTGCGGCGCCGCGCTCAGCCGCTCGGTAAAGGTGGAGGCGAACATCACCACCGGCCGTCCACCGGCCGCCTGGCGCAGCTGCCGCGCCAGCGGGTCGGGTTCGCCGAACAACGGATCGAGCTTGGGCCAGCCGGTCTCAACCACCTTGAAGTGGCCAGCGGATGCGGCCAGCTCGCGGAACGGCGCCGTCGTCGCCGGACCCTGCGTGCAATACAGGTCGAACAGGCCGCGCACCCGGAAGTGGCCGCGCGCGGCATCGCGTTTTTCCACGTTGAAGCCGTGGAACAGCTGCACCTTCGCCCCGGCCACAAACGGCGGCACCCAGTTGGCCGCACTGAACACCGCGCGCGGACGCAGCGCCACCGCGGCGCGGACGTCGTCTACCATGCGCACCGGCGCCGGCAATTCGGCCCCCGCCGCGCCGTCGACCAGCCACGCACTCACGCCATGGCCGCCGGCTTGCAGCGCGCGCGCCAGCGGCTGCAGGATGGGCAGCGCGTAGCGCTCGGTCGCGAACAACAGGTATTCCGCCATCAACGCTTCCCCGGCTCCGTCACCTACCCGTCCAGCATCCGCGATGCCAGCGATATCGGCCTGCATTATCACGTTCAACGAGGCCGCCCGCATCGGCGACTGCCTGGCATCGCTGGCGTTCTGCGACGAGATCGTGGTGGTGGACTCGCAGTCGACCGACGCGACGGTGCGGATCGCCGGGTCGTTCGGCGCGCGCGTGCTGCAGCGGCCGTTCACCGGGTTCCGCAGCCAGAAGGCCTTCGCCGTGGAGCAGGCGCGGCACGATTGGGTGCTGTGCGTGGACGCGGACGAGCGGGTCGGCGACGCCCTGCGCGGGTCGATCCTGGCGGCGCGCGACGGCGGCTTTGACGGCGCGGCCGGTTACCGCTTCGCCCGCCTGGACAACTATTTCGGCCGCTTCCTGCGCCACGGGAACGCCTACCCGGACCGGATCCTGCGCCTGTTCGATCGCCGGCGTGGCGGCTGGCGGGGCAAGCGCGAGATCCACGAGGCCGCCAGCGTCGATGGCCCGGTCCTGACGCTCGCCGGCGACCTGATCCACTACCCCTATCGCTCGCTGGAGCAGCAGCTGGCCAAGACCCAGCGCTACGCGCGGATGATGGCCGAGCACGAATTCGCCCGCGGCAAGCGCGCCTCGCTGGCCAAGCTGGTGCTGTCGCCGGCGTGGCGGTTCTGGCGCGGCTACCTCCTGCGCGCGGGGTTCCTCGACGGCTGGCACGGGCTGGTCTACGCCTACGTGCGTGCCAACTATGTCCGCCAGAAGACCATCATGTTGTGGCTGCTGCAAAACGGCCAGGCGGTCGCGGATCCCGTTGAAGAGGGCGACGGACGTGTGCCGGCTTCCTCCATTGCGTCGAACTCTGCGGCCGCCTCCGACGTTGCCGCGACGCGCGCCGTCGCTGACGACCTGACGCCCCGCGCCACCCACCCGCCGCGCGCGGAAGGCTGAGGGCGCGCCATGTGCGGCATCGCCGGCGCCTGGACGCCCACCCCGCGTGACAGTGCCGAGGAACTGGCGGCGCTGGGCACCCGCATGGGCACCGCCATCGCCCATCGCGGCCCGGACGATGCCGGCGTCTGGAGCGATCCCGCCTCCGGCCTGGTGCTCTCGCACCGCCGCCTGGCGATCGTCGACCTGAGCCCGGAAGGCCATCAGCCGATGGTATCGGCCGACAGCCGCTGGGTAATCGCCTTCAACGGCGAGATCTACAACCACCGCGAGCTGCGCGCCGAGCTCGCCGCGCTGGGCCAGCGCTTCCGCGGCCACTCCGATACCGAGGTGCTGCTCGCCGCCATCGCCCAGTGGGGGGTGCAGGCGGCGCTGGAGCGCGGCAACGGCATGCTCGCGCTGGCCGCGTGGGACCGCCACGAAAAAGTGCTGTGGCTGGCCCGCGACCGGGTCGGCAAGAAGCCGCTGTACTACGGCTGGGCCGATGACGGCAGCTTCGTGTTCGGCAGCGAACTGGCGGCGCTGCGCGCGCATCCGGCGCTGTCGGGCGAAGTCGATCCGGACGCGCTGGCCCTGCTGCTGCGGCTCGACTACATCCCCGCGCCGCACGCGATCCTGCGCGGCGTGCACAAGCTCGCCGCCGGCCGCGTGCTGCGCATCGATGCGGGCACGATGCGCGCCGGCAACAGAAGCTTCGACCCGATCAACGGACCCATCAGCTGGTGGAGCAGCCGCGACCGCCAGCGCGCTGCGATCGAGCGCGGCTTCGCCGGCGACGAGACCGCGGCGCTGGCCGAGCTGGATGCGCTGCTGCGCGACGCGACCGCACTGCGCATGGAGGCCGACGTCCCGCTGGGCGCGTTCCTGTCCGGCGGCACCGACTCCTCGCTGGTCACCGCGCTGATGCAGGCGCAGTCCAGCCGGCCGGTGCGCAGCTTCTCGATCGGTTTCGACAACGCCGTCCACGACGAGAGCCGCTACGCAGCCGCCGTCGCCCGACATCTGGGCACCGACCACACGCCGCTCCACGTCGACGGCGCCGCCGCGCTGGAGCTGGTCCCGCAGTTGCCAACGATCTTCGACGAGCCCTTCGCCGACTCCTCGCAGGTGCCGACCGCGCTGCTCTGCCGGCTGGCGCGCGAGCACGTGACGGTAGCGCTGTCCGGCGACGGCGGCGATGAGCTGTTCTTCGGCTACGGCCGTTACGCGCGCGCGCTGCGCAACGAGCAGCGCCTGTCCCGCCTGCCGCGTCGCCTGCTGGCCCGGCTAGCCGGCGATCCCGGCGAACGTGCGCGTCTTGGCGGACTGGCGGCACTGCGTGCCGAACTCGCCGCCGGCGACCTGCAGGGGCTGGCGCGGCAGCGGGTAACCCGCTGGCGGAGGTCGGAGGACGTGGTGATCGGCGCGCGCCGCCTGCTCACCGCCTACGACGATCCCGCCGCGATGCCCGGCGTCGGCACCGGCGCGGACGCGCTGATGCAACTGGATTTCACCTGCTACCTGGCCGAGGACATCCTGACCAAGGTTGACCGCGCCAGCATGGCGGTCGCGCTGGAAACCCGCGCGCCGCTGCTGGACTGGCGCGTCGCCGAGTTTGCCTGGTCCCTGCCGCTGTCGATGAAGTGGCACGACGGCGAGCTCAAGCACCTGCCCAAGCGTCTGCTCACGCGCTACCTGCCCAATGACCTGGTCTACCGTCCCAAATCCGGCTTCGGCGCACCGGTTGGTGACTGGCTGCGCGGGCCGCTGCGCGACTGGGCCGAGGCCCAGCTCGACGAGCGCCGCCTGCGCGAGGAAGGACACTTCCACCCCGCTCCGATCCGCGCAATCTGGCGCGAATTCCTCGCCGGCCAGCGCAAATGGCACACCCACCTGTGGGGCGTGCTGATGTTCCAGGCGTGGCGCGGGTCGCAGGATTGACCGGGTCGGCGCCCTGCAATCCGGCGCGGTTTACCGGCGCTGGCGAGAACCTTTGCAGAAATGCATCGCCCGGAGTTGCTACAAAGGGCGTCCCTGAACAAGTGCCCGGCCTCACCGGGCTTAGTGCATGCCCTCCCAGACCCGCTTCTCCGTCGTCATCACCAGTTACAACTACCGCGACTACGTCACCGCCGCCGTGGATGGCGCATTGGCGCAGACGCATCCTCCCTGCGAGGTGATCGTGGTCGATGACGGCTCCAGCGACGGATCGGCGCAGTTGCTGCGCGAGCGCTACGGCGAGGATCCGCGGGTAAGCCTGGTCTGCCAGGACAATGGCGGCCAGCTCTCGGCCTTCCTGGCCGGACTGCGCCGTGCCCGCGGCGAGATCGTCTGTTTCCTCGATTCCGATGACCACTGGAGCCCGGGCTACCTGCACAAGCTGGCCGAGGCCTACGCGTCGGGCGAGGCCGACTTCGTCATCTCCGACATGCAGGTGTTCGACCAGGAAAGCCGCGTGATCGGCTACGGCACGGCGCCGGTGGACTTCGGCTACACCGCCATCAGCACGGCGGTCACCGGCTGCTGGTACGGAGCGCCCACGTCCGCGCTGTCGATGCGCAAGACCTGGGCACAGCGATCGCTCGACCTGCCCGAGCGCTTCGTCGAGCGCTGGAAACTTTCGGCCGACAACTGCCTGGTCTACGGCGCCAGCGTCCTGGGTGCGCGCAAGCTCTACCTGCCCACCGCCGAGGTGCACTACCGCATCCACGGCAACAACGGCTGGTGGGCCAACCGCGGTCCCGGCCATGCCTACCGCAACCGGCTGGACTGCCGCGTCCTGATCGACCACTACGCGCGGACCGCCGCGATCGGCGCGTGGGCGCCCGAACTGGCCAAGCTGGAGTTCCGCACCAAGCCCGCTCCTTCCTGGCCCGAGACCCGACGCTACGCGTCCATCGCGCTGCGCGGCGACGCGCCGTGGTGGCGGCGGGCGGAGCAGGCGCTGGCCATCGTCGGATCGCGCCTCGGCGGACGCAAGGCCGAGAAACCGGTGCCCGCCCCGGTCCAATGAAGCTCCTGCTGACCAACTTCCATGACGGCGACGGCGGCGGTCACACGACCTACCTGGCGTCGCTGGCCAAGGGACTTGCGGCGCGCCACGGGGTCTTCGTCTGCGTCGCCGCCCCGCCCGGCAGCCGCCTGCTGCGCGAGGCCGGCGCACTGCCCGGGGTAGCCACGCTGGCCCAGCCCTTCCCGAACGGCCTGCGCCGCCTGGGGGCGATCCGCCGCGCCCGCAAGGCGCTGGCAGCGCACCTGCGCGAGCAGGGATACGACCTCATCCACGTCAATGGTTCGGCCGACCATCGGCTGGTACTGGCCGCGATGCGCGGGTTGCCCGGACCACCCCGCCTGGTGCTGACCAAGCACAATTCCAAGCCGATGCAGGGCCTCGGTCACTGGTGGCGCGCGCGCCGCACCGACCAGCTGATTGCGGTCAGCGACTACACCCGCCGCGCCCTTGCCGACACCGCCTACGCCCGCTGCCGCCTGGCGACCGTGCACAACGGCATCGATACCGACTTCTACTCGCCATGGCCGGCCGACCGCGCGCGCGCGGAACGCGACGCACGCTTTCCCGATTCACCCGCGCTGGTGCTGGGCAGCAACGCCGGCACCGCCGACTACAAGGGCTGGATGGACCTGGTGGAGGCCATCGCGCTGCTGCCGGCGGCACAGCGCGAACAGGTGCGCGTGCTGCTGGCCGGTCGCCCGCCATCGGCCGTCTCGATGGCGCGGGTCGACGCGCTGGGGCTGCGTGGGCAGGTGCATTTCGCCGGCCTGCTGGACGATGTCCGGCCGATGATCGCCGCGATCGACGCCGGCTTTGTGCTGTCCTGGGACGTGGAGACGATCTCCTTCGCCTGCCGGGAGATGATGGCGATGGGCAAGCCGGTGCTGGTGAGTGACTACGCCGGCCTGCCGGAAAATATCCGCCCGGGCGTGGATGGCTGGGTCACGCCGGTGCGCGATGTGGCGGGGATCGCCGCCGCAATCCAGAGGCTGCTCGAGCAGCGGGCCACCTTGCCGGCCATGGGCGAGGCGGCGCGCGCCCATGCGCTGGAGGAATTCGGCATCGATCGCTTCGTCGACCGCACCGAGGCGGTGTACCGCGAGCTACTCGCCGCCGATTAAAGCCGGCGCCTTGCGCAGGCGCGCGTAGAAAAACCCGTCCATGCCGTCCTCGCCGGGCAGGCGTTGCCGGCCATGGGCTTCGCTGACCGGCGAGCGGCCGAAGCTTTCGTCCAGCGGTTCGGCGCGCGCATCGGTGGTGCGGGCAAGGAAGGCGGCGATCTGGCGGTCGTTCTCGTCGCGCAGGATCGAGCAGGTCGTGTAGACCAGAGCTCCACCCGGCGCCACGGTTTGCCACAACGCGTCCAGCAGTCGGCCCTGTAGCGCGACCAGATGGTCGATGTCGGACTCGCGCCGGTGCAGCAGCACGTCGGGCTGGCGGCGGATGATGCCGGTCGCCGAGCACGGCGCGTCGAGCACGATGGCATCAAAGGGTACGCCGTCCCACCACGCCGCCAGATCGGTGGCGTCGGCCGCCAGCAGCGTGGCATCCGCGCCCAGCTTCAGGCGGCGCTCAAGCGTCGCCTGGACATGGCGCAGGCGGCGCCGGTCGATGTCCAGCGCAGTCAGTTCGATGCTCGGTTCACGTTCCAGCAGATGGGCGGCCTTGCCACCGGGCGCGGCGCAGGCGTCCAGCACCCGCATCCGGCCCCGCACTGGCATCGCGTCGATCACGCGCTGCGCGGCGCCGTCCTGCACCGACACCCGGCCTTCGGCAAAGCCGGGCAAGCCGGCGACGGGCACTGGCGCGTCGAGGCGCAGGGCATCGTCCAGCCCTTCCACCACGGCGCCTTCGATTCCCGCTGCGGCCAGCTCGTCGCGATACGCATCGCGAGCGCCCTGTTGGCGATTGACCCGCAGCCACATCGGCGGCGCCTGCTCGCTGGCGGCCAGGATCGCCGCGGCGTCTGTAGGCCAGTCGGCCTCGATGCGCGTGCGCAGCCAGGCCGGCCAGTGCGCGTGGGATTCCGAAGCAGGCAGGCTTTCGCGCAGGGCGCGGCGCAACAGGGCGTTGACCAACCCGGCCTGGTGGTCGCGGCCGAGGCCGCGCGCCGCCTCCACCGTCGCCGCGACCGCCGCGTGCGCCGGCAGTCCCATCGGGTCGAGCTGGGCGAAACCGACCAGCAGCAGCGCCCGCAGCTCGCGATCTCGACGCGCCAGCGGCCGCGGCATCCACGCCGCCAACGCCGCGTCAAACCGCGCCGGCTGGCGCAGGACGGCCAGGCAGATTGCCTCCACCAGCGCGCGGTCGCGCGGGTCTTCCAGTTCCTGCTGCGCGCCCGCCAGCTCGGCCTTCAGCGAGCGTCCGTGATGCAGGACGGCGTCCAGCACGCGGGTGGCGGCAATGCGCGGCTGGCTGCCCGGGGTGACGGTCATGGACGCATCAACCGCCGATGACCAGGTCGCGGCGCCCGTTGAGATAGTCGGCCGCGGTGATCGCCTTGCCGCCGTCGCGCTGCAGCACGCGCACGCGCAGGCTGCCTTCGCCGCACGCCACGTCGATGCCGTCGCGACCCGCGGCGAGGATGGTGCCCGGCTCCGCGTCGTGCTCTCGCGGCACGGCGACCGCGGCGTGCAGGCGCAGGCGCTCGCCGCCGATCACCGCCTCCGCCATCGGCCACGGATTGAACGCGCGCACCTTGTTGGCCAGCTCGATTGCCGGGCGATTCCAGTCGAGCTTGGCCTCGGCCTTGTCGAGCTTGTGCGCGTAGGTGACGCCGCTATCGGGCTGCGGCTGCGCTTGCGGACGCAACCCGCCACGCAGCAGGCCCAGGCCGTCAGCCAACACCTGTGCGCCCAGCTCCGCCAGCCGGTCGTGCAACTGGCCGCCGGTTTCATCGGCGCGGATGTCGATGGTCTGCGACAGCAGCACCGGACCGGTGTCGAGGCCCTTCTCCATGCGCATCAGGCACACGCCGGTGCGGGTGTCGGCCGCCTGGATGGCGCGCTGGATCGGCGCCGCACCGCGCCAGCGCGGCAGCAGCGAGGCGTGCACGTTCCAGCAGCCCTCGGCGGGGATATCCAGCACGGACTGCGGCAGGATCAGGCCGTAGGCCACGACCACCAGAAGATCCGGCGCCAATGCAGCCAGTTCGTCACGCGCGGCGGCGCTGCGGAAGTTCTCCGGCTGGTAGACCGGAATACCCAAATCCTGCGCCACCCGCTTCACCGGGGAGGGCGCCAGCCCACGGCCGCGGCCGGCAGGCCGGTCGGGCTGGGTGTAGACGGCGACAACTTCGTTGCGGTTGGCCGCTGCGCGCAGGCTGGGCACGGCGAAATCCGGGGTGCCGGCAAAGACGATTCTCATCGGGCCATCTTACAGCCGGGGTGCCTGCGACCGCGCATGCCCGGACCCCGGCCTGGACAGCCGGCCGGGGACTCAGGCGGCGTTGCGGCGCGCCTTGGCCAGCTTCTTGCGCACCATCTCGCGCTTGAGCGGGGACAGGTAGTCCACGAACAGCCTGCCCAGCAGATGGTCCATCTCGTGCTGGACGCAGACCGCCAGCAGGCCGTCGCAGTCCAGTTCGAAGGACTCGCCCTCGCGGTCCAGCGCCTTGACCGTGATCCGCTCGGCGCGGGTCACCTCGGCAAAGATCCCGGGCACCGACAGGCAACCCTCCTCGTGCACCTCTTCGCCTTCACTGGCGAGGATCTGCGGGTTGATGAACACCATCGGCGTGTCGTTCTCCTCCGACACATCGATCACCATGAAGCGCTGGTGCACGTCCACCTGGCTCGCCGCCAAACCGATGCCGGGTGCGTCGTACATGGTTTCGAACATGTCATCGAGCAGGCGCTGGAATGCCGGCGAACCGATCTGCGACGGATCGACGTCGGTCGCGACGGTGCGCAGGCGCGGATCGGGAAATTCGAGGATCGGTAACTGGGCCATGGCTCTATAAATGGGGGCGTGGATCACATCCACAAGATACCGGGTCATTATAACGCGGCCGTGGCGGTGCTTTCGCTTGCAATGACGCCATTCATCTGGGATATAGTGAGCCGCCCGCGTCGCTTTATGACGCCCGGGCGCACCTGCATGGGGAATCAGGTATACCTATTATGTTGAAGCCGATCCGCACGGTCGCTACCGCTGCGTTGCTGACAATTGCCACCTTTGCCATGGCTGCCGGGTTGCGCGGGGATCACCCCGACACCTATGTGGTCAAGAAGGGTGACACCTTGTGGGACATCGCCGGAACCTTCCTCCAGAAACCCTGGCTGTGGCCGGAAATCTGGCAGGCCAATCCGCAGGTGGAAAATCCGCACCTCATCTATCCCGGCGACGTATTGTCGCTGGCGTACCTGAACCGCGTCACCGCCCAGCCCGGCCCGCGCCAGCTGGCTCCGGTTACCGGCGTGCCGCTGTCGCAGATCGAGCCGTTCCTGAAGGACCTGCGGGTCGTCGACGAAATCGACAGCCTGCCGCACGTGGTCGGCCTGGAAGAGGACCGCCTGCGCAGCGCCAAGGGCCAGGTCGTCTACATCAAGGGCCTGCCGGGCGCCGTCGCCGGCCAGCGCTATGCGGTGGTGCGTCCGACCCAGCGCTACGCCCGCCTGGACCGGACCATGTGCTGCGACATCTTCGATGCCGCCGACCTGGACAACCGCGGCCGGCGCACGATTGATTTCGAGCGCCACTGGACCAACGTGGTCGTGCCCGACCACGGATCGGAAATCCTCGGCTACGAGCTGATGCAGCAGGCGACCGGCACGGTCACCCGCGGCGAAGTGGGCGGCATCGAAGCCACCACCATGGTGCTGGACGACAGCGGCCGCGAAGTGCGCATCGGCGATCGCCTGATCCCGGTCGCGGCGCAGCCGTATGACCTGCAGTTCTTCCCGCACCCGCCGCGCCAGCAGTTCGATTACGGCCGTGCGCGCGTGTTGGCGGTGGCGGACATGCTGCGCACCGGTGGGCCCCGCGACGTGGTCGCCCTGTCGGTCGGCGCCCGTGACGGCGTGGACAACGGCACCGTGTTCTCCGGCTGGCGCGTGGGCAGCGAGGTGGTCGACCGCATGAGCACCGGCAGCGGCTGGGATCGCAGCGAGGACAGCTTCGGGCGTGCCAATCGCGTGCGCCTGCCGGACGAGTTCGCCGGCCACCTGATGGTGTTCCGGACCTTCGACAAGGTCAGCTACGCACTGGTGATGGAGGGCATCCGTCCGATCCAGGTCGGGCACGAGCTCAAGCACCCCGACGCGCCGTATTGATCCGGCAGCACCGACCCGCGCGGTAGGGAATTTCCTACCGTGATCAGCGACGGCACCCGAGGGTGCCGTCGTCGTTTCTGTCCGATGCTCGCGGGATGGACGATTTCGCTGCTTCCGATGCCGCTACTGCCCCTTCTACGCCGGTCGACCGCAACGATGGTGCGCGCAACCACGCCCTGCTCCGGCTGCTGGACTGCACCGGGCCGGCCGCGCCGCGCCGCAACCTGCTGACCCGGACATCGCCGGAGAGCGCACTGGCCGCCGGGCCCTCGCTGTGGCGGGCGATCGGGCTGCAGGCCCGGCAGGTGGCGCAGCTGCAGATGCCGCCCGGCGACGCGGTGGAGCGCGCGCTGGACTGGCTGGCCGCGCCCGATCACCACCTGATCGGCTGGGACGATCCGGACTACCCGCCATTGCTGCGGCACGCGCAGAACCCGCCCCTGGCCCTGTTCGTGGCCGGCGATCCCACCCTGCTGTGGCTGCCCGCCGTTGCCATCGTCGGCAGCCGCTCGCCGACGCCGGGCGGCGCGGACAACGCCCGCGAGTTCGCCCGGGTACTCGCCCGCCAGGGCCTGATGATCGCCAGTGGGCTGGCCGCCGGCATCGATACGGCCGTCCACGAGTCGACCCTGGCCGCCGGTGGCGACACCGTGGCCGTGCTCGGCACCGGTCCGGACGTTCCCTACCCGCGGGCGAACACCGCGCTGCATGCGCGCATCGCCACGGGGGGCGCGGTGGTCAGCGAGCACCTTCCGGGCACCGGCGCGCGCCGCGAGCATTTCCCCAGCCGCAACCGGATCCTCGCCGGCCTGTGCCTGGGCACGCTGGTGATCGAGGCGGCCTACCGCTCCGGTGCGTTGATCACCGCGCGCCTGTCGGCAGAGTGCGGGCGCGAGGTGATGGCCGTGCCCGGCTCGATCCACAACCCGCTGGCGCGCGGCTGTCATCGGCTGATCCGCGACGGCGCCTGCCTGATCGAGAGCCCGTCGGATGTCGCCGACCTGCTGGCCCCCGCCATCAGCGCGCAGGCCAGCCACTTGCGCAAGCGCCTGGCCACCCCCAGTTCAGGGGAGTCGGCCCCTTCGCGCGACACGCAACTCCCGCCCGACCCGTCACCGCCGCCGGCCTCCCGCCGCGAATCCGCCCACCCCGCACCACCTAGCCAAAACGACGGTGACCACCACATTTTGTGGCAGGCCCTCGGTCACGACCCTACCGATATGGATCAACTCGTTCAGCGCACCGGATTGACGCCTGCACGCCTGTCATCCATGCTGCTGCCGCTGGAGCTGGAGGGTCGAGTGGTCGCGCAACACGGCCGCTTCCATCGCCATCGATGATCCGTCGCGTGACGGTTCGACGGTCCCAAGCAACTCCTGACCCACCGCGCCGCCTGCGGCGCAGGCCGAGGGGAAATGAAAGAAAGCATTCTGGATGTCCTGCTGTACCTGTTCGAGCACTACTTCACTGAAGATGCGGACCTCGTCCGCGACCGTGAAAACCTGCAAAGCGGGCCGTTGTTCGAGGAACTCGGCCAGGCAGGCTTCAGCGCTGCCGAGATCAACAAGGCCTTTGAGTGGCTGGATGCACTGGCGCGACAGCGGCCGGCGCCCAGTCCCGTGCGCGCCGATCGGCCCACGCGTGTCTACGCGGGGCCCGAGCTGGACCGGTTGGACACCGACTGCCGCGGCTTCCTGCTGTTCCTGGAGCAGCACGGCGTGCTCGACGCGGGCCAGCGCGAGCTGGTGATCGACCGGTCAATGGCGCTGGACCAGCACGACATCGACCTGGATGACCTGAAATGGGTGGTCCTGATGGTGCTGTTCAACCAGCCCGGAAGCGAGGCGGCGTATGCCTGGATGGAAACCCAGATGTTCGAGGAAGAGCCCGACCCCGTGCATTGAGCGGCGTGACCATTAATACTGTGCGCGCCACGACCGGACCTGCTCCGGCCGTTTGCCGCGGACAAGGCTTGACAGCAGCGCCCGCGGCGTGATTCCACTGGCAAGGTCATTTCGACGTCCGTGCTCCCGCCGCGGGCGTCTGCTTGCTTGTGCTTACTCCCGCGCAGCCTCCACGGCGCGCACCCGCCCCCACTACAGGCTCTGCCGCGATGGCCAAGAACCTCCTCATCGTCGAATCGCCCGCCAAGGCCAAGACGATCAACAAGTACCTCGGCAAGGACTTCATGGTCCTGGCCTCCTACGGTCACGTGCGTGACCTGATCCCGAAGGAAGGCGCGGTCGATCCCGAGGCCAACTTCGCGATGCGCTACGACCTGATCGAGAAGAACCAGAAGCACGTCGAGGCCATCGCCAAGGAAGCCAGGAAGGCCGAGGCCGTGTTCCTGGCAACCGATCCGGATCGCGAGGGTGAGGCGATCAGCTGGCATATCGCCGAGATCCTGCGCGAGCGCGGCCTGCTGGAGGGCAAGCCGCTGAAGCGGGTGGTGTTCACCGAGATCACCCCGCGGGCGATCAACGAGGCGATGGCCAATCCGCGCGACATCGCCAGCGACCTGGTCGATGCGCAGCAGGCGCGCCGCGCGCTGGATTACCTGGTCGGCTTCAATCTGTCCCCGGTGCTGTGGCGCAAGGTCCAGCGCGGCCTGTCCGCCGGCCGGGTGCAGTCGCCGGCGCTGCGCATGATCGTCGAGCGCGAGGAAGAGATCGAGGCGTTCAAGGCGCGCGAGTACTGGTCGATCGTGGCCGACTGCCTGCACCCCTCGCAGGCCTTCAACGCCCGGCTGATCAAGCTGGACGGCAAGAAGTTCGAGCAGTTCACGATCACCGACGGCGATACCGCCGAGGCCGCCCGCCAGCGCATCGTCGGCGCCGCCGGTGGCGCGCTGCAGGTCACCGACGTGGTCAGCAAGGAGCGCAAGCGCCGCCCGGCCGCTCCCTTCACGACCTCGACCCTGCAGCAGGAAGCCGCGCGCAAGCTCGGCTTCACCACCAAGCGCACCATGCAGGTCGCGCAGAAGCTCTACGAGGGCGTCGCCCTGGGTGGCGAGGAAGGCACGGTCGGCCTGATCAGCTACATGCGTACCGACTCGGTCGCCCTGTCGCAGGATGCGGTCGCCGAGATCCGCGACGTGATCGCCCGCGACTACGGCATCGGCGCGGTGCCCGACCAGCCGGTGACCTACAAATCCAAGGCCAAGAACGCGCAGGAAGCCCATGAGGCGGTGCGCCCGACCTCCGCGCTGCGCACGCCCGCGCAGATGGCCAGCTTCCTGGAAGACGACGCGCGCCGCCTGTACGAACTGATCTGGAAACGCGCCGTCGCCAGCCAGATGGTCCCGGCCACGCTCAACACCGTCTCGGTCGACCTGGCCGCGGGCGGCGAGCACAGCTTCCGGGTGTCGGGCACCACCGTGATCGACCCGGGCTTCCTGGCCGTCTATGAGGAGGGCAAGGACACCAAGGCCGAGGATGCCGACGACGAGGGCCGCAAGCTGCCGCCGATGAAGACCGGCGACCGCATCCCGCTGCAGCAGGTCAATGCCAACCAGCACTTCACCGAGCCGCCGCCGCGCTTCTCGGAAGCCTCGCTGGTGAAGACCCTGGAGGAATACGGCATCGGCCGGCCCTCGACCTATGCATCGATCATCGCGACCCTGCTGTTCCGCCAGTATGTCGAGCTGGAGAGCCGCCGCTTCCGGCCTACCGACGTCGGCCGCGCGGTCAGCAATTTCCTCTCCGGCCATTTCAGCCAGTACGTGGACTATGACTTCACCGCCAAGCTCGAGGACGAGCTGGATGCGGTGTCGCGCGGCGAGGAGGACTGGATTCCGTTGATGGAACGCTTCTGGACCCCGTTCAAGGAAATGGTCGACGACAAGATGGAGTCGGTCGACCGCAGCCAGGCCACCGGCGCGCGGGAGCTGGGCACCGATCCCAAGACCGGGAAGCCGGTCAGTGTGCGACTGGGCCGCTACGGGCCCTACGCCGCCATCGGCAGCACCGCCGAGGACGCCGAGGACAAACCCAAGTTCGCCTCGCTGCGGCCCGGCCAGAGCATGCACACCATCAGCCTGGAGGATGCGCTGGAGCTGTTCCTGATGCCGCGCCACCTGGGCCAGGACAAGGGCGAGGACGTCAGCGTCGGCATCGGCCGCTTCGGGCCGTTCGCCAAGCGCGGCGCGGTCTACGCATCGCTGAAGAAGGAAGACGACCCGTACAAGGTCGACCTGGCGCGCGCGGTGTTCCTGATCGAGGAGAAGGAAGAGATCGCGCGCAACCGGATCATCAAGGAGTTCGAGGGCAGCGAGATCCAGGTGCTCAACGGCCGCTACGGCCCGTACCTGAGTGACGGCAAGCTCAACGGCAAGATCCCCAAGGACCGCGAGCCGGCCTCGCTGACGCTGGAGGAGGTGATCCAGCTGATGGAGGAAACCGGCAAGCCGATGCGCAAGGGTTTTGGCAAGAAGGCCGCCAAGAAGGCGCCGGCGAAAAAGGTGGCCAAGAAGGCGGCCGCCAAGGCCCCGGCGAAGAAGGCCGCGAAAAAAACCGTCAAGAAAGCGACAAAGAAAACGGTAAAAAAGGCCGCGAAAAAAACCGTCGCCAAGAAAGCCGCCACCAAATCGGCCACGACCGCCGCAGCGAAACCCGCCGACAAGCCAGCCGCCAGCACCAGCTGAGCATCGATTGACCGCGGTTCAAGCGCTCCCGGCGATATCGTCGGGAGCGTTATGCTGGCCGCCATGCCCGTCCCTTCCTCCGCTGCCACCTGCGACCTGCCATCCGCCGTGCGCGTCCTGCGCGGCGGAGGTGTCATTGCCTACCCCACCGAAGCGGTGTGGGGGCTGGGCTGCGATCCCTTCGACCAGACCGCGGTACGGCGTCTGCTCGAGGTCAAGCAACGCCCGGTGGAGAAGGGTCTGATCCTGATTGCCGGCGCACTGGCGCAGCTGGACGGACTGGTCGACTGGTCCGGCTTGGCAGCGGAGCGCTGCGTTGAGGTGCGGGCCAGCTGGCCCGGTCCGCACACCTGGGTGGTGCCCGCCACCGCCGCCGTCCCGCGGGTGATCACTGGCGATCACGACAGCGTCGCGGTCCGCGTCAGCGCCCATCCGACGGTCGTGGCCCTGTGTGCGGCGTGGGGCGGCGTGCTGGTCTCAACCAGTGCCAACCTCGCCGGCCAGCCGGCGGTGACCGCGATCGATCAGCTCGACCCGGAGCTGCTGGCGCGGATCGACGCGGTGCTTGCCGGCGAGCCCGGTGGTCGCGCCACGCCCAGCACGATCCGGGACGCCCGCACGGGTGCCGTGCTGCGCGCCTGAGCCCGGCCGCTTCCGCCGCAGCCGGCGTGCGGGCAAGATGCGTCCATGAATCCCTTTCCGCGCGACGCGTTGATGCCACTGCTGGCGACGTTCATACTGGCGATCGGCTTCGCGCTGCCCGCTCCCGCAGCGGCCCATTCGGACGGCGACCAGGTCACGATCTACCGCTGCACCGACGCCGAGGGCCGGCTGAGCCTGCGCGACTCGCCCTGCCGCCGTGGGGAGCAACAGGAGACACGGGGAATGCAACGCCCGCAGGACCCGCCCGCACCGCCTCCCGGCGCAGCCTCGGCGCCCCCGCCGACGGTGCTGGTCATCCGTGAGCCCGAGCCGGCCCCCGCGCTGGTCCGGATCGCGCCGCCTCCGGTCTACCGCTGCAGCACGCCGGACGGCGAGGAGTACACCAGCGACTCGGCGGACGGCAATCCGCGCTGGGTGCCGCTGTGGACGCTCGGCTATCCGGTGATCGTCGGTCCCGGCTACGATCACCACCCCGGACATCACCCGGCACCGCCGGTGCGGCCGGCCGCCGGCACCGGGTACGGAACCGACCGCGGCCCGGTCGCCACGGGCCGGCCCGGCTTCAAGTTCGACAGTGTCGGCCGGCCCACCCCCGTGCCGTCCAGCAGCCAGCCCGGCGTGCCGGACCGCCTGCCCACGGCCGGCGTCATCCAGGGACCGGGGACATGGATCCGCGACTCCTGCGTGCAGATCGCGCAATCGGAGGTCTGTGCCGACCTGCGCAACCGCCGGACCCTGCTGACTCGTCGCTACAACAGCGCGCTGCAAAGCGAGCGTCGACAGATCGACGCCGAGAAGCGCCGCATCGATGAGCGCCTGGACAGCGGGTGCCGGCGGTGATCCGCGGTCTTCTTCTGGCCGCGGTGCTTAACCTTGCCGCGGCGCCCGCCCTGGCCCAGGACGCGGTGGTGATCTACCGCTGCACGGATGCCAGCGGCGCGGTCAGCGTGCAGAACGACGTCCCGTGCCCCAAGGGCAGCCAGCAGCAGCGGCGGGTAATGGAGACCGCCGCGCCGGCCTCCATCGCTGCGATGCCGGTGGCGCCATCAGCGACCCCCGCCCCGACGTCGACCGAGCCAGCCCTGCCCGCGCTGGTGGCCATGCCGGCGCCAGCCGGGAGCGGTTCCGAGGGCGCGTCGCCGGTTGCGGGTACCGCCGCCGCTGCGGGCGAGACGACCGTCGCCAGCGGCGCGCCCGACGCCGCTGGCGACGGCGGCGCTGCCAAGCCTGTCGATGCCACGCCTGCCCAACCACCGCCGCCGCTCTTCAGCTGCCGGACCTGGGACCGCCAGGAGTACTTCAGCGATGACCCGGTCCCGACCCGTCGCTGCGCGCCACTGCGCGTGTCCGGCCTGGACGGCAGCGCCGGCGTTGGCCAGGCGTCGGCGTGCGAGTACGTGACCGACACCTGCGCCCCGGTTCCCGACGCCGCCCTGTGCAGTCAATGGCACCGGCACGCGCATGACACCCGCGCCAGGCTGCTGTTCGGTCGCGCCGAGGATCCGGCGGCGACCCGCATCGAGCTAAAGCGGATCGAGGCGCTCATCCACGCCAGCACCTGCCGCGTCGCAGACTGAGGCCGCGGCCCTTATTCGCCGAGGTAGGTGCGCGGCACGCGCTTGAGGCCGCACAACAGCCGGTAGGCGCTGGTCGCGCCGCGCTCGGTGAGGTCGCTGGCACGCACGTGCTTGCCCCACAGCTCAACCCGGCTGCCCATGCCGGCGCCCGGATGGCCGTCCAGGTCGACGGTCAACATGTCCATCGACACCCGGCCGATCACCTGCCCGGGCCGGCCATCTATCCACACCGGGGTGCCGTTGGGCGCGAACTGCGGATAGCCGTCGGCATAGCCGATCGCGACAACGCCGACCCGCGTCGGGCGTTCGGTGACGAAGCGCGCGCCGTAACCCACGGGCTCCCCCGCCGGCAGGTCGCGCACGGCGATGATCTGCGACTCCAGCGTCATTACCGGTCGCAGCCGGTCGGCTTCCGGGTGCGGATTGGCGAAAGGCGAGGCGCCGTACAGCATCAGGCCGGGCCGGGCGAACTGGGCGCGGGTCGCCGGCCAGCCGAGCAGGGCCGGCGAGTTGGCCACGCTTGCGGTCAGTTCGCTGCCGCCCGGGCCCTGGCCGGCAACGACGCGCCGGAAGGTCGCCAGTTGCTCCGCCGTACGCGCGCTGTCGAGCTCGTCGGCGCGGGCGAAGTGGGTCATCGTCACGATCTCGGCCACCTGCGGCAGGGCCTGCAGGCGGCGCAGGCAGTCTCGGTATTCATCCGGCGCGAGGCCCAGCCGGTGCATTCCGGTGTCCAGCTTCAGCCAGACGTTCAGTGGCCGCGCCAGGCGTGCGCGCTCGATCGCATCGATCTGCCATTGCGCCTGGACCACGCACCACAGGTCGTGACGGTCGATGAGGGCGAGCTCATCGGCTTCGAAGAATCCCTCCAGCAACAGGATCGGCGCGCGAATGCCGGCCTCGCGCAGCTCCAGCGCCTCCTCAATGCAGGCCACGCCGAAGCCGTCCGCCTCCGGTTCCAGCGCGCGCGCGCAACGCACCGCGCCGTGCCCGTAGGCATCGGCCTTGACCACCGCGATCGCCTTGTGGCCGCCCAGCTCGCGCGCGAGCCGGTAATTGTGGCGCAGCGCGTCCAGGTCGATGCAGGCGCGAGCCGGGCGCATCAGGCGGCGCCTCCGGGCCGGACCACCCGGCTGCGGCCGTAGCGGGAGATGTCGAGCCCTTCGCTGCTGATGCGCGGTGCCTGGCCGGCGATCAGGTCGGCCAGGTAGCGCCCCGACCCGCAGGCCATGGTCCAGCCCAGCGTGCCGTGGCCGGTGTTGAGGTAGAGGTTGTCCAGGGCGCTGGGACCGACCACCGGGGTACCGTCGGGCGTCGCCGGGCGCAGGCCGGTCCAGAATTCCGCCCGCGCCAGGTCGCCGCCCTGCGGGTAGAGGTCGTTGACGACCTTCTCCAGCGTTTCCCGGCGGCGCGGGTTGAGACCCAGGTCGAACCCGGCCAGCTCCGCCATGCCGCCGACGCGGATGCGCTCGTCAAAGCGGGTCACCGCCACCTTGTAGCTCTCGTCGAGCACCGTCGAGGTCGGTGCCATCGCCGGATCCGTGATCGGCAGGGTCAGCGAGTAGCCCTTCAAGGGGTAGACCGGGAGCTTGATGCCCAGCGGCTCCAGCAGCGGGGTCGAGTAGCTGCCCAGCGCGACGACATAGCGATCGGCGCGCTCGATGCGGCCGTCGATGCCGACCCCCGTCACCGTCCCGCCGGAGGCCTCGATCCGGTCCACCGTCGCGCCGAAGCGGAACTCGACCCCGACGTCGCGCGCCATTGCCGCCAGCCGGCGGGTGAACAGTTCACAATCGCCGGTCTCGTCATGCGGCAGGCGCAGCGCGCCGACCAGCGAGTCCATCACCGGCGCCAGCGCCGGCTCCACGCGCACGATGCCGGCGTGGTCGAGCAGCTCGTACGGCACGCCGTACTCCGCCAGCACCGCGATGTCCTTGGCCGCATCGTCCAGTTGCGCCTGGGTGCGGAACAGCTGCACCGTGCCGAGCTGGCGACCTTCGTAGGCGATGCCGGTACTGGCGCGCAGCTCGTCCAGGCAGTCGCGGCTGTACTCCGACAGGCGGACCATGCGCGCCTTGTTGACCGCGTAGCGACTGGCGGTGCAGTTGCGCAGCATCTGCAGCATCCACAAGTACTGGCGCGGGTCCAGGCCGGGCTTGATCGCCAGCGGCGCGTGGCGTGAGAACAGCCATTTGAGGGCCTTCAGCGGGATGCCCGGCGCGGCCCAGGGCGAGGCATAGCCCGGCGAGATCTGACCGGCATTGGCGAAGCTGGCTTCCCGCGCCGGCGCCGGCTCCCGATCCACCACCGTCACCTCGAAACCCGCCTGCGCCAGATACCACGCGCTGCATGTGCCGATGACGCCACTGCCCAGTACCAGTACCCGCATGTCAGCCGCCCGCCCACTTGATCGTCATCCGCCCAGGGTGGCGGGAACCCAGGCGGGGAGTATAGGAACGAAGCGTCGGGCATGTTGCCTGTAATTTCAGGCAACTGCAGGCAGAATCACCGCCATTCACGCATCAAACAGGAAACCCATGCCTGCCCATCCGCGATCCATGGATAAAATCGACCGCAAGATCCTGCGCGTGCTGCAACAGGACGGGCGGATTTCCTTCACCGAGCTGGGCGAGCGGGTCGGCCTGTCGACCAGCCCCTGCACCGAGCGGGTGCGCAGGCTGGAGCGCGACGGCGTCATCACCGGCTACCACGCGCGACTGGACCCGCACCTGGTGGGCGCCGACCTGCTGGTGTTCGTGGAGATCAGCCTGGCCTACAAGTCCGGCGACGTGTTCGAGGAGTTCCGCAACGCCGCGCTACGCCTGCCCAACGTGCTGGAGTGCCACCTGGTGTCGGGCGACTTCGACTACCTGATCAAGGCGCGCATCTCGGAGATGGCGTCGTACCGCAAGCTGCTGGGCAGCACCCTGCTGACCATGCCGCACGTGCGCGACTCCAAGAGCTACATCGTGATGGAGGAGGTCAAGGAGACGCTGAGCCTGCCGCTGGACGGCTGAATCGCCACCACGCGTGCCCCGGCTCAGAACCCGTAACGCAGGAACCCGCCGTCCACTGCGATGCACTCGCCGGTGACGTAACTGGCCGCGGGCAGGCACAGGAAGGCGACGGCGGCGGCGACCTCCTCGGGCTCGCCGATCCGGCCCAGCGGCGTGCGATCGAGCACCTCGTCCAGGTAGTCCGCATCGGCCAGCGCGCTGGAGGTGCGGCGGGTGCGGATGTACCAGGGGGCGACCGCGTTGACCCGGATGCCGTCCTCGGCCCACTCCACCGCCAGGTTGCGGGTCATCTGGTGCATCGCGGCCTTGCTCATGCCGTAGGGCGCGCCGGTGCGCACGTGGGTCAGTCCCGACACGCTGCCCACGTTGACGATGCTGGACGCGGCGTGCCGGGTCAGCAGCGGGTGCAGGTGGCGCGAGAGCTCGAAGGCGGCGAACACGTTGACCTCGAAGATCGCCCGCCACTCCGCGTCGTCGTAGTCCGCGGCCAGGCGGCTGAGGTTGGCGCCGGCGTTGTTGATAAGGATATGCAGGCCGCCATCGCCTTCCTGCTCGACCCACTCCAGCAGCTCACGCCGATCCTCGTCGATGCCCACGTCGCCGGCGAATACCTGCACGTCGCGCTGCGGAAAGTCCTCCAGCAACTCGCTGCGGGCATCGTCCAGGGCGCCGCCGTCGCGCGCGGCGAGCAGCACGTCCGCGCCCAGACCCAGCAACTCGCGGGCGATCGCCCGGCCGATGCCGGCACTGCCGCCGGTGACCAGGGCCAGTTGGCCGTCAAGGCGCCAACGCTTGGGATCCATGTGTGCTCCTGTGGCCGCCAGCGGCGACGCTCGACCCGGCGCGCTAGGATAACCCCCGGGCCCCAGGAGGACACGACGATGCCGGACAAGCCGACCATCCTGCTTTCAAGCTGCGCGATGCTGTTGCTGCTCGCCGCGTGCAACCGGCCGCCGGTAGAACCGGAACAGCCGCCGGAGCCCAGGGCCGCGGGCCACACCGCGGCCAGCCGCGCGCTGCATGAACCGCTGGACAAGGCCAAGGCGGTGGAAGACGCCACTTTGAAGGCGGCCGAAGCACAACGTCAGGCGATCGAGGCTGCTGGCGGCTGACGGGTCTGCGCTGCGGCGCTCAAACCCCGTCACAGTCAGGCCGTCGACGACCCGATCGGTCCGCCGACGGCCGTCGTGACCGCTGGATCGATTAATCCAGCGCGCAGAAGCAGTAAGCCAGCGCCTTCACCGGCACGCCCGCGGTCGGGGTGATGGCGTCTTCCAGCAGCTTCAGGTCGGCCCGGGTGGCCGGCAGCGCGCGCGCCACCAGCCCCCGGGCAAGGTCGGAATCGCGCAGCAGCAGGCCGGCCAGGCGGGTTTCGGCGAAACCGCCGAACCACTGTTCAAACGGGGTGCCGGTCTTCTCCACGTAGGTGACCGCGTAGTCGCCCTCGTCCAGCTCGACCCGCTTGGCCGCGTCCACGATCGCCGACTTCAGATCACCCAGCTCGTCGACCAGGCCGCGGTCCTTGGCCTGGGCACCGCTCCAGACGCGGCCACGGGCGATCTCGTCGACGCCGTCGACCGGCTTGCCGCGCGCGTCGGCAACCTTGCCGATGAAGTCGCGGTAGCCCTTGTCGATGACCGACTGGATGACCTTTCCGACCTCCGGATCCAGCGGCCGGCTGATGTCGAACGCGCCGGCCAGCGGGGTGGTTCCCACGCCGTCGGTGTGGATGCCGATCTTGTCCAGCGCGCGCGGGATGGTCGGGATCATGCCGAAGATGCCGATCGAGCCGCTGATGGTGGAGGCGTCGGCGTAGATACGGTCGGCGTTCATGCTGATCCAGTAACCGCCCGAGGCGGCCAGGTCGCCCATCGAGACCACCACCGGCTTGCCGGCGGCCTGCAGGGCCACGACCTCGCGGCGGATCTGCTCGGAGGCGAACACCTCACCACCCGGCGAGTTGACCCGCAGCACGACCGACTTCACCTCATCGTCGTCGCGCGCCTGGCGCAGCAGGGCGGAGGTTGAATCACCACCAATCGTGCCCGGCGGCTGGTCGCCCCCGGTGATCGAACCGGCCGCCACCACGACGGCGACCTTCGGCCGCCGGTCCGGGGAAAGCTTGCGCGCGGCATCCAGATGGCTCAGGTAGCCGTCCATCGAGACACGGCGGAACCCGCCCTCGGCATCGGCATCGGCCACGCCGCGCTCGACCAGTTCGTCCTGCACCTGCTCGCGCGTCTTCAGGCCGTCGACCAGCTTGTGCTGCAGCGCGTACTCGGCCAGATCGCCGTTCACCGCGGCAATGCCTTCGGGCAGCAGGTTGATGTCGGCGGCGATCACGGCCGGGTCCTGCTTGCGCGCGCGCCCGAGGTCGGCCAGGAAGCGCTGCCAGAGGTCGTTCATCCAGTACAGGTCGGCTTCCTTGGACTCCGGCGACGCGGCGTCGAGCACGTACGGCTCGGCGGCCGACTTGAACTCGCCGACCTTGAACAGGTGCACGTCCACGCCGAGCTTGTCCTGCAGCCCTTCGCGGTAGTACTGGCGGTAGCGCCCCAGCCCTTCCAGCAACAGGCCGCCCATCGGGTCGAGGTAGATCTCGTCAGCCTCGGCGGCGATCAGGTAGTTGGACTGGTCCATGCCTTCGGAGAAGGCGACCACCTGCTTGCCGCCGGCGCGCACGCGGGCGACCGCGGCGGCGATTTCGCGGCGCGAGGCCATGCCGCCACCGGACAGCCGGTCCAGCTGCAGAACGACGCGCTCGATACGCTTGTCCTCGCCGGCCTTGTCCAGGGTGCGGACCACGTCGCGCAGCTGGATTTCACCGCCCTTGGCGCCCATCGCTTTCATCAAGGCGCGGGTGGCCTGGTCGGCACTGAACTGCTCCACCAGCCGACCTTCGGGCGCAATCACCAGCGTGGTGCGCTCCAGCAGGGGCTCGCTGCGGTCACCGCTGCCGATCGCGGCCAGGATGATGAACAACAGGGTGAAGAACACCAGGTTGAAGATCAGCCGGCGGGTGAAATTCATCGCGTCCCACAAGCCGATGAAGAAACGCGCGATCGGGCCGCGGCGCTGGACCTGGTTCATTGCAGACACTCCATGACGATTTTGCGAGGGTAACCGCTGGGGCGGTCCTGTACATCCACCATTGGTCACCCCGGGAGGCGGTTTGCGCCCGGCAACAGCGCGCGCAGATGGCGGTCGCGGCTGGAGCGC
This sequence comes from Lysobacter ciconiae, assembly GCF_015209725.1. Taxonomy (NCBI): domain Bacteria; kingdom Pseudomonadati; phylum Pseudomonadota; class Gammaproteobacteria; order Lysobacterales; family Lysobacteraceae; genus Novilysobacter; species Novilysobacter ciconiae. The sequence goes on along the minus strand of NZ_CP063656.1, from coordinate 228,327 downwards.
CAGAACCGCCAGCCCATCAGCACCGAGGCCACGCACAGCCCGCCGATCAGGCCCAGCCACATCCCGCGCGGGCCCATTGCCGGCGTAAAGCCGCCCACGCCCAGGCCCAGCACCGCGCCCAGCGGCATGCCCACGCCCCAGTACGCAAACGCGGCGATCAGCATCGGCACGCGGGTGTCGCGCAGTCCGCGCAGCGCACCGGCGGCGATGACCTGGATGCCATCGGGGAACTGGAACGCCGCCGCGTACAGCAGCAGCGCGGCCGCCAGCGCCGCGACCTGCGCATCGCCGGTATAGAAACCCACCACCACGTGGTTGCCAAGCAACAGGGCGAGCGCCGACAGCGCCTGGGTGCCTAGCACGATGATGAATCCCGCCCAGGCCGCGCGGCGCACGGCGGTCGGATCGCCGCGGCCCACGGCGTGTCCGACCCGGACGGTGGTCGCCTCGGCCAGGCCCAGCGGGATCATGTAGCAGAGGCTGGCGACGTTGATCGCGATCTGGTGCGCCGCTACCGGCACCTCGCCGAGCCGGCCGATCAGCAGCGCGGTGGTGATAAACAGGCCGCCTTCCATGGCCACCGTGACCCCGATCGGCAGGCCGGTCTGCAGCAGGCCGCGGATCGGCGGCCACTGCGGAGCATCCCAGCGGGCGAACAGGCGCAATCCAGCGAACCGGCGCGCGCGACGCAGGTAGAACAGGAACGCCAGCGCCTGCATCCACATCATCAGCGCCGATGCGACGCCCAGCCCGCCGGCGCCGCGGCCGGGAATGCCGCCCACGCCATAGGTCAGCGCGAACCCCAGCGGCACCAGCAGCACGAGCCCGCCGAAGCCGAACAGCATCGTCGGCAGGGTCCAGTGCAGCCCGTCGCAGAGGTAGCGCATGCACAGGTAGAACGTCAGTGCGGGCACGCCCCAGCGGATCCCGTGGAGGAAGTTGCGCGCGCCGTCGCGGATGCCCGGGGCAATCCCCATCGGTTCAAGCGCCATGCCGACCACGCTGAGGAAGGCGAACAGCGCCAGGCCCAGACCCAGGGCCAGCCACAGGGCCTGCCGGAACAGCGCACCGATCTGGTCACGGCGGCCGCTGCCGTCCAGTTGGGATACCGCCGGTGGCAGCGACATCAGGGTTCCCATCGGCACCATCATCGGCAGCCAGAACAGCGCCGTGCCGACCGACACCGCTGCGAGCGTTGCGGTGCCGTGGTGGCCGGCGATCACGCTGTCGACAAAACCAATCAGGCCGGTCGAGACGTGACCCAGCACCAGCGGGGCGGCCAGCCGGCCGGTGCGGCCGACCTCGGTACGGAGGCGCGAGGACGGCAGGGCCGCGACCGGGACCGCTTCGGAGGGAAAGGACACCGGGAGCAGCCTCAGCGGTCGAGCCGCTCCCACAACCACGCGGAGATGCCGGCCGGTTGCAGGGTGGCCAGTTCGCTGCGCAGGCGGTCGCGCTCCTGCGGTGAGCTGCGCTGTACCAGCACGGCCAGGTCGCGCCGCTGCGTGGCCGTCATCGCGCGCAGGGTCGTCCGCAGCGCGGCATGCTCCTCCTGCGGCACCTGGGCCAGCAACGGCTGCAGCGCGGGGTAGTCCCGGCCGAGAACCGGTCCGAGCATCCAGCCGCGGCGCTCGCTGCCGTCCAGTGCATCGAAGGCTTCGCGCAGCGTCGCGCGTTCCGCCGCGTCCAGACGCTGGTAGCGGGCGCCGGCGGCGACGACGCTGGCACGCTCCTCCGCGGTCAGGGCCTGCCACGCCAGATAGCGCTCCCGGATCGCATCTCGCTCGGCCCGGGGCAGCGCGTCCCAGGCGCGCATGCGCTGCTGGAACCCGTCGCGCTCGCTCGCACTCCATGCCGACCATTGCCCGGCCCGCGCCTCGAGCACCGCACGCGCCTCGGGCTGCAGTCGGGGCAGCAGCGCCGAAATCTCGTCCGTGCCGGACCTGCCCGCCTGCACGGAGCAGGCGAGAAGCAGCAGGCACGCGCCCCACCAGCGCCGCAGGTCAGTCGTGTTCATCGGACGTCTCCCCGCCGGGCGAGTCGATCACTTCCAGACTGTCGGCATCCGCAGTGGCACTTGCCACTGGCGCGGCCGGCATCTGGTCCGGGGCCGCCGCCAGCCACGCATGGAAGGGCAGGTCGGTGGCGAGCGCGACGGCCTGCGGGTCGGCCAACAACTCGAAATCGCGGTGCATGACCGCCGCGGCCTCCTCGCTGTAGCGCGAGGCCGGCGGCTGCTCCGGGAGGTTTCCGCTGGCGTCGCTCAGCCGCCAGCCCCCGGCCTGACCGCGGAATTGGGGCAGGAACGTGGCCGCCATGGCGAGGACGCACAGCGCAAGCAGGGTCCACAGCAACGCCATCAGCCACGGAGGCCCGGAGTGACGCGCAGGATCCGACGCGGGCGCGCGCGGAGCGGCGACCGATGCGGTCATGCGGGTCCCTTGCAATGCTGCCTCACGCGCGCTCGCCAGCCGCTTCAGCCGGGCCTCGGGGAGTGTCTTGATCCGGCGATGGATCTGCTCGCGCAGCGTCTGCCATGCGCGCGGATCCGCGCGCCCGTCCGCCTGGTGCGGCAGTGCGCGTTGCAAGGCCAGACGATAGGTCTGCGTGCGCACGCCCAGCACCGCAGCCGCGCCCGCCTCGTCCAGGCCGGCCGCCAGGCGCAACAGCAAGGCCGCCCGCGGCCCGCTGCCCAGTTCGCCCAGGCGATCGGTGGCATCCACCGCGATGGCGACGGGCGTGCGCTGTTTCAGCGCTGGCTGGGCGAGCAGCACCGACCAGAACTGGCGCGGCCAATCGTCCATCACGGATGCCCCCGCCTCCTGGCGGAACTCGTGCATCGCCTCGGCCAGCGCGGCATCGCCCGCGGCGGCGTCGCCGCATTGCATTTCGGCCAGCACGGCGCCGCGCCGCTCGACACCGCGCAGGAACGCCGCCAGCGCCGCCGGAGCACGCGCTCCCGGCGTCACCGCGGCGGCTGAACGGGTGCCGGGAACGGCGCGCGGATCTGTCATCGAAAAGGCCTGGGCATGGCGCCATGATAACGATCACGGGGCCCTCTCCGGACGCTTGACAATCCGCTAAACCGCCCGTGAACAAAGCGTGACGCGGGTTGGAGGCCGAATCGGTTGTGCACAGCAGCGAAATCGCGCCCCCGCCGCGCCCCGCGGCTGCCACAAGCTGCCGGGTAATTGCAATGTTTCACGGGCAAGTGGTTGATCGGTATCGACTTTTCCTGTTTGGTGTTTTTTTGGCCAACCCAGGGTGAGGGCTTGCAGGGTCAGCCTCACGCAGGTTTGCCAAGCGTCCATGCACAGACTTATCCACAGGAGATGTGGATAACGGTCAATCCCCTGCAAAAACCGGCACTTGCGCACACTTCGTGATTATCCGGGCAGCAATGGCCTGCAACTTGACCTCCTTCTCTCCGGCACCTCGTCCGGGACCGCCCGATAGACTGGCGGGATGCCCGATCGCCGTCCTGAAAACCGCCTGTTGCGCGTTGCCGTTCCCGTGCCGCTGCCGCGTCTGTTCGACTATCTGCCGGCCGACGACGGTGGCCACGTCCAGGTGGGAAGCCGGGTCAGGGTGCCGTTCGGCTCACGCGAGCTGGTCGGCGTGGTGGTCGAACTTCCGGCGATCGCCGACGTGGATACCGCCAGCCTGAAGCCCGCGCTGGAGATCCTCGACGATCAGCCGCTGTTTGCAGGCGAGCTGTTCGACTCGCTGCAATGGCTGGGCCGCTACACCCACGCCCCGATCGGCGAGATCTTCGCCACCGCACTGCCGGGACCGCTGCGCCGCGGCGAGCCCCTGCCCGATACCCACGACTGGGCGTGGCGGATGACTGCTGCCGGGCACGCCGGCCTTGCCGACATGCGCCCTGGCCGGCCGCGCCTGCTGGCCGAACGCCTGCAGGGCGGCGCGGTCAACGAAGCGTACCTGGGTCCGGACGAGGCAGACCAGGACGACGCCACGGGCGCCGGCGCCTGGCGCGCGGCGGCGCGAACCCTCGCCCAGCGGGGTCTGGCGGAGCGGATCGCGGTGCCGCCATCGCAAGCCGCCCCCGCGCCCCGCCAGGGACCCCAGCTTCACGCAGAGCAGCAGCTCGCCGTCGACGCGGTCCTCGCCGCGCGGCACCATTTCGCGCCCTTCCTGCTCAATGGCGTGACCGGCAGCGGCAAGACCGAGGTCTACCTGCACGCGATCGGGGACTGCCTGGCCCGTGGCAAGCAGGCGCTCGTGCTGGTGCCGGAGATCGGCCTGACGCCGCAGCTGCTCGGGCGTTTCCGCGCCCGCTTGGGCGTGCCCGTGCACGCGCTGCATTCCGGCCTGTCGGACGGCGAACGCACCCGGACCTGGGCGGCGTGCCTGCGCGGCGAGGCGCGCGTCGTGGTCGGGACGCGCTCGGCGGTGTTCCTGCCGTTGCCCGACGCCGGCCTGATCGTGATCGACGAGGAACACGACGGCAGCTTCAAGCAGCTGGACGGCATCCGCTACCACGCCCGCGATTTCGCCCTGGTGCGCGCCCGGGCGCTGGACGTGCCGATCCTGCTGGGCAGCGCCACGCCGTCACTGGAGTCACTGCAGAACGCGGTGGGCGGCCGCTACGCGCACCTGCGTTTGACGCGCCGTGCCGGCAACGCGCGACCGCCGGCGGTGCGCGTGCTCGACGTGCGCAAGCGACCGCTGCAGGCCGGCCTGTCGCCGGAACTGCTGGACGCCGTGGCCGCGGCGCTGGATGCCGACGGTCAGGTGCTGGTGTTCAAGAACCGTCGCGGGTACGCGCCGGTGCTGCTGTGCCACGACTGCGGCTGGAGCGCGCAATGCCGCCAGTGCGACGCGGCGATGACCGTGCACGCCGGCGGTCGGCGCCTGCAATGCCACCACTGCGGCGCGCGCCGGCCCACGCCCAACGCCTGCCCGGACTGCGGCGGGCTGGCCCTGCAGTCTCAGGGCGCGGGCACCGAACGCATCGAGGAGTTCCTGCGCGAGCGCTTCCCCGACGTCCCGGTGCTGCGCATCGACCGCGGCACGACGAGCCGGCGCGACGCACTGGAGACGCACCTGGCCCGTTTCGGTGACACCCGCGGCATCCTGGTCGGCACCCAGATGCTGGCCAAGGGCCACGACCTGCCCAACCTGACCCTGGTCGCGGTCGTGGGGATCGACGAGGGCCTGTTCAGTGCCGACTTCCGCGCGCCGGAGAAGCTCGCCCAGCTGTTGATCCAGGTCGCCGGCCGGGCCGGCCGCGCCGACCGCGCCGGCCAGGTCGTGCTGCAGACCCACCACCCGGAGCACCCGCTGCTGGACAGCCTGTTGAACGGCGGCTACGGCGCGTTCGCGTCAATCGAACTGGAGCAGCGCGAGGCGGCGGTGTTTCCGCCGTTCGCGCACCTGGCGATGTTCCGCGCCGAAGCCAAACAGGTCGAACTCGCCGATGCCTTTCTGTTGCTGGTGCGCCGCGCGCTGGAGGATGCCGACCGCACCCTGCGCGCGGCGGCGGCACCGGCACTGGAGCTCAGTGGCCCCTTGCCCGCGCCGATGCCGCGGCGTGCGGGCTACCAGCGCAGCCAGCTGCTGCTGTCGGCCACCGCCCGCGCTCGCCTGCACCGGGTCCTGCAGCAGGCGTTGCCGGTGATCCGTGCCAGCGCGGAGGCGCGCAGGGTGCGCTGGTCATTGGATGTGGACCCGGTGGATCTGTACTGACGGCAAGCGCCAGGGCGGCGCTGCCACGCGGCATGCCGCGTGCCGCATGCCGCACGCCGCGACGCCGCCACGAAATGCGAAAACGCGAACGGCCCGGTTTCCCGGGCCGCGGCGGTGTCGCAGGCAGCTGGGCGGGCCTTACGCCGCGAACAGCACCCGCATCTTCTTCAGCGCGTTGGCCTCGATCTGGCGGATCCGCTCGGCGGACACGCCGTACTCGTTGGCCAGCTCCTGCAGCGTCACCTTGTTCTCGTTGCCGAGCCAGCGGCGGGCCACGATGTCGCGTGAGCGCTCGTCCAGCTTGGCCAGACCTTCGTGCAGCAGGCCGACCTGATGGTCTTCCACGCTCTCGCGCTCGTAGATCTGCGAGGGGTCCTCGTCGTGGGTGCGCAGGTAGGCGACCGGCGACGGCGGCGCGCGATCGTCGTCATCGCCCTCGGGCGCGTCGAAGCCGATGTCGCGACCGGACAGGCGCGACTCCATCTCCAGCACCTCGCGCTCGGACACGTTCAGGTCGTTGGCGACCACGCGGACCTCCTCGGCGTTCATCCAGCCCAGGCGCTTCTTGCTGCGACGCAGATTGAAGAACAGCTTGCGCTGGGCCTTGGTGGTGGCGACCTTGACGATGCGCCAGTTCTTGAGGATGAACTCGTGCATCTCGGCACGGATCCAGTGCACGGCGAAGCTGACCAGGCGCACGCCCTGGTCGGGGTCGAAACGCTTGACCGCCTTCATCAGGCCGATGTTGCCTTCCTGGATCAGGTCGCCCAGCGGCAGTCCGTAACCGTTGTAGCCGCGGGCCACGTGCACCACGAAGCGCAGGTGAGAATGCACCAGCTCGCGGGCGGCGTTGAGGTCTTCCTCGGCGAGGAAGCGGCGTGCCAATGCCTGCTCGTCTTCCACGCTGAGCACCGGGATGCGGTAGACCGCCCCGATATAGGCATCAAGCGATCCCAGCGCGCTGGGAACCGGCAGGCTGTTGGGAATAAGTGCGTTGGCAGTGGTCATCTGGGTCATGGCGCCTATTTTAGCAGTTGCAAGGTAGGACAACTAAACCGCCGTTAAGTTCGCAGCGTCCTGCTGGCAGGACGGTCGCCCGGGGCCGAAACCACGGTTGTACGTTCAATCCGCACCTCCTGATGCCGCCGCGGAAGCAATCGCCGGCAGCGACCAGTCGATCGGCGCCCCGCCGCGGCGGACCAGGTACTGGTTGGCCGCCGAGAAGTGGCCGCAACCGATGAATCCACGATGGGCCGACAGCGGCGAGGGATGCGGCGCGCGCAGGATCTTGTGCCGCTGACGATCGATGATCGTACCCTTCTTCTGCGCGTAGGCGCCCCAGAGCAGGAACACCAGGCCCTCGCGCTCGCGGTCCAGGGTTGCCACGACGTGATCGGTGAACCCTTCCCAGCCTCTGCCGACATGCGCCCCGGCGCTTGACTCCTCCACGCTCAATACCGCGTTGAGCATCAGCACACCGCGGTGCGCCCATGGCAACAGGCAACCGTGCGAAGGCGGCGCCACCCCGAGGTCACGCTCCAGCTCCTTGTAGATGTTGCGCAGCGAGGGCGGCACCGCCACGCCCGGACGGACCGAGAAGCTCAGGCCGTGGGCTTGGCCGGGACCGTGGTACGGATCCTGGCCGAGGATAACCACGCGCACGTCGTCGAACGGCGTGGCCTCAAAGGCGGCGAACATCTCCCGCGCCGGCGGACGGATTCGTGCCCCCGCGCCCTGCCGCTCGCGCAGGAAGACCGCCAGCGCCTGCATGTCCTCGCGTGACAGGTAATGGCCGACGCGCTCGCGCCACGAGGCCTCCAGCCGGATCGGATTGTCGTGTGCCATGCCTTGGGTGGGTTACATCATCGCCAGTTCGGTGTTGGTCAGGGTGCGCTTGTACTGGTCGCGCAGCCGGACCTTGCGTTCGAGATCCTCGATGATAAAGCCGCTGAAGTCCGCGCCGGTCAGTTCCTCGGCCATGTTGATGCCGCCGGGGGTGTCGACGTTCACTTCCATCATCTTGTCGCCGACGATGTCCAGGCCGGCCAGGTACATGCCGTCGCGCATCAGCTTGGGGCCGACGATCTCGGCCAGGCGCAGGGCATCGGCGTCCGGCACGGCCATCTCGATCTTGCCGCCGGCACTGATGTTGCTGCGCGCGTCGCCGCTGTCGTTGAAGCGGCGGAAGCAGGCGTAGTGGCCGTCAACCTGCAGCGGCCGGCCGTTGAGGGTCAGCAGGCGCAGGTCGCCGTCGACCGCCTTGGGCAGGTACTCCTGCACGATCGCGTAGCCGTCGCGGGTCACCGCATCGATCATCTGGTTGAGGTTGCCGGCGCTCTCGGGGGTCACCACGAACACGCTCTGGCCACCGGAGCCCTGCAGCGGCTTGATCACCCCGTAGCCGTCGTGGGCGGCGATGAAGGCCTTGATCTCGTCGGCGTCCAAGGTGATGCAGGTGACCGGGCGGACCTCTTCGGGAAAGTGCTGGAAATAGGTCTTGTTGGACGCATCGGTCAAATGGGCCGGGTCGTTGAGGACGATCACGTGGCGCAGGGTGACCAGCTGGGCGAACAGCAGGCCGCTGTTTGGCGCCCACGGGCGGTCGCTGAGCTCCTCGGCCGGGTCGCTGCGCAGCAGCAGGACGTCGAGTTCCTCCACCGAGATGCGCTCGGTCTGCGCGTCCGGACCCTGTAGGTCGGCCAGCAGCGCGTCGTCGTCTTCGTAGTGCTTGTGCTGCGGCACGTGGGCGATCGCGCGGATGGTGCCGTTGGCGTCGTAGATGAAATTGCCCAGCCCGATCAGGGCGACCTCGTGGCCGCGGTTGATCGCGGTGCGAGCCAGGCGGATGGTCGTGTAGTTGTTCTGCTCGGTGGCCACGTCGTTGACCACGAAGCCGAGCTTGATCTGGTTGAGCGGGGGAGTCATGCGGCGGGTTCCTTCTGGAATAGCTGGTGGACGGGAAGTTGTCGGCAACGCACCAGGCGCGCTTCGGCGTCCGGCCACGTGGTGTAACGGGGCAGCAGGTCCGGCGCGCACGCCCATCCCGCCTCGACCAGCTGGTCCAGCACCACGCGGTGCGACAGGGCGAACTTGCCGATGAAAAGGGGCTCGAAGGCGCCGCCGTCGTGCAGGTAATCGAGCAGATCGCGAAGCCCGCCCAGGTACACCGCGTCCTTGGTCAGGCCCCCGCCACGCAGCGCGCGCACGGCCACGTCGAAGGCGTCGTCTGTCGGCATGCCGTGGGTGTTGTGGAGCAGGTCGAAAATCGCCGGCACGCCTTCGCCGCGTATCGCCATGTCGGTGGCGACCACGCGCGCGGCGAGCACCCGCAAGCGCTCGGCGGGCAGGTAGCCGGCCAGGTATTCGGCCAGCACGCCCAGGCCTTCCTGCAGCGGGTCGTACTGGGCCAGGCCGACCTCCAGCTGCTTCAGCGGCTGGCGATGGCCGTTGTGTCGGGTCACCACATGGGTGCCGATCTCGTGCTGGATCAGCGGCTGGATCCGCGCGCGCGGGATGCGCAGGTTGCCGTCGATGTAGAACGTGCCGTGGGACACCATCATCAGCGAGTTGAGGTCGGTATCGACCACCACGTCGGCGTGAAAATCCGGCGACTGTCCGGCATACCAGGCCAGCTCGTCCTCGACCGCCGCCATGACCTCGTCGATGCCGGCGTCCGCCTGCAGGCCCTCGCCCAGCTCGACCTCCTCGAGGATCTGGTTGGCCAGCTTCAGCAGCCGCGGTTCCACGCCGCCGAACAGGTCCAGGCTGGCGTTGATGAAGCCGTCGGTACCGCGCAACCGGACCAGCTCGATCTGGCGCTCCAGTTCGCGTTGCTTCTCCGCGAGCAGGCCCGACAGCAGCGGCGACTCGATCTCGTGCACCGGCAGCGCCTGCAGCCGGGCGCGCGCGGCGGCGAGGTCGGTTTCCAGATCGATGTACTGCAGCGGGGGTATCTGCGTGCGGCCGCTGTCCTGGAAGGCCTGCCACAACGCGTCATTGCCGATCGGCGACAGCGCCAGCAGCCAGTCGACCTCGCCGTCCATGCGCGCCAGCGCGGCATCGACCCGGGCGGCGATCGGCGGCAGCGGCCGCATCGGGACCGGCTCGGGTCGCCTGGCTGCTGCGCTCACCGGCATGCCAGGAACTCCGGCCGCACCGCGGCGACGGCCTTGGCCAGGCCGCGGCGGCACTGCTCCAGCACGGCGATGTCGGCCAGGCCGGTCCACTCGTCCATGTAGTGCTTCTTGTACTCCGGCGAGATGGTGCAGACCCGTTCGCCCCAGGTGGCATACACCCATTCGGGGAAATGCCCGCCGGTGGGGAAGCGCACGTTCTCGCGCACGTCGGGTTCACGCCCGGCGATCAGGTACCGCCGCAGCACGTCGGCGAAGCGTTCGGCCACGTGGCCCCAGCGGTCGGGGTCCAGGGTGGTCACGCCCAGCTCGATGTCGGGATTGCCGGCCTGCGGCGCGGGCGGCGCGTCGGCGCCGTCGCGGCGGTGGTTGTAGCTGTGGATGTCGATCAGCAGCAGCGCATCCCAGCGCTCCAGCATGCGGTCGATCAGCTCGGTCACGGTCGCGTAGAAATCGTCGTGTCCGGCCAGCGAGCGTTGCATCTCGTGCTCGGGCAGAGGCGCGTGCCAGACCTGCAGGCCCCACGTATCGGCCGGATCCTTCGACACCGCCTTGTCGCGCGGGCGGTTGAGGTCGACCTGGAAGCGCGAGGTGTCCACCCGGATGCGCACATCGCCGACCGAGGTCAGTACGCCGGTAAGCGGGTCTTCTTCGCGACGCCGGTCCTCGGCGGCGAGGGCCAGGTGCGGCTCCAGCGAGGGACGCATCGCATGGCCGTCATGGATCGCGGTGGCAATCACCGGGCCGTCGCCGATGAGGATGTCCCAGTCCGGGTGCGCTTGGTGGGTCGTCAGGCGTTCGCGGTGGACGAATCTTGGCTGTGCGGAATTGGCTTTCTGCATGCCGGAAATCTTTGCATCGCCGGCATGAGTCAATCGTGATTTCGCTGAACCACAGCCGAAGCTTCAGGCCAGTTTCGCCAACCGCAGCTGGAACAGGGTCTTGGTGATCAGCAGGCGCTCCTCGATGGGCTTGAGCACCAGGTCGTTCGCACCCGCGCGTAGCAGCGCGCTCTGGTTGTCGGCGTTTGCATCGCCGGTCATCACCAGCACCGGCAGCCGTCGCTTGCCGTAGCCGAAGTCGTTGCGGATCCGGTCAAGCAGGTCGCTGCCCTCCAGCTCGCCTTTCAGGTAGACGTCGGTCAGCACCAGGTTGGTGCCCGGATCGGCCTGGCCGCGATGCGCCTCCAGATACTCCAGCGCCTCCTCGACCCCGGTGAAATGGGTGACCTGCAGCTGCTGGCGCTCGAGCATGCGCTTGGTTGCCAACGCGACCACGCGGCTGTCCTCGACGTAGAGGACGCGGGCGCCGGGCACCGGTTCGGGCTGCACGTAGCCGCGGATGAAAGTCGCCAGCGCGGCGTGGCCGAGGGACTTGTCGAAGTAGTCGGTGACGTCCTCGGTGAACTGGCGCGACTCCAGGTGCGACTGCGCGTCGCCGGACACCACGATCACCGGAACGTAGCTCTGCCCGGCCGCGTCGCGGACCGCGCGCGCCAGGTCGATGCCGTCGCCGTCGGGCAGCGCGAGCGAGGTGGTGACCAGGTCCACCGGCCCTTCGGCCAGCGCCCGGGTCGCCTCGGCGATACCCGCGCACGGCACCACGCGGACATCGGGCAACTCGCGGCTCAGGACATCGCCGATCAGGCGGCGCACGACCCGCGAGCCGTCGACCACCATCACGCGCGGCGCGGTTCCCGCCATGTGCCGCAGCTTGTCCACATTGGCCGGGGCGCCTGGGACGCTCATGTGTCGGTCGGCCGGGTCTGGCGCAGGTAGTGACCGGTCACCAGCCACGCCCCCAGCCAGCCCAGGATCGCGGCGCAGACGAGCACTCCGCCTGCCTCGAGGGCGGGGAAGCCGCGCAGGGCGAAGTCGCTGCCGTAGCTGCGCGCCAGTTCCGCCAGCGGCGGGCGCAGGGCGGCGTCGGCGGCGGTGAGCATTGCCAGGGCAAACACGCCGGCCAGCAAGCCATAGCCCAGGCCCAGGTAGAGGAATGGACGGCGGATGAACCCATCGGTCGCGCCGAGCAGTTGCAGGATGCCGATCTCGCTGGTGCGCTGCTGGATGTCCAGTCGCACGGTGTTGCCGACCACCAGCAGCGCGCCCAGCCCGAGCATGGCCGCCAGCACCCACGCCAGCCGCCCGCCAAAGCGCAGCCAGCCGTCCAGTCGCTCGCGCCAGGCGGCGTCGTGCTGGACCAGGTCGGTTTGTGGCATCTGCGCCAGCGCCGCGGCCAGCGCGACTTCGTCATGCGCCGGGGTGATCACCAGCAGGTGCGGCAGCGGGTTGGCGTCCAGTGCATCGATGGTCTCGCCCAGGCCGGGCACGCCGCGCAGCTCCGTCAGGCCCTGATCGGGGCTGCGCCAGTCCACCGCCGCCACGTCGGCGCGCGAGCGCAGGGATTCGGCCAGCGCGCCGGCATCCACCTCGCTGGTAGCGGTCTTGAGGAAAACGCTGATCTGCCGCGCTTCCTGCACATCGCCGGCGAAGCGCTCCACGTTGGACAGTGCCGACCACAGCCCCAGCGGCAGGGCGAGGGCCAGCGCCATCACGCCGATGGTCAACGCGGTCGACCATGGCTTGCGCGCCATCCGGCCGAGGCTGGCCAGCAGGCTGTAGACGTGATGGTCAAACCAGGCGCCCGGGCCGCTGCGGCGCACCGGCACCGGGCTGGCGATCGATGTGCTCATTCGGCCAGGTCCTCCGGATCGATGTCGTCCACCAGCTGGCCCTGGTTGAGCACCAGCACGCGCTTGCGCATCCGCTTGACCAGGGCCAGGTCGTGACTGGCGACCAGCACGCTGGTGCCGCGCTCGGGCAGCGACTCGAACAAAGTCATGATTTCCGCCGACAGGGTCGGATCCAGGTTGCCGGTCGGCTCGTCGGCCACCAGCAGGGGCGGCTCGCCGACGATGGCGCGGGCGATGCCGACGCGCTGCTGCTCTCCGGCGGAGAGTTGCGACGGCAGCGCCTCTGCCCGGGCGCCCAGGCTCACGCGGTCGAGCACCGCGCGCACGCGCTTGACGATTTCCTGCCGGCGCAGGCCCTGCAGCAACAGCGGCAGGGCGACGTTGTCGGCCACGCTGCGATCGGCGAGCAGCCGGTGATCCTGGAAGACGACACCGACGCCGCGGCGATGCAGCGCGACCTTGCTGCCGCGCACGCGCTGCAGGTTGCGCTCGCCGAACAGCACCGTCCCGCGGGTGGGCCGCTCGGCCAGATGGATCAGTTTCAGCAGGGTACTTTTGCCGGCGCCGGAGTGGCCGGTGAGGAACAGCATCTCGCCTGCGGCAACCTCGAAGCTGACGTCCTCCAGCGCCTTGCGGCCGCCGTCGTAGTGCTTGCTGACATTGTCGAAGCGCAAAACGCTCATCGCGGCCCCATCCGGTTCATCGTTGGCAAGTATCGACGCCGCACCGCGCGATGGCCAGCGCCGCGCGGTGTCCGCACCCGGATCTGCACGCGCGTGCAAACGCCGCGCGCAGGCCTGTGATCAGTTCCGGCTCAGGAGTCGCCGCCGACCAGCGATTTCAGGCGCTTGCCGATGCGACCCAGCAGTCCGGGCCTGGACTGCACGGCCGGCGCGGGTGCGGGACGCGGTGCGGCCTTGTTGGCCGGCACCTGGTGCAGCTTGCGCTCGCCGTTGGGCACTGCCGGCTTGGGCTGTGCCGGCGGGGCCGAGCCAGCCGGCCGGGCGGCAGTGGCAGCAGCGACGGATGGCTGCGATGGGTGTGACGGCTGCGACGGGGCTTGCGGCGCCTTGGCCTGGCCGGTCGATCCTTGCGCCTGCTGGCCAGCCTCGGCCGGCTGCCCCTCGGTCTTGCGGCCGCCGCGACGCCGGCGACGCTTGCGCGGCGCGCGCGCCGGATCGCTGCCGGTGCCGGCACCCGCGTCGATGCCCGGCGCTGCCGCCACGCTGCTCGAAGCGGCGGTGACGGTCGCGGCCTGTGCCGGCACGGTGGAAGCGGCGGACGCGGCGTTGTCGCCGGCGGCTGGAGACGGCGCCGCACCGCTGTCCTGCGGATGCTCCCTGCGCGGACGACGCGGCGTCGCCGGCCCCCGATCGCGACGGCCGGCACTTCCGCGCCCTCCGCCCTCGCCGCTGCGGCTGCGACCGCCGCCACGACGCTCTTCCTCGGCCGCCCGCGCCTCGCGCGCTTCCTTGAAGATCGCGCCGACGCTTTCCTCTTCTTCGCCGGCGACCTTCTCCCGCACCGGCCGCGGCAGCGGTATCAGCAACTCGGGCTCGACGCGGGCGCTGGGGATCTTCTGTTCGATGTAGGCCTCGATATCCGGCAGGCCGATCGCGTAGCGCTCGCAGGCGAAGCTGATCGCGTCGCCCTCCTCGCCCAGCCGTGCGGTACGGCCGATGCGGTGGACGTAGTCCTCGGCGTCGAAGGGCAGGTCGTAGTTGTAGACGTACTTGATGCCGTCGATGTGCAGGCCACGCGCGGCCACGTCGGTGGCGACCAGGACTTCGAGCTGGCCCTTCTGGAACTTGGCCAGCAGCGACTCGCGCTTCTTCTGCGGCACGTCGCCCGAGAGCACGCCGACCCGGTAGCCGCCCTTCTCCAGCGCACGCGCAACGCGCTCGACCCACACCTTGGTGTTGACGAACACCATCGTGCGCGCGCCTTCGCTGCGCGACAGCAAGCCCAGCAGCAGCGGGATCTTCTCCTCGTCGGCGGGAAAATACAGCAGCTGGCGGACCTGCGAGGCGGTGATGTATTCCGACTCCACCACCAGCTTTTCCGGCTCGTTCATGTGCTCGTAGGCCAGCTCCAGAACGCGGTGGCTGAGCGTGGCCGAGAACAGCAGGGTCTGGCGCTCGGTGCAGGCCGGCATCCGCCGCAGCAAGAAGCGGATGTCCTTGATGAAGCCCAGGTCGAACATCCGGTCGGCCTCGTCCAGCACGCACACCTCGCACGCGTGCAGGCTCACCACCTTGTGCTGCTTGACGTAGTCGATCAGCCGGCCCGGAGTGGCGATGATCACGTCCACGCCCTGCTGCAGCAGTTCGCGCTGCTTGTCGTAATCCACGCCGCCATAGACCAGGGCGAAGGTCAGTCCGACCTCGGGGCCCAGCTTGACGGCATCTTTGTGGATCTGGATCGCCAGCTCGCGGGTCGGCGCGAGGATCAGCGCGCGCGGATCGCCGGGCTTGCGATCGGCCAGGGCCGGCTTGGTCAGCAGGCGGTTGATGGTCGCCACCAGGAACGCCAGGGTCTTGCCGGTGCCGGTCTGCGCCTGGCCGGCAACGTCGCCGCCCTTGAGCGCGACGGGCAGGCTCATCGCCTGGATCGGGGTGCAGCGGGTGAATCCGGCCAGCTCCAGCCCGGCCAGCAGGCGCGGATGCAGGTCAAAGGAGTCAAAGGTGATGTCGGTAAGTGGCTTGTCGCTCGGGCGGTCGGTCATAGGGGTCCGGGAGATCGCGCGCAGGGAGCTGCGCTTGCGTGGATGGCAGCTGGCTTGCAGACTGCCGGGGTCGGCCAGTTTCATCCCTGACCGCAGCGTGCGGGCTTGATAGCGCCCGCCAAACACCCCAGTTTAACGCATGCACGCTGACAACAGCGTCGCGCACGCCGCGCTACGCTTGCCGGACGTGCTTCCATCACGCGCCATCGCCAGCCCGGCCGCCAACGCGCCGGCATCCCACCCACGCAGGAGTCATCCGTGAGCGAGAAAACCATCCAGGTCGGCGACGCCGACTTCGAATCCGTCGTGCTGCAATCCACCGAGCCGGTCCTGGTCGACTTCTGGGCCGAGTGGTGCGGTCCGTGCAAGATGATCGCGCCCGCCCTGGACGAGCTGGCCGAGACCTACGCCGGCCGCGTCAAGATCGCCAAGATCAACGTCGACCACAACCAGGCCACCGCGCTCAAGTACCACGTGCGCTCGATCCCGATGCTCCTGCTGTTCAAGGACGGCCAGATCCAGGAAACCCAGATCGGTGCAGTCGGCAAGGGCCAGCTGGCGCAGATGATCGACAAGGCGCTCTGAGCGCCTTGGCGCGGGCGGGCTCCGGCCGGGGTCGCCCGCAACTGAACCGATGGGCCGCGGCATTTGCCTGCAACGCTTGCAGCCGGGCCCGTGGCAGTGCTAGTTTCGCAGGACCCGGTGCCTGAACGACCTCCGCGTGCCAGCCATAATGGCCTGCTGAAGTCGGTTCCCCGCCGCACCTGTTTACCGAATCCAACGTCCCTGACGCTTCGCCCGCCTTTCGCGGGCGCTCGCCGCTTAGCGAGGAATACCCGCTTGTCCGAAAACACCCCCGACGCCGGCGACATCGCCGAAAAGCGCGTGCGCAAGACGCGCGTGAGCAAAACCACGGCTGCCAAGGCCGATTCGCCGCAGAGCGAACTGCCGATGACGCCGGCCGCCAAGCCCGAGGTCGCGAAGCCCGCACCTCCCGCCCCGGCCGCTCCCGCGTCCGCGCCGGCTGCACCGAAGGCCGACGCCGCGCCCGCCGCGCAGGCACCCAAACCGGCTCCCAAGCCTGCGGCGAAGCCGGAATCGGCAGCGGCTGGAGGCGACACCGCGCCGGCGAGCAAGCCCAGGGATGCGGCCCCCGCTGCGGCACCCGCGTCCGGCGGCGGCGATGCTGCCCGCCAGGACAGCGGCGACCAGCACGGCAAGGGCCAGGAGAACGGCGGTCCCGGCGGCGACGGCAACCCGCGTCCACCCCGCGACCGCCAGCACCGTGACCAGGACGGCGGCCGCAGCAACAACCGCCGCGAACGGTTCCGCAGCAAGCGCGAGCGTGGCGGCGGCGGCGGCGGTGGTGGCGGTGGCGGTGGCCGGGGCGGCCCGCGCGACGGCCTGCCCAGCGACGACGGCGGCAACGAGCCGTTCATTCCGCGTTCCAACCCGCAGGTGCCAGAGGGCTTCCCCACCTATTCGCTGGGCGACCTCAAGCGCATGCCGGCGCACAAGCTGCTGGAAATCGCCGAGCAGCTGAACATCTCCGAAGGTGTCGCCCGCGCCCGCAAGCAGGACGTCATCTTCGCCGTGCTCAAGGTGCTCACCCGCCATGGCGAGGGCGTCGCCGCCGATGGCGTGCTGGAGATCCTGCCCGACGGATTCGGTTTCCTGCGCGCCGCCGAAGCCTCCTACCTGGCCGGCCCGGACGATACCTACATCTCGCCCAGCCAGATCCGCCGCTTCAACCTGCGCACCGGCGACCATCTGTCGGGCCGGATCCGGTTCCCGAAGGACGGCGAGCGCTATTTCGCCCTCTCGATCGTGGATACGATCAACGGCGAGCCGCTGGAAGCGTCCAAGAACAAGGTCCTGTTCGAGAACCTGACAGCGCTGTTCCCGCGCCGCAAGTTCCACCTTGAGCGCGGCGACGGTTCCACCGAGGACATCACCGGCCGGATCCTCGACCTGATGGCCCCGCAGGGCAAGGGCCAGCGCGCCCTGATTGTCAGCCCGCCCAAGGCCGGCAAGACGATGATGATGCAGCAGATCGCCACCGCGATCAGCCACAACCATCCGGACGTGCACATGATCGTGCTGCTGATCGACGAGCGGCCCGAGGAAGTCACCGAGATGCAGCGCACCGTGCGCGGCGAGGTGATCAGCTCCACGTTCGACGAGCCGGCCGCGCGCCATGTGCAGGTCGCCGAGATGGTGATCGAGCGGGCCAAGCGCCTGGTCGAGCACAAGAAGGACGTGGTGATCCTGCTCGACTCCATCACCCGTCTGGCCCGCGCCTACAACAACGTCCTGCCCAGCTCGGGCAAGGTGCTGTCCGGCGGCGTCGACGCCAACGCGCTGCACCGCCCCAAGCGGTTCTTCGGCGCGGCCCGCAACGTCGAGGAAGGCGGCAGCCTGACCATCATCGCCACCGCGCTGGTCGATACCGGCAGCAAGATGGACGAGGTGATCTACGAGGAATTCAAGGGCACCGGCAACTCCGAGGTGCACCTGAGCCGCCGCATCGCCGAGAAGCGCGTGTACCCGGCGATCGACATCAACCGCTCCGGCACCCGCCGCGAGGATTACCTGATCGAGCCCGAGCTGCTGCAGAAGATCTGGATCCTGCGCAAGCTGCTGCACGGCATGGACGAGATCGGCGCGATGGAGTTCCTGCTCGACAAGATGAAGAGCTCCAAGTCCAACGACGAGTTCTTCTCCTCGATGAAGCGCTGACCCAGGCGCGTCGCGGATAAGAAACGCCCCGCATTGCGGGGCGTTTTTTATTGGACTCTGTGAGCAAATGGCATCGGATGCGCAGCTCCGGAACTTGTGCCTCCCGGTGTGACTTCAGGCGCCCGACTAGAGAAGACTTCCGACCACCTCGTCCCTCAGCTTGAATCGCGACGCGAGCGATCGCACCTCGCCATCCTTGAGCTGATCTCCATCGTGGTCGGCGATAGGCGCCGCATCGAGCCAGGGCGCGCGGATCACCGGTCCGGGAATGTAACGGCGCCACTCGTTGGCGCCAGGTTCGGTCGTCCGCGCGGTGGATCCGTTCAAAAAGTACTCGACGGGCACCTTGATCGTGGTTCCGATGGGAGCCCCGGCAACGGTCTCGCTGATGTCGAACTTCCACTTCCTGGCAGCGGCAATGCTCGCCTTTGCAAACTCGTCGCGCCAACGGTCCGCCTGCGAGTCGGTTCCGGAATTCTGGCTCAGGCTGACCTGCTGGGCATGGGCCTGCTGCACGCTGCCGTCGGCGTTCAGCTTCAACACCAGTACCGCCTTGGCTCCGATGCCGGCCCTCGCAAGCCCTTCCGGATATCGCGGGGGAGCCACATGGTGGCGGTCGCGGGTGGGCTCGCCAAACGACACCCCGCTCACGCGCAACTGGTAGTCCTCCCCCGGCGTCGGCAGCGCCTCAAGGGAAAGCCGCATCCGGGTTTTAGCAATCACCGGCTTGCCGTCCATCACGATGGGCTCGAAACGCCACTGGGCGATGTTGCGGCCCAGTGCGTTTTCGATCGCCGCCGGCTGCCCCTTGTCCAGATGGTAGTCGGCGACCTGCCCATCGGGCCCAATCTCGATTGTCCCAGTCGCCTGCAGTTCGTAGACAGGCGCCGGCTTTTCCTTCGCCGCCACAGGACCGAGGCACATCATCGCGATGGCCAGCACTGCCGTTGGTATCCGCATATTCCTTTTCTCTTCCATGAAATCTGACGATCAGCCTAGCGCGCGGCCAGCTTGCCGGCAACGCGTCGGCAACTGCATGCTGACGCCTGGAGGGCCGAAGCATCGGCACGAACGTCCCAAGGAGCAAGAGCATTTGACTATTCGATCAGGCCTGCGGCTGGTGCTGGCGCTCTTTCTCGCCGCCGCGGCATGTCCCGCAGCGGAGCCCAAACCCCGCGTACACGAGGTGCTGTTCGTCGGTAACAGCCTTACCTACTATGGCAACACCCCTGCTGTGTACGCAGCACTGAGCACGGCGAACGGTCACCCGGCGTCGAGCGATATGATCGTGGAGGGCGGCGCCACGTTGGCGCAGCGAGTCGCAGACGGCCAGGTGGAGCAGGCATTGCAGACTGGACGCTACGACACACTGGTGATCCAGGAACGAGGCGGCGACCTGCTGTGCTCGTTCGGCCCCGACTCCTGTGTCGAATCGCGTGAGGCAACGATGACTTTGGCGGGCATCGCCAGAAAACACGGCGTCAGCGGCGTCATGCTGGGCAGCTACCAGCCAAAGCCCGAGGTCTCAAAGCAGCTGGTTGCGGCGGAGACCGCGGCGAGCAACGCGGCGGGAATGGGTTATGCCGAAGTATCCGAGACGCTGCGCGAGCTCATCGCAACGAAGCCGGAACTGGAATGGTTCGCCACCGAAGGCATGCATCCGGGACGCGATCTGACGCTTCTCAATGCGATGGTGCTCTACCAGACGTTGCATCGTGAGCTTCCGCGCGCTCGTCCCTTGGCAGTGGACGCGCCGATCTACGCCCAGGACAGCGGACTGGACGCCACCCTCAGAGCCGCCGATGCGCCACCGCCGCATGCGGATACACCGACCGGAATCTGGTATCCCGCGACGGCGCTTTCCTTGATCCTGCACGTCCTGGCGAAAAAAAACCCCGCCGGAGCGGGGCTTTCTTCAGCAGATGGAATCGATCAGAACTTGTAGTTGATCGAGGCCGCCAGGATGTCGCCGCCGACGTCGTAGCTGCCGACCAGGGTGCTGGCGGTGGCCGATACGTTGTTGATGGTCGGATCCTTGGTGAAAAGGTGCGTGTAACCGACGTTGAACTCCATGCGCTCCGACGGAGTCCAGCCGACGCCCAGCGACAGCCACTTGCGGGTCACGTCCGGCACGCGCACGTCGCGGTGCGCGTCGCTGGTCGGGGTCTCGTCGTAGGCAACGCCGCCGCGCAGGGTGACGGTGTCGCTCATCCGGTACTCGGTGCCCAGCGAGATAAACGTGGTGTCGTCGTACTTGAACGCCAGGACGTTGTCGGCCTGGGCCGAATCGAACTGCAGGGTCACCGAGTCAAACGAGGTCTTCCACGCGGTGCGCGACACGTCGCCCATCACCGACCAGCGGTCGTTGACGTTGTGGGTGACGCTGAGCGTCGCCGATGCCGGCAGGGTCAGCTCGGCACGGCCCTTGGTGTCGACGTACTGGCCCGGGGCGTAGACCGACAGGAACGCGGCCGCGTTGGCAGGCACGGTGAAGTCCGCGTCGCCACCGGTGATCTTGTGCTTGACCTTGGACCGGTAGCTCAGGCCGATGTGGGTGTTCTCGCTCGGGCTGAACAGGCCGCCGATGGTGTAACCCACCGCGTTGTTGTCGCCTTCGATGGTGACGAAGCCATCGGCGTTGCCGGGCGCGAAGCCGGCCGCGCCGCCGCCCTGGGCGTAGATCGCGGTGCCGAAGTCGATCGCGTTGCTCAACTCGATGGTCAGGTGCTCAACGAACACCGAGGCGCCGAAGGAGAGGTAGGGGTTGACGTCGTAGGACGCCGACAGTCCCAGGTCGATGGCCTTCAGGTCGGTGGTGACGCCCTGGTAGCGGCCGACCCAGTTGCGGTCGTAGTCGGTCTTGAAGCCGAACGGCGCGGTCAGCGAGACACCGAAGTGCGCGCTCTCGCCCATCGGCATATGGAAATACGCCGCCGGGACGGGCGCGATCATGCCGGCGTCGCCGCCGTTGCCACCGGAAACCGGCATGCCGGTGCCCGGGCCGGTCGGGCCGACGTGGCGGCCGCTGCCTTCAAAATCCGCCGAGAAGCTGATCGCGCTCAGGTCGGCCTGGATCTGGCGGCCGTCCAGGTGGCGCATCGCGGCCGGGTTGGTCGCGACCACCGAGGCATCGCCGGGGGCGCTGGTGGAACCGGCAAACGCCCGGCCCAGTCCCTTGGCGCTGTTTTCCTTGAGCTGGAAGGCGGCGCCGTGGGCGTGCCCCATCGCCAGCGCTCCGGCGATGCCGATGACCAGTGCCGTCAGGCGGGTGATGCTGTGTGCATGCTGCATGGGAATTCTCTCTCCGGAACGGGTTTTCGCGCCTGCCTGGAGCACCGGCGGGGGCCGGTGTCCGGCACGCGCCGGGGTTGCCGCCATAGGGCGCCGCCCGCACTATAACGCGGCAATTAACGTTGCGCTAACAATGACGTACGTCACGGTATGCTGCGGCCGCCCGGCCTGGCCCGGCAAGGCTGCGCGCGGCGACCCGTATCATCGTGTTCCCCGGATCCGGTGCCCGACGTGTTCATTGCGATTCCCTCGCGCCAGAAGCCGCCACTGCGATGGGCAACACCGTTGCTGTTCGCCGCGCTGTGGCTGTGCTTCACCTGGGGCGCATTGCTGCCGGCGAGCGAGCAACACGCGCTGCTGCTGGAGTGGGGAGCGCTTTCGGGCGGGCTGACCACGCCGATGGCGTGGCGCGATTCGTTGGCAGACGGAAATCTGCTGCGGCTGGTGAGCGCGCTGTTCCTGCACGCCGACTGGGCCCATCTGCTGGGCAACCTGGTGTTCCTGCTCATCTTCGGCCTGCCTGCCGAACGGGCGATGGGACCGTGGCGGTTCGTGCTGCTGTTCCTGCTGGGCGGGGCGGTGGCCAACCTGGCCGCGGTGCTGGCGATCTCCACGCCGGACCGGCTGATCATCGGTGCCAGCGGCGCGGTGTCGGCCCTGATCGGCGCCTACCTGGCGCTGTTTCCGGGCGCTCGCCTGGGTGTGGTGGTGCCGCTGGGCCTGTTCCTGCAGTTCGTCAAGATGCCCGCCCCGCTGCTGATCGGCGTGTGGGCGCTGCTGCAGGTGGTGTTTACCTACATCGGCCCGGCATTTGGCGCGGTCGCATGGTCCGCGCACGTGGCCGGGTTTGCCTTCGGCGGTGCGTTCGCCCTGATTGCGCGGGCCGGGATTGCCCGCCGCCTGCGCCGCCGACGCGGTTACTGAGCGGGGACTCTCGCGCCCTTGGTGTTCTCCACCGCCGGCTTCGGCAACGACCCAGCGGGAAGTTTCTTCAGTTCTGCCAGCGCCAGGTCGATGTAGCTGTCGCCTTCCAGCACCTCGCCCTGCATCGCGTCATCGGCGCCACCGCCCTCGATGCCCAGATGGCCCGGCAGGCTGGCCTCCGTGTAACCCTTGCGGCCGCCATTGCCGGCGTCCGCGTCGGGCTTGAGCACAATGTCGGGCACGATGCCCAGCGCCTGGATGGATTTGCCGCTGGGCGTGTAGTAGCGGGCGGTAGTGAGCTTGACCGAGTCGCCATTGTCCAGCGGCAGCAGGGTCTGCACCGAACCCTTGCCGAAGGTGCGGCTGCCCATGACCAGCGCGCGGCCGTTGTCGGCCAGGGCACCGGCCAGTACCTCCGACGCGCTGGCCGAGCCCGCATCCACCAGCACCACCACGGGGGCGCCGGCCAGGCGATCGCCCGGTGTGGCGCCGAACACCGCATCGCTGATCGCGATCCGGCCGCGGGTGCTGACGATCGTGCCCTGCTCGAGCAGGGAGTCGGCGATCTGCACCGCGGCGGTGAGCAGCCCCCCGGGATTGCTGCGCAGGTCCAGGACCAGGCCGCGCAATTTGCCGCCGGCCTTCTGGGCGAGTTCGCCGAGCTGGCGCTCGAACTCGGCCGCCGTGTCGGCCTGGAACGCGCTCACACGCACGTAGCCGTATCCCGGCTCCAGCATTCGCGTGCGCACGCTGGCAATCCGGATCGTCTGGCGCTGGACCTTGATGGTCAGCGGCTCGGTCTCGCCGTCGCGGATGACGGTCAGCTCCAGGGTGGTGCCGGCCTCACCGCGCAGGGACGTGGCCGCCTCGTCGGAGGGCGTCAGCGGCGCGCCGTCCACGGCCACGATCAGGTCGCCGGACTTGATGCCGGCGCGAGCGGCCGGCGTATCGTCGATCGGCGCGATCACCCGCAGGGTGCCGTCGGGCTGGCGCTGGATCTCCACACCGATCCCCTCGTAATTGCCACGCGACTGCTCGTTGAAGTTCTCCGCCGCGTCGCCCTCCAGGTAGGCGCTGTGCGGATCCAGGTCCAGCAACAGGCCTCGGATGGCCGACTGCATCAGCACGTGGTCGTCCACCGGCTCGACGTAGGCGGCCTTGATGGCCTTGTAGACCGCCACGTATCGGCGGATCTCCTCCAGCGGCACCTTGGAATCGCTGCTCTGGTCGGTGCGCGCGTCCGCCGTGACGGTCTGCTCCGCGGCCGGCGGACCCTGCTCGGGGACCGGATCCTGGGGCGCACCGGCCGGCGCCGCGACTGCGGGGTGCAACAGCGCCACGGCAATGGCAAGGACAAGCGGACTCAGGTGGCGCATGGACATGAACAAACTCCAGGGGCAGAGAGTTGGGCGCAGGCGGTGCGGCGCGCCGATGGACACCACGGTAGTCCGCGGCGCCCCAATTTTTCGTAAAGCGTGGCAGGCCGTGCTCAGCGCTTCAGCCAGACATCCGGGTTTACCGGATCGCCATTGCGGCGCAGTTCGAAATACAGCGCCGGCCGGCCGTGGCCACCCGAGGTGCCCACGGTGGACACCGGGTCGCCGCGACGCACCGCATCACCGGCGTCGCGGAGCACCGCATCGTTGTGCGCGTACAGGCTCATGTAACCGTTGCCGTGATCGATGATGAGGATCAGGCCAAAGCCGCTCATCCATTCGGCATACACCACGGTGCCGTCCGCTACCGCCTGCACCGAGGTACCGGCGTTGGCGCCGATCAGCATGCCCTGGCTGGGGCGGCCGTCGGGAAGCTTGCCGCCGTAGCCGGCGAGGAGGCTGCCGCTCAGCGGCCATCCCGCGCCGCCCACGCTGGGACCGCTGGCGGCGGCGACCGGTCGCGTGGGCGCTCGCGGAGGTGCCGGTTGGCCGGCGCGTCTGGCCTGCTCGCGCGCTTCACGGGCTTCGCGCTCGGCCTTCGCCGCGGCGGCCTTGCGCTGGGCCTCGGCGCGCGCGGCGGCGGCGCGCAGTTGCTTGAGCACCTGCTCCAATCCCTGCACATCGCGGCCCAGAGCCTTTTCGCGGCTCTGGCGATCCTTGTAGGTCTTGTCCAGGGTCGCGACCAGGGTGCCCCGATCCTTGCGTTCCTTTTCCAGCTCGGCGACCTGTTGCGCCTGCTGGGCGATCTGCGCATCCAGCTCGGCGCGCCGCTGGACAATCTCGCGCTCCACCTCATCCAGCCCGGCCATCTGATCGCCCAGTTCCTTGATCCGCGCCGCACGGTCGGCCTGCAGATAGCGGTGGTAGGCGAGCAGCCGGTTGGCATCGGCAACGCGGTCCTGGGCCAGCAGGACCTTCAGCGGCGCGGCGTCGCCCTGCGCGTACGCGGCCCGCAGCAGGCGGGCGAGTTCGTCCCTTCGGCCGGCCAGCTTCTCCTGCATGCCGGCACGCCGGGTCTGCAGTTCCTCCATCCGCTGGTTGCTGGCCTGCAGCGCTTGGCGGGTTTCCACCAGGCGCCGGTTGGCGGCTGCGACCCGCTCATCGGCCTGGCGCAGCTCGCGCGTCGCGGCGCCCCGCCGGGCTTCGACTTCCCGGCGTTCGCTGGCGACCGCCTTCAGCTCCTTCTTCGCCGATTGCAGCTTGCGCTCGGCATCGTTGCGGTCCTGCGCATGCGCCGGCGCCCGCAGCAGGCACAGCAGCGCCAATGCCAGTGCGAAGGTGGCGCTGGCGCACGCGTTGCGCATCAGTCCGCGCGCCCGTCCGTCAGCAGGCTGCGACCGGTCATCTCCGCCGGCCGTGGCAGGCCCAGCAGGTCGAGCAGGGTCGGAGCGATGTCGCGCAGGGAGCCGCCGGGGCGCAACCCCGCGGGTCGCGGTCCGACATACACCAGCGGAACCGGCCCGACGGTGTGCGAGGTGTGCGGCTGACCGGTGGCCGCGTCGCGCATCATCTCCACGTTGCCGTGATCGGCCGTCACCAAGAGTGCCCCGCCGACCTCGCGCACCGCCGCCACGATCGCACCGATCGCCACGTCCACCGCCTCCACCGCCTTGATCGCCGCCTCCAGGTTGCCGCTGTGGCCGACCATGTCCGGGTTGGCGATATTGCAGATGGCCACGTCGATCTCGCCGGAACGAATCGCGGCAACCAATTCGCGGGTCACCTCGGGGCAACTCATCTCCGGCTGCAGGTCGTAGGTGGCCACGTCCGGGCTGGGGATCAGGATGCGGCTTTCGCCCACGTAGGGTGCCTCGCGGCCGCCGCTGAAGAAGAAGGTGACGTGCGCGTACTTCTCGGTCTCGGCGATCCGCAACTGGCGCAGGCCGTTGTGGGCGAGCACCTCGCCCAGCGTGTTGTGCAGGTCCTCCGCCCCGAAGGCCACCTGCGCCGGCAAATTGGCGTCGTACTCGGTCAGGCAGACGAAACGCGACAACGCCGGTCGGCGCGCCGGGAAGCCGTCGAAATCGGGGTCGACGAATGCCGCCGTGAGCTGGCGCGCGCGGTCGGCGCGGAAGTTCATGAACACCACCGCATCGCCGTCCACGATCGGCGACGGCGCGCCGATGACGGTCGGCTCGACAAATTCGTCGTTCTCGCCGCGCGCGTAGGCTGCGACGAGCGCCGCTTCGGCGTCGTCGGCATGCTGGGTCGCGTGACCTTCGACGATTGCGTCCCATGCCTTGCGCATGCGGTCCCAGCGGCGATCCCGGTCCATCGCGTAGTAGCGGCCCGAGACCGTGGCGATGCGTGCGTTGCCCGCGTGCTCGCAGGCGCTTTGCAGCCGGGAGAGACTCGGCGCGGCAGAGCGCGGCGGCATGTCGCGTCCGTCGAGGAAGGCGTGCACCGCGACCCGATCGACACCTTCGCGACGGGCCAGGTCGATCATGGCAAACAGGTGATCCTCGTGGCTGTGGACGCCGCCCGGCGAGAGCAGGCCCAGCAGGTGCAGCGTCGCCGCATTGTCGCGCGCCGCGGTGCAGGCGGCCAGCAGCTCGGCGTTGCGGAAAAAGCTGCCTTCCCCGATCGCCGCATCAATCCGGGTCAGGTCCTGGTACACCACCCGGCCGGCGCCCAGGTTCATGTGCCCGACCTCCGAGTTGCCCATCTGCCCGTCCGGCAGGCCGACATGCCGGCCCTCGGTATGGATCAGCGTGTGCGGGCTGCTCGCCAGCAGCGCATGCCAGTGGGGGAGGTGCGCCTGGGCCAACGCATTGTCTTCGCGCTCCTCGCGGTGGCCCCAGCCATCCAGGATCAGCAGGACGACGGGGCGGAGTGCATCGGGGGCGGTTACGGGCACGGGTTCGATCCGGTTACGATGGGCAGTACGCGATTGTAGCGAAGGGGCCGCGCCGCGATGGCCGACCCGACTCGGCGCTGGCGTTGGTTTGCAGTAGTGCCGTCCTGCGGGGCCGTTTGCGGGCCCGCGGAACTCCATCTTTTGCCAGAACCCACACACCTCATCGGAAAAGCCGCCATGCAATCTCGCCAGTTGATGATCCTCGTCTCCCTCGCCGCCGGCATCGCCATCGGTGGTGGCTTGCCGCTTCCGGCGATCGCTGCACAGGACGACATCAGCAAGGTGACCGGCAGTGTCGATGTCGCGGCGGATGCGCGCGTGGGCGACGTCGACACGGTCAACGGCAGCATCGCGATCGATACCAATGCCCAGGCCGGTGCCGTGTCGACCGTCAACGGCAGCATCAAGCTCGCCGACGCGGTACGCGCAGGCGAGCTTTCCACAGTCAACGGCTCCGTCCGCGCGGGTCGCAACGTCCGCACGGGGGAGGTCTCCACCGTCAACGGGCAGATCTTCATCGATCGCGGCAGCAACGTGGCCGGCGACCTGAGCACGGTCAACGGCGCGATCGGGCTGGTCGGCACGCGCGTCGAGGGCGACATCGAGATGGTCAACGGCGACCTCACGGTGGGTGCGAACTCGCATGTGCTCGGCGGGATCCACTACGACAAGCCGGGCTTCCAGTGGCTCAGCCTGGGCAAGAAGCTGCCGCGGGTCGTCGTCGGGCCGGGCGCGCAGGTGGACGGCGACATGGTGTTTGAGCGCGACGTGGACCTCTACGTGCACCAGAGCGCGCGCATCGGCAAGGTGACCGGCGCCACCGCGAAGACCTGGTCCGGAGACAAGGCACCGCCGCAGGACTGATCGGCGCGGCCACCTCCGGCCTGATCGACGCGCCATTTTCGACCGGAACCGGGCTGATAGTATCGGGTGTCCCGACCGCCCCGGAGCTCGCATGTCCCGTATCCCCCTCCTGCCAGCGATGTCGCTGGTCGCCGCCGCGCTGGTCCTGGCGGCGTGCAACAAAGTCGAAGACACGCCAACTCCCGCCGCTGCGGAGCAAGCGGCCACCCAGTCCGATGCCGGCGCCATCTCGGCCGCCGACTTCGCCGAGCGCGTCAAGGTGTTGTCATCGGATGAATTCGGCGGCCGCGCGCCCGGCAGCGCCGGCGAGGAGAAGACCGTCGCCTGGCTGGAAGCGCAGTTCCGCGAGTTGGGCCTGAAGCCCGGCAATGGCGAGAGCTACTTCCAGGAAGTGCCGATGGTGGAGACCACCGCCGACGAATCCACGAAACTGAAACTGAAGGTCGCCGGGAAACCGCGCGAGCTGGCGTTCGGCAGCGACATGGTGATCGGCACGCGCAGCGGCCAGACCCGGGTGGACATCAACGACAGCGACATGGTGTTTGTCGGTTACGGCGTCAACGCGCCGGAGCTGGGCTGGAACGATTACGCCGGCGTCGACGTGAAGGGCAAGACCGTGGTCATGTTCATCAATGATCCCGGATTCCACACCGACGATCCGCAGCTGTTCGAAGGCAAACGGATGACCTACTACGGCCGCTGGACCTACAAGTTCGAGGAGGCCGCGCGGCAGGGTGCGTCGGCAGCGCTGATCATCCACGATACCGATGGCGCCTCCTATGGCTGGGACGTGGTCAAGAATTCGTGGTCGGGCGCGCAGTTCGACCTGGCACCGGCGGACGACCCAGAGCCGCGCCTGCCGGCACAGGGCTGGATCACCGCGGATGTCGCGCGCAGCCTGTTGGCCGACACCGGCCACCATCTGGACGAGCTCTACACCGCGGCAAACAAGACGGGTTTCCAGGCGATCCCACTGGACGCATCGATGTCGGTGGACCTCACCAGCACGGTGACCAGGAAATCGTCGACGAACGTCATGGCGCTGCTCCCCGGCAGCAGCCGGCCCGACGAGGCCATCGTCTACATGGCGCACTGGGACCACCTGGGTGATCACCGCGAAGCCGATACCGATCCGGCCGAGGACACCATCTACAACGGAGCGATCGACAACGCCACCGGCGTTGCCGGGATCCTGGGCGTTGCCCAGGCGTTTGTCGCCCAGACGCCGGCCCCGCAACGCTCCGTGTTGTTCCTGGCCGTCACGCTGGAAGAGTCCGGTCTGCTGGGCTCCAAGTACTACGTCGCCCATCCGAGCATTCCGCTGGACAAGACCGTGGCGGTGATCAACATCGACGCGATGTCGGTGGCAGGGCCCTCCCGCGACATGACGGTGGTCGGCAAGGGCAGTTCCGAGTTGGAGGACATCCTGGCCCGGCACGCCGAGGCCCAGGGCCGGACATTGAACGCCGAGGCGACGCCGGAGAGCGGCTTCTACTTCCGCTCCGATCACTTCAACTTCGCCAAGGCCGGCGTGCCTGCCCTGTATGCCAGCGGCGGAGACGATCTGGTCGATGGTGGCGTGTCAGCAGGCAAGGCCGCGGCCGAGGATTACGGCCGCAACCGCTACCACCAGCCTGCCGACGAGTTCGACCCGGACTGGAACCTCGATGGCGTCGTCCAGGATCTCGAGGCGCTGTATGGCGTTGGGCGCGACCTGGCCGACAACGATCAATGGCCCAACTGGTACGAAGGCAACGCGTTCCGGGCTGCGCGCGATTCGCTGATGAAAACCTCAGCCCAGTAGACCCGTCGGTGGCCCCTCCCTGCGCCGAATACCGGACGCTTCATCGGCACCGTGGTCCGCCACGGTTGCCTTGATCCGCATCGACGGCACCATTTCGGGTGCCGTCTTCGCTTGTGATCGTCAATAAAAAATCCGCGCTGTCTCCACAACCCTTCCCCCACGACTGAGGTGATCCTGATGACCCTGGCAACCGCTTACTGGTGCGTGCTCGCCGCCGCGCTGCTTCCCTACGTCTGGACGGTGGTTGCGAAACTGTCCGGAGGCGAGCGCTTCGACAACAATGATCCGCGCGCCTGGCTGGCCCGTCAGAAAAGCCGCCGCACGGCTCGCGCGAACGCCGCTCAATTGAACGCCTTCGAAGCCTTCCCCGCATTTGCTGCCGCAGTGGTGCTAGCCCAACTGGCCGGCGTCGACCACGGCAGGATCGCCTTGCTCGCACTGGCGTTCGTCCTTGCCCGGCTGCTGCATGGCGTGTTCTACCTTGCCGACCGGGCGACGCCGCGCAGCATCGTCTGGTTTGTCGGCCTGGCGTGCGTGATCACCCTGCTGGTGCAGGCGGCACTGGCGGTGGCGTAACCCCGCGCGCGCGTCCCGCCCGAGTTCCGCCTGAGTTCCGTACGCGTTTGGTGCGCAACCTCGTTTAGGCGCACAAAGAAAAACGCCGGACCCTTGCGGGATCCGGCGTTTGGTGTAAATGCCCAGCGATGACCTACTCTTGCATGGCTTAAGCCACACTACCATCGGCGCGTGTGCGTTTCACTTCCGAGTTCGGGATGGGATCGGGTGGTGCCACACAGCTATTGTCACTGGGCAAGGGGGTGAAGCAGCGCACGGGTGCGCCAGCTTGCATAGGGTGGGACGTAGCGAGTGAGTGTTTTGGTCTGGAATGTCGTCGACGTATCGTCGAGTCCAAGGCCACTTGAGGTTATATGGTCAAGCCACACGGATCATTAGTACAGGTTAGCTCAATACATTGCTGTACTTACACACCCTGCCTATCAACCACCTGGTCTTGATGGTTCCTTCAGGGGAGTCAAGCTCCCGGGAGATCTCATCTTGAGGCGCGCTTCCCGCTTAGATGCTTTCAGCGGTTATCGCTTCCGAACATAGCTACCCGGCAATGCCACTGGCGTGACAACCGGAACACCAGAGGTTCGTCCACTCCGGTCCTCTCGTACTAGGAGCAGCCCCTCTCAAATCTCCAACGCCCATGGCAGATAGGGACCGAACTGTCTCACGACGTTCTGAACCCAGCTCGCGTACCACTTTAAATGGCGAACAGCCATACCCTTGGGACCGACTACAGCCCCAGGATGTGATGAGCCGACATCGAGGTGCCAAACACCGCCGTCGATATGAACTCTTGGGCGGTATCAGCCTGTTATCCCCGGAGTACCTTTTATCCGTTGAGCGATGGCCCTTCCATACAGAACCACCGGATCACTAAGTCCTAGTTTCCTACCTGCTTGATCCGTCGATCTTGCAGTCAAGCACGCTTATGCCTTTGCACACAGTGCGCGATGTCCGACCGCGCTGAGCGTACCTTCGAGCTCCTCCGTTACACTTTGGGAGGAGACCGCCCCAGTCAAACTACCCACCATACACGGTCCCCGATCCGGATAACGGACCTAGGTTAGAACGTCAAGCACGTCAGGGTGGTATTTCAAGGTTGGCTCCACCAAGACTAGCGTCCTGGTTTCACAGCCTCCCACCTATCCTACACAGACGAACTCAACGTTCAGTGTAAAGCTATAGTAAAGGTTCACGGGGTCTTTCCGTCTTGCCACGGGAACGCTGCATCTTCACAGCGATTTCAATTTCACTGAGTCTCGGGTGGAGACAGCGCCGCCATCGTTACGCCATTCGTGCAGGTCGGAACTTACCCGACAAGGAATTTCGCTACCTTAGGACCGTTATAGTTACGGCCGCCGTTTACTGGGGCTTCGATCAAGAGCTTCGCCTTGCGGCTGACCCCATCAATTAACCTTCCAGCACCGGGCAGGCGTCACACCCTATACGTCCACTTTCGTGTTTGCAGAGTGCTGTGTTTTTGATAAACAGTCGCAGCGGCCTGGTTACTGCGACCCCCGACAGCTATAGCTCGCATGAGCCACCATCAGGGGTGCACCTTCTCCCGAAGTTACGGTGCCATGTTGCCTAGTTCCTTCACCCGAGTTCTCTCAAGCGCCTGAGAATTCTCATCCTGCCCACCTGTGTCGGTTTACGGTACGGTCTGCGTAAGCTGAAGCTTAGGAGCTTTTCCTGGAAGCGTGGTATCGGTAACTTCGTCCTAATGGACTGGTCTCGCTGCTCGGCGTTAATGACCCCCCGGATTTGCCTAAGGGATCCGCCTACCTGCTTTCCCCGGGACAACCAACGCCCGGTATACCTAACCTTCTCCGTCCCTCCATCGCACTTACGCGAGGTGCAGGAATATTAACCTGCTTCCCATCGACTACGCATTTCTGCCTCGCCTTAGGGGCCGACTCACCCTGCGTTGATTAACATTGCGCAAGGAAACCTTGGGCTTTCGGCGTGCGGGTTTTTCACCCGCATTATCGTTACTCATGTCAGCATTCGCACTTCCGATACCTCCAGCAGACTTCTCAATCCACCTTCAACGGCTTACGGAACGCTCCTCTACCGCGCATACAAAGTATGCACCCCAAGCTTCGGTTCAATGCTTAGCCCCGTTAAATCTTCCGCGCAGACCGACTCGACCAGTGAGCTATTACGCTTTCTTTAAAGGATGGCTGCTTCTAAGCCAACCTCCTGGCTGTCTGTGCCTTTCCACATCGTTTTCCACTCAGCACTGATTGGGGACCTTAGCTGTGGGTCTGGGTTGTTTCCCTTTTCACGACGGACGTTAGCACCCGCCGTGTGTCTCCCGGATAGTACGTGCTGGTATTCGGAGTTTGCCATGGGTTGGTAAGTCGCAATGACCCCCTAGCCATAACAGTGCTCTACCCCCAGCAGTATTCGTCCGAGGCGCTACCTAAATAGCTTTCGAGGAGAACCAGCTATCTCCGGGTTCGATTAGCTTTTCACTCCTAATCACACCTCATCCCCTACCTTTGCAACGGGAGTGGGTTCGGGCCTCCAGTACCTGTTACGGTACCTTCACCCTGGGCATGACTAGATCACCCGGTTTCGGGTCTACAGCCCGCGACTATGCGCCCTATTCAGACTCGGTTTCCCTTCGCCTCCCCTATACGGTTAAGCTTGCCACGAACTGTAAGTCGCTGACCCATTATACAAAAGGTACGCAGTCACCCCGAAGGGCTCCTACTGCTTGTACGCACACGGTTTCAGGGTCTATTTCACTCCCTTCACCAGGGTTCTTTTCGCCTTTCCCTCACGGTACTGGTTCACTATCGGTCGGTCAGTAGTATTTAGCCTTGGAGGATGGTCCCCCCATGTTCAGACAGGGTTTCTCGTGCCCCGCCCTACTCGTTTTCATTGAAAGAGCCTTTTCGCGTACCGGGCTGTCACCGTCTATGGCCAACCTTTCCAGGTTGTTCTGCTAAAACTCAATCAACTTAAGGGCTGTTCCCCGTTCGCTCGTCACTACTCAGGGAATCTCGGTTGATTTCTTTTCCTCCGGTTACTTAGATATTTCAGTTCACCGGGTTCGCCTTGCATGGCTATGTATTCACCATGCAATACTGCTTGCGCAGTGGGTTTCCCCATTCGGACATCACGGGATCAATGCTTATTGCCAGCTCCCCCGTGCTTTTCGCAGGCTGTCACGTCCTTCATCGCCTCTGACCGCCAAGGCATCCACCGTGTGCGCTTATTCGCTTGACCATATAACCCCAAGTCGCCTCAGGATCATACGTTGCACGAACACAACGTCTCACTTCAAATATTAGGGGATCAAGTCCCCCGCCTTAGCCTCTACGACACGTCATGGACATTCCGTCTCAAAACGCTCGCTACGTCCCAATTTTCAAAGAACGCGAATCGGCCACAATGCCCATCCGCTTCAAATCTATGTGTGTGTGCGCAGTCTCATTCAGAATGTCCAGGAAGCGTTGGTTTGGTGGGTCTGGGAGGACTCGAACCACCGGCCTCACCCTTATCAGGGGTGCGCTCTAACCACCTGAGCTACAGACCCAAAAGTCGAGCGCTACAGGACATCAACGTGGTGGAGCTTGTCGGGATCGAACCGACGACCCCCTGCTTGCAAAGCAGGTGCTCTCCCAGCTGAGCTAAAGCCCCGTGCTAATCCACGTCGCGGCCAAGGCCATAACGCAAAAACGGACGCTCCCGCATTGATCTTGCGATCAACCGGAACTCTGAATGCAGGTCACTTGTGCGGACGCCTGACAGGCTTGGTGTTGCCTTTATGTCTCTAAGGAGGTGATCCAGCCGCACCTTCCGATACGGCTACCTTGTTACGACTTCACCCCAGTCATGAATCACTCCGTGGTAACCGTCCTCCCGAGGGTTAGACTAGCTACTTCTGGAGCAACCCACTCCCATGGTGTGACGGGCGGTGTGTACAAGGCCCGGGAACGTATTCACCGCAGCAATTCTGATCTGCGATTACTAGCGATTCCGACTTCATGGAGTCGAGTTGCAGACTCCAATCCGGACTGAGATGGGGTTTCTGGGATTGGCTAGCTCTCGCGAGTTTGCAGCCCTCTGTCCCCACCATTGTAGTACGTGTGTAGCCCTGGCCGTAAGGGCCATGATGACTTGACGTCATCCCCACCTTCCTCCGGTTTGTCACCGGCGGTCTCCTTAGAGTTCCCACCATTACGTGCTGGCAACTAAGGACAAGGGTTGCGCTCGTTGCGGGACTTAACCCAACATCTCACGACACGAGCTGACGACAGCCATGCAGCACCTGTGTCACGGTTCCCGAAGGCACCAATCCATCTCTGGAAAGTTCCGTGCATGTCAAGGCCAGGTAAGGTTCTTCGCGTTGCATCGAATTAAACCACATACTCCACCGCTTGTGCGGGCCCCCGTCAATTCCTTTGAGTTTCAGTCTTGCGACCGTACTTCCCAGGCGGCGAACTTAACGCGTTAGCTTCGATACTGAAGACTCAATTGTCCCCAACATCCAGTTCGCATCGTTTAGGGCGTGGACTACCAGGGTATCTAATCCTGTTTGCTCCCCACGCTTTCGTG
Organism: Lysobacter ciconiae; assembly: GCF_015209725.1. NCBI lineage: Bacteria > Pseudomonadati > Pseudomonadota > Gammaproteobacteria > Lysobacterales > Lysobacteraceae > Novilysobacter > Novilysobacter ciconiae. The sequence goes on along the minus strand of NZ_CP063656.1, from coordinate 194,014 downwards.
CCTCAGTGTCAGTGTTGGTCCAGGTAGTCGCCTTCGCCACGGATGTTCCTCCCGATATCTACGCATTTCACTGCTACACCGGGAATTCCACTACCCTCTCCCACACTCTAGACTGCCAGTATCCAATGCCATTCCCAGGTTGAGCCCAGGGCTTTCACATCAGACTTAACAGACCACCTACGCACGCTTTACGCCCAGTAATTCCGAGTAACGCTTGCACCCTTCGTATTACCGCGGCTGCTGGCACGAAGTTAGCCGGTGCTTATTCTTACGGTACCGTCAGAACAACCGGGTATTAACCGGTTGCTTTTCTTCCCGTACAAAAGTGCTTTACAACCCGAAGGCCTTCTTCACACACGCGGCATGGCTGGATCAGGCTTTCGCCCATTGTCCAATATTCCCCACTGCTGCCTCCCGTAGGAGTCTGGGCCGTGTCTCAGTCCCAGTGTGGCTGATCATCCTCTCAGACCAGCTACGGATCGTCGCCTTGGTGGGCCATTACCCCTCCAACTAGCTAATCCGACGTCGGCTCATCTTTCTGCGCGAAGCCCGAAGGTCCTCCGCTTTCACCCGTAGGTCGTATGCGGTATTAGCGTAAGTTTCCCTACGTTATCCCCCACAAAAAGGCAGATTCCGACGTATTCCTCACCCGTCCGCCACTCGCCACCCATAAGAGCAAGCTCTTACTGTGCTGCCGTTCGACTTGCATGTGTTAGGCCTGCCGCCAGCGTTCACTCTGAGCCAGGATCAAACTCTTCACTTAAGTATTGCGACGCGACCCGAAGGCCGTGCCTATGCTTTGAGTGCAGTGTCTATCCAGACCCAAATAACTCATTCACACGCATCTTGCGATGCCTGCATCTGTTTCATTTGGACTGTGTCGAACATCTGCTAATGGACAACCGTCCACCGGCCAGACGCCCGCACAAGTCACCTGCGCACACTGTCAAAGATCGTGGAACCGGCCTCAACGCCGCGTTCCGAACCTTGCTGCCGAAGCCGCCAAGGGAGCCGCACATCATACAGCGGATCAAGGGGACGTCAACAACTTCGTCACATCCGTTTTCCGCTGCACCCGCTTCGGCGCTATGCGCTGTGGCGAGCCGACCATCTTAGCGCCTTTTTCCCGTTCGTCAACAACCAAACCTGAATCGGGCGCTTCACCCTGCCGCGTCGTCCAGACCGGGGCGGGCCGCAAAGTATGCACCCTTGCGACGGGGTTGTGAAGGGGTGGGAGGATAAATCGTCGCAGCGACTGTGCTGGTCAGCCTTCCACCAGGCGGACCCGGGAAAAGGTGCGCTTGCCGACGGCGAGGACGCCTTCAAAACCGGGCACAAAGACCTGCTGGGCGTCGGTTACCACCTCACCGTCAATGCGCACTGCCTTCTCCTTGAGCTTGCGGTTGGCTTCGGAGTTGCTCGGCGTCAGGCCTGCCGCGGTCAGCAGTGCGGCAATGCGCAAGCCCTCCGCAGGCACGGCAAGATCGTTCAACGGGAGCTGGGCGGTATCGCCCTGCCCACGCACGGCGGCGTTCCAGCCGGCGACGGCAAGCTCGGCGGCGGCGGCGTCGTGGAAGCGCGCGGCCAGTTCGCGGGCGAGCCGCAACTTGAGGTCGCGCGGATTAAGCGTGCCCTCGGCGACCTCCCCCTTCAGCGTCTCCATCTCCGCCAGGCTGATATCGAAGCTCAGCAGCTCGATCCAGCGCCACATCAACACATCGTCGATCTTCATCGTCTTGGTGACGATGTCGATGGCCGGCTCATTGATGCCGATGTAGTTGCCCAGCGACTTGCTCATCTTCTGCACGCCGTCCAGGCCTTCCAGCAGCGGCATGGTCAGGACGATCTGCGGTGGCTGGCCGTGCTGCTCCTGCAGGCCGCGACCCATCAGCAGGTTGAACTTCTGGTCGGTGCCGCCCAGCTCGACATCGGCCTTCAGGGCCACCGAGTCGTAGCCCTGCACCAATGGATACAGGAACTCGTGGATGGCGATGGACTGCTGCGCGGCGTAGCGCTTGGCAAAATCGTCGCGCTCCAGCATCCGCGCCACCGTGTGCTGGCCGGCCAGGCGGATCATGTCCGCGGCGCTCATCTGGCCGAACCACTCGGAGTTGAAGCGCACCTCGGTGCGCTCGCGATCGAGCACCTTGAACACCTGGTCGGCATAGGTCTCGGCGTTGGCGAGCACGTCCTCGCGGGTCAGCGGCTTGCGGGTGACATTCTTGCCGCTGGGGTCGCCGATCATGCCGGTGAAGTCGCCGATCAGGAAAATCACCTGGTGGCCGAGGTCCTGGAACTGGCGCAGCTTGTTCAACAGCACCGTGTGGCCCAAGTGCAGGTCGGGCGCGGTGGGGTCGAATCCGGCCTTGATGCGCAGCGGACGCCCGCTCTGCAGGCGGGTGGCGAGTTCGTCGGTTTTGAGGATCTCATCGGCGCCGCGGCCGATCAGGGCGAGGGCGGACGCTACATCGGTGGTTGGAAGGTTGGCAGGCACGAAAGGGGCTCTTATAGGCTCGAACAGGGGGCGAGATGGCGGGTGGTGGCCGGGAACAAGGGCAAATCCACGGCGTCGGAGAGACTGCCGAAATTCCCATTGCCCTCAAGGGTTTGACGCACACACCTCACGTGCTTATCGTAACGCCGCGACGCTGCCTTCACATCCAGTGCGCGGGAGACCCATCCGATGACACCCCGAGACACCGGCTCCAGCCGGCGTAACCGTTTGAAAAGCCTGCGCGAAGCCGCGCTTCATCGACCGGTGACGGCCCGCCCCCCTCCGATGGTTTCAGCGGTCGATGGTCGCGCCGACAGTGGGTTCAGGCCAGCCTGTTTGTCACCATCGGCGCGCTGGTGGCGGCCATTGTGCCGGGCTTTGGCGACCTCCAGGCCGGGAGCGCTCCGCTGGCGCGCCAGTCGATGGCCCTGCCGCTGCCGCCGGTCGCGCTGCAGCCTACCGCACCGCGCCCCGAACACGATTGGCAGGTGGTGCGGGTGCAAAGCGGCCAGACGCTGGGCGCGGTATTCCAGCAGATGGGTATTCCGGCGGCGACGATGCACAGCATTCTCGAGCAGCCGGGCGCCAAGCCCGCGCTGACCCGGCTGGGCACCGGTGCGGAGCTGGCGTTCGACATGGTCGATGGTTCGCTGCGCCGCTTCCGCTATGACCGGGACCCGGCCCATCGCGTCGAGCTCAGCCTCAAGGGCGATACGATCGAGCAGCTGGTTATCGAACGGCCGACCGAACTGCGCAGCATCGTCAGCAGCGGCGAGATCGAAAGCTCGCTGTATGTCGCCGCGCGCAAGGCGGGCCTGCCGGCGAACGCGATCGCGACGATGACCGACGAGATCTTCAACTACGACATCGACTTCACCAGCGCCAAGAAAGGCGACCGCTTCAGCGTGGTCTACGACCAGGTCTGGCGCGAGGGCGAGCTGGTCGGCAGCGGCGATATCCGCGCCGCCACCTTCACCACCGGCGGCAAGACGTTCTCGGGCTTCCGCTTCGAGCACGACGGCAAGGTCGGCTATTACACCGCCGATGGGCGCCCGCTGAAGAAATCCTTCATCCGCATGCCGATCCCCTACGCCCGGGTCACCTCCGGCTTCACCAGCGCCCGCAAGCATCCGATCCTGGGCAAGACCCGCGCCCACCAGGGCGTTGACTACGGCGCCGGCTCCGGCACGCCGATCATGGCCGCCGGTGACGCGCGGGTGCAGTTCTCCGGCTGGAAGGGCGGCTACGGCCGTACCGTGATCCTTGACCACGGCCGCGGCTACACCACCCTGTATGCGCACATGTCGCGCTTCGGCAAATACAAGGTCGGCCAGCGCGTCCCGCAGGGCTCGGTAATCGGCTATGTCGGCAGCACGGGCTTGGCCACCGGTCCGCACCTGCACTACGAGTTCCGCGTCAACGGGGTGCACCGCAACCCGCTCAACGTGACCATGCCGCCGGCCGAGCCGCTGAAGGGCGCAGCGCTGGTGGCGTTCCGCGCGGAAACCGCGCCGGCCCTGGCACGTATCCAGGAAGTCGAGGGCCTGCTGCGCAACAACGCGATGGTCGCCAGCAAGGCGCCGGCGAAGGCGGATACCGCCGCGGGCGTCGACCAGCAAGCCTGATCGCGATGAGCTCCGGCACCACGACGGGCCCGGCGGACTCCAGTTCGACCGGGCCCGCTGCTTTGCGCGTCGCTGCCGCCCGCGGCGACGGCGCCGGGCTGTTCATCGGGCTGATGTCGGGCACCAGTGCGGACGGCATCGATGCGGCGCTGGTCCGCTTCGATGCCGATGCCGATGCGGGTGCCGGTTGCCGCCTGGTGCACGGCCACACCTGCGCATGGGACGCGCCCACGCGGGCCCGACTGCTCGAGTTGGGCCAGGGCGCGCCGATCGAATCCATCGACGAGCTCGGCACGCTGGACGTGCACATCGCCGAGTGTTTTGCCGAGGCCGCGCTGGAGTTGATCCGCGCCGCCGGCGTCGATGCCGCGCAGGTCCGGGCGATCGGCTCCCACGGGCAGACCATCCGCCACCGCCCCGCCGGGGCGGCCTTCGACGGCCGCCACCGTTTCACGATGCAGCTGGGCGATGGCAACGTGATCGCCGAGCGCACGGGCATCGCGACAGTGGCCGATTTCCGCCGCCGCGATGTCGCCGCCGGGGGCCAGGGCGCGCCGCTGCTGCCTGCGCTGCATGCGGCGATTCTTCGCAGCGAATCGGAGAACCGCGCCGTCCTCAACCTGGGCGGGATCGCCAACCTGACGCTGCTGCCGGCGTCCTGCGACGGCGTGTCAGGCGCGGGCGTGCGCGGCTTTGATACCGGCCCGGCGAACGCCTTGATGGATGCGTGGTGCCAGCGCCACCTCGGCCAGCCGTTCGACCGCGCTGGCGCGTTTGCCGCGCGGGGCACGGTCGATCAGGCCCTGCTGGCCCGCTTGCTGCAGGAGCCATGGTTCGCCCAAGCACCGCCCAAGAGCACCGGGCGCGAGCAGTTCCAGCTGAAGTGGCTGCAGGCCCGGCTGCGCGGCGATGAGCGGCCCGAGAACGTGCAGGCAACCCTGCTGGAACTGACCGCCAGCACGATCGCCGACGCGCTGCTGGCGCTGCAGCCGGACACGACGCGGGTGCTGGTCTGTGGCGGCGGCGTGCACAATCCGGTCCTGCTGCGGCGCCTCGAATGCCGGCTGCCGGGTGTCGCCATCGAGTCCACCGCGGTGCATGGACTGGACCCGGACCATGTCGAGGCGATGGGCTTCGCGTGGCTGGCGCGGCAGACGCTGGCCGGGCTGCCGGGCAACCTGCCGGCCGTCACCGGCGCCCGCGGCCCGCGCACGCTGGGCGTGATCTACCCGGCGTAGGCGACGCGTGCGCGCGCGCAGCACGCTCAGTCGTCGGCGGTCGCGATGCGCCCGATCAGCGAAAAGCCGGGATCGTCCTCAACCTTCTCCAGCGCCGCGATGGCTTCCTGGAGGATGTGGGCGTCGGTGTCGTCAAATCCCGCCGGCGCATCCGGCTCACAGGCGAACAGGCCGTGCTCGATCAGATGGACAAGCGCCGCCGGCTGGCTCCAGCCCTTCGTCGCGGCGAAGCGTCGCACCCGTTCCAGCAGTACCGGCTCCAGATCCAGCAGCACCGTCTCGCTCATGACCCCTCCTCCACCTGCGAAGCCCCGCCCTCGTCACCCAATCGCACCCTGGGACGCAGCCACAAAAACAGCAACACCGCCGGGACGACAAGCACTGCGGTCAGCACGAAATAAGGCGCGTAGCCTACCGCCTCGACGATGCGCCCGGAATAGAATCCCAGCACTTTGCCGGGCAGGGTGATCATCGAGGAAAACAGGGCGTACTGGGTGGCGGTGTAGCGCTGGTTAACCAGCGCCGACAGGTAGGCGACCGAGGCGGTGCCCAGGAAACCCTGCGCCAGGTTCTCACCGGAGATCACCAGGGTCAGCATGCCGACATCGCCGTTGGCGCCGATCAGCAGCAGGTACAGCAGGTTGCTGACCGCGCCCAGCACGATTGCCGTCAGCAGCGTCCAGTTGACGCCCCAGCGCGCCACGGCCAGGCCGCCGACGAAGGCGCCGCCGATGCCGACCCAGATGCCGTAGATCTTCGACACCGCGGCGATCTGGGTCTTGGTGAAGCCCTGGTCGAGGTAGAACGGCCCGATGATCCCGCCCACCAGCGCTTGGTCAGAGATCTTGAACAGCAGGATGAAGGCCAGCACGCCCAGGCCCACGCGGCCGCCAAAGCGGCGGAAGAAGTCGGCAAACGGCTCGACCACGCCCTCGCGCATCGCCGCCGCCCAGTTCTGCGCGCGGATACGGATGACCTCGGGTTCGCGGGCCATCAGGTTGGCGATGATCGGCACCAGCATCACGCAGGCCATCACCCGGTAGACGTTGGGCCACACCGCGTGGTCGGCCAGCACCAGCGCGAGCGCGCCGGTCACGATCAGGGCCATGCGGTAGCCCAGCGAATAGGTGGCCACCAGCGCGCCCTGCGACTCGACCGGGGCGATCTCGATCCGGTACGCGTCCACGGCGATGTCCAGCGTCGCTCCGGCGACCGCCACGCTCAGGGTCAGAGCGATGAACAAAGGCAGCGTGGCGGTGCCCACCCCCGCCATCGCGAACAGCCCGCCCATGACCACCAACTGGGCCAGCAGCAGCCAGCCGCGGCGCTGGCCGAGCCGGCCGAACAGCGGCAGGCGCCAGCGGTCCACCAGCGGCGCCCAAAGGAACTTGAAGGAGTACGCCATGCCCGCGCTGGCGATCATGGTGATGTCCTTGAGCTCCAGGCCGTCCTCGCGCAACCAGTAAGCCAGCGTTCCGGCCACCAGCAGGAACGGCAGCCCGGAGGCGAAGCCGAAGAAGAACATCGTCCACGCCGACGGCTCGGCAAACGCCTTCCACGCCGACGGCTTGCGCGCCTTGGCCGGCGAACTCACCCGCGCTCGCCCATGTCGAAGTCCACGGTAAACGGTGCATGGTCGGAGAAGCGCGGCTCACGCGCGATCGCGCAGCTGCGCAGCCGCGACGCGAGGCCCGGAGTTACCAGCTGGTAGTCGATCCGCCAGCCCACGTTCTTGGCGAAGGCCGCGCCGCGATTGCTCCACCAGGTGTAGTCCTGGCCGTCGGGATGCAGGTGCCGGTATGCGTCCTGCCACGCCTCGGCGGGGCCTTCCGGCTCGCCGCACAGGGCATTGAGCCATTCGCGCTCTGGCGGCGTGCAGCCGGAGTTCTTCTGGTTGGAGGTCCAGTTGCGGATGTCCATCGCGGTGCGCACGATGTTCCAGTCGCCACACAGCACGTAGTCGCGGCCGCTGGCCAGCCATTCATCCAGGATGGGCTTGAGCCAGTCCATGACCTCGAACTTGTAGCCCTGGCGCAACTCCCCCGATGAGCCCGACGGGATATAGAACGAGACCACGCTGAGATTGCCGAAGCGCGCCTCGATGTAGCGCCCTTCCTCGTCGAATGCGTCCCAGCCCAGCGCGGTGCGCACCTCGTCAGGCTCGCGGCGGCTGTATATCGCCACGCCGCTGTAGCCTTTCCTGGTGCTCGCGTCGCGGAAGAACGCGTGGTAGCCGGCCGGCAGGAAGGCCGGATCCAGTCCATCCGGACCGGTCAGCTGGTGCTCCTGCGCCTTGGTTTCCTGCATGCAGAGGATGTCGGCATCCTGGTCGCGGAACCAGTCGAAGAATCCTTTGCGGGCGGCGGAGCGGATGCCATTGGCATTGAAGCTGATGATGCGCATGGAGTACCAGAAGTGGCGGCAATGCGGGCACTGGACCCGACGCGGAAGGATAGCGCAGGCCCGCCGCGGGCCGGGCGCCGCCCGACGGGGTCGGCGTGGCTGGTTATCATCGGCGCTGGTTGATCGACTGGATGCCCCATGCAGGACCACCGCCGACGATTCCTGGACCTTGCGCTGCGCGCCGATGCGCTGCGCTTTGGCGAGTTCACCCTGAAATCCGGGCGCAGCAGCCCGTACTTCTTCAATGCCGGCCGCTTCGATTCCGGCGCGTCCCTGGCCGGACTGGCGAGCTGCTATGCCGACGCCATCGATTCGGCGCGCGCCGACGGATCGCTGGGCGAATTCGACGGCCTGTTCGGCCCGGCCTACAAGGGCATCCCGCTCGCCACCGCGCTGGCCTGCGAGTACTCGCGCCGCGGCCACGACCTGCCGGTGACCTTCAACCGCAAGGAGGCCAAGGCCCATGGCGAAGGCGGCAGCCTGATCGGCGCGCCGCTGGAAGGTCGACGGGTGCTGATCGTCGACGATGTGATCACTGCCGGGACCGCGATCCGCGAGGCGTTGCAGATCATCGGCGACGCCGGTGGGATCGTGAGCGGGATCGTCATCGCGCTGGATCGTCAGGAAGCCGTCGACCCGTCCATCAGCCGACGCTCGGCGGCACAAACTGTCGCAACTGAGCACGCGCTTCCGGTGGTGGCGGTCGCCAGCCTGGACGATCTGCTGACGATGGCGGCCGGATCGGCTGCCTTGGTCGACCAGCACGCGCGCCTGCTCGCCTACCGCGAGGCGTACGGAAGCCGCTGAGCGCCGTGCCCTTGCAGCGGCGTTTGGGGCTTGGCCCGGGTCTTGCGTCGTGGTCTTGTGATCGTCCAAGGTAAAGGCCATGCCCGCTTCGTCCCGCACATCCCTGTTTTCATGCGCGCTGCTCTCGGTGGCGCTGGCCCTGGCCGTGTCCCCGGCAGCCGCACAGAAGAAGGCCCCGAGCGGCAAGAAGATCTATTGCTGGGACGACCACGGCGAGCGGGTGTGCAGCGATGCGCTGCCCGCCAACGCGGTGGACAACGCGCGCACCGAGTTCAGCCCGACCGGCGTCGCCACCGCCCGCATCGAGCGCGCCAAGACCGATGAGGAGCGGGCGCTGGCGGAGATCGAGGCCAAGCGTCACGAACGCGCGCAGTGGTCCGACGAGGAACGCGTCCGGCGTGAGCGCGCGATGGTCGTGTCCTTCGCCAGCGAGGCCGATCTGGAGCGCAACTTCGCCAACCGGATCGAGCTGATCGACTCCAGCATCGAGACCTCGCAGCTGGGTATCAAGGGAGCCCGGCGCAGCCTGCTCAACCTGCTGCAACGCGCCAGTGAGGCGGAACTGGAAGCCAAGCCGGTGGCCAAGACGCTCGCCGAGCGGATCAACGTCCAGCACGACGCGCTGCGGCGCCACCAGGAATTGCTGGAACGCCAGGTCCAGGCCCGCGAGACGATCGACCAGGAACTGGCGTCGGCGTTGGAGCGCTACCGCGAGCTGAAGGCCGCCAGCGGCGCAGCCAGCCGCAGCTGAGGGCTGCGGCCCGTCACCCGAGGCTCGCTCGCTCCGGTAGAGCTCGCCCCGCTGGATAGAGGCCGACCTTCAGGCCGGCCCGGCGTCCTCAGAACGGCAACTGCAGGTCCGGATCCAGCGCCAGCAGCTGCTCGCGGAACGTGCCGGTGATGCGCGCCATCGCCTCGTTGCTGTCCGCGTCAAAGCGCATCACCAGCACCGGCGTGGTGTTGGACGCGCGCACCAGGCCCCAGCCGTCCGGCCAATCCACGCGCAGGCCATCGATGGTCGACAGGCGCGCGCCGTCGAAGTCCGCCTCGCCCACGAAGCGCTCCACGAACGCGTGCGGGTCTCCGCCCGGTGCGTCGACCTTGATCTCCGGCGTCGACACACCGTCGGGGAGCGCGTCGAGCACATCGCTGGGGCGCCCGGGCTGGGCGGCGAGGATTTCCAGCAGTCGCGCCGCGGAGTAGATGCCGTCGTCGAAGCCGTACCAGCGCTCCTTGAAGAAGAAGTGGCCGCTCATCTCACCGGCCAGCTCCGCACCGGTCTCGCGCATCTTGGCCTTGACCAGCGAGTGCCCGGTTTTCCACATCAGCGGGCTGCCGCCGTGGCGCAGGATGTAGCCCGGCAGGCGGCCGGTGCACTTCACGTCGAAGATGATCTGCGCGCCGGGGTTGCGCTCCAGCACGTCGGCGGCAAACAGCATCAACAGCCTGTCGGGGAAGATGTTGTGGCCGTCGCGGGTGACCACGCCCAGGCGGTCGCCGTCGCCGTCGAAGGCGATGCCCAGGTCGGCGTCCAGACGGTCGACCATCTGGATCAGGTCGGCCAGGTTGTGCGGCTCGCTCGGGTCGGGGTGGTGGTTGGGGAAATTGCCGTCGATCTCGCAGTACAGCGGCACGACCTCCGCGCCAATCGCCTGCAGCACCGCCGGGCCCAGCTCGCCGGCCACGCCGTTGCCGGCGTCCACGACCACCTTCAGCGGCCGGTCGATCTGGATATCGGTCGCCACCCGCTGGACGTAGTCATCGTTGATATCGCGCTGCTCCAGCGCGCCTTCGCTGTCAGCGACGTGCAGCCGTCCTTCGGCGATCCGCGCGTACAGCCCGGTGATGGCCTCCCCTGAGAGCGTCTCGCCATCGATCACGATCTTGAAGCCGTTGTAGTCCGGCGGGTTGTGGCTGCCGGTGACCGACACGCAGGACCCGGTCTTCAGGTGGAAGGCGCCGAAATACACCAGCGGGGTCGGCGCCAGGCCGATATCGATGACGTCGCGACCGGCCTTGCGCAGCCCGGCAATCAGCCCGTCGAGCATGTCCGGCCCGGACAGCCGGCCATCGCGGCCGACCACGATCTCCCGCTGGCCGGCCTCGTGCATGACCGAGCCGATCGCGTGGCCGATGCGTTCGGCGACGCCGACATCGAGGCTCTTGCCGACGATGCCGCGGATGTCATAGGCGCGGAAGATTTCGCGGTCCAGGATCACCGGGGCGACCGCGGCGGCCGCAGCCGCTACGGGCGCGGCAGCAACGGCGGGACTGGCCAGCGAATCGTCGCTCATCGACTCGCCGAGCGTCTGGGTGGACCCTTCCTCGATCTCGTCCAGCGCGGTGTCGCGCCGGCGTGCCAGCAACCCGGGCCCACGCCAGGCCAGCAGGGCCAGCAGCGCAAACACGCCTGCTGCGATGAAGCAGGCGAGCGCACCCATGCCAAACGGCGCAAACGCCGGATACGGGATCCCGGCCGCGAGCCGCAGGCTGCTGCCCGGCACCGCTGCGGCAAGCGCTTCCGCGCCACCGGCCAGGCTGGTGTCGCCCCGCTCGACCAGGTTCTGGCGGCCCTGGCGCAACGCGAGATAGCCATCGCCGGGCAGCGCGGCGGCATCCACCGGGCCCGTCAGCCTCTGCAAGGGCAGCAGCACCAGCGCCACCGCGCGAACCGCTTTCTCATCACCCACCGGCGCAGCCAGCGCCAGGCGCGAGGCGTCACCGTCGCGCACGACCCACGACACGGGCTTGCCTTCCACCAACGCGGCTTCCAGGGCCGCCAGCCGGCCGTAGCTGCCGTCGGGCAGTGCGGCGTAGTCCTCGTCCAGTTGCGGTGACAGCACCGCCGGCTGGCTGGCGCCGGGCCAACCCGCGCCGAGCAGCTCGGCTGCGCGCGCGTGGTCGTCATCCGCGACTGCCGAGACAAAAGCCGGATCAGCGAGTTTATCGGCGAAGCGCGTGTGCTCGGAGGCCAGCGCCGTGGCGATGGCCTGAACCGTCTGGTCACGAGACTGCTCCACCGCCGCGCGGCGACTGCCGTCGCGCTGCTGCTGCCAGCCGCTCCACGCGAACCACAGCGCGAGCAGCGCGCAGGCAACGACCAGGGCCGGCAGCAGCGGCTTGAGCGGCTCCAGCGCCACGAAAGCGCGCTTGGTCTTGGTATCGGGCATGGCGTTGTATTCCCCTGTTGATTGCAGACAGCGCGCTCAGCGCACGCCGGTATGGCCAAAGCCGCCAGCGCCGCGGTCACTGGTTTCAAATGCATCCACCACCCGCAGCTGCGCCCTTGCGATCGGCAGCAGGACCAGCTGGGCGATGCGATCCCCCGGTTGCATCGTAAAAGGCTCGGCGCTGCGGTTCCAGACGCTGATCATCAGCGGCCCCTGGTAGTCGGCATCGATCAGCCCGGTGCCATTGCCCAGCACGATGCCGTGCTTGTGGCCCAGCCCGGAGCGCGGGAGGATCACCGCGCACAATCCGGGATCGCCGATGTGGATGGCCACGCCGGACGGAACCAGCGCCGAGGCGCCCGCCGCCAGCTGCAGCGGCTCGTCGATCGCCGCGCGCAGGTCCATGCCGGCGCTGGCCTGGGTGGCGTAGGCCGGCAGCGGCCATTGCGTACCCAGGCGCGGGTCGAGCACTTTGATTTCAAGCGTGTGTGGCATAGGTATTCCCGTGTCGCACGTCTGCAACGGCAGGGCGAATTTCAGTGGGTGTTGTCGGTCGAGGCGGCGGGCAGTCGCTGGCAGATCAGGTCGAGCAACTGGCCGGCAAGTACCTGTTTGGATGCGGGCCCCCACGGCAGCGCCAGATCGGGGCCGTAGACGACCAGCGCGTTGTCGTCGCTCTCGAATCCGGACCCCGCCACGCCGACGCGGTTGGCCGCGATCAGGTCGAGCTGCTTGGCGGCCAGTTTGCCGCGCGCGTGGCGCTCCACGTCCCCGGTCTCGGCGGCGAAGCCGACCACCAGTCCCGGACGGCGGGGATGGATCGCCAGTTCGGCGAGGATGTCGCGGGTGCGCACCAGCTGCAGCGCCAAGCCGTCGCTGCCGGCACCTTTCTTGATCTTCTCCGCGGCCACCCGCGCCGGTGTGTAATCGGCCACGGCGGCGGCGCCGATGTAGACATCCGCCGGCAACGCGCCGATCACGGCCGCGTGCATCTGCGCCGCCGAGCGTACGTCGATCCGAGCCAGCGAGCCGCTGCCGGGGCCGGGAGTCGCCAGCGCCACCGGACCGGCGATCAGGCTTACCCGCGCCCCGCGCGCCGCCGCGGCCGCGGCGATCGCAAAGCCCATCTTGCCGCTGCTGCGATTGCCCAGAAAACGCACCGGGTCAATGTCCTCGTAGGTGGGCCCCGCGCTGACAACCACGTGCCGACCGGCCAACGGAGCGCTGCTCATGCCGCACGCTGGGCGAGTGCTGCGACAATCTCGTCAGGCTCCAGCAGGCGTCCGGCACCGGTTTCACCGCAGGCCTGATCGCCCACGCCGGGGCCCAGGATCGTGACCCCGCGACCGCGCAGCACATCGATGTTGGCCCGGGTGGCCGGATGCGCCCACATCTGCTGGTTCATGGCCGGCGCCACCGCCAGCGGCGCGTCCGTGGCCAGGCACAGCGTGCTGACCAGGTCGTCCGCAAGACCGTGGGCGAGCTTGGCGATGGTGTTGGCACTCGCCGGTGCGACCAGAATGCGGTCGGGCCAGCGGGCCAGCTCGATGTGCCCCATTGCGGCCTCGGCAGCGTCGTCCCACAGGGTGGTGCGGACCGGCCTTCCTGACAGCGCCTGGAAAGTCGTCGCCGAGACGAAATGCCCGGCGCTGGCCGTCATCGCCACCTGCACCTGGGCGCCGGCCTGGATCATTCGACGGACCAGTTCGGCGGCCTTATAGGCAGCGATCCCGCCGCACACGCACAACAGGATTTTCTGGTCGTGGAGCACTGGCACGTGAGGAAAACCCCTACGGTTTGGGCAATGGCCAGCTTACCCGATGCCACGCCGTCGGCCGATGCCGCCAAGCCTTGCGCCCAGCCATTCTGGACCCGTGGCTGAAGCGGGGACGGAGCGTGGCGATGCGGCTTCCCCGGCCCATCGCGACGTCTGGCTGGGCAGTCCGGTCCGTCCCCGCTTCGTTTTTCTTTCCGCCCGCTATCTCCAGGGTGATGCTTCACGGTTGCGACAGGACGTCGCAAGGCGCGCACGCGCGACCAGCACAGGGATCGAGACGATGCACATACGTGATTGGCCGGCCGACGAACGCCCGCGGGAGAAGTTGCTGGCGCGCGGTGTGGGCGCGCTGTCGGATGCCGAACTCCTCGCAATCTTCCTGGGCTCCGGCCTGCGCGGCCGCGACGCGGTCACCACGGCGCGCGAACTGCTGCAGGGTCACGGGCCGCTGCGCGCGCTGCTGGAGCGTCCACCGGCGCAACTGGCCAAGCTGCCCGGCCTGGGTCCGGCGCGGGCCTGCCTGCTCGCCGCAGCACTGGAACTGGGCCACCGGCACCTGTCGGCCGAGCTGGAACGCGGTGCGGCCCTGACCGATCCCCAGGCCGCCGGACGCTACTTCGCCCAGCGCCTGCGCGGACTGGAGCACGAAGTATTCGCCGTGCTGTTCCTGGACACGCGCCACCGCGCGCTGGCATTTGAGGAACTCTTCCGCGGCACCATCGACGGGGCGGAAGTACACCCGCGCGAGGTCGTCCGGCGCGCGCTGGCCCATAACGCCGCCGCGGTGATCGTGGGCCACAACCATCCCAGCGGAAATCCCGAACCCAGTGCGGCCGATCGTGCCGTGACGGCGCGCCTGAAACAGGCGCTCGCGCTGGTCGACCTGCGCCTGCTGGACCACTTCGTCATCGCCGACGGGCCGCCGGTGTCGCTGGCGGCGCGTGGTTGGGTCTGACGGCTGCGACCGAAGCTCACTGCATCCGGTAACGGAAGCTGCCCTTCCTGTCGGCGGACACCTTGATCCGGGCGATCTGCTCGCCTTCGGCCATCTTTGCCAATACCGATTCGGCGATTTCCGGCAGCAGGGTCCCGTTGAGGATGTTGTCGACGTTGCGCGCGCCCGAGTCGACCTCGGTACAGCGCTGCAATACCGCTTCCACCAGCGCCTGGTTCCACTCGAAGACCGCCTTGTGGTTGGCCGCGATGCGGTCGCGGATGCGGCCCAGCTTGAGTTCGATGATGCGGCCCAGCACGTCGTCACTGATCGGGAAGAACGGCACCACCTTCATCCGCCCCAGGAACGCCGGCTTGAAGGTCTTCATCAGGACCGGGCGCAGCGCGTCGGCCAGGTCATCCGAGGAGGGCAGCGCGCCGGCCGGAACGTTCAGGCAGGACTGCATGATCTGGCTGGAGCCGATGTTGCTGGTAAGGATGATCAAGGTGTTGCGGAAGTCGATCTCGCGCCCCTCCGCGTCCTCCATCTGGCCCTTGTCGAAGACCTGGAAAAACATCTCCAACACGTCCGGGTGCGCTTTCTCGACCTCGTCCAGCAGGACCACCGAATAGGGATTGCGGCGCACCGCTTCGGTCAGCACGCCGCCCTCACCGTAGCCGACATAGCCGGGGGGCGAGCCCTTCAGGCCCGAAACGCTGTGCGCCTCCTGGTACTCGCTCATGTTGATCGTGATCAGCTTGCGTTCGCCGCCGTAGAGGATGTCCGCCAACGCCAGCGCAGTTTCGGTCTTGCCGACACCGGAGGGGCCCACGAACATGAAGACGCCGCGCGGTTTGTTGGGGTCCTCCAGCTTGGCCGACGCGGTGCGCACGCGTTGGGCGACTGCGTCCAGGGCGTGGTCCTGGCCGATCACCCGCTCGCCCAGCAACGGCCCGAGAGCGCGCACGGTGCGGATCTCGTCCTTCACCATCCGCCCCAACGGCACTCCGGTCCAGGCGCTGACGATCTCGGCGACCACCCCGCCGTCCACCTGCAGCGGCACCATCGGGGCCTCGCCCTGTAGGGCGCGCAGCTCCGCCAGCAGCAGGTCGAGCTCGGCAAGCCTCGGGTTGACGGCAGCGGACGAATTGTTATGTGCCGCCTTGGTCTTGCTGGTTTTTGCCGCCTGGGGGCGGACCGCGACTGCGGTGTCACCGTCATCATCCCCGGCTGCGTCACGGCCATCATCGCCACCACCCGACGCCAGTGCCGACTTGCCGCCTGTCGCCGCCTGCGCGTCGGCTTCCAGTGCCTGGCGCAATTGCTGGATCTGCTGCGCCAGCGCGGTTTCGACCTGCAGGCGCTCGCGGCTGCGCTGCAGTACCTCGGTGGCCGCGGAGTGCTCCGCGGTCAACTCGGCCAAGCGCTCCTGGTGGCGTGCACCGGCGACGGTTTCGCGGCGCAATGCAGCCAGTTCCGCGTCAAGCCGATCCAGATGCTTGACGGTGTCCTCGATGATCGCCGGCGTCGCGCTCAGGCCCAGCGCAACCTTCGCGCACGCGGTATCCAGCACGCTGACCGCCTTGTCGGGCAACTGGCGGCCACTGATGTAGCGGTGCGACAGACGCACCGCCTCGGTGATCGCCTCGTCCATCACGCGGATGCCGAAGTGCTTCTCCATCAACGGCACCATGCCGCGCAGCATGGCGGCACACAGCACCTCGGACGGCTCCTCGATCTTGACCACCTGGAAGCGGCGGGCCAGCGCCGCATCCTTCTCGAAGTACTTCTTGTACTCCGACCAGGTGGTCGCGGCGATGGTGCGCAACTCGCCACGTGCCAGCGCGGGTTTGAGAAGGTTGGCCGCGTCGCTCTGACCGGCCTGGCCGCCGGCACCGATCATGGTGTGCGCCTCGTCGATGAACAGCACGATCGGATGCGGACTCTTCTTGACCTCGTCGATGACGTTCTTGAGCCGGTTCTCGAACTCGCCCTTGACGCTCGCCCCGGCCTGCAACAGGCCCATGTCCAGGGTGTGCAGTTCGACGGCCTGCAAGACGTCCGGCACGTCCGTCGCGGCGATCCGCAGCGCCAGCCCCTCCACTACCGCGGTCTTGCCGACCCCCGCCTCGCCGGTAAGGATGGGATTGTTCTGGCGCCGCCGCAGCAGGATGTCGATCATCTGCCGGATCTCGGCATCGCGGCCAATCACCGGGTCCAAGTGGCCGTCGCGCGCGCGCCGGGTCAGGTTGGTCGTGTACTGGTCCAGGGCGGGTGTGCGCGACAGGCCGGGGTCCGCATCGGCTGCGGTGTCCTCACCGTCGCGCTCCGCCCCCGCATCGACAAAGCGGACATCGCCGGCTTCGATCGAGCCTTCGGTGAGCTTGGCAAAATTGTGCTTGAGCTCGTCGCGCTTGATCCGGACGAACTCGCCCGAACCCCGGTACGCCAGCTGCGACAGGCCCGGCTCGGTCAGCAGGGCCAATAGCAGGTGACCACCGCGGATGCGCGTGGTATGCGAGTCCAGCGAGGCCAGCAGCCAGGCGTGCTGGAAGAGCGTGGGCAGGTGCTGGGAAAAGACCGGCGTACGCGTGTTGCCGGCCTTGAAGCGGCCGACTTCCGCTTCCAGGTCCTTGCGCAGGCTGTCCACGCCGATTCCGCTGCGCTGGGCGATCAGGGCGACATCGCCCTGGGGATGCTCCAGCAAGGCGAGGAACAGGTGCTCCAGGTCGACCTCGTAGTTGCCGCGCGCCATGCACAGGTTGGCCGCGCGCTCGGCGGATTGGCGGCAGGTGTCGTTGAGCTTGCCGATCAGGGTTTTCAGGTTGGTATTCATGCGTTGCGATCCATGCGGTGTCGTCTCCAGGGCGGCGCTGTCGCGCCGTCGTCATTGCAATGTGTGGATCCCGTAGCGGGTATCCGAGCGCGGCGCCGGCGGCGGGCGTGAGCACAGGTAACTGTCGAAGCCCAGCTCGCAACCTGCCCCGGCCGGCAGGGCGATGCCGCGCAGGTGCGCCGGTTTCAGGCTCAGCCGGACCTCGTATTCCAGGGTGCTGCCGGTCAGCAGGGTGAGCCACTTGGCCAGTGCCTTGGCCGCACTGCGTCCGGGCAGGAAGCCGTCAAACTGCGCGCGGTCCAGCGGTCCGATCCACAGGCGCATCTTCAGGTCGCGCTGCCAGACGCGGTTGCCGGCGAGCGCCGTGCTGCCCAGCGCCGCATTCCCCACGCCCAGCCGCGTCTGCTGCGCCTCGGGCACGCGGTACCAGGCGCCGACGAACTGCTCCACGCGCAGCGGCACCTTGAAGTAGTCCGCGAGGATCCGCTGCAGCATCACCGCCGACAGCGGACGCTGGCGGATCGCACCGGCGTAATGGGCGACGGCATGATCGAACACGTCGCTGTCATCGCCGCGCATGCGCCCGCGCAGACCCTTCGTTCCCATACCGGCCAGGGCCAGCACCAGCGGCAGGAAGCGCTCCTCGCCGTCCATTTCGTACTGCAGGCCCAGGCGGTACTTCTTCCACGCGGCGTAGTGCAGGGCCACCGCGCGGTTGCCGAAAATGTCCAGGAAGGCGCGGGCGGTACGGTCGCGCTGGTAGGTTTCGCGCTCGGCGAGTGCCTCGGTGTAGTGCAGGGGCAGCACGCCATGGTTGCCCAGCATGCCCATGAACGCCGGCGTCAGATGGACCTCGCCCAGTTCCTCCATGGTGATGGCGTGTTCGACCGCGGCGTCACGGTCCAGGGCGGTTCCGTCGCTCGCATAGGCCTGGGCCGATTCGATCTGGCTGGCCGGGAACCCCAGTGACATTGATGTGCGAAAACGCAGGCTGCGCGACACCACCTCGCCAGGCCGCTGGCCCTGCTTGATGAACAGCCGCTCAAGGATCCGCAGGGCCTGAAAGAACTCGAAGCGCTGCGGTCCGGCGAGCAGCTGCTGGGCTACCCCAGGATCGATTCGCCGCTTCGCGGTTCGCATCGCATCAGTTCCTCGCCGTTGTCGGCAGACAGCACGGTCAGTTGGGTGAAGCTGTTGGCGTGCACATACAGCCCAAAGAAGTGGTCCAGCACACGGGCGAAGGCGGCAATGCCATGCCCGACAAAGGCGGCCTCGTCGATGCCAAGGCGGATCTCGATGCCGCGCACCACGCTGGCGAAGTGCTTTCCGGGCAGCCACGCACTGGCGCTGCGGTGCTCCAGGGAGACAATGCCGTCGATCTGCCGTCCCGAGGTGCTTGTGCGCACGATGTCGTAAAGCCGCAGCATCTCCTTCAACGCCGGCAGGCCGTCCTGGCTCAGCGACAGATGGTTGAGCGAGAGATGCGAGACCAGTCGCCACTGCGCACCGCGGCCCCGCTCGAAGCGCATCGGTCGGGTGGGCTTGCGCAGCAACGCGATCGAGCGCGCGGGACCGCCGCCCTCCACGGTCAGGTCGCCGCCCTGCACGCCATAGGCGAGAAAGCTGGGAAGGTCACGGTTGCTGCAGGTCAGCACCAGGCTGACCACGTCGGTCTGCGGCTGGACCGGATTGAAATCCAGGTCGACGAACGACAGTTCGGTCTCGAACCCGGGGCTGCTGCGTGCCACCTGCTCGTCACGATGGGCGAACCAGTAATGGCCGGACTCGTCAGGCAACTGGCCGTGCTGCAACGAATAGAACGGGCGGAACTCGGTCACCTTCTCGCCCTGGGCGGTCTGACGGATCCGCTTGACCGAGTCGATCGACACCACTTCATAGGCAAACGCGCGCCGCGCATCCGCCACCACCGGATACGAGGTGCTGCGATGGGTTACCCGGAGGGGCTCACCGTGCTGGGCGAACAGGTTCACCACCGGCGTGCATCCCAGCAGGATGTTGTCGGCCGAGAGCGATTCCAGCACGCGCGACACGGTGGCATCCGCCGCCTGCGCCGCCAGCACCAGGTGGATCGTGAAGGTGGCGCCCGCGGCCCTGTGCAGCGGCTTCAGGTCCAGATCGAAGAAGCCGAACTTCTCCGGGAATCCGAACAGCTCGGTCAACAGCCGGTATGCCGGGTGCGAGCGGTCGGGGTAGTCGATCAGCGATTCGTCGGCGCCGAATCCGGCCTGGCTTAGCGGTGATTTCGCCAGCACTTTCCAGCGCCCGCTGCCGGCCGCTTCCAGATAGGCGGCGCGCACGCCAAAAGCCAGGGTGTCACGCAATGCAGCGCAGAAGCTGGCCTCGCCTTCGGTGAACAGCCGCAGCGTGTCCAGACCCAGTGCCGACAGTTGCTGGTGCTCGCCGAGCAGCTCGAAGGACAGCGATATCTGGCCTCCACAGCCCGCCGGCAGGCTGGTCGCCATCGGCACCTCGGCGATCGCGCGGTAACGGGCTTCGCGCAGGCGGATCGGTGCCAGCACCACGTCGCAGGTGGAGCGGAAGCGGCAGTTGACCCCCCGCACGGCCCGCGAGTGCAGCAAGGTGTCACGCGGAATGTGGACCGGCGCACTGAGCTGGGCGAGCGCGGGCCCCATGTCGAAGCGGGCGATGGAGCACGACGGGAACGGGCGCAGGTAGTGGGGGTACATGACCTCCAGCAGCGCCTCGGTGAACTCCGGGTAATCGTCCTCGATCTTCTTGTTGGTGCGCGCACTGAGCAGGGCGAACGATTCGATCAGGCGCTCGACGTGCGGGTCCTGGCTGCCGTCGGCGGACAGCAGCAGGCGCCCGGCGATCTTCGGATAGCGTTCGGCGAACTCGCGCCCGTGGCGGCGCAGGTACCCCAGCTCACGCTCGTAGAACGGCAGCAGGTCTTCCATCAGCTGTGCGTCCGGTCAGGCCGCTGCACGGCGCAACCTGCTGACCGAGTACTGCAGCGTGCTGGGCTGCAGCATCGCGTCGAAACTGATCGGTTCGCGTGCCGGGCGCACGTCCAGCAGACCGTGGATCGAGAAGTGCAGGCCACCCACCGAGCGGCTGTTGCCTTCCAGGGTGGCACGGACGTTGTGCAGGCGCGGCTCGTGGCGGGCGATCGCCTGCTCCAGGGAGCGGCATATCGCGGCACGGTCGTGGCCGTTGGCCAGGCTCATGGTGGAAAAGTCGCGCAACCCGTAGGTCATCAGCGAGTTGCGGCAATGGGGGAAATCCTTCAGATCGTCCTCGGAAAAAGCGGCCCGGCTGTTGAGCAGGCCTTCCAGGTCCCGGGCGACCGATTCCTTGTACTGGTCCAGCGAGATCGACTTGAAAATGCCGCTGGCAGCAGTGACGCGCGGTTGATCGTCAAACAGCTTTTCCAGAAGGCTGGGTTCGAATCCTTTCATGGTTCCCTGTCTGCCTACGCGCCACTGGCCGGACGCGGAGTGCAGCCCGGAAATACAATGCGATGACGACCGGCTGGCCGCCATCGCACCGACCCATCAGGGCTTTACGACCGTCAGACCCGGTAGCTGGGCGTGTTGTCGGTGTTGCTCCACTGCGCGACGGCCTTGCCGCCGACGCCGCCACCCTGCTTCTGCTGGGTGTATGACCACTTGATCGCACCGAAGCTCAGCTGGACCTGCTCGGACGGCATGCCGTCATGGCCCATGCCGGTGGTGACGCGGTGCACCAGGACGTTCAGCAGTTCGATCGTGTAGTAGTTGATCGCCTTGCCGTCCTTGTCGGCGCGCATGAACTCGATGCGGGCCTTGGGGAACGTGGTGCCGTTGGCGCACGCCTGGAACAGGGCCGTCGATGCGAGGTCGATACGCTTGTTGATCTCGATCGGGGACATTTCCACGCGTGCCGCGGTGGTGCCGCCAGCGCTGGACGCCGTCGCCGAACGCGGCTGCAGGACGTCCTGGTTGAAGGACTCGATCTCGATCCAGTCCTTGTGCTCGGAGTCCTTGGACTCGCCCTTGATGGTGTCAATGCTGAGGAATGCATGCTGCATGATCTGGTTTCCTTTTGTTCCGTTCTTCCGTGAGAGTCGCCACCGGGACGAACCCGGCGCAGTAGTTGCTGCCAACTTGATGGAACCAAAACGGCGGCCGGCCTGGCGGGATCTCTGCCCCGCGATGTCGACCGCCTTTCAGCACGCGAGTGGCGGTTACCCCTTGGCGCTGGCGGGAAGCTCAGCGACCAGGCGCAATGACACCGACAGCTCGTCGAGCTGGAAATGCGGGCGAAGGAAGGACACCGCCCGGTACACACCGGGCTTTCCGGGCACTTCCGACACCTGCACCGAAGCCTCTCGCAGCGGGTATTGCGCTTTCGCTTCCTGCGTCGCGTTGTCATCCAACAACACGTACTGCGCAACCCACCGGTTGAGGAAATCCTCGACGTTACCGGCCGAGGCAAAACTGCCGATCTTCTCGCGCATCATTGCCTTGAGGTAATGGGCAACGCGGGAAACGGCAAACATGTACTGCAGCTGCGACGACAGCGATGCGTTCGCATTGGCCGCGTCGGTGTTGTACTTCCTGGGCTTCTGCGCCGACTGCGCCCCGAAGAACGCGGCGTAATCGGTGTTCTTGCAGTGCACCAGCGGAATGAAGCCCAGGTCGGAGAGCTCCTTCTCGCGGCGGTCGGTGATCGCCACCTCGGTCGGACATTTCAGGGCCACCTCACCATCGTCGGTGCGGAAGGTGTGGGTCGGCAGGTCCTCGACCAGGCCGCCGCCTTCCACGCCGCGGATCGCCGCGCACCAGCCGAAGTCCTCGAACGCCTTGGTCAGCCGCGCGCCGAAGGCATAGGCGGTGTTGCACCACAGGTACCTGGAGTGGTCGTTGCCGTCGACATCCTCGACATAGTTGAAACCCTCCACCGTGGTGCCGTCCTTGGGGTTGTAGGGCAGCCGGCCGAGGAAGCGCGGCAGGGTCAGGCCCACGTAGCGGCTGTCCTCGGAATCGCGGAACGACTTCCACTTGGCGTATTCGATGGTGTCGAACACCTTGGCCAGGTCGCGCGGCTTGCCCATCTCGGTGAAGCTTTCCAGGCCGAACATGTCCTCGCTGGCGGCGGCCACGAACGGCGCGTGGGCCGCGGCGGCGACATGCGACATCTGCTCGATGAAGTACATGTCCTCGGGCTGGCGGCCGATGTTGTAATCGCCCAGCAGGGCGCCGAACGGCGAGCCACCGAAGGTGCCGAACTCCTCCTCGTACACCTTCTTGAACAGCGCGCTCTGGTCGAAGTCGATCGCCGATTTGAAGTCCTTGACCACATCCTTCTTCGGTGCGTTGAGCACCTTGATCTTCAGCTGCGTCCCGGTCGAAGTCTGGCTGCACAGATAATGCAGGCCGCGCCAGGTGGACTCCAGTTGCTGGAACTGCGGAGCGTGCATCACCGCGGTCAGCTGCTCGGAGATCATCCGATCCAGCTCGGCGACGCGCGCATCCAGGGTCAGGTTGAGGTTTTCCGAGACCACTACGGTGCCCTTGAGCACCTCGCGGGCGAGCTCGGAGATGATGTCGCGGGCACGCTGGTGCTCGGCGTCGGAGCGCGCGACCTTGCTCTGCTCGACGATCTGATCGAGCAGGCCCGGCTCGGACGTGGTGGTCGCGGCCTGGGCGGGCGCCGCGCTTGCCTGGGTGTTCATCGCGTTACTCCTCGTCAGCCGGGTCGTTCTGGCCGAGCTGCCGCAGCTGCTCGGTATTGGCCAGGACATCGTTGAGCAGGTCTTCGAGCTTCTCGTTGCCGGCCACCTTGTTGCGCAGGTCGGCGAGCTTGGAGCGCGCTTCCAGCAGCTTGCGCAGCGGTTCAACCTGCTGGACTACCGCCTCGGGACGGAAGTCGTCGATGGAGTTGAAGGTCAGCTCGACGGCGAACTCGCCGCCGTTGTCGGAGAGTTTGTTGGGCACCCGGAAGGCGGCACGCGGCGCCATGCCGGAGATCACCTCGTCGAAGTTGTCCAGGTCCACGTTGACGAACTTGCGGTCCTTCAGCTTCGGCAACGGCGCCTCGGGTTGGCCGCTGAAGTCACCCAGCACGCCAACGACGAAAGGGATTTCCTTCTGCTCGATCGCATCGCCCTTCTCCACGTCGTAGGTGAGCTGGACGCGCGGCGGACGCACCTTCTGCAGGCGCTTCTGGGTGCTTTCCTTCTTGGACATCTTCATCGTCTCCCTGACGATCACGTGCGAATTCGGAGGCTCAGTTGCCGATGCCACCGAAGGGGTTGGCGATATCCGACGCGCTCTTGGGCTTTTCGGCAGGCGTCGCTGGCGTGGCCGGCTTGGGCGGTGGCGTGCCGGCCCGACGTGACGGCGCACGACTGCGCGCCTTCGCGGCCGGCGGCTCGCCGGTGTCGAGGATGGTCTCGCCCATGGTCGCGCGCATGGTCGCGGCTAGGCGCTCGGCTTCGATGCGGGCGGTCTCGGTGGCCAGCGCGCCACTGCCCTGCAGCCGCTGCAACGACTGCGATGCGATGCGCAGGCCCGACACGGTAAGGACGCTGTCGGCGACCTGGTCGGCCGGATCCCGCTGCAGGACTTCCTCTGCGGCGACGATGGCGCGGCCGTAATTGCCGGCATCGAACTGCAATTGCGCGATGCGGACCCACGGCTGCTTGTTGGTCGGATCGGCCTGAGCGGCCTCGTCAAAACCGACCAGCGCGGATTCCACACGGCCGGCCCTGGCCGCGGACTCGGCGTTCTCCAGCACCGCGGCGTATCCGCCGGGCTTGGCTGGCATGCTGCTGCACGCGCCCAGCACCGGGATCAGCGCGGCCATGGCCAGCGCACGACAAATGACCGAACACGGGGAACCCTGCATGTCACTCTCCTTGTGAGCCCCGTACAACGGACCAGGGCCTGTCATTCCTTGAACAGATCGGGGGCGGCTGATGCGCCCCCGAGTAGATATAGTAGCCTACGCCACCGGCCGTCAAGCGGTCCGTTGACGGGGTGGCTCGATGTCGGTGCACGCCGCGGTTCGCCGGGGCGCAATACCGCGTTGCGATATCGGAAGCTGACGTTACCAATGGAGTGGCAAGCAATGGATGCTGGTGATCGCTGTTCCGCCAGGGATTGCAACGAGTCGTCTTCCGCCCGCGTGCATGCGAGGGGTTCGCCGGTGCAGGGGAGCCGCCGCGCGCGGTGGCTGTTGATTTTCGCCGCCTGTCTGGCGATCTCCGGATGCGCGAGCCATGGCGCTGGCGTCAAGCAGGCATTCGGCAAGACGCTGCAGGCGGTCGGCCTCAAGCAGGGCGAAGCGCAGTCCGCCGAGCTGCCCATCCGCCTGTATGCAGGCGACAACCTCAACACCGGCGACGATGGCCGGGCCGCCGCACTGGTCGTCCGCGTGTACCAGCTGCGCGAGGCAAAGCGCTTCAATGAAGCCGCCTTCGACGTGTTCCTGGACGAACGGCGCGAGCACGACGTGCTCGGCGATGACCTGGTATCGGTCACCGAATTTCTGCTCACGCCGGGCAAGCGGCACGAGGTGCTGGAATCACTGCCCGACGGCGGGACCCACGTTGGCGTCGTCGCGCTGTTCCGTGCGCCGGCGCCCACCCGCTGGCGCTTCACCTTCGACACCGGCCAGACCAGTGCCGAAGGCATTACCGTCGGCCTGCACGGCTGCGCGATGACCACCGCCTCCGCAGGACTCATCACGAAACTCTCGACACCCGCGCACAGCCTGTCGTCCAGCCGCTGTGGGCCGCTCGGAAGGTGAGCCGGACGGCCGGGAAAGTTCTGCAACCCATGGTGTAACCTCCCGGCGAATGCATGGAACGCCGGGATTTATCAAAGGATCGAGTGACGCATGACCGGGATGTCAAAGGTTTTCTGGGGCGAAGGACTGTTCCTGCGCCCGCAGCACTTCCAGCGGCAGGACGCGTACCACGAGGCGCGCGTGCAGCGCATGGCCACCACCATCGCGCCCTATTCCTGGGGTCTGCGCCAGGCCGAATTCGACACCCAGGCCCTGGCCGCCGGGACCCTGCGCGCGCAGCAATTGTCGGTCGTGTTTCCGGACGGCGAGTTCTACAGCGCGCCCGGCGATGACCTGCTGCCCGAGGCGATGTCGCTGGAGGGCCTGCCCGATGGCGTGCAATCCACGACGGTGCACCTCGCGCTGCCGCTGCTCAAAGAGCACGGCGGCAACTGCGCCGGTGCGCCCGACAGCGGCGGCAACAGCCGCTACATGCAGGCCAACCGGGCGACGACCGATCTGTACACGGATGCGGGCGAGGCCGATCTGGCCTACCTGGGCAAGAACGTGCGCCTGCTGCGCGATGACGAGCCACGCGATCCCTATGTCAGCGTGCCGGTCGCGCGCATCCGCCGCAGCGCGACCGGCGGCTTCGAGATCGACCAGGGCTTTGTCGCGCCCAGCCTCAGTCTGGGATCGGCGCCACAGCTGCAGCTGCAGTTGCGGCGCCTGCTGGACAGCCTGCAGGCCAAGGCGGATGCCCTGCACGGCCTGCACCGCGAGGCCTCGCAGTCGGTGGTCGAGTTCCGCTCCGGCGACATCGCCTCGTTCTGGTTGCTGCACACCGTCAATGGCGCGTTTGCCGCGCTGTCGCACCTGTTCCGGCATCCCGGGCTGCACCCGGAGCGGCTGCACCAGGAGCTGCTGCGCCTGGCCGGCGGCCTGCTGACGTTTTCGCGCAGTCACACGCTGGCCGACCTGCCCAACTACCAGCACGCCCAGCCCGAGGCCGGGTTCGAGCGCCTGTTCGAGATCATCCGCGCCCTGCTGGATACCGTGATTTCCGCGCGCTACTTCAAGATCGCCCTCAGCGAGGTCAAACCGTCTTTCCACCTCGGGCGTCTGGATTCCCAGCGCATCGACGGGGATTCCGCTTTCTACCTTGGGGTCAGCGCGGACATGCCGGCCAACGAACTGGTCCAGACCGTGCCGGTGCGCTTCAAGGTCGGCGCGCCGGACGATGTCGACAAGTGCGTGCTGTCGGCGTTGCCGGGCGTGAAGCTTGTCCACGCCGCGCAGGTTCCGGGCGCCATCCCGGTGCGTACCGGCGCGCAGTACTTCGCCATCGAGGCACGCGGCCCGTTGTACGAGCGCATGCTCAAGGCCCAATCGCTGATGATCTACGTGCCCTCGGGCGTGCGCGAGCTGAAGCTCGAGCTGATCGCCGTGGCGCCGTAACGCAGCTACCCACCACAACAGCACCCATGTCAGGCAGGACGCCATGAACTACCCCAACCCGCCGGTTCCCCACCGCATGCCCTCGCTGGGCCCGGCCCATGCCGGGCTGCCGCAGTCCGGCGCCGCCACTCCGCGCAGCCTGCTGGAGCTGATGGCCGACGGCTTCTACCTGTTGATGCTGCTCAAGCGCGGCCAGCTGCCGTCCAGTGAGAGCGGCTTCGTGGCCTCGATCCAGCGCTTTCTGGAAGGCGTGGAACGCGGCGCGGCCAAGCTCGACATCGCCGCCGAGGACATCTATGCGGCGAAATACGCCTTCTGCGCCGCGGTTGACGAGGCGATGCTCGGCCAGCCCTCCGCGTTGCGCGAGGAATGGGAACGCAACCCCTTGCAGTTGCGCCTGTTCGGCGAGCATCTCGCCGGCGAGCACTTCTTCGACCGTCTGGAGGAGTTGCGTGCGCAGGGTGCCGCGCGGCTGCCCTCGCTGGAGGTCTACCACTACTGCCTGCTGCTCGGTTTCGAGGGCAAATACCGTCTGGAAGGCCCGGAGAAGCTCGGCTATCTGGTGGCCCGCCTGGGCGACGAGATCGTCTATCTGAAAGGCAAGCGCACCGGCTTCGCGCCGCACTGGGCGCCACCGGACCGGGTCACCCACGCGCTGCGCCGGGTCATGCCGCTGTGGGCGCCGCTGGCGTTGTTCGCGGTGCTTGGGCTGGGCGCGTTTTTCACCCTGCACACGATGCTGGCGCGGGACACCGGCAAACAGCTGGCCGGGTATCAGCAGGTCGTGCAGATGCCGGGCAAGACCGCGCACGTGACCATCACCCTGCCCTGAGCGGACCGATGCGGTGGCGGGTCTCCACTAGAATGGGCGGATGAATCTTTCCGCATCCTCCAAAGAATCCGACCACGACTTCGCGCGTGTCCGCAGCTACCTCACCTACCTGCAGGATCGCATCTGCGCGGCGATCGAGCAGGCCGACGGCAGCTCCCGCTTCGGCGAGGACAACTGGATCCGCGCCGAAGGCGGCGGCGGTCGTACCCGCATCCTGCGCGACGGCGCGGTGTTCGAGCAGGCCGGCATCGGCTTCTCGGATGTCTCCGGCAGCACGCTGCCGCCGTCGGCGAGCGCCAATCGTCCGGAGCTGGCCGGAGCGGCGTGGCGCGCAATCGGCGTATCGCTGGTGTTCCACCCGCGCAACCCGTTCCTGCCGACCACCCATGCCAACGTGCGCCATTTCCGCGCGATGCGTGACGGCGAGACCGTCGCTTCGTGGTTCGGCGGTGGCTTCGACCTGACCCCGTTCTATCCCTTCGACGAAGACGTGCTGCACTGGCACCGGACCGCGCGCGAGCTGTGCGCGCCTTTCGGCGGTGACGCCCGCTACGAGGCGCACAAGCGCTGGTGCGACGAGTACTTTTTCGTCAAGCACCGCAACGAGACCCGCGGCGTCGGCGGGCTGTTCTTCGATGACCTGAGCGAGGACTTCGAGCGCGAGTTCGGCTACATGCGCGCGGTCGGCGACGGTTTCCTGGATGCCTACCTGCCGATCGTGGAGCGGCGCAAGGATGTCCCTCACGGCGACAAGGAGCGGCAGTTCCAGCTCTACCGGCGCGGCCGCTACGTCGAGTTCAACCTGGTCCTGGACCGCGGCACCCTGTTCGGCCTGCAGTCGGGCGGGCGCAGCGAATCGATCCTGATGAGCCTGCCGCCCTTGGTGCGCTGGGAATACGGCTACACGCCGGAAGCCGGCAGCGCAGAAGCGAAGCTGGCCGACTATCTGCGGCCGCGCGACTGGTTGAACGAGTTGGCTTGAGCCGGAACCGCGGGCAATAAAAAGCCCCGCAGGCAGGGGGGGCCGGCGGGGCTGGTGGAGCCAGGCCTGGGGAGGGGCTTTGGCTCCGGGATCACTCCAGGGGAGGGAGAGATCTGCGACAGGCGTTGCACCTGTCGCGAGCATATGACCACTTTCCACATTGACAGTTCGTGAAGATCGCATAAGGGAACCGCCAAGGTTCAGGGGCGATTCATTGCAAAAATGTCTTCGAACGTGTCGTTAAAATAGCGTTATACCGCTGAATACGCGCAAACTTTGCGCAACCGGGCGAGGCCCCGTCCCCGCGCGGGCGCAAAACCCGCATTTGGACTTCCGCGATGGGCCTGCCAGCCGGTCCGGTCAATGCAGCTGCCGGCCGCCGCAGACCGGCGATCTTCAGTGCGCTTCATCCCAGTTGTCGCCCACACCGCTTTCCACCAGCAGGGGCACCCGCAACTGCGCGGCACCGACCATGCGCGCGACCACCTCCTCGAGCAGCGTGTCGACGAAACCGGCATCGACCTCGAACACCAGCTCATCGTGCACCTGCAGGATCATCAGCGCCCGCCCCGCGTGATCGGCGAGCCAGTGGTGGATCCCGATCATGGCGCGCTTGATGATGTCCGCCGCGGTGCCCTGCATGGGCGCGTTGATCGCCGCGCGCTCGGCCCCGGCGCGCAGGCCCTGGTTGCGGGCGTGGATGTTGTCCAGGTACAAGCGGCGGCCGAACACCGTCTCCACGTAGCCGCGCTCGCGGGCCTGCTCGCGGGTGCGGTCCATGAACTCGCGCACGCCCGGGTAGCGGGCGAAGTACAGGCCGATGTAGTCCTGCGCATCGCCGCGTGACACGCCCAGCTGCTTGGCCAGGCCGAACGCGCTCATGCCGTACATCAGGCCGAAGTTGATCGCCTTGGCGGCGCGGCGGTCGTCGCCGCCGACGGTGTCCAGCGTCTTGCCGAACACCTCGGCGGCGGTCGCCTTGTGGATGTCGGCGCCGGCCGCGAATGCACGCAGCAGGCCCTCGTCGCCCGACAGGTGGGCCATGATCCGCAGCTCGATCTGCGAATAGTCGCAGGCGACGATGCGCCGGCCCGGCGGGGCGACGAAGGCGGTGCGGATGTGGCGGCCATCGACGGTGCGGATCGGGATGTTCTGCAGGTTGGGATCGCTGGAGGCGAGCCGGCCGGTCGCGGCGCCGGCCTGGTGGTAGCTGGTATGGAGCCGGCCGGTGTCGGGGTTGATCATCTGCGGCAGCTTGTCGGTATAGGTGCCGCGCAGCTTGGCCAGGCTGCGGTAGTCCAGGATGATCCGCGGCAGCTCGTGCTGGTCGGCGATGGCCTCCAGCGCCTCCTCGTTGGCCGAGGGCTGGCCCTTGGGCGTCTTCACCAGCGCCGGCAGCTTGAGCTCCTCGAACAGCAGCGCGCACACCTGCTTGGGCGAGTCCAGGTTGAAGCTGCGTCCGGCCAGTTCGGTCGCCTTCTGCTGCGCCTCCAGCATGCGCTTGCCCAGGTCGGCCGACTGTTTGCGCAGCTCGTCGGCGTCGACCAGCACGCCGTTGGCCTCGATCCGCTCCAGCACCGGCACCAGCGGCATCTCGATTTCGCGGTAGACCTTCTCCAGCGCGGGCTCTTCGGCCAGCCTGGCCGACAACACGCGGTGCAGGCGCAGGGTGATGTCGGCGTCCTCGGCGCCGTAGTTCACGGCATCGTCGACCGCCACCTGGTTGAAGGTGATCTGCTTGGCGCCCTTGCCGGCGATGTCGGTGTACTTGGTGGTCGCGTAGCCCAGGTAACGCAGGGCAAGCGAGTCCATGTCGTGGCGGGTGGCAGTCGCGTTGAGGACGAAGCTCTGCAGCATCGTGTCGTCGGCGTAGCCGCGGATCGGTACGCCGTGCCGACGCATGACGTGCATCTCGTATTTGCCGTGCTGGCCGATCTTGCGCCGGGCCGGGTCGGTCAGCAGCGGACGCAGCGCCTCAAGCACCTCGGCGCGATCCAGCTGCGCCGGTGCGCCCGGGTAGTCATGTCCCAGCGGGATGTAGCAGGCGCGCCCGGTTTCCACCGCGAAGCTCAGGCCGACCAGGTTGGCGCGCATCGCGTCGAGCGAGTCGGTCTCGGTGTCGAAGGCGAACTCCTCGGCGCCCTGCAGGCGGGCAATCCAGGCGTCTAGCTTGTCGCGGGTGTCCACGCACTCGTACTCGCCGGGAGCGGACAGCGCGGGATCCGGCGCCTCGGTCGCGGCCGTGTTGTTGCGCGCGTAGCCGGCGGCGGTGTTGCGCACGCTGCCGGCGTCGGTCGCCGCATCGCGCGGGCCATCGCCGGGCTCGCCGCCGAGCTCGCGCAGGGCCTGCTTGAAGCCGTAGCGCGCGTACAGGCCGCGCAGGTCCTCCACGTGCTGCTCGCGCAGGACCAGCTCGGTCGGGCTGCGGCCCACGTCGACGTCCAGCTTGATGGTGGTCAGGGTGCGGTTGAGCGGCAGGCGGTGCAGCGCGGCGCGCAGGTTCTCGCCGATCTTGCCGGTGATGCGGTCAGCGTTGGCGATCACGCCATCCAGGGTGCCGTGCTCGGCCAACCACTTGGCCGCCGTCTTCGGGCCGCACTTGTCGACGCCGGGGATGTTGTCGACCTTGTCGCCCATCAGGGCCAGGTAATCGACGATCTGGTCGGCGCGAACGCCGTGCCGGTCGAGCACCGCCTCATCGCTGTCCAGGCGGCTGCCGCTCATGGTGTTGACCAGGGCGATGCCGCCGCGCGCGGCGCCATCGCCGTCGCGGGGGCTGCGCACCAGCTGGGCGAAATCCTTGTCGCTGGTGGAGATGGTCACGTCGATGCCGGCGTCGGCCGCCTGCACGGCCAGGGTGCCGATGACGTCGTCGGCCTCGACGCCGTCGATGCGGATGATGTCGATGCCCAGCGCGTGCACGATGTCGCACATCGGCTGCACCTGCGGGCGGAGGTCGTCGGGCATGGGCGGGCGGTTGGCCTTGTACTCGGGATCCAGGTCGTCGCGGAAGGTCCTGCCGGGCGCATCGACCACGAAGGCGATGTAGTCGGGATTCTCCTTCAGCGTGGCGCGCAGCATGTTGACCACGCCGAACAGAGCGCCGGTCGGTTCGCCGTCGGCGTTGGTCAGCGGGGGCAGCGCGTGGAAGGCGCGGTAGAGGTAGCTGGAGCCGTCGATCAGTACGAGTCGTTTCATGGCCTGATTCTACTTGTCGCGCCGGCGCGGGCGGACACCGGTGCACGGCAGGCGATGCACGGGCCGGCCGCGCGGCCGTGTCCGCGCGCATCGCGCTATCCTGAGCCGTGCCGCGGCCTCGCGCCGACCCTTCCCCTGCAACGGAGAGTGCGCCATGCGTATCGTCCCGACCCTGTTGATCGCACTTTCGCTCGCGCTGGCCGGTTGCAGCACGACCGGCGCCCAGCCCGATCCGAACGACCCGACTGCCAACCTGCGCAATGCGGAGGTGATCGAGCGCGTGCAGGACAACGGCGACGTGATCCAGGAATACCGGGTCAACGGCCAGCTGAAGGTGGTCAAGGTCACCCCGCGGCGGGGACCGACGTACTACCTGATGGACGACGATGGCGACGGGTTCCCGGACGAGGCATCCAAGGACGCCAAGGTGTACTGGAAACTGTTTGACTGGAACTGAGTCGCCGATGCCGGTCATCCGCACCGTCAGTGCCAGCGACGAGCTGCGCGCCGCGTGGCCGGTGGTCGCCCAGCTGCGTCCGGAGTTCGATGAGGCGCGCTTCATCGCCCAGATGCAGCGGCAGATCGCCAACGATGGCTGCCGCGCGAGCGTTCTGTATGACGAGGACGGCGTGCCGCGCGCGTTTGCCGCGTGGCGGGTGATGGAGATGCTCGCGGTCGGCAGGCACGTGTACGTGGATGACCTGATCACGGACGCCAACTCGCGCAGCCGCGGCTATGGCAAGGCGATGCTGGACTGGCTCAAGGCCGAGGCCAGGCGGCTGGGCTGCGTGCGCCTGCAGCTGGATTCGGGCACCCAGCGGCAAGACGCGCACGCGTTCTACCTGCGCGAGCGCCTGCGGATCGAGGCGCTGCATTTCGGCATCGCGCTGGATTAGGCCGTCGTGCCGCCGGCGGGACCGGCGCGGCGGAACGTCAGATTGATCCGCTGCGCGCCCAGTTGCGGATGCACGCCCGGCGCGACCGGCAGCACGCCGTGGAAGCGCAGCCGGTCCACCCCGCCCCACACGACGACATCCCCGTGATCCAAGGGGACGCGCACGGCGCGATCGCTACGCGCCATACCACCGAAAAGGAACGTCGCCGGCAGTCCGAGCGACACCGACACGATCGGCTGGCCCAGGTCGGGCTCGTCGCGGTCCTGGTGCAGGCTGAGCCGGGTGCCGGGACGGTAGCGGTTGATCAGGCAGGCGTCGGGCCGGAAATCGGGAAAACCGGCCGCCGCGGCCGCTGCGGTGGCCAGCTCTCGCATGGGCGCTGGCATGGTCGGCCAGTCGCGGCCACTGGCAGGATCATGCCTGGCGTAGCGGTAGCCGCCGCGGTCGCTGACCCAGCCCAGCGTGCCGCAACTGGTCGTCGCCACCGACATCGCGCGGCCGCCCGGGGTACACATGTGGCGAAACGGCGCGGCCTGGATGACGTCCTTCAGGGCCGGCAGCAGCGCGTCCGCGGCGGCCAGTGCGAAACCGTGCAGCAGCCAGGCCTGATCCCCCAGTTGCAGGCGGCTGCCGGCGGCGATGCCGGCAAACAGGTCGCCGCTCACGCCGACCGCTCCCGGATCACCGGCTCAGTGCGGGCTCGGCGAGCGCCGGGGCGACCCGCACGCGGTCGCGGCCGTCGGCCTTGGCCGCGTACAGGGCCCTGTCGGCCGCTGCGAGCAGCTCGATAGGATCGCCGTCGCGCGTCGGCACAACGGTCGCCACGCCGACACTGACACTCACGCGGCCGCGCTCGGTCGCCGGATGCCCGATCGCCAGGTCGGCCACCGCCTGGCGGATGTGCTCGGCGACGGTGGCCGCGCCGGCCGCATCGACGTGCGACAGCAGGGCGGCGAACTCCTCCCCGCCGGTGCGCGCCACCAGGTCGCCCGGGCGGGAGACGCAACCGGCCGCCGCCGCAGCCACAGCACGCAGCGCATCGTCGCCGGCCAGGTGGCCTAGGCTGTCGTTGAAACGCTTGAAGTGATCGATGTCGAAGCTGACCAGCGATAGCGGCGAGCCCAGGCGCGCGCAGCGGTTCCACTCGTCCCGCAGGCAGTCATCGAAGTGGCGCCGATTGGCGATGCCGGTCAGGCCATCGACCCAGGCCAGCCGGCGCAGCAGGTCGGCCTGCTGCTTGAGCATGAGATGGGCGCGCACGCGGTGGCTGACGGTGCGCGCGTTGAACGGCTTGGTGATGAAGTCCACGCCACCGGCGTCCCAACAGGCGGCCTCGCCGTCCGGATCGTCCACGCCGGTGACGAAGATCACCGGGATGTCGCGGGTCACCGGGTCGGCCGCCAGCGCACGGCAGACCGCCAGACCGCCCGGCTCGGGCATCACCACGTCCAGCAGCACGAGGTCGGGCGGGGTGCTTCGGCAGAACGCCAGGGCCTGCTCGCCGCCGGTGGCCATGAACATGTCGTGCTCGTCCTCGAACAGCCGGTGCAGGGTAAGGATGTTGGTCGGCTGGTCGTCCACGACCAGGATGCGGGCGCGCCGGCCAGCCAGCAGCTGGGGCGGAACGGGAACGTGCTCGGCGGAGCTCATCGGCGACTCTCTTGCAGGACGGTGTCAACCCGCTCCCGCGCGGGCGCGAACGCCAGGTTGGCGAGCGCGTCCTCGATTGCGGCAGCGGCGGGGGCGTCATGATGCGCAAGCGCCTGCCGAAGGCCGGTGAAGACGTCCAGGGCCGCCAGGCTCGATGCTGCCAGCAGGTCGCGCAGTTCGTGCAGCCCGGCGGCCAGGGCGGCCGACATCGGACCACGGGCGGGGCCATGGGCGGGGCCATGGGCGCTGGCGGTGGCCGCGTCCGACGGCGCGGGGGTCACCACCGGCGGGCGGATGCGGGCGATCTCGGCCTCCACCTCGGCGATCGCGGTGGCAATCCGGGCCAGGACCGCCGCGTCCGGCAGGCGTTGCGGTTCCCCCTCCACGGCGGCGGCAAGGCCGGATGCGTGGCGCGCCAGTGCCGCCAGTTGCTCCGCCCCGGCAATGCCGGCCAGCCCGTAGAGGGTGTGCAGATGGCGCAGGGCCGCCTCGCGGTCGGCGGCGGCGTGGGCCTCCACCAGCGAGGCGTGCACCGCGCGCGCCGCTCCGGAGAACCGGTCCAGGTTGCCGTCCAGGGCGGCACGGTTGCCGGCGAAGCGGCGCAGCGTGGCGGCGACGTTGAGCACTTCGGGCGCATTGCCTGCTGCGGCACTCGGGGCAGGCGCGGCCTGGGTACCCGGGCCGCGACTCGAGGCGGGCTGCGGCGGAGCGACGGGCGCAGGCGATCCTGCCGTTTTGCCCCCGTCTGCCGCCGCCGGCGCGTTGGTCCAGTGGCGCAGCCGCGTGATCACGTCGTCGAGTTCGAACGGCTTGCCGATGTGATCGTTCATGCCGGCGGCGAAACTGGCTTCGCGGTCGCTGGCCTGCACGTTGGCGGTCATCGCCACGATCGGCAGGGCGTCGAAGCCGGCCATCGCCCGGATGCGCCGGGTGGCCGTGTAGCCGTCCATGTCGGGCATCTGGATGTCCATCAGCACGACGTCGTAGCGGGTCGGTTCGCCGGCCAGCAACTGCAGCGCGATCGCGCCGCCACTGGCGATGGTGACCTCGGCGCCTTCGGCGGTGAGCAATTCGTCCACCACCTGCTGGTTGGCCGGATTGTCCTCGACCACCAGGATGCGCATGCCGGCCAGGCGCCGCGCCTCTGGCAGGGATGGGGCCTCGGCGTCCGCGTCCCGGTCCAGCCCGTGCACGCCCGCCACCGCGTCCAGCAGCATCGATACCGTCACCGGCTTCATCAGGAACCCGTCCAGCGCGGAGGTCTCCGCCGCGCTGCGCTCGCTCAGCAGCTCGCGGCCGTGCGCGGTGACCATCACGATCAGCGGCTCGGCACCGCCCGCGCGACCGGCGCGGATGCGCTGGCTGGTCTCCCAGCCATCCATGCCCGGCATCCGCCAGTCCAGGAACACCACGCCGTAGGCCTGCCCGGCCGCGCGCGCGGCCTCGATGCTGTCCAGGCCCTCCTGGCCGCCGCTGGCGACATCCACATCCCAGCCCAGCGATGCCAGCATTTCGCGGATCGATTCGCGCGCGCTGTGGTTGTCGTCCACCACCAGCGCCTTCATCGGCCCGGTCACGCCGGCGCGGACCGGAATGGCCGCTGCGTCGGTGTCGAGCGCCGGGTCGGCCGCAATCTGGAAATCGAGGGTGAAGTGGAAGCGGCTGCCCATGCCGCGCTCGCTTTCCACCGCCAGCTCCCCGCCCATCAGGCCGACCAGGTTGCGGCTGATCGCCAGGCCCAGCCCGGTGCCGCCGAACCGGCGCGTGGTGGAAGCCTCGGCCTGGGTGAAGCCCTCGAAAATCGTCTCCAGCTTGTCGGCGGCGATGCCGATGCCGGTATCGCGGACCTCGAAGCGGATGCTCACCTGTTCCTCGTCGCGGGACACGACGCGGGCGCTGACCACGACCTCGCCGTAGTGGGTGAACTTGACCGCGTTGCCGGCCAGGTTGATCAGCACCTGCTGCAGGCGCAGCGAATCGCCGGTCAGCTGCGGCGGGATCGCCGGGTCCAGCGAGTAGACGAGCTCCATGTCCTTGTCGCCGACATTGCTGCCCAGGATGGTTGCCAGGTTGCGCAGCAGCGAGTCCAGCGAGAAATCCTGCGCCTCCACCGAGAGATGGCCGGCCTCGATCTTGGAGAAGTCGAGGATGTCGTTGAGGATCGCCAGCAGGGTGCTTGCGGCCTGTTCGGTGTTGGCGGCGTAGTCGCGCTGGCGGGGGTCCAGCGGAGTGCGCTGCAACAGCTTCAGCATGCCCAGGATGGCGTGCATCGGGGTGCGGATCTCATGGCTCATGTTGGCCAGGAAGTCGCTCTTGGCCCGGCTGGCCGCCTCGGCGTCGGCGACGGCGCCGACCATCGCGCTCTCGGCGGTGCGCTGCACGGTGATGTCTTCCACGATCGACCACACGTAACGCTGGTCCTGGATCTCCAGCTTCATGCCATTGAGACGTACCGGCACCCGGGTGCCGTTCTTGCGCACGTAGTGCTTCTCGTGCGGCCCGTAGCTGCCGGTCCGCTCCAGCGTCCCCAGCACGGCGCGGTCATGCGGCTCGTATTCGGCCGGCGTGATCTCGCTGTGGCGCATGCTGTGCAGTTCGTCTGGCGAGTAGCCCACCAGCGACTGGAACGCCGGGTTGGATTCGACAAACGCGCCGTCGCGGCCGGTCAGCACGATGCCCAGCGGCGAGAGTTCGAACAGGCCGCGCAGCTTGCTTTCGCTGAGCTTGAGCGCGGCTTCGCGGGCCTTGCGGGCAGTCAGGTCGACGGCGATGCCCAGATAGCCGAGCAGGCCGCCGTCATCGCGGCGCAGCGCACTGATGGTGACCAGCGCCGGGATGCGGCGGCCGCTGGCGGCGACGTAGGTCCACTCGCTCGCTTCCGGGGCCTCGTGGGCGCGGGCGATGAGGGCGTCGAACCCGACCGCGACCGGGCGGCCCAGCTCGGCTTCGCTGTGCATGGCGCGGATCGCCATCTCGTGCGGATCGTGGAAGCGCTCAATGCTGTCGCCGAGCGCGTCGGCGGCCGCCACGCCGAGCATCTGTTCGGCGGCGGGGTTGAATAGGGTGATGGCGCCGGCGGGATCGGTCGCGATGATGCAGTAGCCGGCATTGTTGAGCACGGTCTCGCGCAGCACCGACGACTCTTCCAGCTGCGCCGTGCGCACCCGCACCAGGCGCTCCAGGTCGGTGTTCAGCTCCTGCAGCTTGCGCGCGGTGCGGTTGCGCTCGCGGATGTCGCGGATCGTCATCGCCACGCCGGCGACGCCGCGTTTGGCGCGCCGGATCGGGGCGGTCGTCAGCTCCACCTCGATCAGGTGCCCGTCCTGGTGGCGGCGAACCGTTTCCAGCGCGACGATCGCCTCCCCGGCCAGCGCCGATGCCATTACCCGGGCATCCTCGCGCACCTGCTCGAAGGGCACGATCAGCTCGACCAGGGAGACGTCCAGCGCCTGCCCGGACTCGTAGCCGAACAATCCGGTCGCCGCGGCGTTCCACTCGGTTACCCTCCCGTCGGCGTCGGTGGCGATGATCGCGTCGTGCGAGCTCTCGGCAATCGCGGCCATGCGCGCACGGCGGTTGAACACCCGCAGGCGCCGTTCGCGCGCGGAAAGGCCCAGCAGCAGGATCAGGGCGAGCAACGACGCGCCGCCCAGCGTCGTGGAGGCGACGGTGAGCGGCGAGGTGATGTTCTGGCGTGCCAGCAGGGCCCGGCTGGGGTGGATGACCAGCTCCCAGCGTCGGCCGTACATCGGAAACTGGCGCTGGCGGTCGAAGGCGGCCGCTGCTGGCGCGCCCTGCGCCGGCAACTCGTTCAAGACGACCGGGGCCCCGGGGTCGGTCACATCACGCAGTTCCACCGAGTAGCTGCGATCGGCGCTCTCGCCGAGGAACTCCGCCGTCACCAGTGGCGCAAACACCCAGCCGGTGCCCAGGGCGGCGCGCTGCTCCGGCGGCGGCGTTACTCCGCCGCGGTACACCGGCAACAGCAGCAACATGCTGTAGCCGGGCTCGCCGCGCGACTGGATCAGGTTGATCGGGCCGGTAAGCATCGCCTGGCCGCTGGCCATTGCGGCCCGCGCCGCGTCCCGCCGCGCGGGCTCGGAGGCGATGTCCAGTCCCAACGCGGGATGGTTGCGCTCCAGCGGCTCGATATAAGTGACGACAAAGCGCTCACCCGTATTTGGGCTCAGCGATTGAAGCGTGAAATCGCGGGTGCCGCCTTCGCGCTGCCCGGCAAGAAACGCCGCTTCACGCCCGGGTGCTACGCGCTGCACATACGCGAAACCTCGGGCACCAGGGAACTCGGCCTCGAGGTCGCGCGACATGACGTAGTCGCGGTAACGCTCGCGCGCCTCCGGCGTAGCCCGACCGTCCACCGGCACGGCGCCGCGGGCCCCGCGCAGGCCGTACTCGTACAGTTTCATGCGCCGCTGCAGGTCGTCGGCGGCGCTGTCGGCCGCCGCATCCACCGCCGCTCCCATCGCCTCGATCTTGGCATCGTGCTGGCGGATGCCCAGCGTGCCGGCGGCGACCAGCCCCAGCAGGAAAACGGTGGTCGGCACCAGCACCGACAGGCGCACCCGCTGGCCGGACTTGCCGGCCGGGGTGGGGAGATGGCGCGGGGCCGAGGGTGGCGTCGTCATGCCGGGCTCAGATTGGCGTAGGAGAGAACCAGCCACTTGCTGCCCACGTCGGCGAAATTGACCTGCACCCGCGCGTGGGCGCCGGCGCCCTCGAAGTCGGTCACCACGCCGGTGCCGAACTTGGGATGGCTGACGTTGGCGCCCAGCGGCAGCGGCGGAGCTTCGATGGCGGCGTGCTCGAGGTCGCGCCGCGGGGCGCTGTTGTACATCGGGCGCGAGACCTGCAGCTTGGGCCGCACCTCATGCAGCAGCGCCGGTGGGATCTCGCGCAGGAAGCGCGACGGGATGCCGTACATCTCCTGGCCGTGGATGCGCCGCGCCTCGGCGTGGCTGAGCACGAGCTTCTCGCGCGCGCGGGTGATGCCGACGTAAGCCAGCCGGCGCTCTTCCTCCAGCCGGCCGGCCTCCTCGATGGAGCGTTGGTTCGGGAACAGGCCTTCCTCCAGCCCGGCCAGGAATACCAGCGGGAACTCCAGCCCCTTGGCGCTGTGCAGGGTCATCAGCTGCACGCCGTCCTCGCCCGCCTGGGCCTGGCCCTCGCCCGATTCCAGCGACGCATACGCGAGGAAGGCCACCAGCTCGGGCATCGCCTGCGCGTCCTCCTCGTCGGCGTGGACGAAGCGCGAGGCGACCGACACCAGCTCATCCAGGTTGTCGGTGCGCGAGTCCAGCGTGCCCTTGGATTCGCGCGCGTAGTGCTCGCGCAAACCGGAGCGCAGCAGGACGTGGTCGATCTTCTCCTGCAGCGGCATCTCCGCGATGTCTGCCTCGGTCGCCTCGATCAGGGTGATGAAGCCGGCCAGCGCATTGCGCGCACGCGCGGCCAGCACCGTGTCGCCGGTCAGTGTGCGCGCCGCGTCCCACAGCGGGATCGCCTGGTCGCGTGCGCGCCGGCGGACTTCGTCCAGGGTGCGCTCGCCGATGCCGCGGGTGGGCGTATTGACCGCGCGCTCGAAGGCGGCATCGTCGTTGCGGTTGGCGACCAGGCGCAGGTAGGCCAGGGTGTCCTTGATCTCGGCGCGCTCGAAAAAGCGCTGGCCGCCGTACACCCGGTAGGGCACCTTTTCCGCCAGCAGCTGCTCTTCAAACGCGCGCGACTGGGCGTTGCTGCGGTACAGGATCGCCACGTCGCCGTGGCTGCCACCGTCGCGCACCCACTGCGCCAGCCGCTCGACCACGAAGCGCGCCTCGTCGATCTCGTTGTAGGCCTGGTAGACGTCGATCGGATCGCCGCCGCCGCTGTCGGTCCACAGCTTCTTGCCCAGGCGGTCGGGGTTGTGGGCGATCACCGCGTTCGCCGCATCCAGGATGTTCGCGCTGGAGCGGTAGTTCTGCTCCAGCCGGATGGTCTGCGCGCCCGCGCTCCCGGCCTTGCCATCGACGCCGAAGTCGTTGAGGAACTTCTGCATGTTCTCGACCTTGGCGCCGCGCCAGCCGTAGATCGACTGGTCATCGTCGCCGACGGCGAAAACCTTTCCGGTGTCACCGGCCAGCAGGCGGATGAAGCCGTACTGGATGGCGTTGGTGTCCTGGAACTCGTCGACCAGAATCTCGCCGAAGCGGTGCCGGTAATGCGCGAGCAAAGCCGGGTTGTCGCGCAGCAGCTCGTGGGCGCGCAGCAGCAGCTCGGCGAAATCCACCAGGCCGGCGCGGTCGCAGCGCTCCTGGTAGGCCTCGTAGCAGCGCCGCATCACGTCGGTCCACTGATCGCCCGGGTCTGGTTGCAGATGCTGTGGCCGCCGGCCCTCGTCCTTTTGCGCGTTGATCCACCAGACGATCTGGCGCGGCGGGAAACGGGTGTCGTCCAGCTCCAGCGCCTGCACCACGCGCTTGACCAGCCGCAGCTGGTCGTCCGAATCGATGACCTGGAAGGCCTCGGGCAACCTGGCTTCCTGCCAGTGCAGGCGCAGCAGGCGATGGGCGATGCCGTGGAAGGTGCCGATCCACATGCCGCGCACGCCACTGGGCAGCTGCGCGTCGACGCGGTGGCGCATCTCGGCGGCGGCCTTGTTGGTGAAGGTGACGGCGAGGATGCCGTGGGTCGGCACGCCGAAGACTTCGTTGAGCCAGGCAATGCGGTGGGTCAACACGCGGGTTTTGCCGGAACCGGCGCCGGCGAGGATCAGGTAGTGGCCGGGCGGCGCGCTGACCGCGTCGCGCTGGGCGGGGTTGAGCGCGTCAAGCAGGTGGGAGACATCCATGCGCCCATTCTACCGGTGGGCCCCGTCCTCGCCCGTGGACGCGTTCGCCGTGCCGGGACCCTGCGGCGGGTCGAGCATCAGCCGGCGCAATTCGGCCTCCAACGCTTCAATGCGCAGACCGATGCCGGCGGTGACCTCACTGTCGAGGTGACCGAGGCCATCGAGCAACTGCGCCAACCCGTTCAGGCGGGCTTTCTGATCCTGCAGATAGAGCCCGCGGAACGGACTCTCCCCCGCGTCCACGCTGGCATCGGCACGCCTGGAACGGCGGCGTTGCTCGCGCAGCATCCGGTGCAACCGCT
Organism: Lysobacter ciconiae; assembly: GCF_015209725.1. Classification (NCBI taxonomy): domain Bacteria; kingdom Pseudomonadati; phylum Pseudomonadota; class Gammaproteobacteria; order Lysobacterales; family Lysobacteraceae; genus Novilysobacter; species Novilysobacter ciconiae. The sequence continues at coordinate 152,813 of NZ_CP063656.1, read as the reverse complement.
CGGCACCGCGCCGGTCCGGGCTTGACCACTCGCGACTGCGCCCTTTCACCAGCTGCCGCCAGGTGGCAAAGCTTCGCCGCGGCGCAATGCGGATCCCGTCGTCGGTGGCCACCCTGCCCGCGTGCGGGTCACCGGCCCAATCGACCTCCTCGACCTGCTCAACTCGGAACAGGAATACCCAGTCCTGCGGCGATCCCAGATTGACCGCCAGAAGCCCCGCCAGGCCCGCCGCCTGCAATTCAGGAACGTTCCAGTCCGCCGCCGCATCGCTCAGGGCGACCCCGCCGTGCTCTTCGGCGTTCGCCCATCTGACCAGTGAGGCCGGGTCGGCGCCGCCGGGCGCGCGACCGACCACGTTCCACTGCCCGTTGATTGCAAGCCCGGCGCCGTCCCCGTCAAGGACCTGGCGCAGGCCGTCCAGTTCGGCCAGCAGCGCGGCATCGAAATCGCCGGCGGACGCCAGGCGCATCACCACTGCATCGCGCAAGTGCTGGGTGGCCTCAAAGCGCTCCATCGCCAACTCCTGCTCGCGCGCGGCGATGCGTACCGAGACGAACATGCCAAACAGGTCGGCCGCCGAGCGGGCGCTCGCACTCAGGCGCCTCGCCTCGCGGTGGTGGCAGGCGATCAGGCCCCACAGGCGGCCCTCGCTGATGAGGGAGATCGACATCGACGCGGCGACGCCCATGTTGCGCAGGTACTCCAGGTGCACCGGGGAGACGCTGCGCAGGACGTGCTGGCTCAGGTCCACCGGGTCACCGGACGGACCGGTGGGCGGCACGATGCTGATCGGCTCATACCGCGCGTCGGGGATGACCCGGACCCGGTTGCGCAGGTACAGCTGGCGCGCCGGCGGCGGGATGTCGCTGGCCGGATAGCGCAGGCCCAGGTAGGGCTGCATGCCCTCGGCGGCCACCTCGGCCACGACCTCGCCGGTATCGTCGGCACGGAATCGGTACACCATGACCCGGTCGTAGCCGGTCAGCCCGTGGATCTCCGCCGCCACGTGCTGGAAGAACGCCGCACCCACCGCATCGCTGCCCAGGCGGCTGACCATGCGCTGGGCGACCCGCGTGGGGGCGCGCGTTTCCTGCCGCGATGAGTGCGGTTCGAACTCGATGTGCAGCAAACCGTCGCTTACGTGCGCGCTGATGTCGCAGGGCATCATCAATGCGCCCACGTTGCCGGTTCCCACGCGCTGCACGGTGCCGTCCTCCGGACCTGCCGCGGCCACCGCATCGCGGACCTGCAGCAGCATGTCCTCCTCGAGGAAGTGGGTCATTTCCAGGCCCAGCATCTCGGCCGGCTCCAGGCCGAGCAGCTCGGCGATGTTGGCCGACACGTGACGGATCCGCTCATCGACCAGGCCGCAGCTGACCAGGTAGCCGTGCGGCTGGATCGCCCCGGTGGTGTGGATCGGCGCGGTCAGGCAATCCTGCGCGGGATCGGTCACGGGCGGGAGGGTTTCACTCATCGCGGGGTCGTCTCACTGGCCGATGGGGTTTGCGTTGATGGGGTCACCATACGACACGGGTTCCGCAGGCCGCTCAGCGCAGCAGCAGCACGGCGATCGGGCAGGTGCGCACGATGTGGCTGGTGGTACTGCCAACGACGAGGTTGCGAATGCGGGAATGGCCGTAGGCGCCCATCACCAGCAGGTCGATGGATTGCGCGGCGACCTGCGCGGCGATGACGTCCTCCGCGGCGCCGGGGACGGCGCGCATCACCGACGCGAAGCCGGCCGCTTGCAGCTCCGCCTGCGCCCACTGCATCGGTTCGGCGTCCACCTTGTCGGCGTCGGCCACCATCAGCACCTCGCAGTGCAGCCCCTTCAGCAGCGGGCTGGCAGCGACCAGCTCGACGCACCGTCGGGTGGTCGCGCTGCCGTCGAAGGCGATCATGAAGCGCTGCACCGGCCGCCAGGCGCGCGGTGCAACGAGCACCGGTCGCTCGACGGCGCGGATCACCCGTTCCAGGTTGCTGCCCAGATGCCCGCGCGCGAAGTCCGCGTGCTCGCCGCGTTTGCCGAGCACGAACAGGCGCACGTCGTCCTGCAGGTCCAGCAGGGTTTCCACCAGACGGCCCTGGCGCTGGCGGATGCTCGCCTTGGCGCCATGGGCGGCGGCCACGTTTCCGGCTTCTTCGAGCAGGGCACGCCCGCGCTGCTGGGCCAGCTTGCCGCGCTGCTCGTCGAGCAGGGCCATCTGCTCCAGCAGGCCTTCCTGGGCGCCCAGATTGAGGTTGCCGGTCAGGTCGATGGGCACCGGCCCGGCCTCACGGTCGATCGCGTGCATCAGTTCCAGCGGCGCGGACAGGCGCGCCGCCGCCCAGCCCGCATGCGCGGCGACACTGGCCGCATAGCCGGACACGTCGATCGCGGCCAGCACGCAGCGTTCGGGAAAAGTGGCGTCAGCGCTCATCACGACGTTCTCCTTGATGGCCATCGATCAGCCGGCGGCGCCGGGCTTGTCGTACACGCCCAGCTGCGCGACCAGCGCGGTGCTCGCCTCGTCCAGGCCGACCACCTCCACTGTGGCGCCTTCGCGGCGGAAGCGCATCACCGCCTTGTCCAGCGCGCCGACCGCGCTGAGGTCCCAGAAGCGCGCCTCCGAGACATCGATGGTGACGTGCTGCAGGACCTCGCGGAAATCAAAGCCGGCGGCGAAGGCGCTGCTGGAGGCAAAGAATACCTGCCCGGTCACCGTATACCGGCGCGCGTTGCCGCTGGCGTCCAGCTGCGAATCGATCCGCAGCACCTGGCCGACCTTGCGGGCGAAGAACAGCGCCGACAGCAGCACGCCGGTGAGCACGCCGCGGGCCAGGTCGCTGGTCAGCACGGTCACGATCACGGTGCCCAGCATCACGATGCTGGAGGTGGCCGGGTAATGGCGCAGGTTCCGGATCGAGGACCAGTTGAAGGTGCCGATGGAGACCATGATCATCACCGCCACCAGCACCGCCATCGGGATCTGCTTCACCCAGGGCCCGGCGAACACGACCATCACCAGCAGCACCGCGCCGGCGACGAAGGTCGACAGCCGCCCGCGCCCGCCCGACTTCACGTTGATTACCGACTGCCCGATCATCGCGCAGCCGGCCATGCCGCCGATGAAGCCGGTGGCGACGTTGGCCACGCCCTGGCCGACGCATTCGCGGTTCTTGTTGCTGGGCGTATCGGTCAGCTCATCGACGATCTGCGCGGTCAGCAGTGATTCCAGCAGGCCGACCACGGCCAGGGTCAGCGAGACAGGCAGGATGATCCGCAGCGTGTCCAGGTTCAGCGGCACGTCGGGCAGCAGGAACACCGGCAGGCTGTCGGGCAACTCGCCCATGTCGCCAACGCTGCGGATATCGAGCTTGAGCACCACCGCGACGATGGTCAGCACCACGATCGCCACCAGCGGCGAGGGCACCGCGCGGGTCAGGTACGGGAACAGATAGATGATGCCCAGACCGGCGGCCGTCATTACGTACACCGTCGAGGGCACGTTGGTCAGCTCGGGCAGCTGGGCCATGAAGATCAGGATCGCCAGCGCATTCACGAAACCGGTGATCACCGAGCGCGAGACGAACCGCATCAGGCCGCCGAGCTTGAACACACCGGCCAGCATCTGCAGCACCCCGGTCAGCACCGTGGCGGCGAGCAGGTACTGCAGCCCGTGATCCTTGACCAGGGTGACCATCACCAGCGCCATCGCCCCGGTGGCCGCGGAGATCATCCCCGGCCGGCCGCCGGTGAACGCGATCACCACCGCGATCGAGAACGACGCGTACAGGCCGACCTTGGGATCGACCCCGGCAATGATCGAGAACGCAATCGCCTCGGGAATCAGGGCCAGCGCGACGACCAGTCCCGCGAGCACATCGCCGCGGATATTGCCGAACCATTCGCGGCGAAAAGGGGAGATAGCGCTCAAGGACCGTCAACTCTGGCGTCGGGACCGACGGCTGGGCCAGCCGGCGGGCGACGCAGTGTAGCGGCCGGCGGGCACGGCACCGGAGGCGGAGCCGGTCGGGTCAGGATTTGTCGGCCTGCATCTTGTATTCCACTGGCGGCTGCGCGCCCATCAGGTGGCGGACGAAATAGTCCCAGCGCCGCCGCGTCATGTAGCCGGTGTCCTTGCCGAAGCTGTGGCGCGCATTCGGGAACAGCAGCAGGTCGAAATCCTTGTTGGCCTTGATCAGCGCGTCCACCACCAGCAGCGTGTTGGAGGGGTGGACGTTGTTGTCCATCATCCCGTGCGCCAGCAGCAGCTTGCCGCGCAGGTTGGCGGCGCGGTTCTGGTTGGCCTGGGCGTCGTAGTTGCTGCTGCCGTCCTTGTCGGTGACCTCCAGCCCCATCCACTTCTCCGCCCAGTCGTCCTCGTAGTTGCGGTTGTCGTGGTTGCCGGCCTGGGCGACGCCGACCTTGTAGAACTCCGGGTAGGTGAACATCGCATCGACCGTGGCGTAGCCGCCGCCGGAATGGCCCCAGACGCCGACCCGCTCCAGGTCCATCCACGGGAAGCGCTTGCCCAGTTCGCGCAGGCCGGCGACCTGGTCGGGCAGCGTGTTGTCGCCGATGTCGCCATCGAAGGCGTCGTGGAAGGACTTGGAGCGCCACGGCGTGCCCATGCCGTCGATGGCGACCACGATGAAACCCAGCTCGGCCAGCGCCTGGTGGTCGGCGCGGGCCACGTTGAAGCTGCGGCCGCGCACCGAGCCGGTCTGCGGGCCGGGGTAGATGTAGTTCACCACCGGGTACTTGCGCGACTCGTCCAGGCCGGTCGGGGTGAACAGCATTCCGTACAGGGCCGTCTTGCCGTCACGGGCCTTGACGGTGATGGAAGTGGGCGGCACCCAACCGGTGGCACGCAGGCGGCGGTCGTCGGCGCGGGCGATCACCGCGATGTCGCTGCCATCCCCGCTGCGGCGCAGGCGGGTGACCGGCGGCGTCTGCGGGGTGGAATACGCATCGACGAAGTAGGTGCCGTCGGGCGACAGGGTAATGGTGTGGTCGGCATCTTCCGGGGTCAGCAACTGCGGCTGGCCGCCATCGAAACCGACCTTGTAGAAATGCTGGTAGTACGGGTCGCGCCCGGGCTCCATGCCCACACCGCGGAACCAGATCGTGCGGCTGTCGGGGTCCACCCGCAGCACCTGGGTGACGTTGCCCTCGCCGCTGGTGATCGCGTGCTTGCGCTTGCCGGTTGCCAGGTCGTGCAGGTACAGGTGGCCCCAGTCGCTCTTCTCGCTGAACCAGATGAACTCGCCACTTTCGGGCAGGTACTGCCAGTTGACCTTGCCGTTACCGCTCTCGAAGTAGGTCGGGGCGTGCTCGTGGTACACCTCGCGGACCTTGCCGGTGGCGGCGTCGGCGACCCGCAGCCAGGTGTCCTTGTGGTCGCGCGAGGTGGACGCGAACGCCAGCGTCGCGCCATCGGGCGACCAGCGCACATCCTCCCAGCCGCCATCGCAACTGACGTCGTCGCACAGGGTCGAGCGGTGCTGATCGGGCGGCATGGCCAGCCGCACGACCTTGCGGGCGGGCACGTCGATGATCACGCGCTCGATCATGGTCACCTTGTCTGCCCCGGCCAACGGGTACTTCCAGCGCTCGACCTTCGGCAGGCCGACGTTGGTGCCGACCAGGACCATCTCGCCGACCTCGCGCTGGTCCTGCTGGAAGGTCGCGATTTTGCTGGAGTCCGGCGACCAGACCAGGATCGCGCGGTCGCTGTGGGTCCAGCCGGCGTTGTCGGTGGCGTAGCCGTAGTCGGTGCGGCCGTCCGTGGTCAGCCGGGTCTCCGCGCCCGTGTCGATATCGCGCACCCACAGGTTCCAGTCGCGGATGAAGGCGCCGAGCTTCTCATCGGGCGACAGCACCATCGGTGGCTTGGCATCGGCGTCCGCGCCCTGGGCGGACGGCTTGCGGGTGTCGGCATCGACGGCGACGCAGACGCTCTTGTCCTGCAGGTCGCACAGGTAGCGCTGCTTGGCGACAGTGAGGTCGAAGCGCCCGTCCTCGGCGACCTTGAACGCAGTGACGGCCAGCTTGGTCGCGTCCGCCGGCTTGCCGGTCGCGTCCGCCAGCGCCTTGGCCAGCAACTCGCGGTCGAAGGCATCGCTGATGGTCCCGGTGGCGGCATCGACGCGGCGGAAGTGGTCGCCGTCGGCATCGTGGTCGCGGAACCAGAAGTGGCCGTCGTCCTGCCAGATCACCGTGTTGACCGCGTGGTCCAGCAGCGGCGTGGTGCTGTAGCCCATGAACGATTCCGCGCGGGCGTAGTCCGCCGCCGTGACGGACGGCATCGCGTCCTGCGCCCCCGCCGTCGGAGCCGTCGCTGCCAATACCCCGCCCATCACGGCGCCCAGAACCCGAGAACTGCCTTTGCCCACACCCATCGACCTGACTCCTGCCAGTGATCCCAAACGCAGTGATTGGAACACGGATGCATTGGTGGGTCATGCAGCAACGGGGGGAAGGGGCTGGAATTCAAAATAGCGGCGATTGGGAACACGAGTTGCGCGCGTCGGGGCGGAGTGGGACGATCCGGGACTTGGGGAACACCGCCGGACGACATTCAAGATTAGATACGGGGATCAGGCACCTTCGCTCAGCAGAAGTCGTTGATTTCTACAGGACTTACGCTGAAAACTCGGACCGGACTATCCGGATTACACACAGGGAATAGGCACCACTTTGGTGCCGAATAGGCGTTAGGGCGCAGGGGAAACACATGGCAACTCCTGACAGCGAGCACTTCCATCAACTTCCTCCGCTTACAGCGGAGACGGTCGCTGACCTCGGAACTGGCCACGGACTTTCACTGCTGCTGCTTGAGCACGTGCCATCTGGTGGCGGTGTCATCTTCCCAGTCGAGTACATTCATCGAGAGCTCGTTTATCGCACTCCCGGACAGAAGGATGCTGTAGCACTAGACGCGGCCAGGCTCACAGATGAGCGGGAGTACCGGGAGGTCCGCATACTTTTCTCTCGTCCGCACCAGACAGCAACACTTCGGGGACTTGTCTTAGAGGGGCAGGTAAAAGTTGGCCGGCCAGGCCCTAACAGTTCATTCAAGCCGAACCCGCTTCGCGGGTCGGCTTAATTCCGGTGTTAGCTATTCGCTGTTCACTTCTCACACTTAAATCTTCTAGGGAAAGTCATGAAAAATATAAGCGCTGCCACTTTGTTCACGATGTCCATTCTGCTTTCATCTAACGCTTACTCGGAGTCAATCCGCGTGCCTTTAGCCATGGGGCGAAATGTGGAGATCTTGCGGCTGTTTCCTACTGGGCAGCGACGCGGCACTTAGCCAAGGAAGACGCGAACTTGTTTGAACAGGCCGTTCAACATGCGGAACATTCCACCACGGTTCGCGCTGCCATTCATGAAGATTTAGTACTTGCGGCGAGGGCCCGCGGTAGTTTTTCGCATGGCAACTCTGGCCCGGGCAACGTTTCTATGATCGACGCAAGAATAGACGCACTGGACGCCGCTCTAGATGTTCATCTGAGCTGCATCCAAGGCAATTTGCAGTAGAGCGACAAGAAGATGCAAACGTCGATTGAATACTATGCCGGTCGCGTTAGGAATAGTCATGAGTCTTGATCTAGCTCTAGAGATCAGTAGAGACTACAAAAAGCAAGCATTTTTGCGTGACGAGGGCAGATGTAGATATTGCGGCCTAGACTTCCTGCATTCGCTTTCGGCTTTTTGGTCCTACACCGCTGACCACATTGTTGCAAAATCCGTTGGCGGTAGAGATATCTTGGACAACGTCGTTATCAGCTGTAAAGCTTGTAATGAGGCGCTTTGTCGTGCGGGACACCTACTAACGTTTGAAGATCGTTTAAATTACATCGCCAGTCGCGAGGCCGACCGCACTCCAATATATCAAGCATGGTGCGATGTTTTGGGTCGTGGAGGGTGAATTTGCCCATTAGTTGCGACACCCTGGCGAATTCAACCACCAAGTGCGACAACGCTCATTATCCTAATAACTTTTGCAGTGGTGTTTCATACCCATAGCGTTTCCTCGGCCTTGTATTGAGTTTGCGGGCAATAGCGTCGCATTGCTTCTGGGTCAGATTCGCCATGCTCTGGCCCTTCGGCAGGCTTCTTTCCATTTTCGTGGTGGCTGCCACTTATCGGAGTTGTCGCATTCGCGTTCATTGGCGCGTTTATCATTTTCCATTCCTTACGCAGCTATCACGCTCCACTCATTGGCATGCTTAGCTCAGTTCTTGGCTTTGCACTTGCCATTGGGGTTCTGGTGGCTGGTGCCTAACAATTCCGTAAGGAGCTTCCCGTCAACCCCGAGTGCATGATGTCCTGACCTTGAGCTTCAGGTGGTTGCTGTGCTCTTGTTGTGCGCCTTGCAGTGCCACTGGCCAGAGTGATTGGGTGATCAAAGCGTTGCCAGACTGCATTTCCGTAATCGGTCTTGTTGGATCGGCAGTGCTGATCCGGACCAGGGTAAAAGCCGCACCCGAAGGCCTCTCTCATTCATCGGATTCGCCCATGCACGGGGATCAACCGTGTCATGCGATGGCGCCACCTTGTTAGTCAGGCTCTCTCCGGGGCGGTCTGACCGCTTGCTACCTGTTCGCTCTGGCGTTGAACATCGTCGGCCGTGCTCCGGTCAGGCAGCGACGGTCTGTTTTCTGGAAGTGGCCGGCCGCTGCACCATCGGATGTTTGAGCCAGGCCTCAGCGTCGTAATCCTCATCGCGAGCCAACATCGCCCACAGCTGTCGTGCATGTTTGTTGGCAATCGCCACCAGCACCTTTCCGAACGGCAAACGCTGCGTCAGGCCGCGGATCCATATCTGCTCGGCGGTAGCTTTCTCCTGGGCAACCGCATTGGCGCGCTGCAAACTGCTTCTTGCACCCTGGATCAGCAGGGTACGCAGGTAACTGTCGCCGCGGCGGCTGATCTCACCCAGTCGCTGCTTTCCGCCGCTGGAATGCTGGGTCGGGGTCAGTCCCAGCCACGCCGACAGCTGCCGGCCGTGCGTGAATTCACGGCCATCACCGATGGTGGCTACCAGCGCATCGGCGGTCAGCGGACCCACGCCGATCAGTCGCTGGGCACGAACGCTTCGTGTGTCCGACTTGGCATGGGCGGCAATGGTGGTATCGCAAGCGGCAACCCTTTCGCGAACCTGTTGCCAATGGTCCTGAAGATCATCAAGCAGCTGCTGCAGCATCGCCGGCAGTTGCTGGCGCACCTCCTGGTCACTCAGCGCGTGCCGCAGCGCGTGGTCACTGCGTGCCACTACCACCCCGAACTCGGCCATTAAACCCCGCAGGCGATTACTGATCGCCAAACCCTCGGCCTTGTACCCCTCGCGTACCCGATGCCAACTCAGCCGCGGCTGCTGATCCACCGTCTTCACTGCTACAAAGCGCATGTTGCCTTGACGCGCCGCTGTGGCGATCGCTTCGGCATCGTTGCGGTCGTTCTTGTTGCGTTGCGATTTGCGGAACGGTTTGACGAACTGCGCCGCCATCAGTCGCGGTACCAACCCGTGTTCGATGCAGCGGCGGGCCCAGTGGTGCGCGCCGCTGCATGCTTCCATCGCCACCACGGTGCCAGGCGGAAGCTGGACCAGCCATATGACAAAGGAATCGCGCTTCAAATCCTTCCGCTGACGCACCCGACCGGCACCGTCGAGCGCGCTCACCGAGAACACGTCCTTTGCCAGATCCACACCCATCGTTATAGTGCTCATTGGAGACTCCCCCTTCGTTTGATTGTTGTGTCGAAACACAATCATGGCACTCGATGCCGAGCGGCTCGCCGCTGAAGTGGGGAGTCTCCTTTTTACTCGTTCAAGCCGAAACCGCTTCGTTCCACCAAACATAGGGCAGAAAGAGCTTGCCCTATGTTTGGCTCCACTACGCGTTTCGGCTTAACTACGGTGTTAGGCGCTCATGAAAGTTTCTGAACTCATCGAGATTTATACCGCCGCGATCGAAGACGCAGCGGAACAGGGTGCAGATTCGGTCCCGCTATCCGAATTGCAAAGAGTTCATGCTGAGATTCGCAGGATGGCGGCAGAGTCGCCCGACAATGTCGAGGTCGGTGAGGCGGCGCTTGAGCACTACAAAGCGCAACTCGCCGCCAACGCCGAGCAGCATCGCAGCGTCCACGAATTCAATCTTGAGATGCTGCGGGCTACGGTCATGACCGGCCAGTCCGCACTCAAAAGTTCGTTGCTTATAAATGGAGGCGCCGCGGTCGCATTGCTCGCATTCCTCGGCAATGCTTGGGCTACGGATGTTCCTCGCACCGTCATGTCACAAGCTGCTTACGGGCTTTCGTTGTTTGTCTGGGGCGTGTTAGCCGCGGCAGCGGCAGCTGGCGCCACCTACTTGTCGCAGGCGGGCTTCGGCGACGAGCTTGGCAAGTTCAGCAACCGCATCGGCAAGTGGGGTCGCGGGCTCGCTATTGCTCTAGTAGTCACCGCATACGTACTCTTTGGCTTTGGCGCTTGGCATGCATGTATGTCGCTGAGCGCCTAACAATTCGTTCAAGCCGAACTTGCTTCGTTACACCAAATCCATGGCAGAAAAAGCTTGCCATGGCTTTGGCTCCACTACGCAAGTCGGCTTAACTCAGGCGTTAGGGTTCTCGACAAAAAATTAGGGGGCTATGTGAAAAAGACGCTTTGGATCGTGCTTGTGGTCACGCTTGCTGCTTGCGCTGGATATTTTGCTTGGAATTCCTACCTCTCACCAAAAGCTCGGGCAATCGCGCTCGTAAAACAGTCGCTCAATGACCCGGATTCGGCGGTATTTGAGCAGGTTCACTACGTTACTCGCACCGGCGCAACGTGCGGCAGCGTGAACGCCAAAAACCGCATGGGCGGCTATGCCGGCCAGACAGCGTTCGTTGTCGGAAAAAACGGAAGCGTTACGTTCGCTCCTACCGGAAATACCGAGTCAGGCTCAACTGAGACACGCATCGAGGCGCTGCAGGAGCAACTAGACTTTTTAGAGAAGACACGAATTTGTGTGGCTGAGGGAAGTGAAGACTAAGAGGTGTTAGGTCGAAATAAGCGTTGCTGCTCAGGATGAATGTTGGCGACAGTACAGTTCGCCGGGCGCGTGCAGCGCTTTCGCGATGCTCCCAGCAAGATCTTTCACAGCTGAGCTTGCTCGGCTACGGTTGCAACCTAACTGGTCGTTCAACCCGAACCCCCGAAGTCCCATTTTCAGGTAGTAGTTGCTCAATTTCCGCTAACTTCCGACTTACGCGTCGGGGGTGGGCTTAACTACGGAGGCTTAACTACGGTGTTAGATCCACTTTGGAAGGCGCGAATGATCTCCAGAAAGGCTCTGTTGTCGGCGGCGCTAATCCCTCTTGCGCTCTTCGGGTGCTCGGCGCACGAGAGCGCACAAGAACTCCCACTACCCGAGAGCGTAGCCATCGTTCAAGATCTCGACAGCTATGCTCGATCAGTTGCGTCGGGTACAGAACAAAATATTTACAACGTAACGCCAATTGAGCGCACTGGTGACGTCCCAATGCTTTCTTACGTCCTCAGATTTCACACAGCAGATCCCGCACTAATGTCCGCGCACGACGCTGACACCAGCAAGCTCTCCTACGCGCTAAATACTGTTCTTACCGAAGCCTGGGATAGCACATTTTGCACGCCACGGTTGAAGTCTATTATGGCAAAACACGACATATTTTTGGTTTCTGGCCACCTAAATGACAAGGGCGGAAATTTGCAAACTTTCAGTTCGTGTATGCGTTAAACGTTAAGCTGAATTCACGCTAAAAGTGCGACACGCGCCTAACAGGTCGTTCAAGGCGAACCTCCGAAGTCCCATTTCCGGCCAGAGTCGTAGCTCCATTTCCGCAAAGCTCCGACCTAGGCGTCGGAGGTCGGCTTAACTGCAGCGTTAGGCTGCACACAAACATCACCGCAATTTGGAGCGTTATGAAAACCATCTTCGTAGCATTTGCGATAGAAGACGAGCGCTTGAGAGATTTCTTGAAGGGCCAATCCCTTCACACGCGCAGCCCGTTCGAATACATAGACATGTCTGTCAAAGAGGCATATGACGCAAATTGGCAGGCCAAAGTACGCACTCGTATTCGAAGGTCGGACGGAGTAATTGTGCTGGTAACGAAGAACTCGCCCACATCTACCGGCCAAAAGTGGGAGATCGCCTGCGCCAAGGAAGAAGGTGTTCCAATCCTCGCGTTATGGGGATACAAAGAAGATTACACACGCCTCGCTGGCGTCACGCCAGTTGCGTGGACTTGGCCAGCAATTGAGAAATTTATCGACTCAATGCGAGACCGATGATCATGCGGAAAGCCCTCATTGTTGGAGTCAACTATTACGCCAATGGCCCGAGTCTTTATGGCTGCGTTGATGACGCGCACGCTGTCAAAGCAGTCCTTGAGAGGCACGGAGACGGCTCGGTCAACTTTGACTGCAAACTACTGACCGGAACAGGTCCAACAGATATCGTTGAGAGACACGATCTACGAGATCATGTTGAGAATCTCTTCAACACTGAGTGCTCTGTTGCGCTTTTCTACTTCGCAGGTCACGGACACATAGATTCGAGTGGTGGCTACATACTCGCAACAGATAGCGCGCGTGGAACTGATGGCATTCCACTGAATGACATCCTCACTTTTGCAAATGCCTCACCAGCCTCTAACAAGATCATTGTCTTAGATAGCTGTCATTCTGGCATTGCAGGGACACCGCCCGGAGCTTCAAATCTTACGGCCTTGGCGAATGGCAGCACCATTCTCACAGCCTCAACGGAAGATCAGTACGCGACCGAGGAAAATGGGCGCGGCACGTTTACCACGCTGTTCGTTGATGCATTGTCCGGTAGCGCAGCGACTCTCTCCGGAGACATCACACCAGGTGGCATCTACGCGCACATCGACGAATCACTGGGAGCTTGGGAGCAGCGACCTGTCTTTAAGACGAATGTTAAACAGTTTGTTTCACTGAGAAAGGTTCAGGCGCCGATTTCCTTAGAGAATCTGAGAAAGTTATCTGAGCTGTTTCCTGTGCCTGGATTTGAGTTTCGCTTAGACCCGAGTTTCGAGCCGGAGCTGGCGGGCCGCCCAGCGGACTCAGCTCCGCCGAACCGGCAGAACTGCGAGACGTTTGCCCTTTTGCAACGCTATAACCGGCTTAACTTGCTTGTGCCCGTAGATGCTCCTCATATGTGGCACGCCGCGATGGAGAGCAAATCATGCAAACTAACTGCGCTAGGCGAGCACTACAGAAGGCTCGCAGCCAAAGGCAGGATCTAGGCTGCAGCCTAACAATTCGTTCAAGCCAAGCCCGCTTCTCAGTCTCGACGCCACCCGGTTCGCCTCGGGCTGGCCGGCTTAATTCAGGCGTTGGTCAACGCCATGACGGATGAGCAAGACATCAATCGATACTTCAGCGGAACGATCTACCGGATTCTATCTGGTCTGTTCGGGGTGTTCCTGACGGCAGTCGGTATCTACGTTGTCTTCTTCGGTGTGGTGGAGCCGCTGATTCGGGTTTGCCTGGGGCTGCTCATTGCGGCTCTGGGTGCTGAGACGATCTGGTCAGCCATTCGATCCAGGCAGTCGTGGCTGGCCAGACTTGGTCCGTTTATCTAGGCAGTTGTCATTGTCTAACCTGCCTTATTTGGGTGTGTGCAGAAGGTCGCCGCGAAACCACTGGTGATACCGTCCACCCATGCCCACGCAACCCGATCCATTCGAGTTATCGCGCTTCATCGAGGCCCAACGCGACACCTATGATGGTGCGCTCGCAGAGCTGCGCGTGGGACGGAAGCAATCGCACTGGATCTGGTACGTGTTTCCGCAGCTGGCGGGTCTTGGTCACAGCGCCACGTCGCGGCGGTTCGGGCTTTCCGGCGTTGCGGAAGCGTCGGCCTACCTCGAGCACCCTGTCCTGGGCCGTCGCCTGGTTGACGCGGTGCGCGCGATGCTCGCCAACGGTCCCCTCCCGGCGGCCGAGATCCTTGGGGAGCTGGACGCGATGAAGTTCCGGTCGTGCCTTACGCTGTTCAGTGCGGCCGTTCCGACAGAGTCGCTGTTCGACGCGGCATTGGCGCACTACTTTGGAGGCCAGCCGGATCCGGTGACGCAACAGATGCTTGAGGAGAGGACGGATGACTGATGCATTCGTGGAACTGACCTGCCGGTGCGGGAAGGTGCAGCTCGAGGTCATTGGCAAACCCATCATCAGCGTCGAGTGTCTCTGCGCGGATTGTCAAAAGGCAGGCGCAGTGTTCCAGGCGCTCCCGGATGCACCGCAGGTGCTGGATGCGAACGCGGCGACCCGCTTCATCCTTTATCGGAAGGACCGGGTGCGGCGCACGCAAGGGCAGTCCTGGTTGCGTGAGCACCGTTTGTCGTCCACCTCCAAGACGCGGCGCGTCGTCGCAACCTGCTGCAACACGCCGGTCTTCCTGGAGTTCACCAACGGCCATTGGCTGAGCCTCTACGGCGGACTTTGGGACCCGGCGACCTTGCCCACTCTGGAGACACGGACGATGACCCGTGACCGCCCTCCCGGTGTCGAGTTGCCTGACGACGTGCCCAACCCACGCACCCACACCTGGTCCTTCGTCGCCAGACTATTGCGCGCGTGGGTGGCGATGGGTTTTCGGGCGCCGAAGGTCGATTTCGTCACTGGGGCACTCGACGCTTCGTCCGCCCGCTGACCCCTGCTCCCCATCGCCGCGCTACAGCAGCGGCCCGATCGTGGCGACCACGTTGTTCCAGATCCTCCGGTGCCACGGCCAGGTCAGCACGTCGGGCAGGCGCACGGGTACGGAACGGGCGATGTAGTCCTGCTGCCGTTCGATGACGGCGCGCGTCACGGTCTCGTCCTGCAACAGGATGTTGTTCTCGTAGTTGAGGTCGAAGCTGCGCAGGTCCAGGTTGGAGGACCCGACCACGGTGATCCTGCCGTCGATGGTCAGGGTCTTGGCGTGCAGCAGTCCGTCCTTGAATTCGTGGATCCTGCAGCCGGCATCGAGCAGGCGGTGGTAGTAGCTGTGGCTGACGGCGGCGACGATCCAGCTGTCGTTCTTCTCCGGAAAGATCAGCGTGACGGCCACGCCACGGTAGGCGGCGGCGCACAGCGCGTCCATCAGGGTGGCGTCGGGGACGAAGTACGGGGTGGAGATGGTCAGGCTGCGGTCGGCGCAGGCGATCAGGTTGGAGAACAGTTGCGGCGTGGCGCCCCGGCGCTCGGTCGGGCCGACCCCCATCACCTGGGCCGGGAATCCACCCGTAACCGGCTCGGCGCGCAGCATGATCCCGTCCAGCGATTCGCCGGTGGCCTGCATCCAGTCGCTGGCGAACAGCAGCTGGTTCTGCGCCACCACCGGCCCGGTGAACCGCAGCATGATGTCCACCCACGGGGCGTACTTGGCCTTGACGAGGAACTCCGGATCGGCCGAGTTGCGGCTTCCGCAGTAGGTGATGCGGCCGTCGATGACGGTGATCTTGCGATGGTTGCGCAGGTCGATGCGGCTGGTCAGGAACACCCGCAGCACGTTGCGGAACGAGAGCGCGACGGCGAGCTGGACGCCGGCCTCGCCCATCCGCTTCCACAGCGCCGACCGGATCATCGCGCGTGACCCCAGCCCGTCCGCCATGGCCCGGCAGGTCACGCCGCGGCGGGCGGCGCGGATCAGCGCTTCGGCAATGTCGGTGCCGGTGTTGTCGCGCAGCCAGATGTAATACAACACGTGGACCTGCTCGGTCGCGGCATCGATATCGGCCACCAGCCGCGCGCGCGTCTCGTCGCCGTCGGCCATCAGTTCCGCGGCGTTGCCGGGCACCGCGTGGAAGCCGTTGATGGACGCCGCGTAGCGGAACGCCGGTCGGTAGAGCGGCTCGATCAGGCGGTCGGTATCGGCCGGGACGCCCATGAAGGCGGAGGCCCGGGCGCGGATCTCGCCAAACACCTCCTCGTGGCGCTTCTTCAGCCGGCGCCCGATGTCGATCTCGCCAAACAGGAAATAGATCGCGCTGCCGAAGTACGGCACCAGGTTGAGCACGATGAACCACGCCAGCCGCGCCGGCGGCGACAGGTCGTCGCGCAGCAGGATGCGGACCACGAAGGCCAGCACCAGCAGCGAATGGAACGCTAGAAGGATGGTGCCCCAGTCCAACCCGGATCACCCTGCCCGTGAGCGCGAGGGAAGACGGGTACGTTCGTCGGGAGCGGCGGAAACGCGGCGGATCATGGCGCACGGGCTGCACAGCGGGAGGAGGGCCAGTCTAGTCCGGTCGCATCGCGGCCGCCGTTGGCTGCACATTGCGCTGGCTATACTCCGCCTGATCCGCTTCCAAGTCCCTCGCCCAACAGGACAGCCGCTTGCCAGACGCGCGCCCCATTCCCGATCCCCCGCCCATGCCGCCGTTTGCCGTGCGCGCGTGGAGCGCGACCACGGCGCTCGGTCGTGGCGTGCAGGCCCAGCACGCGGCGCTGCTGGAGCGCCGCAGCGGCCTGCGACCCAACGATTTCGGCCCCGACAACGCCGATGGGGTGCCGCTGCCGTGCTGGATCGGCCGCGTCGACGGGCTCGAGGACGCGCCGCTGCCGGCGCAGTTCGCGCGCTGGGAGTGCCGCAACAACCGCCTGGCCTGGCTGGCCCTGCAGCAGGACGGCATGCTCGACGCCGTCCGCGATGCGGTCGACCGGCTCGGCGCGGAACGCGTCGCGCTGGTGATCGGCACCTCGACCTCCAGCATCGGTGCCAGCGAGGAGGCCTATCGCGACCTGCAGCCCGACGCGGACGGCACGCCCGCGTTTCCGCCCGAACTGGCGCGTCCGATCGTGCACACCGTGCATTCGCTGGGCGACTTCGTGCAGCAGGTCAGCGGCGCGCGCGGGCCGTGCATCACCGTGGCCACGGCCTGCTCCTCCAGCGCCAAGGTGTTCGCCCAGGCGGCGCGGCTGATCGAGGCCGGCGTGGTCGATGCGGCCCTGGTCGGCGGCGTGGACACCCTGTGCGGCAGCGTCCTGTACGGCTTCAACTCGCTGCAACTGGTCTCCGCGCAGCCGTGTCGACCCTTCGATGCCGACCGCGACGGTCTGTCGCTGGGCGAGGCCGGCGGATTCGCCCTGCTGGAGCGTGTGCCGGCGGATAACCGGTCGCTGCGCCTGCTCGGCTACGGCGAATCCAGCGACGCCCACCACATGTCCTCGCCCCACCCGCAAGGGCTGGGCGCGTTGCAGGCCATGAACGAGGCACTGGCGCGCGCAGGGATCGCCCCGGAAGACGTCGATTACCTCAACCTGCACGGCACCTCGACCCCCGCCAACGACCGCATCGAGGCAGCCGCGGTGGCCAGCCTGTTCCCGGCCCGGTTGCACGCCAGCTCGACCAAGGGCTGGACCGGACACACCCTGGGCGCGGCGGGCATCGTGGAGGCGGTGTTCTGCCTGATCGCGCTCCAGCACGGCACGCTTCCCGGCATCCTCAACAGCGCCACGCCGGATCCCGCCTGCGGACCGCAGATCCGTTTCGACAACGCGCAGGCGTCGATCCAGGTGGCGATGACCAACTCCTTCGGTTTCGGTGGCAACAACGCCTCGCTGGTGTTCGGGGTGTCTGCGTGAGCGCGCTGGTCGCCACCATCGAAGGCGTGGGTTTCTGGGCCACGGGACTGCCGGGCTGGGACAGTGCGCGCGACTTTGTCCGCGATGGCCGCTTGCCCGAAGCGCCACCGGCGCGTCCCTCGCCGCAGTTGCTGGCGCCCAACGAGCGCCGCCGCGCGCCGGGCACCGTCGCCGTCGCGCTGGAGGTGGCGCTGGCCGCGTGCGAGGCCGCCGGTCGCGACCCGGCCTCGCTGCCGTCGGTGTTCGCCTCCACCCACGGCGAGCTGGCGATCACCGACTACATGTGCGCGACCCTGGCCGACCAGCCGGAAACGATCTCGCCGACCCGCTTCCACAATTCGGTCCACAACGCCGCCGCCGGCTACTGGAGTATCGGTACCGGCGCGACCGCGGCCACCACCGCGATCAGCGCCTACCAGGCGACGTTTGCGCAAGGGCTGCTGGAGGCACTGGTGCAGCTGGCGACCGGCGTGCCGGCGGTATTGCTGGTCGCCTACGACGGATCGTCGGTCGGCCCGCTGGCGAAAATCTCCCCCAGCGCGGGCCTGCTCGGCGGCGCGCTGGTGCTGTCACGCAGCGAGCGCGCCGGCGCTATGCGGCTGGCGGCCACGCTGGCCGACGGCGAGGCGCCGGCCGCCGCCGGACCGCTGGCGGCGCGTGATCCGGGCAACGCGATGGCACCGATGCTGGGGCTGTTCGACGCGCTCGCGTCCGGTGACCGGCACACCACCCTTTCCGCCGGCGCCGGGCGGATACTCCAGCTGTCGCTGCATGAGCCGTCGCTGCATGAGCCGTCGCTGCAGGAAACCGGAGCGCAACGCCGTGGCTGATCGCCTCCATCGGGACAACATCGTGGTCGTGATTCCGGCGCTCAACGAGGCGCTGCGCATCCGCGACGTCGTGGCGGGCGCGCTGCGCCAATGCAGCAACGTGATCGTGGTCGACGACGGTTCCGACGACGACACCGTGGAACGGATTGCCGCGCTGCCGGTGACCGTGCTGCGCAACCGGCAACGGCTGGGCAAGGGCGCCAGCCTGCGCCGCGGGTTCCAGGCCGCGCTTTCCGCCGGTGCCAGCGCGGTGCTGACCATGGACGGCGACGGCCAGCACCTGGCCGACGACATCCCGCGCCTGCTCGAGGCCGGCAACCTCTACCCCGGCCACATCGTCATCGGCGCGCGCCTGCGCCGGCGCTCGCAACAGCCGCGCTACCGGCGCGCCGCCAACGCCTTCGCCGACTGGGGCATCGCCTGGGGCACCGGCTACCAGATCGCCGATACCCAGAGCGGGCAGCGCCTGTACCCGGCCGAGGTCGCCGCGCTGGACGACGTGCCCGGCGAGGATTTCGTGTTCGAGGCGCAGATCCTGATCTCCGCGGCCCGCATGCTGGGCACCCGATGCGTGTCGGTGCCGATCGAGTCGCGCTACGCGGCCGCTGCATCCGCGCCCGGCGCGGCGGATGACACCGCCGTGCAGTTCCGGCGCAGCCACTTCCGCCCGCTGCGCGACTTCACCCGCATCACCAGCCACGTCGTCGGCCAGTGCTGGGACACCCGGCGCATGCCGGCGATCCTCCGCCAGATCCGCGCCAACCCGGCGCTGATCCACGATCCGGCCGGGGACTTCGACTCCCTGCGCGTCGCCCGACCCCACGCCTCCAAGAGCTGAGCCCATGCCAGACCCGCACGCGAACATCGATGTACTGATCCTCGGCGGCGGACTGGCAGGACTGAGCCTGGCGATCGAACTGAAGCGGCGCGACCCGGCGATCGCCGTCACCGTGCTGGAGCGCAACACGCACCCGGCGCCGGAGGCAGCGTTCAAGGTCGGCGAGTCGACGGTCGAGATCGGCGCGCACTACTTCAGCACCGTACTCGGGCTGCGCGAGCACCTCGACAGCCGCCAGATCCGCAAGTTCGGTTTCCGCTTCTTCTTCAGCGACGGGCGCGACGATCTGGACGCCACGACCGAGGTCGGCGTGCGCGAGGCGCTGCCGATGATGTCCTGGCAACTCGATCGCGGGCGCTTCGAGAATTTCCTCGGCGAGCACGCGGCCTCGCTGGGGGTCGACTTCCGCCACGGCTGCAAGGTCCTGGGCGTCGAGCTGGCGGCACCCGGCAGCGACGCCGCGCATGAGGTCCGCCACGTGCAGGACGGCGTGGAGTCGGTGTCGACGGCGCGCTGGGTGGTTGATGCCAGCGGCCGCGCCGCCCTGCTCAAGCGCAAGCTCGGTCTGGCCAAGACCCATCCGCACGATGCCAACGCGGCGTGGTGGCGGGTGGAGGGGCGCCTGGATCCGGGCAGCTGGTCGTCCGATAGCGACTGGATGCAGCGCTGCCAGCCGCCCGAGCGCTGGCGCTCGACCAACCACCTGTGCGGCCCCGGCTACTGGTTCTGGATGATTCCGCTGGCGTCGGACGTGCACTCGCTGGGCATCGTCTGCGACGCGCAGATGCACCCGCTGGAAACCATCAATAGCCACGACAAGGCGATGGCCTGGCTGCACAAGCACCAGCCCCGCGTCGCCCAGGCGCTCGACGCGCCAGAGCACGCGGTGCGCGACTTCCGCTTTCTGCGCCATTTCAGCCACGACTGCGAGCAGGTGTTCTCGGCCGATCGCTGGGCGATCACCGGCGAGGCCGGGCTCTTCCTGGACCCGTTCTACTCGCCGGGCAGTGACTTCATCGCGATCAGCAACGGCTACATCTGCGAGCTGATCGAAAAGGACCGCGCCGGCGCGCGCATCGGCGCCCATGCCGAGCTCTACCAGCAGCTGCTGTTCTCCTTCTTCGACAACACCATGAGCCTGTACCAGGACCAGTACCCGCTGTTTGGCGATGCGCTGGTGATGCCGCTCAAGGTGGTCTGGGACTACACGTATTACTGGTCGGTGCTGGCGCCGCTGTATACCGCGGGCAGGATCACCGACCTGTCCCTGCTGGGCCGGCTGCGCAAGCCGCTGGAGCGTGCGACCGCGCTCAACAAGACGATGCAGTCGCTGCTGCGTAGCTGGGGTGAGGCCAATGCCGCCGCCGGCTATGTCCCGCCGGACGGTCGCGAGCTGGACCAGTCGGCGATCGGCTGGTTCCGCGATCTCAACGGGGCGTTGCTGGACAGCCCGGATGACGCGGAACTGTACGACCGCATCGGCGCCAACGTTGTGCGCATGGAAGTGCTCGCCGCTGAAATGGCGCGGCAGGCCAACCGCCAGCACCCGACGTTGGCCGCGATCGGCCCCGCGGATTTCACGGTCGCCGACCGCACGATCGGCCTGCTGCCGCCGGTCTGGTACGGCCTGGACGACGACCTGGCGGTCGCCGGCCAGATGGCGTCACCGACTCCCGGCGTGGCGCTTGCGACCTAGTTGCGCGGCGGCTGGCTGCCGGGCGTCACCGTCGGCCGATAATCCATCGGCGGTGGATCGAAGACGTAGATCGCGATACCCGCGGCATGAGTCGGCGACGGGCTGACGTTGACGCCGATACCGCCGCCGACCGAACTGCGCCGGCCGTAGCTGCTGCTGCCCACGCCGATGCCGACGTTGCTGCCGCCGTAGCCCTGCGCGGCGCCCTGGAACAGCACGCCGTTGGCACCGACCTGGGCGGCGGACGCGCGCAGCTTGCCCATGACCTCGTTGGTCTTGTTCTGCTCGCCGTAGGTCAGTGCGCCGCTGGCCGTGCTCAGCATCGCGATTTCCTCGTAGCGGCCCGGCGGCGGGGTGTAATAGATGCGTACCTGCTCGGGCGCCACGGCCGGCCGGGCGGGACCGAGCATCGTTCGCGACGTGGTCGCGCAACCACTGGCCGCAACGGCCAGACAGACGATCAATGCGGTCTTGACGTGCACGATGGCATTCCTCCTGCGATACGGCCCGGACCGTCCGGAACCGGTGTTCAGCGCTGCGATTATGTGGCCGGCAGCCGGCACGCGGGGTGAAGCCGGCTCAGCCCATGCCGCCGTTGATGCCGATCACCTGGCCGTTGATGTAGCCCGCCGCGTCCGAGCACAGGAATCCCACCAGCGCGGCGACCTCGTCCGGACGCCCCGCACGGCCCGCCGGCACCATCTGCTTGAGCATGTCGGCGGGGAAGGCGTCGGCGGCCATGCGTCCCTCGATCACGCCCGGCGCGACCACGTTGACGCTGATGCCGCGACTGGCCATCTCCCGGGCCAGCGACTTGCTGGCGCCGTGCAGGGCCGACTTCGCCGCCGCATAGTTGACCTGGCCGCGGTTGCCCAGCACCGCGGCAACCGAGGACACACTGACGATGCGTCCCCAGCGTCCGCGCGCCATCGGCAGCAGCAGCGGCTGGGTGACGTTGAAGAAGCCGTGTACGGAGACATCGATCACGCGCCGCCACTGCTCCTCGCTCATCCCGGCCATCGGGCCGTCCTCGTGGATGCCGGCGTTGTTTACGAGCACCGCGATCGGGCCGTCCGCGAGCAGACCGTCCAGCGCCGCGCGCGTCGCCACGCCATCGGCGACGTCGAACGCGACCGCCTGCGCGCTGCCGCCTTCGTGATGGATCGCGTCCACCACCTGCTCGGCGCGGGCCAGGTTGGCGTTGGCGTGGACGATCACGTGCATGCCGTCGGTGGCGAGGCGGGCGCAGATCGCGCCACCGATGTCGCCGCTGCCGCCGGTCACCAGCGCGCGCCGGGGAATGGATGAACTCATGGCGTACCTCCTGTAACGGGCGATTGTCGCCCATCGCGCCGGCGCGGGCGCGGTCGCGGGGTCGGGCTAGTCGGCCTGCGTGGCCGGCGCGGGCATCACCGCCGCGCGACCCTCGGCCAGCAGTGCGCCGGCGTGCAGGAGGCGGAATTCGTACTGCCAGCCATTGTCGCCGTCGATCAGCAGGCGTGCCTCGCCTTCCAGGGCGCCGGGCAGGTCGTCGATGCGGGCCACATGCAACGCCACCCCGCGCAGGGCCACCAGCAGCCCCGGTCGGGCCACGCCTCCGGCACGGCTGGCGCGCAGGCCGCCGTGCACCGCCATCGCCTGCGCCCCGTATTCGCACAGGTGCACCGCGCGCAGCCGGTCACCGCTGCGCAGCGGGTGCGCGGGGTCGCGGTGGCGCCCGGCGCTCAGGCGGATGCTGGCATCGTCCCACTCGAGCACCCGGTCCCACAGGCTCATGGAGCCGGCGTGCGGGATCAGGCTGGCAATGGCTTGGGCATCGATGGCCTGCAGGTCCGCGCTCATTGGAGCAGCTCCGCGCCACCGTGTTCGGCAATCGGCTCCGGCGTCGCGCCTTCGCCGGACTCCGCGGCCGGCTGACGCACGATCAGCAGCGCCAGCACGAAGTTGAAGATAACCCCCAGCGCCACGGTGCTTCCGATCGCCTGCAGCACCGGGATGCTGGAAGTGGCCAGCAACGCGAACACCAGCAGCGTCGCCAGGCTGCAGACGATGATCGCGTGCAGGGCGCGCAACTGGCCCTCGCGGCTGTCGCCGGCGTGGTCGAAAAACAGGCCGTAGTCCAGCCCCAGACCGCAGGCCAGGATCAGCGCGACCAGATGGAACAGGTTCAACTCGACGCCGAAGCCGCGCAGCACCGCCAGCAGCACGATGATCGCCAGCGCCATCGGCGCGAGCACCCGCAAGGTGCGGCGCACGTCGCGCAGGGCCACCCAGATCGTCGCCACCAGCAGCACCGCCGCCAGCGCGAGTGCCCACAGCAGGCGCGTGCGGTACTCGGCCACCAGCGACTCGGAGGCGTCCTTGAGGTCGAGCAACTGCGCTCCGTGCGGCGCCAGCAATGACGCCACGGCGACCGGATCCTCCAGCCCGGTGAGCGCCACCAGCGCGGTGGCGTGCGAGTCGCTGCGCAACAGCAGGCCGTCAACACGCGCCGCCAGCGGCGTGCCCGCAAGGTCTGCCGCAGTCAACGGCGGCGCAGCGCGCGCGGCCGCGACATCGCTCAGGAACGGGGCGAACACATCGCTGCGGAACGGACTGTCGGCCACCGCCGCGTCCAGCGCCGCCTGCAAGGTCGGCGCATCCGGCAGCCGTGCCTGGCGCGCGCGCTGGGTGGCCGCGCTGGGCAGGTAGCGCGAGGCAAGGTCGAACGCCTGCAGCAGCCCCTCCGATTGCATCTGCACAAGCACCGGCTGCAGCGCTTCGGACGCCTGCAGCGCTGCCTCGGCGTCGGCGCCCTGGACGACCATGAGGTAGCGCACGTCCGGCGCGCCCAGCTCGGCGCGCAACTGGCCGTCCTGCACCAGCAGGTGCTCCGGCACCGGGGTCAGCCGCGACAGGTCGTTCTGCCAGAACGGCCCGGGCACGAACCAGATCACCGCCAGGCCGGCCGCGCCCAGCAGGACGCCAGTGGTCACGCCCATCCGCGGCCAGCGCGAAAAATGGCCCCACACCTTGGCCATCGCCGAGGAGGACGCCGCGTCGTAGGGCTTGCCGCCGTTCTCGGTGGTGTCGATCAGGCCCGGCAACAGGTAGCGCGTGGTCAGCGCGGCGACGCCCAGGCCGGCGATGGTGAACACCGCGAGCTGCTTCAAACCGTCCACGCCGGAGATCAGGAAGGTCAGGTAGGCGATGCAGGTCGCGACCACGCCGGTACCCAGCGTCGGCCACAGCGCGCGCGCGTTGTCCCACGGCGACAGCCCCGGGCGCTGGTGGCTGATCAGGTGGATCGGGTAGTCCTGCGCCACCCCGATCAGGGTGAAGCCGAAGGCCACGGTGATGCCGTGGATGCCGTCAAAGCCCAGCGCGACGGCGGCCATGCCGGCCAAACCGCCACTGGCCAGCGGCAGCGCCGCCAACAGCGGAACCCGCCAGCTGCGGTAGGCGATCAGCAGCAGCAGGGAGAAAATGACGCCGTCCAGGCTGCCGATGAAACTGGCCTCCCGCTGGGTGCGTCCGCCGACCTCGACCGCGAACGCGCCCGGGCCGCTGACCAGCAATTGCGAGCTGCTGTCGCCGCGGACCGCGTCGAACGCCGCATGCAGCTTCGCCAGCGCCGCCTCCTGGCCGCCGGGATCGAAGCCGGCCGCGGTGGTCTGCACCGCGAGCAGGGCGCGCCTGCCCTCGCGGTCGAACCACACCCCGTGCAGTTGCTGCGGCGCCGTGGCGGGCTGCCAGGTGTCGGCCAGTGCCAGCACCTCCAGGGTCGGATCGGCCGGCAGCAGCGGCTCGACCAGCGCGGCCATGGGCGAGCCCAGGTCCTGCAGCCGCGCTTCCAGCTGATCCGACAGGTAGGCGGCGTCCAGCGGCTGGTGATCCAGCGTGGTGGAGAGCAGGTAGCGGTACGGACGCAGCGCTTCGGGGATCGACTCCAGGCCGGCCACCCCGCCGTTGGCGGCCAGGCTGAAGGCCGGATCGCCGGCCAGCGCAGTGACCATCGCGGCCGACTGCCGGGCCAGCACCTCGGGCCGGTCGCCGGAGACCGCCAGCAGCAGCAGGCGTGAGCCGGGGCCCTCGCCGAGCTCGTCGATCAGCAACTTCTGCGCCGGCGTGCGCGCCTCGGGCATGAACTTGCGCAGGTCGCCGCTGAGCTGCAGCTGTTGGCTGATCCACCAGCCGCCCACCAGCAACAGCGCCAGCCACACCAGGGCCAGCGAGAGGCGCCGACGCGGACTCATCGGGGGGCGACGCCCTGATGGCAAAGGCGGGCCAGGCCGTCGGCATCGACCACGGCCGGCGCGGCCTCCGCGGCGCTGGCCAGCAGGGTGCGCTGCGGCTTGGGCTCATCGACCATGCGGGTCTCGATGCAGCGCAGCTCGGCGTCCTGGCCGTACAGGGTGATGGTCTGCAGCCGGCGCGCGAGCTCCGCCGCGGTCGGCGTCAGTTCCAGGCTCCACTGCTGGCGGGTGCCTTCACTGCGCAGGCGGTACAGCGCTTCCAGCGCCGCGCGATCGCCCGACAGCAGGGCTCCGAAGCTGTCCTGCAGGCCGGCGAGCTCAGGGGCCCGCGCCAGCGAGAACGTCCGCGGCGCACGGCCGGCGCGCTCGATGGTCGCCTGCCCGGCGTGGATGGTGGTGGTCTCCACGTAGGGGTCGCGCACCGCGCGCACCAGCACGCCGTCCTGCGGGCGACGGTACTCGCCGCTCAGGCGCAGCGCGTTTTTCAGCATCCGCGACTCGCGCACTTCCACGAACGGCGTGGCCATCGGCGCCGGCTGGGCCAGCTTGCCGAGGATCCAGCCCGGGCTGGCCGCCTCGCCAGACGCCGGCTCAGCCGCGCTCGCCGCCAGCGCGCTCGCCAGCAACAACGGTGCCGCCAGCCAACGCAGGTCCAGCCGGGTCAGGCGCGCGAGCCAGGTCGATCGCTTCATCTTCGGGTTGCCAGAAGTCATAGAAATTGAACCAGTTGTAAGGGGCGTTGCGGGCATGGTGCTGCAAGCGGTCCGCGTAACGCTGAATGACTCCCTGCAGGGCCTGCTGGCGCTGCCGGCGCTCGATGCGGATGCACGGGTCGAACGTCTCGAACAGCAGATCGTAACGGCGACCGCCGCGGTACAGGCCAAAACCCAGCAGCACCGGCACTTTCAGCACGCTGGCCACCAGCCAGGGCGCGGTGGGGAAGTGTGCGGTCCCGCCCAGGAAGTTCGCCGGGCACGACGGTTTACCGGGCTGGATCCGGTCGACCAGCATCGCCACCAGCGCGCCGGCGTCGGTCGCGTCCTTGATCGCCAGCAACAGCGAAGGGCCGTCCTGGCCGGCGTCGATCACGGTCTTTGCGACGCCCGGATTCAGCGCATCCAGCAACTGGGTTAACGCCGGATTGTGGCCGACGTCCAGCACCACCCGCAGCTGCACCTGCGGGCGCTCGGTGGCGAGCATCCTCAGCACCTCGAAACTGCCCAGGTGGGAGCCGAACATCAGCACGCCCTGGCCGCGGTCGACCTGCTCCAGCAGCTGCTCCACGCCTTCCACGCGCAGGTCGAACTGGCCGAGCTGACCGCCCAGCAGGAACACCCGGTCCAGGATCGTGGCGGAAAACACGTGCACGTGGCGGAACACGTCGCGCCACCGCGCCGGCCGCCCCAGTACGCGGCTGAGGTAAGCGCGCGAGGCCCGGCGTTCCGGACCGCGGGCGAGCACGTAGTACGCGGTGATCGGCCACAGCAGCAACCGGGTCGGCTCGCGCCCGACCACTTCGGCGATCGTGCGTATCAATCCGAACGCAAGCCGGCTGCCGCCCTCGGGCCGTTCCACCCAGCTGTCGCTCACGAAGGCGACCCCGCGGCCACTTCGCCGCTGGCCAGCAGACTGTCGTCGCGAAGGATGCGGAAGCGCCAGCGCAGCGGTGCCGCTTCGCCCAGCAGCTCGAGCTCGATCAACGCGGTCTTCTCCGGCAGCAGCGGCTGCAGGAACTTGACCTGCGGCAGGCGCAGCGGCGCGCCGGCCACTTCCGGGTGCAGGGACTCGATCAGCTCCAGCACGCGGTCCAGGATCACCACGCCGGGCACCACCGGGCGGCCGGGAAAATGGCCCGGCAGGCTGGGATGGTCGGCGGCGATCACGAACGGCACGGGGACCACGGAGGTTTTCACGCTGCGGCTTGCGGACCGGCAAGGATAAGCCAGCGCGATGAACCGCGTCAGCGGAACATGTCCCGCCAGAAACCCGGTCCCAGCTGGCCCATGCGGCGCAGGAAGTCGATGAAATTGCGATACGGCGGATCCGGGAACCAGCGCTTGCGCAGCAGGTACTCGCCGACGAAGAACACCGCGAGGATCCCGTAATCGAGCAGGTTGGCGAACCACGACCAGGCCTGCTGGCTCACGCTGATGAGCGGCGGGTAGCCCAGCCGGGCCAGCACGCCATCGGGCACCGCGATCACCGCCAGTGCGCTGTCCGCCAGCGCCAGCACGGCCAGCAGCGCCGCCCAGGCCAGGGTCAGCCGCGTGGTGTAACGCAGCAGGCGCGGCTCCAGTGCATCGGGCGGGCAGCCTTCCATCGCCGCCGCGATCCGCGTGATCACCGGCACGCGCCCAGCGCGCAGGCTGCGGCCGAAGAACCAGGAGATCAGCGCGGCGAACAACGCCGGCGGACCCAGCAGCAGCACCACCGGCACATCGCTGCCGCGCATCGCCCACAGGCCGGCGCAGGCCACCGCAAGCAGCAACCAGGCCCAAGTGCGGGCGCGCAGCAGCGGCTCCAGCAGCACGACCAGGACCAGATCGAGCAACGCCACAATCGCCAGGGCGTTGTTGGCATCCACGCTGGCGCGATGGGCCAGCAGCGGGTAGGCCGCCGCGAGGACGACCCGCAGCAGCACGATGCCCATCATCTGCGCTGGCGCGGCAGGGCGTCAGCTGGCCTTGTTCTGCTCGACGTGCGCCGACAGCGAGCGCAGGGACGCGAACACCCGGCGGTTGTCCTCGTTGTCGGAGCGCAGCTGGAAGCCGTGCTCCTTGCTGATCGCCAGGGCCAGTTCGAGCGCATCGATCGAATCCAGGCCCAGGCCCTCGCCGAACAGGGGCGCTTCGGGATCGATCTCGGCGGGCACCACGTCTTCCAGGTTGAGACTGTCGACCAGCAGTTGGGCCAGGGCGGCCTCGGCGGGGCTTTGTGCGGACATCGAAGGACTTCCATTGGATGGGATCGCGCAACGATCCGGCATGCCGCCGCCGGGCGCAACCACGCAGCCCTCGCAAGGGCTCCGGTTATCATGGCCGGCATGAACTTTTTTGCATTCCTCTGCGTTCGGGATACCGCGGCATGACGGGCATCGCCCTGACCGCCCCTGCCGCCGCCGGACTGGACATCAGCTACAGCGACGACACGCTGGATTCCGTGCTGGCCGATGCCCATGTATTGGCGGTATTCGGCTTCGGCGACGCCACACCGTCAAGTGACGATCCGCGCTACCTGCGGGTCAATCTGCAGCCGCACGGACCGGCCCCGCTGGAGGTCTGGCGCAGCGACGGCCCCGTGAGCCATGGCCGCACCGACGGCGTGGCCTGGGCCGAAGACGGTCATCTCCAGTTCGGCGCCTTGCAACTGGACGAGCCGGACGGCGAGGACATCGGCGCGGCCGCGAGCGACGCCTACCAGCGCCTGCTCGCGTTCACCGCCGGGCGCGGCTACCCGCACCTGCTGCGGATCTGGAACTACCTGGACGCGATCACCGATGGCGACGGCGACGAGGAGCGCTACCGGCGTTTCTGCATCGGCCGCGCCGCCGGCCTGGGCGACTACGAGCCGGGCCGGTTGCCGGCCGCGACCGCCATCGGACGCCTGGACGGCTGCCGCCAGTTGCAGGTCTATTGGCTCGCGTCCAAGACGCCGGGGCGGCCGCTGGAGAATCCGCGCCAGATCAGCGCCTGGCGCTACCCACGCCAGTACGGCCCGCAACCTCCGAGTTTTGCCCGCGCGATGCTTCCCTCCAGCCCGGCGATGCCGCTGCTGCTGTCGGGCACGGCGGCGATCGTCGGCCATCGCTCCCTGCACGCCGACTCGGTCGCCACCCAGCTTGATGAGACCCTGGCCAACTTCGCCAGCCTGATCGGTGCCGCGCGCGAGCACCGGCCCGGCTTGCCGGCGGGCTTCGGTGCCGGTTCGCGGCTGAAGGTGTACGTGCGCGACACCGCCGAGCTCGACCACGTCAGCCGGTTGCTGGACCGGCGCCTGGACCCGGCGGTGGCGCGGATCATCCTGCACGCGCAGGTCTGCCGCGGCGAGCTGGCCCTGGAGATCGACGGCTCGCATGACCTATGAGGCTCGACCGGAACGCGCGGCCGGGTGATATTGGCGGCATCGCGGCCACCGGCCGCCCGAAGGAGACACGAAGATGGGACTGATCAGCCTGCTGTGGGGCATCGTGGCGATGATCTGGATGGTGATCGCGCTGATTCCGTTGCTGGGTTGGGGCAACTGGTTCCTGATCCCGTTCGCCGCCGTGGGCGCGATCGTCGCGGCCATCGGCATCATGCTCACGCGCGCGGAAAGCCGTGGCCGGGCCAAGGCCGGGCTGATCCTCAACGGCATCGTGATCGCGGTGGCGGTGTTCCGGCTCAGCATCGGCGGCGGCATCATCTGATCCGCGGCCCGCGCCGACCGGCACGTTCCTGAGCGCGCGTTCAGGAGCGCTCTTCCGGAACAGCCCGGCGCGACCGGCCGTCGTAGAATGGGCGGCATGAGCAGCTATCCCTACGTGCGTCCGCGGCGGATGCGCCGCGATGAATTCTCCCGTCGCCTGATGCGCGAGACGGTCCTCACCAGCAACGACCTGATCTATCCGGTCTTCGTCCACGAGCTGGAGGGCCGCGAGGCGATCCCGTCCATGCCCGGCGTGGAGCGTTTGTCGATCGATGAACTGCTGCGTGTCGCCGAGCAGGCCAGCGAGTTGCGGATTCCCGCGCTGGCGCTGTTCCCGGTCACCGCGCCGGAGGCCAAGTCGCTGGACGCGGCCGCCGCCTGGGACGAGGACGGTCTGTGCCAGCGCGCGGTGCGTGCGCTCAAGCGGCGCTTCCCGGACCTCGGTGTGATCACCGACGTGGCGCTTGACCCCTACACCAGCCACGGCCAGGACGGCCTGCTGGATGACTACGGCTACGTCATCAACGACCTCACCGTGGAGGCGCTGGTCAAGCAGGCGCTGTCGCACGCCGCCGCCGGCGTGGACATCGTCGCCCCCAGCGACATGATGGACGGCCGCATCGGCGAGATCCGCGGCGCGCTGGAGGTCGAGGGCTACATCCACACCCGCATACTGGCCTACAGCGCCAAGTACGCCAGCGCGTTCTATGGCCCCTTCCGCGACGCGGTCGGCAGCGCCAGCGCGCTGGGCAAGGCCGACAAGAAAACCTACCAGATGGACCCGGCCAACACCGACGAGGCCCTGCACGAGGTCAGCCTGGACCTGGCCGAAGGCGCCGACATGGTGATGGTCAAGCCCGGCATGCCGTACGTGGACATCGTGCGGCGGGTGAAGGAGGAGTTCGGCGTGCCGACCTTCGCCTATCAGGTCAGCGGCGAGTACTCGATGCTGAAGGCGGCGATCCTCAACGGCTGGCTGGACGAGCGGGCCTGCGTGCTGGAAGCGCTGACCAGCATCAAGCGCGCCGGCGCCGATGGCGTGCTGACCTACTTCGCGCTGGATGCCGCGCGCTGGCTGCGCGAGCAGGACTGAGCGCGGTCACCCGGGGCGGCGCTGACTGGCCGTAGACTGGTCGGCAGAAGGGGAGGCGGAGTT
Source organism: Lysobacter ciconiae (assembly GCF_015209725.1). Taxonomy (NCBI): domain Bacteria; kingdom Pseudomonadati; phylum Pseudomonadota; class Gammaproteobacteria; order Lysobacterales; family Lysobacteraceae; genus Novilysobacter; species Novilysobacter ciconiae. Next base: position 122,039 of record NZ_CP063656.1, on the reverse strand, counting down.
ACGCAACACGGTTTCGCCTGCCCCGGCACCCCACCCATTGTCCAAGCGAGGTCCCCATGCCCACTCCCCGATTCGCCCTGATCGGCCACCCTGTCGCGCATTCGCTGTCGCCGCGGATCCACGCCGCGTTCGCGCGCCAGACCGGGATCGCGATGGACTACGGCCTGATCGACGCGACCGCCGAGGAATTCGACGACGCGCTGGCTAAATTCGCGGCCGCCGGCGGCAAGGGCGCCAACGTGACCCTGCCGCACAAGGCGCGTGCCGCCGCGGCCTGCGAGAGCCTCAGCGACCGCGCGCGCCGCTGCGGCGTGGTCAATACCCTGACCCGCACCGCCACCGGTTGGGCCGGCGACAACACCGACGGCCTCGGCCTGGTGCGTGACCTCACCGATCGCCATGGCCAGGACCTGCGCGGCCGCCGGGTGCTGCTGATCGGTGCCGGCGGGGTCGCCCACGGCGTCGCCCCGGCGTTGCTGGATGCGGGCATCTCCGGCCTGATGATCGTCAACCGCACCGACAGCCGGACCGACGCGCTGGCCGACCTGCTGGGCGATCCGGCGCGGGTGCATCCGCGCAACTTCGCCGACCTGCACACCCAGGGCGTGTTCGACCTGATCATCAACGCCACCTCGATCGGCCACGCGGCCGACGGCGGCGAGCTGCCGCTGCCGCAGTCGCTGATCGCGCCGCGCGGCGACGTGGTTGACCTGGGCTACGGCGAAGCGTCGATCGGCTTCCTGGCCTGGGCGCGCGCCGGTGGCGCCGACCAGATGATGGACGGCCTGGGCATGCTGGTGGAACAGGCCGCCGAGAGCTTCAACGTCTGGCACGGCGTTCGCCCGAGCACCGACGAGATCTACGCCGAGCTGCGCGCCGAGAGCGGCTTGACGACCGTGGCATAAGAGGCTGCACGAACCGTGGACCCGATCCTGAAAAGCGGTTTGCTCATCACCGTGGTCGGTCTGGTGATGCTGATCGTCGGTTTCACCCGGCGCGAATCGCGCTCCGGACCGGTGATGATGTGGGCAGGCGTGACCACAATGATCGGCGTGGTGGTGTTCTATATCCTGCGTAACCTGGAAATCTAGGCGCTGGCGGCCATCTGCAGGTAGGCATCCTTCAGCTGCACGTAGTGCTGCGCGCTGTGGCGCAGCTGTTCCAGCTCGCGCTCCGACAGTTTGCGCACGAAGCGCGCCGGACTGCCGAGCCACAGCTCGCCCTCGCCCACGGTCTTGCCCGGCGCGACCACCGCGCCGGCACCGACAAAGCCGAAGCGCGACACCGTCGCCCCGTCCAGCACCACCGCACCCATGCCGACCAGGCAGAACTCCTCCAGCCGGCACGCGTGGATCACGGCAGAGTGGCCAACGGTCACGTCGTTGGCGATCACGGTGGGAAACCCGCCCGGTCGCGTAAACGGCCCTTCGTGGGTGACGTGGATGATCGCGCCGTCCTGGATGTTGGTGCGCGCGCCGATGTGGATCGAGTTGACGTCGCCGCGGACCACGCAGCCGGGCCAGATGGAGACGTCGTCTTCCAGGACGACGTTGCCGATCACCGTGGCGGCCGGGTCGACGTAGACGCGCGCGCCGAGCCGGGGGGTGTGTTCCAGAAAGGGTCGAATGCTCATCGCACCAGTCTAGTGCGCCGGCGGACAATGGCCAGCCGTTTGGCGCTGGCGTCCGGCTACATCACCCGGAATTCGATCCGGCGGTTGCGGGCGCGGCCGTCATCGCTGTCGTTGTCGGCCACCGGCCGGTCGGGACCGAAGCCCTGCACGCTGAGGTTGTCGGCGCTGACGCCACGCTGCTCCAGGTAGGCCTTCACCGCGATCGCCCGCTGCAGGCTCAGGGCCACGTTGGACTCGCGCGAGCCGACGCTGTCGGTGTGGCCGATCACCTGGACCTGCTGCTGGCCGACGCTCTCCAGCGCCACCGCCATCTCGTCCAGGATCTCGCGACCGCCGTCGGTCAGCGTCGCGCTTCCGCTCTTGAACTCGATGATGCGGTCAGCCAGGGTCTGGTCGAGCAGGTCCTGCTTGCTGCCACCGCCGCCGACCAGCGAGTTCTTGAGCACGTAGCTTGGACCCGCGCCCGTCGCGATCGCGCTGGCCACCTGTTGCCGGGCGGCCTCGTTGCCGACCTGGCCGCTGATGCGCACGCTGTTGCCGTCGATGGCCAGCTCGCCGCCGGACACTTGCTTGAGGTCCGGACCGAGCATGCCCAGCACGCGGTCGCTCCAGTTGGGCGGGGCGATCACCGCGTCCACCTCGATCCGGTCGACCACCCGGTTGGCGCCGTAGAGCTCGCGCAGCCGCTGCAGGATCGCCGCCCGGGTTGCCTCGTCGGGCACGGTGCCGGTGGCCACTACCGGTTTCTCCGCCGCCGTGCCGCCCGCGCCGCCGGACTGCGCGAGCGCTGCTGCCGGTGACAGCAGCAGTCCGATCGCCAGCAGCCACGAGGTGAGCGGGCCGGTCGCCGCCAGAACAGGGTGTGTACGCATGTCAGATTCCAAGAAAGGTCTCGTTGAACGTCTTGCGGGCGGCCCGCAGCGAGAGCTGGTCGCGATCCAGATAACTGACCAGCCGGTTGAGGGCGTAGTCGCCGGCGATGTGGTCCTCGACCCATTCGGCATCATCGACCGCGATCAACTGCTCCTGGCCGACGCGGCCGTCGAGCGTCGCCTGCAGCAGGCGGCCGTCGGCGCCGTTGAAGCCGATCAGCAGGCGCGGACCGGCGGCCGACGCCGTCGCTGCATCACATACCAGCACGGTGAGTTCGAAGTCCGCCCGGCCCAGGAAACCGGCCAACAGGTCGAGCCAGAACGCGGCCACCAGCGGCCGGTACAGCGCGTCCACCGGCAAGGGCAGCGACAGGCCCTTGTCGACCTGGGCCGCGCCGCCGGCGATGACCGGCTGCAGCAGCATCCCCAGCGCGGGCAGCAACCAGCGCAGTTGCAGCTGCGGGTAGCCGGACTGGCGCAGCAGTGCCTGCAGCGAGCCGATGTCCTGCAACTCGATGAAATCGTCGAAGGCGGCGTCGTAGACGCGCGGATCGGTGTTGATCGCGACCCGCCCGTCAGCCAGTTGGCGCAGCGGCTCGGCCGGATCCTCGGCGGCGACGATCTGCTGTCCGCTGCGCGCCAGGCTGGACCACAGCCGCGACAGCGCCAGCGGACTGCGGCCGATGAACGCCAGCGGCTGGGCGACCTCGAAGCGGGTCGCGGCGAGGAACGGAAACCGGCGCTGCGAACTGTCCCGACTGGGCAGGTAATGGCCACCGATCGCGAGCCGGCTGCGCGAGCCGACGAACGCAAAATGCAGCGGGGATGCCTGATCGTAGAGCTGCTTCCAGCCCGGGTCGCTGGCGAGCAACTCCAGTCCCTGGCCGGCCCAGCGGTCCAGCAGCATCATCAGCTGGTGGCTTTCCGGGGTGCGCACGAAGTCCCCGCGACTGGGCAGCTTGCCGAAGTAGCTGACCGGGTGCGCCGTCTCCACCGCCACCATTACTGCGCACCGCCGGGCGATGCCGCCGCAGTGGTCGCGGCTGCCGCGGGTTGCGCCGCCACCGCCGCGCCGGCCACCACCGCCGGCAGCTTCAGGCCCAGGGCATCATTGGCACCGGCGTTGGATTCCACCGTGCTGACGATGCGCAGTTCCACCTCGACCCGGGCGCCGTCGCGATTCCAGCCCAGCCGGTAATGCTGGCGGCCGAGGCTGGTCTTCTCGGCGGCGTCGAACATCGCCGAGGTCGCGTTGTCACCGGGCGCGTTGAACACCTCCACGGTGCGTCCGTCGCCGGTGACGGCGTGGATCTGCACCCCCGGCACGCCCTCGCCGGGCAACTGGAAGGTGTGCCATTGCGGCGGCGTGTTGCGATAGCGCATCTGCTGGCCATCGACGGTCATCGTGTATTCGCGTCCCTGCGCGGCCAACGGCAGCACCTGGAACACCATCGTCGGCCCCTCGCCGGCGGCGGTGGCGCCGACCCAGCGCCCGTAGCCGGCGACCAGCTCGGGGCGCAAGTTGATGCCGATGTCGGCCCACTGGCGCGGGGTCAGCATCGTGCCGCGGCGGATCACCAGCGACCCGAGCGCGGATTCGCCGAATTTCGCGATCGCGCCCTGCGGGCCGAAAATCTGCTCGATGTCCGCGCGCGCGGCTTCCACGGTTGCGTCCGGCGCGTACGGGTAGCGCTGGCCGATGCCGTCCTCGAACGGGCGCAGCACCTGCGCCGTCCAGGTCTGGTTGATCTCGCCCTCGGTCGGCCGAACCAGCGCGGCGAAGGCCTGCACCAGCGGACGCAGCAGCAGCGGGCGCAGGGTGTTGCGCTGGTCCTCGGCCAGACCGTTGAGCATCTGCTCGTCCACCAGCTTCAGCGCAAGGTCCAGTTCGGAGCCGCCATCAAGGGTGTCCTGCATCAGCTTGCGTGCGCCCGGGCCAGGATCGCCCTGGGTCTTGATCTGGTTGAAGCGGCTGCGGACCTTGCCCAGCGCCTCGAAGTACTGCGGCAGCAGGGCCGGCCCACCGTCGTGCTCGACCAGCAGCCGCGCCAGTCCGGCGAACTTCTGCCCCAGCGGTCCGGCCTCCACCGGACCCTTCTCGCCGCTTTGCGGATCCACCGACACCGGGATCGAGGTCGGGTTGCGGCGCATGACCACCCGGTTGAACCAGCCGGCGATACCGCCCTTGACCGCGCCGGCGGTGGCGTTGGCGGCCGCCGGGTTATCCCACACGGTTTCCCGGTTGACGGCTTCCAGCAGCAGCCGCAGCGGCGAGTTGACCGGATCGCCCAGACGGTTCATCCGGCTCACCGCTTCTTCGAAATTGTCGAAGCGGGTGACGCTGATGCCCTGCAGGAACCTGCTCCACTCGCGCGCGTACTCGGCCTTGTACATCGCCGCCAGTTCGCGGGCGATGTGCTGCGGGCTGCCCGCCAGGGTCAGATCGTTCTGCACCGTCGCCTCCAGCACCCAGTCGGTGCTGCTCAACTCGGTGCTGGACGCTTCCTTGATCGCGCCCTGGACGTAGTCCTCCCACGCCTTGCGGCTGAAGGTCCCGGGAATCTGGTGGCTGCCGGTGACCGCGCCGCCGGCCTGCTTGTCGCCGAGCAGGCTGGCCACGGTGACCGGGCTGAAGCGCGTTGCTGCCCGGGCCTTGATCTGGGCGTACACGCGATCGCGCGCGGGCGTCCCCTTCATCACCTGGCGCAGCGCCTCGCGGCTGTCGTCCACCAGGCTGTACTTGAGCTCCAGTTGCGGCCAGCCTGGGTCGGCGGACTGCTGGACGTGGAAGGTCATCAGGCGGCCGGCGGCGCGCAGCAGTTCCTCGCGGGTCATCGCGCCGCGGTTGGCCTCCAGCCAGCCGCGCCAGAACCGGGTCAGCTGGTCGCTCAGGTGAGTCGCCTCCACGCGCTCGTGGTTGCCCAGCATCAGGTAGGTCTTGAGCGCGTTGTAGGCGTCCTGCGAGTCGGTCGCGACCGCGTCCTCGTACAGGCGCGTGTCGTTGGTCGCGGCGGGATCGTCCGTGCCGTCATCGCTGGCGGACGGTGCGCCGGTCAGCGACGGCGGCTTCAGCTCGCCGCGCCGGGCCACGACCTGGCCCAGGTAGCTTTCCAGCTTGCCCGATACCGGCACCAGCATCAGCTGGCGCATGCCGTGGAAGTACTCCTCGCGCAGCTTCGCTTCCACGGCGGCGCCCTGGTAGAGACCCAGGCCCAGGCCGAGCGGATGGTCATTGCGATGCCGCTGCAGCTGCTCCAGCCGGTCCTGCAGCACGAGCAGGGCTTCGATGCGCGACTGCAGGTCGACCTTTTCCGCCTGCACCGCGATCGCCTTGTCCAGGTCCGCGGTGGCGTCGGCGACCAGCTGCTGGTTGCCACTGTAGGACCAGGTCCAGCCCGCCAGCACGAGCGCCAGCGCGGCAACGGCACCGGCAAAGGCCGCGTAACGCACCCGCGTCCGGCCCGGGTTGGAGTACTGCCGGACCAGCTGGCGGTCGGCGAAGATCACCTTGCGGAACAGGCCGAGCAGGAAGTGGCTGCTGTCGGCGGGGGCCACGGTCTCCCCGGTGGGGCTGCCGCCGTGCAGTTCGAACTGGCGGGCCACGCGCTCCGACGCGGGCTGCACGGTGATGCCTTCCTGCAGAGCGCTGGTGAAATAGAAGCCGCGGAACACCGGCTTGAACTGGTACGGGTTCTCCTCGAACAAGGTCGCGATGAAGGTCCGCAGTGCCGGCTTGATCCCGGCAAACTCCATTGGCATCGCCAGCAGGCCGGGACTGACATCGCGTCCGCGGGCCATCGCCATCTGCGCCAGGCCCATCTCGCGCAGTCCGTCGGCGAGCACGTCGAAGTGCCGGTCAAACGATTCCAGCGCGTCGCCTTCACCACTGCCGGCGCCCTGCCTGTCGAGCTCGTAGGGCAGCGTCGCGCCCCAGGCGTTTTCGCGCTCGGCCGGATCCAGGCCGCGGAAGAAGTCGCTGAAGCCGCTGATCAGGTCGGCCTTGGTGAATACGACGTAGACCGGGGCGTGGACCTCCAGCCGCTCGGTCAGCTCCTGCACGCGCTGGCGCAGGTTCTTGGCCAGGTCGATCGCGAACTCGGGCTTGCTGCCCGACAGCTCGGCGATCGAGGCGGCAATGATGATGCCGTTGATCGGCGCGCGCGGCCGGTGCTTCTTGAGCAGGTCCAGGAACGTCAGCCATTCCAGCCGGTCCTCGGCGCTGACCGTGTAGCGGCCCGCGGTGTCCAGCACGATGCCTTCGGTGGTGAAGTACCAGTCGCAGTTGCGGGTGCCACCCAGTCCATGGATCACGTTGCTGCGGTTGTCCTCGAAGGGAAAGCGCAGGCCCGAGTTGAGGATCGCGGTGCTCTTGCCGGCGGCGGGGTTGCCGATGATCACGTACCACGGCAGCTCGTAGAGGGCGGCGTTGCCCTTCATCTGGCCCAGGCGCGAGGTCTTGATCGCCTTGACGGCCTCGGCCATGCGCTCGCGCAGGACCTCGGCATCCGCGCGTACGGCGGGCTTGGCGGCGGTAACCGCGTTGTCGGCGTGCTCGGCCACCATGGTGTCAAGCCGCCTGGCGGCGCGCGCCGTGCGGAGCTTGCGCACGAGCAGGAACGCCAGCCAGGCCACGACGGCCAGGATGAGCAGCGCGACCAGCCAGCCGCCCGCCGCCATCAGCGAGTCCCTGCCGAAGTACGCAACGGCGGCGGCGATGGCGATGCCCAGCGCGGCGAGCACGCGGTAGTCCCTCAGCCAGAAACGAAGGTTGGTCCAGAAGCTGCTCATCTACGCATCCATGATCGTCAAACGGTTTCCGCCGCGGGCGCGGCTGGAGGCTCAGGGCTGGGCATGGGCGACAGCGCGGCGGCAAAACGCAGCGTGTCGTCGGCGACCGACGCGAGCACGACCGGCGCGTCTTCGGCCGTGGCCTGCGCCGCCGCAGCGGCGAGCAACGCGAGGACCGCCACCGCGCCGGTCTCGCCACAGACCAGGCCCAGGTGGCGACCCTGCTCGACCGGGTCCAGCTCGGGCAGGCAGGCGGTCATCGCGCCGGCGATCTCGATCGCGCGGCTGGGGCGGTGATCGGCGTCGCTGAAGACGGCGGCGACGTCGTCGGCGGGCAGCGAGGCGACCGCCAGCGCGCGCTGCAGCAGCGACGCCAGCTCGCGCCCGGCCGTACGCCCGTGTCCCGCCGGTCCGTGCACGACGCGATGCAGCCGCAGCGGCGGCGCTTCCCGCCCGTCACCGGGGGTCTGCGTCGACAGCCATACGCCCGCCGCGCCCTCGCCGGGAATCAGTCCCTCCGGATGCCCGCTGACCAGCAGGCTGCGGGTCGCATCCAGCCGGCTGACCGCAAGCTCGTCCATCAGACTGTGCGCCGCCAGCAGCAGGTGGGTGTCGGATGGCGCCGCGTCGGCATGCGCGTCGGGCTGGGCCAGGCGGTCGATCACCCGCCATGCATCGGCGACGCCGGCGACCGGCTCGACGCCGATGCGGAACGTGCCGCTGGCAAATCCGATCGCGGTGGCCTTGTCGGCGATCCAGCCCAGGCAGGCGCGACGCACCGGCTCGGGCCAGTGGGCCGGCAGCAGCAGCCGGATGTGCAGGACCGGCGCCTGCGGCGCGGGCGCCAGCGCGCGCGAGGAACGCGAGTGCTGCATCGCGTGCGGGTGCATCGCCGTGTCTGCGGACGGCGCAGCCACGGGGTCCACGTCCGCGAACGGCAGCGCGGCGTACAGCAGGTCTTCGGCGACCGGTTCCAGCAGCGCCAGCGCGCGCAGCTGGTCTTCCGCAAAACCCTGGGAACGCGGTCCGGATTCCGGCAGCAGACCGTCAACCGCAGCGCGCACAGACTCCACATCCAGATCATCGACCTGGGCGGCAAACACCGGCAGGCCCATCTGGTCGCGCAGGGATGGATGCAGCGAGGGCCGCTGGGGCTGCAGCAGCGCTCCGGCCAGGACTTCGCCGCCGCTACCGGCCCGAGTCAGGGCGGCGCTGCCCAGCAGGTAGAAGATGCGGTCGGCTTCGACCTGCTCGGCTGCGTCCTGAGCCATAGTGCTGCCCGCAATCGGATCCGTCGCCGTCCGTTCGCGGCCCGCGCTGCGCCGGCGCATTAGCGCCCGCAGCAGCAGAACGCCAGCGACCAGCAACAAGGGCAGAAGCAACAACGTGCCAACGATCTGCGGCGTGCCCGGCGTCGCGCCGCTGGCCCGCCAATAGAGGATCGCGACCAGCCAAACCGCACCGAACACCAGCGCGATTCCCAGCAGTCCCCGGATGAGCGCACCCACCCTCATTGCCGCGTATCCGGACGCACTGTCCCGCCTCCCGCTAACGACCGGCCACGGCGACGCCGCGGGTGATCCACGCGTAGGCAACATCAACGGGTTTCCACATCGCCCTGCTCCCTGGCTTTGCCCATCGGGCATCCGGCTTTCCTGCGCCGCGGGTCAAGATAGCAGGTGCAGCCCCCGGTTTTCACCTGCCGCGCCAGCCGATGAGCCCCTCATCGACCCGCCGCGCGACGCGCCTGGCGGCAATCGGACTTCAATTCCAGGTGGACGTAGTCCTTGATGCTGCGCCAGTTGCCACCCCATTCCAGACCCGCTTCGACCGCCAATTCGCCGTAGAGGAAGTAGCCGCGACGGGTCCACGGATCCTCCATGTCCCACTGCAGCCTGCCGTCGCGGTACAGCGCGCTGTCGACCGCCAGACCGTACTGGTGGCAGCTCTGGCCGGCGCCGGCACGGGTGACTGCGCCGCCCTTGGCGGCCAGGGACGCCTGCCGTTCGGGGCTGCGATAGCCCTCCACCAGCACCATCTCGTAACCGTGCACTTCGCGCATGACGCGGTAGATCGCGAGCACCCGCTGCTGGAAGTCCGGCGCGATGCGCGCCCACTTGCGATCGGCGCTGGAGATCTCTTGCGGGGCCACCACCGCTGCACCCCGCATCTGCGCGGCCTCCGCGGCGATAAACACGGCGGGCGGAAGGTCCGGCGGAGGCGCCAGGCGCTCACCGCGCAGCAGCTCGACCACATGGCTGTCCGCGCTGAAGCCGGCGCCGCCGCCGAAGTCGTCCCACAGCACCTGGCGACCGAATTGCAGGATCAGCAACGGTGGAAGCGCCAGGGCCGCGACGGTCGCGACCAGCAGCCAGCGTCGGCGGTGCAGCAACTGCCCCAGTCGCGCGCTGCCTCCACGCAGCGCGCGCGAGGAGGTGCCGGCGCGCGTGCCCGCGCCCTCTTGCCAGCGTCCCGCCGCGGCTGTCATTCGCGCGCGCCAGCGACCGACCCCGGCCAGCACACCGTCGCGCGCAGCCGGAAAGACCGCCAGCCAGGCCAGCAGTACCGTCACCAGGAAAAACACCGCCATACCGAGCGCGAGCATGTTGCCACCGTCCCTGTTGCCCCGCCCGGCGAAGCACCGGGCCATCCAATTGACGCCACTGCGACCCCAACGCAGAATGCCCGGGCACATCGTCCGGCCTCGCCCGGACCGTAACCAGCCGGATTGGCGGTCTGGAAAGGAGTCCACGTGGATCGGCAAGATGCCAAACCCCGTCGCCCGAGCCTGATGGCCGGCGTCCCAAGCCCTGCGACTGGCCCGTCGCCGGCGCGGATCCTAGCAGACATGGACGGTGGCAAGACCGCCGCGGTCAGCACACGCCCGGCTCCGCGAAGGAAACTGCTGATTCTTGCGGCCGCGGCCGTCAGTGTGCTCGCGCTGCTGTGGTGGTGGCAATTGGGAAGCCGCCGGACAGGTTTTTCGCCGGCCGATGCGACGGTGCACACCGGATCCGGAACCGCCGGGATGGCGGCCGACGGACGCGGGGCGGCCACGATCATCGAGGAGACCTCGCCTGCCAGCGGCGCCTCGGCCCTCTTGGGTGGTGCGGACGGTGCAGATACCGGTGCGGGCGAAGACGATCCACTCGCCTCCCCGTTTGCGGCCTCCGCGCCCGCACTGGCAATAGCGCGGTCGGAGCGGGCCAATCCGTTTACGCCCGGCCAGCCGGCCCGAGCCAGGACCGCGGCCACATCGGCCTCGCCAGCCGCGCGGGCTCGTACGTCTCAACCGGGCATGCGCAACGACGAGCCGGACCTGATGGCGACCTTGCTGGGCAACATCAAGGCGGCGGACGCACCACCGGCCAGCGGGCTGGATACCCTGATCCAGAAAATGGAGAGTGAGGGGGCGAGCGCGGTGGCCGGCAAGCAGACCGCGTCTACCGGCGTCCCGCCGACGCGCTCGCAGCAGATCCAGTCCAACCTGCGCGAGTGCCCGCCGGCCAACACCACCAAGGGCCTGAAGTGCCGGCAGGCCATCTGCGCTGTCTACGCCGGGCGCGACCCGGCCTGTCCGGCCAATTGAGTCGTCGCCGCCGGATCGATCACGCGGCGGCGCGTTGCGCTCCGGTTACCAGACCACCTCGGCCATGGAGCAGTTCAGCCCCGAGCCGATACCGAGCAGGGCGACGCGGTCGCCCTTTTTCAGCCGGCCCATCTCGCGCAGCTTGCTGAGCACGATCGGCACCGACGCGGGGCCGATGTTGCCGTGCTCGCCAAAGATGGTCAGGACCTTCTTCGGATCGATGCCCATGGCCTTGGTGAAGGCGGCGGTGTGCACCTTGCTGACCTGATGGATGACGAACTCGTCCAGTTCCTCGGCCACCCAACCCAGCTTGTGGCGGGCAACGGCGAAGGTCTTCTGCGCCAGCTTGATGCCCTCGATCAGCAGCATCCGCGTGTCGGTGACCATGCCATCAAGGTTTCCGCGGCACAGCTTGTTCCATTCCGTCGCGGCCCGGGTCACGCCGCCCTTGTAGCGGGGCGCTCCCGGCGCCAGCTCGGCCCGGGCCATGACCATCGCCGCCGCACCCGAACCCAGGGTCAGCGTCGCCAGCTCGTTGCGGAAGTCCGCCTCGGTGCAGGTGGCACTGCTCAGGCGCTCCAGGGTCTTCTCGTAAGCCAGGTCCGCCGTCTCCCCGTCCACCACCAGCGCGTAGTCGATCTCGCCGCATTCGATCATGCGGCTGGCGATGTCCATGCCATTGATGAAGGCCAGGCAGGCATTGGCGACGTCGAAGTTCTGGCAGGTGTCGGGCAAGCCGAGGTTGCCGCTGACGATCGAGGCCGTCGAAGGCTCCAGGTAGTCGCGGCTGACCGAGGTATTGACCAGCAGGCCGACGCGGTCGGGATCGATCCCGGAATCGGCGAGCGCTTTCACCGCCGCCAGCGTCGCTGCGTCGGAGGCGAGCACATCGCCGTCCCACAGTCGGCGCGCGTGGATGCCGGCGATATCGCCGAGCACGTCGGTCCGGATGCCCAGGCGGTCCAGGGTCGGCTTGAGCCGGAGATTAATCTCTTCCGAGCTCAACCGGCGTGGCGCGTCGATATGGGCCAGACCGGCGATGGCGACATGTTGGAACTGCATGGGCGGCAAACCAGGAAAGACAGGTATCACGACAGGTTAACGCGTTACCGTCCCGCCTGCATTAACGCTCGCCGCGAAGCCGGTCAGTTGCCGACCGGATACGTCTGCACGCCACCTTTCGGAGTCTCCGCCGCGGCCGGTCCGGGCACGGCGGTCACGCTGCCGCAGCGGTAGGCCGAAAACCGCTGCTCGCCGGCGGCCGGCGGGCCCATCGGCTGGATGGTGTCGGCTTGCAGGCCCGGCGCCTCGTTGCGGGCCAGGGTTTCCAGCTCTTCGCGCACGCGCAGGTTGTTGCGCTCGTAGAAGGCGACGCTGTCCTTGACCGAGACGGCGATCTCACCCTGGCGGGTGCATCCCGCCGGCGGACCACCTGCGCCGATCACCCGGACGGCGCTGGCCCCCGGCGCCATTTTCACCCACGTGCACCCGCCGGCGAGGAGGACTGCGGTGGCAACGGCAAGCGGGATGGCGAGGGTCGACGAGCGGATCATGGAAGCTCCTGGAGGGATGGGGCCGCCGGGGGCGGGAGTCCGCGGCGAGTGGTGCGGGCAGCCGATGTTATCGGCCGCCCGGCGTGAATCAGGCATAACCGCGTAGCGGACATCCCACGCGCTTGGCAACCGCCCGCCGCGCGAGGGCCGGCGGGCGCTTGCCAAGATACCGCGCTCTACTCTTTGCTGGCGGCGCTGGCGGCCCGCACGACCGGCTTGCCGTCTTCGTCCAGCACCTGCACCGGGCCGAGATCCAGGGCGCGCACCGGCGCCTTGATCTGGCCCAGGTCACCGACCACGACCCAGGTCAACGCCGCCGGGTCGATCGTCGAGGCGGCCTTGGCCACCACGGCCGGGGTCATCGCGTCGATCTCGGCCTTGTGCTGGAACACGTAGTCATCCGGGCGGTCGTAGCGGACGATGCCGGTGATCGTGCCCATCACCGCGCTGCCGGTCTCGTAGGCGCCGGGCAGGCTGCGGATTTCATTGGCCTTGACCTTGGAAACCTCCTCGGCGGTCGCCGGCGCCTTGCCACTGGCGAAGTCGTTGATCTCGCGCTTCAGTTCGGCCACCGACTCGGCGGTCTTGTCGATCTGCACCGGCGCGTACGCCAGCCACGGCCGCTGGCCGATCGCGTTGCTGGCGAAGCTGTAGGACCCGTAGGCCCAGTGCTTGTCCTCGCGCAGGTTCATGTTGAGCCGGGAACTGAACTGGCCGCCCAGCACCGTGTTGGCAAAGCCGAACTCGGTGGCGTCCTCGGATTTGGTCGAGGGCACCAGTTCGCCGACGTAGATGTTCGCCTGCACCGCGCCGGGCTGGTCGATCAGGAACACGCGCGGCGCACTTGGCAGCGCGACGTCCGGGACGCTGACCGGCGCGGGCGCGGCGCCCTTGCCCTTCCAGTCGCCCAGGTGCCGGTTCAACATCGGCACGATCTCCTTCAAAGTGGTGTCACCGACCACCACCATCGTGGCCGCCTCCGGCCGCACCCAGTCCTGGTGGTACGCGAGCAGGTCGTCACGGGTCAGCGCGGCGATCGTGTCCTCGGTCCCCGAGCCACTGAACGGGATGGCATACGGGTGGCCTTCGCCGTACAGCAGCGGTGGTAGCACGCGCAGCGCGGCCGAATTGGGCCGTGCCTTCTCCTGCTTGATGCCGGCGATCCATGTGGCCCGCACACGGTCGATCTCGCTCTGCTCGAAGCGCGGCGTGCGCAGCATCTGGCTGAAGAGCTCCAGCGACGGGTCGAGGTTTTCCTTCAACGCCGACAGCGAGGCGCTTGCGCCGTCCAGCGCGGCGCCGGCGCCCAGGTCGGCGCCCAGGGCTTCGGCGCGCGCGGCAAAGCCCAGCGCGTCGTAAGTGCCGGCGCCTTCGTCGAGCATGCCCATGGTGAAGCTGGAGCTGCCCAGCTTGTCCGCCGGATCGGCCTTGAAGCCGCCGTCAAACAGCAATGAGAACTGCACCACCGGGATGTCGTGGCGCTGGGCGAGGATCACCCGGGTGCCGTTCTTGAGTGTGGCGCGCTGCAGTTCGGGGAACTTCAGCTCGGGGAACTCGTCGGGCAGCGGCACGCCCGTGCTGCGGTCCACGCTGGACGGCAACACGCTGTAGCGCGAATCCACCGGCGGCAGGGTCAGCGGCGCCGGTTCCACCGCCGGATCCTCGGCCAACGGGGTGCGCTCGCCGGGCATCACCACCAGGGTGTGGTCGCCTTTGCCCAGCCACTGGCGCCCCAGCGCCTGCAACGTGGCCGGCTGCACGGCGGCCACCGTGGCCATGCTCTGGCGGAAGCAGCCCGGGTCTTCGGTGTAGATCGCGCAACTGGCCAGCGCGTCGGCTTTGCCGCCGAAGCCGCCGATTCGCTCGACACCGCGGATGAAGCCCGCCCGCACCACGGTCTTCGCCTGCGCCAGCTCGGCGGCATTGGGACCTTCGGCCAGCAGCCGCTGCAGCTCCTCGTCGATGATCGCCTCGACCTTCTTCGGGTCCACGCCTTCCTTGACGGTCGCGAAGACGAGGAAATTGGAGCCCAACTGCGACTCGCTGAGGCCGGCGGTCACGTTGTCGACCAGCTTGTCGGCGTGCACCAGGCGCCTGGCCAGGCGAGAGGTGCTGCTGCCGCCAAGGACCTGGGCCAGCACGCCGAGCTGGTCGGCTTCCACCGTCGCGGTCGGCGGGACGTTCCAGGCCCGGTAGATGCGCGCCTGCGGCACCCGGTCCTCGAGCACTTCGCGGGTCGAGGCCGGTCGCCGGGCGACATCGACCGGCGGCTGCGCCATGTCCGGGCCGGCCGGGATGTCGCCGAAATACCGGGCAACCTTTTCCTTCGCCGTCGCCACGTCGATGTCGCCGGCCAGCACCAGCACCGCGTTGTTGGGGCCGTACCACGCGCGGAACCAGTTCTTGACGTCCTCCAGCGAGGCCGCGTCCAGGTCGGCCATCGAGCCGATCACGCTGTGGTGGTAGGGATGCTCGACCGGATACAGCGCCTGGTTCAGCTTGGTCCAGACCTGGCCGTAGGGCTGGTTCTCGCCCTGGCGCTTCTCGTTCTGGACCACGCCGCGCTGCTCGTCCAGGGTGGCCTGGTCGATCGCCCCCAGCAGGTGGCCCATGCGGTCGGACTCCATCCACAGCGCGGTATCCAGCGCGGTGGTGGGCACGTTCTGGAAGTAGTTGGTGCGGTCGGTATTGGTGGTGCCGTTCATGTCGGTCGCACCCACCATCTCGAACGGGTCGAAGTACTCGCCGCGGTGGTTCTCCGAGCCGTTGAACATCAGGTGCTCGAACAGGTGGGCGAAACCGGTGCGGCCCCTGGGCTCGTCCTTGCTGCCGACGTGGTACCAGACGTTGACCGCGACGATCGGCGCCTTGCGGTCGCTGTGGACGATGACCCGCAGTCCGTTGGGCAGCGTGAACTGCTCGTAGGCGATGTCCACCGGCGCCGCAGTGACGGCCGTGCGCGCCTGGGCGGGCTGCGGCAGGAAGGTCAGGCTGCCCATGGCAAAAGCGACCCCGAGGGCGAGCGCGCCGTGGCGCAGCGTGCGAGGCCGGGCGTCAGCAACGAAGCTGCGGCGCGACGCGCGGGAAGAACCAGCAGGAACGGCAGGAAGCAACGCGGCTGCGCGGGACGATGCGGACATTCGACACTCCTTGTACGGTCGCGCCCGGTGTGGACGGATAGGCAATCGTAACGGCAGCGCGCGTTATGGGGACCGGGTCACAAGTCACGCCGCTGCGCCCGTTGCCAGTCGCGCCGACGCGCAGTCATCACACTTGCACCATCCCGACGCTGGAGCCGCCCGCATAATCCGCTGCATGTTCGACGTCATCCTCTACCAGCCCGAGATTCCGCCCAACACCGGCAACGCCATCCGCCTGTGCGCCAATACCGGCGCGCGCCTGCATCTGGTGCGGCCGCTGGGCTTCAGCCTGGAGGACCGCCAGCTGCGCCGCGCCGGGCTGGATTACCACGAGTACGCGAGCATGCAGGTGCATGACGATCTGGACGCTGCGCTGGCGTTCATCGCCGGCTCGCGCGGGACACGACCGCGCGTGTTTGCGCTCAGCACGCGGGGCAGCGTCCGCCACGATACGCCGGCCTACCGCAGCGGCGATGCCTTCCTGTTCGGTTGCGAGACCCGGGGCCTGCCGGAAGACGTGCTGGGGAAGCTGCCCGCCGATCAGCGCCTGCGCCTGCCGATGCAGCCTGGCAATCGCAGCCTGAACCTGTCCAACGCGGTTGCCGTGGTGGTCTTCGAGGCGTGGCGGCAGCAAGGTTTTGCCGGCGACGCGGCTGCTCCCCAGGGCGGGTAACGCGCGCGGATCAACCGCGGCCGATCACAGTAACGCGAGAACGCCCCGCCAGCCGATCACGGACTCCAGTGGATCTGCACATCCACGGCGGGCGCGCCCAGCACCGCCATCACCGGATGACGCTGCGGATCGTTCAGCGCGATCGCCTCTTCCAGCACCGCACGCTTGGCTGCGCCGGTGATCAGCAGATGCACCGCTCCGGCGCGCAGCAAGCGGCCGACCGTCAGGCTGATCCGGGGGTACGGCGCCTCGGGAGGCAGCGGATCAGGGTCGAACCGGCATGCTTCCAGGGCCGGATCGAATCCGCAGGCCAGTTCCGGGGCTTGAGGAAACAGCGAGGCGGTATGGCCGTCGGTGCCCATCCCCAGCACCACGGCGTCGAAGTCCTGCCGGTGCCGCGCCAGCCACGCACGTGCCTGGATGAGCGAGGCGTCCGGATCGCCGTCCGGCACGGTCAGCGCCGCCAGGTGCACGCCGCTGGCCGGCGCGAACGCCTCGGCCAGGCCGCGCAGGTTGGAGGCCGGCGACTCCACCGGCACGCAGCGGTCATCGGTGGGTAGCAGCGTGACGTTCTGCCACGCCAACGGTGCCTGCGCGAGCCGCTCGTATACCGGCCAGGGTGTGCTGCCTCCGGCGAGGGCCAGCATGGCGGCGCCGTGTTCGTCCAGGCCGGCCTGCAACGAGGCCTGCAGCGAATCAACGAGATGAGCGGCCAGCTGCCGCGCATCGGCGTGGGTGTGCAGGGTCCAGCCCATGAGTGGATTCCGGTGAGGGTGGGTCAGCCATGCTATCGGCACCCGGCGGCCTGTCAGATGAAGGGCGTCGGCTCCTCGGGCTCGCTGCCGGCGCGGACGAAATACTCCTGCAGGTACTTCTCGCCCTTGTCGCAGAACAGCGTGACCACGGTTTTCAGTTCCGGATGCAGTTCGCACACGCGCTTGGCGGCCAGCAGGTGCGCACCCGAGCTGGGCCCGCAGAACAGGCCGTGCGCCCGCGCCAGGTGCCGCATCGCCTCGACCGCGTCGGCGCTGGCGACGCTGGTGACCTCATCGACCAGCGCGCCGTGGCGCTGGAAGATCCCCGGCACGAAGCCATCGGAGATGCCTTCGATCTTGTGCAGGGCGACCTCGCCGCACAGCAGCGTTTTGGATTCGGACGGCTCCATCGCGAACAGCCGCACGTCCGGATTGACCTTGCGGAATGCCTGGCCGACGCCGATCAGGGTGCCGCCGGTGCCCACGCCGGCCACCAGCGCGTCGGGAACCACGCCTTCCGGCAATTGGGCCAGGATCTCCGGACCGAGGACGAGGCGGTTTTCTTCCACATTCCACTCGGACTCGAACTGGCTGGGACAGAAATGGTGGGGCTGCGCACCCAGTTCGCGCGCCTTCTCCAGCGCCGAGTTCACGTGGAAATCCCCGCAGAACAGCACCTCAGCCCCGTAGGCGCGCGATATCGCGACCCGTTCGCCGGACAGGCCTTCGGGCATCACCACCAGCATCCGGTATCCCTTCACCGCCGCGACCATTGCCAGCGCGTTGCCGGTGTTGCCGCTGGTGGCTTCCACGATGGTGTCGCCGGGTTGCAACAGGCCCGCCTCCTCGGCCTTCTCGATCATGTACTTGGCGATGCGGGCCTTGATCGATCCGGAAGGATTCAGGAACTCCAGCTTGGCCAGAATCCCCTCGACTTCCACCAGCGGCGTGTCGCCAACGGCATCCAGGATGCTGCTTGAGATGGATGGAAAACGGATTGCCATGTTGGACTCCTCTGGAATCGACCACATCGTCGGGTGCCCAGTCTGCAGAAGGAGGCGTTGCGGCTTCATGACACCGGTCAACCGGGCTTCCAATATTCCATCCTGAACAGCACCTGTAGTTATTGAACGGTCAAGTACACAATTCAGTTGGGATTACACCCCCGCGGGGATACTGCCGGGGTCCAGCTGGGATGCCACCTTGGTTTGAGGCGGCCGCAGCCGGAATGAGCTATCCCTTTCAAGAGGCCGAAAAATCATGAAGAAGTCACTGCTTGCCCTGAGCCTGATCGCCGCGCTTCCGTTTGCTGCTTCGGCCGCCGATGGCATCTCCTACAACTACGTCGAAGCCGGCTACATCGCCACCGACACCGACTACAGCGACGCCGACGGGTTTGCCGTCCGCGGTTCCGGCGCCATCGCGCCGAACTTCCACGTGTTCGGCGACTACTCCAACCAGAAGACCGACGATTTCTTCGTTGGTCCGCTGCGCTACCGCGGCGTCAAGATCGATCAGTGGCGCCTGGGCGTGGGCTACAACCACGAGATCTCCCCGGCCGCCGACCTGGTGACCCGCGTCGCCTACGAGCGTTCCGAGGACGAGTTCAACAACAGCCTGAACGGCTACAGCGTTGAAGTGGGCGTGCGTGGCGCGCTGGCACCGAACTTCGAAGGCTACGCGATGGCCGGCTATGAGGACGGCAGCGACTACGACGGTGACTTCTACGGTCGCCTCGGCGCGCAGGTGAAGTTCAACCCGATGTGGGGCCTGAGCGGCGACGTCAAGTTCGTCGACGGCGACACCCAGTGGTTCATCGGTCCGCGCATCACGTTCTGATCCGATCGTCATGCACGAAAAAAGCCCGGCTTCGGCCGGGCTTTTTTTATGGGCGTCCTCCGCAGCATTTACGTTCCGGGGATGCCTCAGCCGAACAACGGACCGGGATACTCGGCTTTCTGCTCGCGCGCCATCAACTGGCGCAGCCCCTGGGCAGGCGTGAGATCGCCATGCAGCACCGCGAACACGGCTTCGGCGATCGGCAGTTCGACCTCGTGGCGACGGGCCAGGCGCATCACTTCGTCCGCCGTCTGCACCGACTCGACCACCTGGCCGATGTCGCGGATCGCGTCCTCGATCGATTGGCCCCGGCCCAATGCCAGTCCCAGGCGGCGGTTGCGCGACAGATCGCCGGTGCAGGTCAACACCAGGTCACCCAGTCCGGCCAAGCCCATCACCGTCTCCGGACGGCCGCCGAGCGCGCGGTTCAGGCGCAGCATCTCGTTCAGGCCACGCGTGATGAGGCCGGCGCGGGCGTTCAGGCCCAGCTCCATGCCGTCGGCCACGCCTGTCGCCACCGCCAGCACGTTCTTCATTGCCCCGCCCAGCTCGGCGCCGAGCATGTCGTCGCCGGTATAGGCGCG
Source organism: Lysobacter ciconiae (assembly GCF_015209725.1). Taxonomy (NCBI): domain Bacteria; kingdom Pseudomonadati; phylum Pseudomonadota; class Gammaproteobacteria; order Lysobacterales; family Lysobacteraceae; genus Novilysobacter; species Novilysobacter ciconiae. Next base: position 102,613 of record NZ_CP063656.1, on the reverse strand, counting down.
AAAGCTCGGCCCGTGCAGAACGTCGGCGACGCATTTGGCAAACCGGTCGCTGGCCGAGTGCACGGTCAGCGCGGTGGGAAGCCCGATGGCGACTTCCTTCGCAAACGAGGGGCCGGTGACCACGGCCAAGGGCACCTCGGCGCCGAGCACTTCGGCGGCAACCTCGTGCAGGAAGCGGCCGCTGCCGGGCTCGAAGCCCTTGCTGGCCCAGGCCACGCCGGCAGTTGCCGGGCGGTGCGGTGCCAGCAGGCGCAGGGTGTCGGCGAACGCGTGCGAGGGCACCACGACGAGCACCAGCTCGGCATCCTTCATCGCCCCGGCCAGATCACCGGTGGCGCGCAGGTTCTCCGGCAGCGTGATGCCGGGCAGGTAGCGCGCGTTCTGGCGGTCATGCTCGATACCGGCAATCGCATCGACGTCCCGGCCCCACAGCACCGTGTCGTGCCCGTGCCGCGCAACAAGCGCCGCCAGTGCGGTGCCCCAGGAGCCCGCGCCCAGCACCGCCACGCGCTGGGCGCCGGATTCCACCAAGTGACTCATGCCGCCGAGATCAGGCGTTGCCGGCGGTCTCGACGCCGTCGAGGCCGGGGGTCTGGTCGCCGGCGTCCTTCGCCGCGCGCTGGCGCAGGCTTTCGCTGTAGAGGGCTTCGAAATTGATCGGCTGCAGGAAGAACGGCGGGAAACCACCCGACTGGATCAGGCTGCTGATCAGCGCACGCGAATACGGGTAGAGCACGTTCGGGCAATGAATGCCGAGCATGGCGTCCAGCTGCGCCGGTTCAAAGCCGCTCATGCTGAACACGCCGGCCTGCTTGACCTCGGCCAGGTACAGCGGCTTGTCGTCGGCGTTGCAGGTCAGGGTGATGCCCAGGACCACCTCGTACAGGCCTTCATTCACCTGCTGCACGCTCTGGCTGAGGTTCATCTGCAGCTCCGGCTGGGCCTGCTCGTTGAACACGCCCGGGCCGCCGGGCACTTCGAAAGAGACGTCCTTGGCGTAGATCTTCTCGACCGTGAAAGAGGCACCGGTGGCGGCTTCGGCCGGCGCGGCGGCACCGTTGAGGGTTTCTTCGGACATCGGGATTACTCCAGCGTAAGGACGGAAAAGTGGCGATTATGGCACGCAGCCATGGCGCGCCATGGGCTCAAGGCTGGGGACGACGGGCGGCGAAGCAAGAGCCCGCAGCGAGCCGCCCCGCGTTCAGCCGCGGCGGCCCTTGACCAGTGGCAGGTCGGCCTGGCGCCAGGCCTGGATGCCGCCCTCGAGCACGTAGACCTTCTCAAAGCCGGCCTTCTTCAGCCGCTTGGCCGACGCGCCGGCGGTCATGCCGGTGCGGCACACGACGATCACCGGCAGCGCCTTGGCGGCCGCCAGCTGCTTGCTTTCCGGATCGAACTGGCTGGGCTGGACCGACTTGCTTCCGGCGATATGGCCCTTCTCGAAGTCGCTGCTGGGCGAGAGGTCTATCACCAGCGCGTTGTCGCGGTTCATCAGCGCCACCAGCTCGGCGGGGCGCAGGCCGGCGTAGCCCCGGAACAGCTGGGCGATTTCGGTGAACACCAGGGCCACGGTGATGCCGACCAGCGCCAGCGACAGCAGGGGGTGACGCTGGGCGAAGGCCAGCAGTTCTTCAAAGGTCACGGAATCACGCGCACGACTGGGGGCCGGCGATTGTCGCCCAGCGGCGGGACGGGTGCAAAAACGCGCTCATTGCCCGGCCCACAGATCCGGCAGGTCGCTGACCAGCCACCAGGCCTTGGCGCCGGCGTCCCAGCGCCACTGCTCGAGGTAGCGGACGGTGCGCTCGGCCATGGTGTGGCGGTTGATCACGCCGATCTCGATGTTGCGCACCGCGCGGCCGTTGGCGGTATCCACGGCGCCGCCGACATCGCGGTAGGACGAGACCTGGACCTGTTCGTAGCGTTCCATCTGCAGCGGGCTTAGGGGGTTCGCCTCGCGGACCGCCGGGTCGACCAGATTCCGCGCGCCGCCGAAATCGCCCCAGCGGATCGCTCCCGACCAGGCGTACTGCGCCGAGTCCAGCGCGCTGGCGGCGGGACTGGCACTGCTGCAGCCGGCAAGCACCCATAGCGCGGCCAGGACCAGCAGGATCGCGCGCAGGCCTTGCCAGCGGCGGTTCGGACGGTGACAGGGTGAGCGATGCATGTTGGGGGATTCTCCGGTGGCAGGCGCCGATCGTAGCGGGTGCCCGATCGTTTCAGCGGGCGATGGCGACGTAGCGGGCGCTGAAGTCGGTCGCAAGGCGGCCGTCGGCCAGCATCAGGCGGGCGACCAGGCTGATGCGTGCGCGCCGGCGCTGGCGCAAGGTCGCGATGAAAGCGTCCCAGCCGCCCGAAGGCGCCAGCTCGGCGGTGATCCGCAGGTCCTCGTACACCGGGTGCAGATAACGCACCTGGCTGTCGGCGACGTAGATTCCCGCGTCGAGCCCGGCGGCCTCGACCTGCATCGTCACCAGGCCCCAGGACGCCAGCGTCATCAATGACACCATGCTGCCGCCAAACGCGCAGCCCTTGTCGTTGACATGCAGGTCCAGCGGCGCGTTGACGCACAGCCTCTGGCCGTCGAAACCCTCGATTATCGGCGCCATGGCCGCGACCGGCGGCATCGATTGGAAGCGCTGCTCGAGACGCTGCAGGGCCTGGATGTGGGACGCGGATTGCGGCATGTAAACCCTGGCTGGAGCCGGATCGACCGGAAGAGAAGGGGAATGCGCGGACGGCAGGACGGGCATGCAGTCGTCGGTTGCGCGTGCCAAGCTGTGGCGATGACCGCGCGCAACCCGGCTCCCGCATGGTACGTGATCTCGCTGCGTCCACGCGGCGGCAACGCCTCGCTGCGCCGCGCCGCCGCCCGCCACGGCGCCGGCCTGCTGGCGCTGGCACCGTGGAAGCTGGAGACCATTGACAGCGCGGAAAGCCGCGTTGCGCTGGATCGCGCGTTGGCCGCCGACCGGCTGATGTTCACCAGCCCGCAGGCCGCACGCTCGGCCGCGACGCTTTGCGCGCTTCGCGCCAGAGCGGGCCAGGACTGGTTTGCCGTCGGCGCAGGCACGGCTGCAGCGCTGCGCCGCGCCGGCATCCCGGTCGTGGCCTCCCCGGCCCGCATGGACAGCGAAGGACTGCTCGCGCTGACCGGCCTGCAACAGCTGCAAGGCAGCACCATCGGCCTGGTGACAGCACCGGGCGGGCGCGGGACCCTGCCGCCCGCCCTGGCAGCGCGCGGCGCCGAGGTGATCCGCGCCAACGTCTACCGGCGCGTACCGGTACTGCCGCCGCCGCGCGCGCTGGCCGCGGTGCGCGATCTCGACGCGCCCGCCGTGCTGGCCGTGTCCAGCGGCGAGGCGCTGCAACTGGCCCTGCAGAGCCTGCCTGCGCCGGTGCTCGAGCGCCTGCTCGGGTTGCCGGTCGTGGCCGCCAGCGAGCGGCTGGTGCAGTTGGCCCGCGCGTCGGGTTTCTCCGACTGCCGGCCGGCCCGCAGCGCCCGCCCGGCGGACATGGCCGAGGCCGCAGCGCAACTGATGGCGTGACGCCCACGCAGACGGCGCTCCGGTAGCATTGGAGCTCCCGCCAGCGTGTTCATCGACGTGTCCAGTTCCCCGTCCACCCCACCGCCTCGCCGCCGGTCAACCTGGCCCTGGTTGCTGGTCCTGCTGCTCGCGGCGATCGCCGCGCTGGCCTATGGCGGCTACCGCTGGCAGGGGCACCAGGCGCAGGACCTTGCCCAGGCGGGCGTCGTCCAGACGCGGCTGGAGACGCTGGGCCAGCGCCTGGACAGCCTGCGGGGCGACCAGGGCGTCCAGGCCAAGCGCCTGCAACAGGCCATCGCGACCAATCGCATCCTGCGTGACGAGCTGCTCGGACTGTCCGAGCGCGCCGCGCTGATCGAGGACAGTCTGGCGCGCTACAGCGATCCGGCCCGGCTGGGTGCGCACGCCCTGCGCCTGGACGAGGCGGAGGTTCTGCTCAGTCTGGGCCAGCAGCGCCTGCAGATTGCCGGCGACGTGGACGGCGCCCGGCGAAGCTATGCGCTCGCCGCCGGGGTGCTGGAAGCGATCGAGGACCCGGCGTATCTCAACCTGCGCCAGACCCTGGGCCAGGAGCGCGCCGCCCTGGACGCACTGGATGGGGAACCCCGGGCCCGCGCGCTGGCGCGGCTGGATGCCTGGGCCGCGACGATCGATGCCCCGCAGCCCGCTTCGCCACCCGCCCCGACATCGCTGGAACCGTGGTGGAAACGCGCCTTCATCGGCATTGTCCAGGTGCAGGACCTGGAGACGCCGCATGCGCTGGATGCGCCCCAGCGGGCGGATGCGCAGGCGGGCCTGCAGCTGGAAATCACCCTGGCCCGGGCCGCCGCCGAGCGCCGTGACACAACGGCCTACCGCGCCGCGCTGGGCCGCGCCGACGCGTGGCTGACCCGACTGGGGACGCCGGTTGGTGCGGCCAACGGTGCCCGCGCGCAGTTGCGCGAGATCGCCGCGCTGCCGCTTTCACCCCGGCTTCCGACCCTGGGCACCACATTGATCCAGTTGCGCCAGTTGCGCGCCAACCATCGGGAGCCTCTGCCATGAACCTGTTTCGCAACCTGCTGTTCTGGATCGTGCTGGCGCTGGTCGGCGCGCTCGCCGCCCAGTTGCTGGTCCAGGACCCCGGCGTGCTGACGCTGGACTTCCGCGGCACCCGCTACGTGACCACGCTGGCCGCGGCCATCCTGGTGGGCCTGGGCATCTGGGTCGCGCTGTGGCTGATCTGGAAGATGCTCACCCTGCCGTTCATCACCCTGCGCCGGCGCCGCAGCCGCGCCGCCCGGATGAAGCTGGTGGAAGGCCTGGGCGCGCTGGAGCTGGGCCATTGGGCCCGCTCGGAGAAGTTGCTCAACGAGGCCGCGCGTCAGCCACTGGCCCTGCGCCAGGGGGTGTCCCCGCTGGCCCATGCCGGTGCGGCGCGCGCCGCCGCGGCGGCCGGCGATGCAGCGCTGGCGCGCCAGCACCTGGACGCGTTGACCGGCTCGCACCCCGTTACCCGCGCGGTGATCGGCGCCGAGCTCGCGCTTGCCGACGGCCGTCCCGCCGAGGCGCTGATGCTGCTGGAGAGCCCGGATGTGCAACCGCTGCCGCCGCGGGGATTGCTGCTGCGCGCGCATGCGCTGGCCGCCACCGGCGAGGTGGGAGAGGCGTATGGCCTGCTCGGCGCCATGCGCCAGCAGAAGGTACTGCCGGTGCAACAACTGGACCGGCTGGAAGCGCAATGGGCCAGCGAGGCCCTGCGCGAAGCGGGCGATGCGAACATCCTCGCCGACCGCTGGGAGTCATTGCCCAAGGCGTTCCGGACCGACCCCGATGCGGTAACGGCGTATGCCGAGCGCGCCGCCGCCCTGCGCTGGGACGACGCCGCGGCGAAGAGCGTGGAAAAGGCGCTGGACGAACGCTGGGACGAATCGCTGGCCGCGGTCTACGGCCGCTTGCCCATCGGCCAGCTTGAACGGCGTCGGGAAAACGCCGAGCGCTGGCTGCAGGCGCATCCGGGCAGCCCCGCGCTGCTGCTGGCGCTGGCACGGCTCAACCGCGCTCAGGGCCACTGGGCGTCGGCGGAGGGCTACCTGCACCGTGGGATCGCCCAGGGCGCGGGCGGCGATGCGTGGGAGGAGCTTGGCCACGGTTTTGCCGAGTCCGGCGACGAGGCCCGGGGCCGCCTGGCCTACGCCAACGCCTTGCGCGCCAGCCGCGGCGAGGCGGTCACCGAGCTGCCCGGACGCGACATGCGCCAGCAGCTTCACGACATGGCGGTGGTGGAAGAGCGCGACGAACACGGCATGCCGCGCCTGCGCGAGTAAGCAGGTGACGCGTCTGCGCGAGTAAAAAGGTGCCGCGCGACGCCGGACGCTTCGGGTTGAGGCGTCCAGCGTCAGTCCGGGGGTGATGCCCCCGCCAGGCGTGGCGCCTCAGCGCTCCAGGATCGCCACCACGCCCATGCCGCCCGCGGTGCAGATCGACACCAGGCAGCGTCCGCCGCCGCGTTGCGCCAGCTCCTTGGCCGCGGTGGCGACGATCCGCGCGCCGGTCGCCGCAAACGGATGACCGGTCGCCAGCGAGGAACCGTTGGGGTTGATCTTCGCCGGGTCGATCCGCCCCAACGGCGCGTCCAGGCCGAGGCGGTTCCTGCAATACTCCTCGCTTTCCCAGGCGCGCAGCGTGCACAGCACCTGGGCGGCGAACGCCTCGTGGATCTCGTAGAAGTCGAAGTCCTGCAGGCTCAGGCCCTGGCGGGCAAGCATCTCCGGCACGGCGATGGTCGGCGCCATCAGCAGCCCCTCGCCGTGGGTGAAATCGACCGCCGCGACCTGCGAGTCGATCAGGTGGCACAGCGGCTCGTGACCGTGCGCGGCAGCCCACTCCGGCGAGGCCAGCAGGCAGGCGGCGGCGCCATCGGTGAGCGGAGTGGAATTGCCGGCGGTCAGCGTGCCGCGGCCGGAGGTGCGGTCAAACGCGGGCTTCAGCGTCGCCAGCTTTTCCAGCGAACTGTCGGCGCGCAGGTTGTTGTCGCGCGAGACGCCGCGGAAGCTCACCACCAGGTCATCGAAGAACCCGCGCTCGTAGGCGGCGGCCAGCTTCTGGTGCGAGGACAGCGCCCACTCGTCCTGCGAATCGCGCGAGATGTTCCACTCCTTGGCCATCTCCTCGCAGTGCTCGCCCATCGACTTGCCGGTGCGCGGCTCGGCGACGCCGGGAAAGTCGGGCTTGAGCTCGCGCAGCGAGAAGCCCTTGAACGCGGCCAGCTTGCCCTTGGTGTCGCGCGCCGCGGCGGCCGCGAGCAGGCGCCGGCGGAGCTGGCTGCCATACACGATCGGCACGTCCGAGGTGGTGTCGGATCCACCGCCGATGCCGGCCTCGATCTGGCCCACCGCGATCTTGTTGGCCACGGCGACAATCGTGTCCAGCGAGGTGCCGCAGGCGCGCTGCAAGGTGAGTCCCGGGGTCAACGGCGACAGGCCGGAGGACAGCGCGGCCTCGCGCCCCAGGTTCCAGTCGCTGGAGTGCTTGATCACCGCACCCATCGCCACCTCGCCCAGTTGCTGGCCGTGCAGCCCGTACTTCTCGACCAGCGCGCCGAGGGTGCGCACCGACATGCCCAGGTTGCCGACATCCGCATAGGCGGTGTTCTGGCGGCAGAAGGGAATCCGGACGCCGCCGAGCACGGCAACGGGACGGGTTTGGCGCATCGGTGGTCACCTCGTTGGAGCCCCGCCGCGGTCCAGCCAGCGCGGGGATTGCAGGGCCCGCGGTCACTTGCGGGCATAATGTCCGCAGTGTAACGCCGCCCTCGCGCGCGACCAAACGCCGGCGTATCCACGCCGATGCGACGACCGGCCCAAACGCAGATCCCCGCCCGGACACCCGATGAGCCCAGCCAGCAATTCCGACCCCGTCTCCCCCCGCGACGCTGCTCCGCTGAGCGTGCTGGGCGCATTCGCCATCGAAGTGGTCGGCGACGCCCCGGTCGATCGCGACCGCCTGGCGCAGGCCGAAGTCGGTGCGCTGGCCCATTTGATCGCCCGCGACCTGGCGGATTTTGCGCCGGAGGCGGCGCGGCTGGAGCTGATTATCGTCGGCGCCCACTACGATCCGGTCGAGTTGTTGCGGCCGGGCTGGCCGCTGCACCGGGAACTGGACGAGCTGGCCGCCCGCGCGCCCCGCGGCGGGCTGGAGCGCGACAACGGCCGGATCATTGCCTTCGGTGCCAGCGGTTCGGTCCTGCCGGGCACGCTGGCGCCGTCACCGGATTACCTGGGCGGTCCGTTGCGGCTGGTGCCGTTCGTGCTGAAGGGTGCCGAGGACGTGGTGGCGCGTGTGGGCGATGCGTTCGAGCGCGACCTGATCGAGGTCGGCATGGCCGCCGCGGACACCGCGCTGGCCGCCCAGGCGGCTTTCGGGCTGCAGGTCGAGCATGCGCGCTTCATGACCGTGCACGACCTGGCGGCGATGACCTCGATCCAGTACGAACACGCCGGCCTGGCGCCGCTGTGGCCGCTGCTGGAAACGGCTTTGCTTCACACAGGCGAGTCCGCCTGGCTGGACGCAGCGCCCGAGCCGCTGGTGCATTACGTCGATGGCGAGGCGCGGATCGCGCTGATGTCACCGGCGAGCTGGGAGCAGCACTACGACCACGGCATCGCGACGACCGACGATGGCCAACGCGAGCGCCAGCAGCGCCTGTTCCAGTTTTTCCAGGGTCGCCAGCGCCAGATTGCGGCAGTGCTGGGCGCGCACGGCATTGCGGTCCAATTCGTCCACTGCGACCTGGACGATGACTGCCGCGCCGCGCTGGCCTGATCAGTCGCCAAAACCCGCTTCATAGATCCGATAGCCGGCGTCGGCCATGCCCAGCGCTGCGTAGGTGCGCTGGGCAATGGAGTTGTCGCGCTCGACATACAGCCGCAGGCCGATCACGCCTTCGGTTTGCCGCGCCAGGTCCTCGACGTGCCGGTACAGGGCGGACAGCACGCCGCGGCGCCGGTAGCCCGGATCGACGTACACGCTCTGGATCCACCACCAGTCGCCGTTGCGCCAGTCGCTCCACTCCCGGGTCAGCATCAGCGTGCCGACCGGCATGCGCACGACTTCTCCCCCACCCATCCCTGCGCTGGCGATGGCGACGAAGTAGCGCGCGCGTGCGGGATCCAGGAGCCCGGCGCTGACCCCCGCGAGGATCGTGGCGGGGGCGAGCACCTTGGACTCGGTCTCCAACGCCATCGCCGCCGCCCACTGCGCCAGCAGTTCGGCGTCGCCCGGCATTGCGTCACGGATGTCTACTTGCATCCAGCCAGCATTGCACCCAGCGATACCGTCGTCACGCCTCAGCCGGCGGTAATGACGCCGCAGGCCACGCGCGCGCCGGCATTGCCGGCGGGCTGGCTGGTGTAGTCATCCGCGGACGCGTGCACGATCACCGCCCGTCCGATGGCATCGTTGGCCGCACCGCCGCCCAAGACCGGGCCGCTGGCATGCGCATCCACCTTCGCCACGCCCTTTGCATCGGCCACGATGTTGTCCATGTCACCGGCATGATGCGGTGGCGTGCTGACGCGGCCGTGCATGACCCCGACAGGATTGAAATGGCCGCCGGCGCTGCTGGCGTCAGCCGCACTGCAATCGCCCTTTTCGTGGATGTGGATGGCGTGCGTGCTGTTGGGCGTCAGGCCGCCGATCTCGCCGGTGAAGTGGATGCCATCGCCCATCGGGCTGACGCTCAGGCGACCGCTGACCAGGCTGCCGGATGCGCCGGCCAGGTTAACGTGCGCGCGCTGGACGGTGGACGTGGTGGCCAGTTTTGCGGTGGGCGCGGCGGACGCCCTCGTCGTGGTGGTCCGTTCGGGCGAGCTGCTGCAGGCGGCCAGACCGAGCGCCAACACAGTCGCGCCTGCCAATACAGTGGTCTTCATCGGAACTCTCCTTGGTGGGCAATCGCACGCGGAATCTACCGTGCCGCCGGTCGCAGCGCGGTGAAAGGGCGAGCCGGGCGCGGACGTACCCAAAGCGGCCGGGGCTACAATCCATGCGTGGGACATCGGTTTCCGGGTCCGGAGACCCGCAATGATGGAGCTCCGCCCCCGCGCCACTGTCGCGTCCTGACCTTTCGAGAATCGCCCATTGGATACGTCCGACCCGTCCGCCGCCGCCCGCTATCCGCCGGCCACCACCCTGGCCGATTTCCGGCACAACCTGGATGCCGTCCAGTCCCGCATCCAGGCGGCTTGCCAGCGCGCCGACCGCGATCCGGCCGGGGTGCGGCTGTTGCCGGTCAGCAAGACCATCGATGAGGCGCGCATCCGTATCGTGCATGCGGCCGGCTGCACGTTCCTGGGCGAGAACAAGGTCCAGGAGGCGCACGCCAAGTGGCAGGCCATGGCTGACCTGAGCGACCTGCGCTGGTCGGTGATCGGCCACCTGCAGACCAACAAGGCCAAGCTGGTGGCCAGCTTCGCGAGCGAGTTCCAGGCCCTCGACAGCCTGCGCCTCGCGCGGACGCTGGATCGTCGCCTGCAGGAGGAGGGTCGCTCGCTGGACGTCTTCGTGCAGGTGAACTCCTCGGGCGAGGCGAGCAAGTACGGCTTGGCGCCGGAGGACGTGGCCGCGTTCGTGCGCGAATTGCCTGCCTTCAGCGCGCTGCGCGTGCGCGGCCTGATGACGCTGGCGGCGCTGTCGCCGGATGCGGAGCGGGTGCGTGCCTGCTTTGTCCTGCTGCGCGAACTGCGCGACCGCCTGCGCCAGGACGCGCCCGACGGCATCGGCATGGACGAGCTGTCGATGGGCATGTCGGGCGACTTCGAGATGGCGATCGAGGAAGGCGCGACCGTGGTCCGCGTCGGCCAGGCGATTTTCGGCGCGCGTGCCCTGCCTGACAGCCACTACTGGCCCGCGGATTTGGGCGCGTGAGCGAAACGGCGCCGCCGGACGTGCTGGCATCCACCCTGCTGGCGCCGCTGGCGATCGACGTGGTGTCGGTGCAGTCGCAGGTCGTCTACGGCCGGGTCGGCAACAACGTCGCGGTGCCGACGCTGCAGGCGGCCGGCCTGAGTGTCGCCGCGGTGCCCACCGTGCTGCTGAGCAACACGCCGCATTACCCGAGCCTGCACGGCGGTGCGGTCCCGATCGACTGGTTCAGCGGCTATCTGGAGGACCTCGACGCGCGCGGTGCATTGGCGTCGCTGCGCTCGATCCTGGTGGGCTACCTCGGCGGGCCTGCGCAGGCGCAGGCACTGGCGGACTGGATCGGCCGCATGCATGAGCGCCACCCCCGCCTGCACGTGCAGATCGACCCGGTGATCGGCGACCAGGACACCGGCGTGTATGTCGACCCGGCAATGCTGCCGGTGTATCAGAAGGCGCTGTTGCCGATGGCGCACGGCCTGACCCCCAACGGCTTCGAGCTGGAGCGGCTCAGCGGCCGGCCCACCGACACCATCGCGGGCGCGATCGAGGCCGCGCGCACTCTGCTGGTCGGCCACACGCAGTGGGTGGCGGTGACCAGCGCGGCGCCGGAGTCGTGGGCGGACGGGCGCATGCGGGTGGCGGTGGTGAGCCGCGACGACGCCCAGGTCGTCGAACACGAGCGCGTCGACGCCGCGCCCAAAGGCACCGGCGACCTGTTCAGCGCGATGCTCAACGTGGAACTTCTGGCCGGAGCCCCACTGCTGGACGCCACCCGCCACGCCTGCGCCGGGGTGGTCGACGCGGTCGGCGCGACCCACCGTGCCGGCTCGGCCGAGCTGCTGCTTCCCACCGTTGGCTGAGGCGATCCGCCGCGGTCGGCGCCGGCTGGCTGGCTGAACCGCACACGGTCGATTCACTGTCCTCTAGGGCCAACCCCAGCTGTCGGCACTCGCCGCGCGCTCTATGTTCGACTCAGGAAACTGACGGAGTTGGCCATGAGCATCCCCCGCATTGACGGTGTCCGCGAGCGTTTCGCGCCGCCACCCCCGCCGCCGCCGCGGCAACACGTGGTCAAGCATGGCGACTCGATCGCCACCATCGCCAAGGCCGAGGGCATCAGCGCGCAGAAGCTGCTCGCCGCCAACCCGCAGGTCCTCAACCCCGACGTGCTGTATCCGGGCGCCCGCATCAACCTGCCCGAAGCTGCTCCGGCCAAGGACGCCGGCGGTGGCGGATCGCTGGAGGTCAAGCCCGAGAGCACCGCTCGCACCGGCGACACAGCGAACGGCACGACCTCGACCAGCAAGGCCGGCGTCAAGGTCGACGACAGCGGTGCGACGGTCAGCGGCAGCAAGAGCGACAAGAGCACGACCACCGACAGCAACGGAACCGCCAGCACCACCAACACCTCCGCCAACGGCAGCATCGGCTTTGACAGCGAGAAGGGCACGGTCAGCGTCAACGGCGGAGGCGGCTTCAGCCAGGGACTGAAGAACGCCAAGGGTTACGGCGTGTCGTTCGGCATCGATGCCCAGACAACGGTCACTTCCGGCAAGAAAACCGACAACGGCGTGACCACCTACCGCAGCTCGGCTGACCTGTCGGTAACGCTCAACGCCGGGGTGGAGTCCAAGCAGGCCGGGCTGGAGGTCGGCAGGACCGAGGGCATCAAGGGCTCGTTCGAGGTGTCGATGCCCGAGCAGATCGCGGCCAGGACCGACCTGAAAAAGGTCAATCCATTTGACCCCGATTCCATGCCCACCGGCACCGTTATCAAGCTCGACGGCTCGCAGTACAGCGGCACCGAGTTCAAGGCGGCCTTCCGCCATATCGCCACCGAATCGAAGATCACCAACTTTGAAGGCGCCAGCCTGCTGGTCGAGAAGATCGGTACCGACCAGGTCCGCGTCACCGGTGGCCCGACCGAGGCGATCGAAGCCTACAACGGGGTGGGCGTGGACTTCTCGGTGGCCAGCGCGATGCTCGGCCGCAACGACAAGCTCGACACCGCCACGCTGAAAACCGCCGAGTTCAACCTGTCCAGCGCCGACGGCCGCGCCGCCTTCAACGACTATGTGGCCACCGGCACGATGCCGGCCGCCGCCCGCAACGGGGTGTCGGACGTCGCGACAATCCAGAAGCTCGACTACTCTTCGCAGAGCCAGCTCAAGCTGGAACTGGGCCCGCTGAAGGCGTCGTTCAACAGCGCCGGGAACACCGGCAACAGCGTGCTGACCACCCGCGCGGACGGCTCCGCGTCGGCGACCTGGGATCTGCGTTACGGCGACAACGTGCCCCTGTCCCTCACCCAGAGCTTCCGGGCCGACGGCTCGGAGATCATGGCCGACCGGCGCTACACCTTTACCTACACGGCCGATGACAGCGTGGCCACCTTCCTCAATGTCGCCCAGGGCGGCGGCATCGAACATGCGGATTCCGGCCCGGTCAAGGATGGCGACACGGTCAGCGTGAGCTACACCGAAGCGGAGATGGCGCAGCTGCTGGGGCACGCGGAGAAGGCGCTGGAAGCCTCCGATGGTATGGACTTCAAGCTCAATGCCCTGATCAAGGACTACGACGGCAACACGATCAAGACCTGGGATTTCGCGATCGCCCTGGCCCGCAACCTGGGCGGTGACGACTACCAGAGCGCCTATCGGCTGTTCAACATCTCCGATGCGGCCGACGGCAGCATCGGCGACCGCAAGGGCGTGGCCCTGCCAGGTACGTTGACGGTCACCCAATGCGCCGGCTGACCGCCCTGCGGCCCCGCTACCGCCGGTATTGCGCCGGCGGACCTGTGATCTATCGCAGCCGCGTCGGCCGGAAATCCCGGCCGGCGCCTGGCGCCATCAGATCGCGTAATACATCTGGTATTCCAGCGGATGGGTCGCGGCGCGGAACGCGGTGACCTCCTTCATCTTCAGCCGGATGTAGGCGTCGATGAAGTCGTCGCTGAACACGCCGCCGGCTTTCAGGAAGTCACGGTCCCCGTCCAGCGCCTCCAGCGCCTGGTCCAGGCTGTGGCACACCGTCGGGATGTTCTTCTCCTCCTCCGGCGGCAGGTCGTAGAGGTCCTTGTCGCTGGGCGGGCCCGGGTCGATCTGGTGCTTGATCCCGTCCAGCCCGGCCATCATCAGCGCGGCGAAGATCAGGTAGCCCGAGTTCATCGGATCGGGGAAGCGCATCTCGACCCGGCGCGCCTTGGGGTTGGCCACGTAGGGGATGCGGCAGCTGGCGGAGCGGTTGGAGGCCGAGTAGGCCAGCATCACCGGCGCCTCGAAGCCGGGCACCAGCCGCTTGTAGGAGTTGGTGGTGGCGTTGGCGAAGGCATTGACCGCGCGCGCGTGCCTGAAGATGCCGCCGATGTACCACAGCGCCATCTGGCTCAGGCCGCCGTAGCCCTCACCGGAGAACAGGTTGACCCCGGCCTTGGCCAGGCTCTGGTGCACGTGCATGCCGCTGCCGTTGTCGCCGACCAGCGGCTTGGGCATGAAGGTCGCGGTCTTGCCGTGGCGGTGGGCGACGTTCTTGATGACGTACTTCATCGTCTGCAGCTCGTCGGCCTTTTTGGTCAGCGAGTTGAAGCGGGTGCCGATTTCCGACTGGCCGGCGGTGGCGACCTCGCGGTGGTGGACCTCGACCTCGATGCCGACCGCCTGCAGCGTCTTGCACATCTGCGCGCGGATGTCGTGCAGCGAGTCCAGCGGCGCGACCGGGAAATAGCCGCCCTTCACGCCGGGCCGGTAGCCGCTGTTGCCGCCGGGGTACTCCTTGCCCGAGTTCCAGGCCGCCTCTTCGGAGTCAACGTGGAAGAAGGTGTGCCCCATGTCATTCGCGTAGCGGACGCTGTCGAAGATGAAGAACTCCGGCTCCGGACCGAAGAACGCCTGGTCGGCGATGCCGCTGGATTTCAGGAACGCCTCGGCGCGCTTGGCAATGCCGCGCGGGTCGCGGTTGTAGGCCTGCATGGTCGCCGGATCGAGGATGTCGCAGGTCAGCACCAGGGTGGGGTCGGCCGTGAACGGGTCCAGGAACGCGGTGGACGGATCGGGCAGCAGCACCATGTCCGAATCGTGCACGCCCTTCCAGCCGCCGATGGAGGAGCCGTCGAACATCCGGCCGTCCTCGAACAGCGCCTCGTCGATGATCGAACCGGGGAAGGTGACGTGGTGCTGCACGCCACGCATGTCGGTGAAACGCAGATCGACAAACTCGACCTTGTGCTGCTGGACCAGTTTCTCGACGTTCTCGATGGACATGCGGGGTTCCTGGAGGTGGGAGGCGACTACAGTAGCAAGGGCAGATTTTATTCGATGACCGGGCGGCGGATGGCATTTTTTTGCGCCCCCGGGGGCCAAAGGCGGCGGTTGCCGCTATCCTGTGCCCCCTCGTGGGCGCCACCGGCGGTGCACCCGCTCCGTTTCCGGTGGTTTCCATGTCCGATACCCTCGCCGCGCTGCTGCTCGGCATCCTCGAAGGCCTGACCGAATTCCTGCCGGTGTCCAGCACCGGTCACCTGCTGATCGCCCAGCACTGGCTGGGTGCGCGCTCGGACCTGTTCAACATCGTCATCCAGGCCGGTGCGATCCTGGCGATCACGCTGGTCTTCCGCGAGCGGCTGTGGTCGCTGGCGACCGGCCTGCGTGAGCGCGAGAACCGGCTGTACCTGGCCAAGATCGGTGCCGCCTTCCTGGTCACCGCGCTGGTCGGCCTGCCGGTACGGCTGCTGGGCTGGGAGTTGCCGGAAACCGTCTCGCCGGTGGCCATCGCCCTGATCCTGGGCGGCGTCTGGATCCTCTTCGCCGAGCGCATCGCCGCCGGTCGTCCGCCGTCCACGCGGGTCACCTGGACGGTGGCGATCCTGGTCGGCCTGGCGCAGGTGCTGGCCGGGATCTTTCCGGGTACTTCGCGCTCGGGCGCGGCGATCTTCATGGCCATGCTGGCCGGCACCGGGCAGCGCTCGGCGGCGACCGAGTTCGTGTTCCTGGTCGGCATCCCGACCATGTTCGCCGCCAGCGGCTACGCGGTGCTGGAGTACTTCCTCAAGGGCAGCGGCGGTGCGGCCGGCGGCGAGGCCTGGGGCGAGCTGGGGCTGGCATTCGTCGCCGCCAGCGCGACCGGATTCATCGCGGTGCGCTGGCTGATGGGCTACATCAAGCAACACAGCTACGCCCCGTTCGCGTTCTACCGCATCGCGCTGGGCGCCGCCCTGCTGCTGTGGCTCCCGGCCGGCGGCTGAGCCAACTGGTTACAGGTCCGGATGCAGGCTGTAGGTCGCGTAGGTGTCCGCCTCGGCCAGCACATGGCCTTGCATCGCGGTCAGTGCATCGGCGGCGGTGAAGCGGTCGGGCAGCGGCAGGCGCTCGACATCCAGCGCGAACACGCGGAAGAAGTAGCGGTGCATGCGCAGGTCATTGGGCGGCGGGAACGGGCCGTCGTAGCCGCGCCAGTCACCGGCCATGGCCGGGTCATCGGCAAACCAGCCGGTGTAGTCGTTCAAGCCCTGGCGTGAGCCTTCCGGCCCGCCGGGGTTCTGCTTGCCGTGCGGCACCACGCCGTCGCTGCAGGCACCGGCGGCGATTTCGGTCACCGTGGCCGGGATATCGACCATCACCCAGTGGATGAAGTCGGTGCGCGGCTGGTCGACCGGGATCGATACGCCTTCCTTGCCGACCATCTCGGCCACCGTCGGCACGTCGGGGTCGACGCAGATCAGGACGAACGAACGCGTGCCGTCCGGGACCTCGTCCCAGGCCAGGTGCGGGTTGCGGTTGGGCGCAAACCCGAAGCCGTCGGCGGTGGGCTGGCCGGCGGCGAACTCCGCCGGCAGGGACTGGTGACGCTGGAAACTGTCGCTGTGGATGCGCATGCGTGGACTCCGTGTGGCTACCGGACCAGTCTGCCAGACGACGCCCGCGCGGGCCTGATCAGGTCGGATCAGTCCTGCGGGTAACCCAGGCGCACCGCCACTGGCGTCAGCAGGGCGAACGCATCGCCCAGCGGCTCGACGAAATCGCGCCAGCGGCCGGCCGCCATCCGGTCGGGGCCGAAGCGGCCCGGCGCCACCGCCGGCAGGCTGACATCCAGCGCGTTGGCCAGCATCTGGGCAAGGGCGGCCATGTCGTTTTCCACCCCGTCCATGCGCAGCAGGCGATGGGCGATGAGATTGTGCTCGTGCAGCTCGGCGACCTGGTCCAGCACCTTCGCCAGCCAGCGCGCGCCGGCCTCGGGCGACTCCAGCGCGAACGGCGCCGGCGCGCCGTGGGCGATCCAGTCCAGCAGCATGTCGCGCGGATCGCGCAGCGCGACCAGCAGCATCGCCTCGGGCGCGTGTTCGCGCAGCACCGTCGCCAGGGTGTTGTCCCACCACAGCAGCCAGTCGCAGATCCGGTCGGGCTTGATTCCGCGCGAGGGGAACGCGGCCCGCCATTCGGCGATCAGTGCGGCGGGGTCGGCGGCACCGCTGGCCAAGGCGTTCACCGTGGCAAAGCGCTGGAACAGATCGTTCGGCGGCATTGGCCCGAAGCGGTCGGCGAACAGCGGCGCACCGGCGGCGTGCAGGGTGCCGGCGACGCGTTCGATCAGGGAACCCGGCGCGCCCCACAGCAGCAGCCCGCTGTGACGGCTGACCTCGTCACTGTCGTCGGCCGGCCAATCGCGGGCGATGCTCGGCTCCAGCAGCGGCAGGCGCTGGGGCGCGACTTCGCTGTGCAGCTCGGCCCAGGTGGCCACCGCGGCGGCCGGCTGGCCGGCGGCCTCGAAGCAGCGCCCAAGCAGCTGGCGCAGGTTGCTGCGAACCGCCTCGTCCGTTGCGCGTGCCAGCAGGCCTTCCACGTGGCTGATGGCCGCATCCGGATCGCTCTGCAGCAGCCGGTCGAAGATCCGGGTCTCGGCCTTGGCATGACCCGGCTGCAGCTCGATGATGCGCGCGGCCAGGGCGTCGCCCTGCCCGGTCTCGCCGGCCACGTCATGCAGGGTGATGCGCGCTTCCAGCGCCGGCACGCTGTCGGGGTCGAGCTGCTGCCAGCGCTCGACGACCGCCAGTGCTTCAGGGGACGCGAACTCTTCGAACAGCAGGCGCGCGCGCCACAGGTCGATGTTGCCCGGCGCAGTTTCCAGCAACGCATCCAGGGTCGCGCGCGCCTCGTCGGCCGCGCCCAGCCGGCGCCAGGCTTCCGCCAGTGCCACGATGCTGCGGCGGTCGTCGGGATTTTCCTTGACCAGTTCCAGCAGGCGATCGCGGGCGGACTCGTCACGACCGGCTTCCAGCTCCAGTTCGGCGACCATGCGGCGCAATGCCGGGGCGGCGTCATCGCCGGTCAGCAGGGGTGCGATTTCATCAGCGGCATCGCCGGGGCGTCCCTGACGGCGCAGCAGGTCGGCGACCAGCGCGCGCAGCGGCAGCGAACCCGGACTGGCTTCCAGCAGGCTGCGGAAAGCCTGCTCGGCGAATGCCAGATGACCCTTGGCCAGATACGCAAAGCCCAGTGCATGGCGCAGCGTCGGCTCCTCCGGCCACAGTTTGGCGGCGGCCGACAGCCCGGCGAGCGCCTGGTCGGCGTCGCCCCGGCGCAGCGCCAGGTTGCCTTCCAGCGCCGCGATCTGCGGGTGCTGGTCGGTGATGCGCGCGGCGGTGCGGGTCAGCCGCTGGGCCTCCTCCAGATCGCCGCGGCCCAGCGCGAGCTGCGCCTGGATCACGTATGCCGGGAACTGGTTGGGATCCAGGCCGGTGCTGTGTGCCAGCGCCGCCTGGGCCTCGTCGAGCTTGCGCTCCTGCAACAGCAGGCCGGCGCGGTCCAGATGCAGGTCGGCGTTTTCCGGCGCCAGGCGGATGGCCGCGTCGATGGCCTCCAGGGCCGCCTCGCGATCACCTGCCAGGCGCTGCGCGTAGGCGAGCCAGCGGTGTGCGGCCGGATCCTCGGCGTGTTCGGCAACGGCGCCACGCGCAGCGGTGAGGGCTTCGTCGGCGGCGCCGCGACGCAGGGCGTCGATGATCGGTTCGTACATGGACTGCTGCTCGGGGTTCGGTCAATCGGCCATTGTATCGGCGCACGCGGCCAGCCGCTGGGCGAGCCACTGCTCGCCGAAACCCTGCAGGCGCCCGTTCTCCAGGAATCCGCAGTGGCCGCCCCAGGGCGATATCTGCAGGTCCACGCAGGGCGAGAGCCGGGCGTTGGCGAAGTCCTCGACCGGGATCACCGGATCATCGGCGGCCATGAGGACGCTGGCGGGCACCTGCAGCTGGCTGAGGCGCGCGCCGGCCAGCGAATAGCCATCGAAGTAGCTTTCCAGCGAGTCGTATTCGGTGCTGCGCTCGACCATCCACCGGGTCAGCGGGCGCATGCGCAGGCCGAGCACGCGGTCGTCGAAGTCGTACTGCTGGGGGAACAGCTCGCGCTTGCGCTGCAGCGAGCGCCGCCACTTGCCCTCGAAATGGCGCATGTAGGCCGGGAAGCCCGCCTCCATCGCGTCCATGGTCCGGGCCGGGTCGAGCAGCGGGCAGATCACCGCGACGCGGGCGATCGACAGGCCGGCGCCCGGCGCACGCAGGGCCAGGCGCAGGGCGAAGTTGCCGCCCAGCGAGTAGCCACCCACCGTCAGCGGTCGCAGCGGGAAGCGGCGGGCGAGATCGGCGGTCGCATGGACCACCTCGTCGATGCGGTTGGAATGGAACAGACCGGAATTGAGGTGATGGGTGCCGCCGTGGTCGCGGAAATTGAGCCGGAATACCTCAAAGCCCCTGGTCAGCAGCGACGCCGCCGTCAGGCGCATGTAGCCCGAATCGGCGCTGCCTTCCCAGCCATGCAGCAGCAGCGCCAGACCGCGCGCCTCCACGCCCGGCATCGCGCTGTGCAGGCCCTGCAGACGCACCCCGCCGCCGCCGTCTAGCAGGTGCGCGGTGGTGATCGCGCCGGTCGCCTCCAGCTGGTGCTCACCCATCCACTGGCGCATGCCGCTGGAGCCCAGCACGGTCTGCAGGTGGGCGTTGCGGAGCCAGCGCGGAGGGCGAAAATCGGCGGCGGTCAGCACCTCGCGTCCCTCAGCTGTTCATCGCCTCGAGGATACGACCGCGCGCCGTGTCGGCGATGCGACGGCGACCCTCGACCTGGGTGGGCAGGATCGGCTCGAGGAAGTGGATCTCCGCCACCCGCGGCGGTTCGCCGAGCAGGCGGAAGAAGTTGCCGACGAAGCGCTCGCGCGGCGCGAAGGCCACGATGCGCTGCGCGCTGCCGCCCTCGCCGTAGCGCAGCGCCACCGGCTGGATCTGCGCGCCGGCCTCCACCGCGGCCAGGAAGATGCGCGCATGGAAGGGGCCGACCTCGCCTCCGCCGCGCGTGCCACCCTCGGGAAACACGCCCACCGAGCGGCCATCGCGCAGCCGCGCGAGCATTTCCTGCAGCACGCCGCCCATCGATTCGGTGCTGCCGCGGGAGTGGAAGATCGTCTGCGCCCGGCTGGCGAGCCAGCCCACCACCGGCCAGCTGCGGATCTCGCGCTTGGCCACCATGCCCATCATCTGCTGGCTGTGCAGCGCGGCGATGTCGATCCAGCTGACGTGGTTGGCGACGAACATGGTGCCGCCGGACAGCGGCGAACCGATGCGGCGCAGGCGGAACCGGAACACGCGCATCAGCCCGGCCGACCACAGCCGGATCATGCGGTGGTCCATGCGCTCATCGCCCAACCGGATACCACCCAGCAGCGGGCTGATCAGCACCAGTACCACCGGCAGGTTGACCAGCAGGTGCCACAACAGCATCGGCACCCGGTACAGGTAGCGGAAGGTGCGCGTCAGCGGCGAGGCGCGGGCCGGAAGGGGAATGGTGGGCTGTGGCGCATTCATGACCGCGAACGATACAGCGCCGACCGGCCGCGCGGCAGGCGCGAGAGGCGTGGCGAGCGCGTGGTTCACACCGGAAGGCGGCGCGCGCCATGCGCCGGGCGCAACGACAGCCGCCTCCGAGACGCAGCCGCCGCTTGGGCTGCTAGTCGCTGGAGCGCGCGACGACGGCCAGGGTAAGGCGGGAGATGCAGGCCAGACGGCCGCGATCGTCCTCGATGCGGATTTCCCAGACCTGGGTGCGACCGCCCACATGCAGCGCGGTGGCGGTACCGGTCACCGTCCCGTCGCGCACGGCGCGCAGGTGGTTGGCGTTGATCTCCAGCCCGACGCAGACGCGGTCCTCCTCGACGCACAGGTTTCCCGCGCTGCTGCCCAGCGTTTCCGCCAGCAGTACGGAGGACCCGCCGTGGAGCAGGCCGTAGGGCTGCAGCGTGCGTGCGTCGACCGGCATGGTCGCCCGCAGGTGGCGGTCGCCGATTTCGGTGAAGACGATGCCCAGCGCCTCGATCGCGGTACCCCGCGAGAGCGCGTTGAGATGGTTCACGGTCGTGGTGCGACGGAACAGGGGCGGAGCTGGATGCGCCGCCTCCGGGGTCCCGGCCGGCGGATCGACAGGCATGTTGGTCATGCCGTCACGATAGCGGAGCCCGGCGGGCACTGCCATCACGCGCAGTCCCGGGGTCGGCTGGTGCCCCGGGCGGCTGCGCCTTCAGTGCTGGTGCGGGTGGTGCGTGATCCGGTTCAGCTGATGCGGAACATCGACTGGCTGGCGGAGGTGCTGCGGCGCGAGCGGCGCAGATAGCTCTTGCCCACGTAGCTGCTGCGGTAGAGATCGCTGCGCGCTGGCGCGGCGGCATCGGCCTGCGTGCTCTGGACGAACGGTCGGGCGCTGGCAACGGGGGTGACCTGCCCGACCGGGTTGCTCATCACGGGAGCGATTTGGACGGTACTCGGACGACGATTCACTTCTGACTCCTTTTCTTAATGATTACAATGATTTACAAGCGCTATTGTAACAGGTTCAGAGAAATATGAATAGGGGGCTCAGTGGAACCTGAACAGGGCGGGCGCGGCGCTCTCGACGTAGCGGTTCAGGCCCTTGTAATTTTCGCGGCCGGCGTAGCCGCTGCTGTGGCGATAACCCGTGCCTGGCTGGCGCTGCGGGTAACCGTGCCGATGGGCAGCGGCGAGCGCATGGGCGCGATCGCACTCCGCCCCGCGGGCGGCGTCGTTGCAGGACGGCTCCGCGGCGGCGGAGGCAAAGGACTGGGCGCGTGAGGGGATGTACATGGCGATCTCCTGATGTAGTGAATTGGTGTGCTGGTAATGTATAACACCGGTTCGAACGCGCCATAGGCCATAAGTCATGGCCCGGTTATCGTTCAGGCTTCAGCAGGTTTCAGCGCGGGGAATCGAGCGCGGCGCAGATCAGAGAATCGGCGCCAGTCCGGCACCGAAAGCGGTGAAAAGCCGGGTCGGCAGGCCCTTCAGGGCGAGATTCACTTCCGGGAAATCGCCCACCGGACGATGGCAGGCGCGGAAGCCGGGATGATCAGGCGGGATCGGCCGCGGGCATTCCGGACCCGGCATGAACTCGTAGCTGGTCGCGTAGCGCATCGGCCACAGGTCGAACACCGGCAGCCATTCGGAGAGCTTGCCGATCGAGTACTCCAGCCCCCACAGCACCGGCGGCTTGTCGCGCGGGGCGATCACCCAGGAGTTGGCCGGACTGATGTCGCGGTGGATGCTCGCCGCCAGTTCGCGCGCAAACGCGGCATCGTGGACCACGACGGCGCTTTCGGTGTTGTAGTTGTCCCCGCGCGGATCGAAGTTGTGGGTGCCCACCACACCGATCCGGCGGTCGATGACCAGCGACTTGGCGTGCATGCCCATCCGCACCCCGGCGCGTCGCAGCGGGACCGGCTCGTTGGACTGGCGGCGCAGGTGGCGGGTGGCGCCGTACTCGGTCGCCAGCGGCCGGCGGTAGCGCGCCGAGCGCAGCACGCTGCTGCGGTCGGGACGGGTGCTCGGAGGCGGCGGCAAGGGCGCGTCGACGAATTCGGGCAGGAACGCGCCTGTGGTCGCCAGGTCGATCGGCGCGTCCTCGGGAAACGGCTTGTACTCGTAGATGTTGAAACCGAAATCGCGCAGGTAGCGGCGCTTGTACTTGTAGGACAGCGCGTAGGCGATGAACGCATCGGTGGCGGCCAGCGAGTTGGTCGATACCACCACGCGCGGCGCGTCGGGGCGGTCGTGCAGGCGTTCGAAAAGGGCCTGGGCGGGGCGCGAAAGCACCAGGTAGGGCGTCTGCAGCAGCACCTCGCGGTCGGCCGAGGCGATCAGCTCGCCCAGCGACTGCGATGCCAGCGCAAACTCCGCCGGGGTGTCCGCCTCGTGCTTGCCGGGGCCGTCGGACACGTACTCCACCTTGCCGACTTCCCGGGCACGGCTGGCGAGGCGCTCGAACACCAACAGCGCATCGGCAGCGTCCTCGCGCATCGCTTCGGCCCGCTCGGGCAGGCGGAATTCGCTGGGTGCCAGCGGCGGGACGCCGCGCGCCAGCAACAGGCGGCCGACGTCCACCAGCCGCGACGGAGGCACCGCCCGGCGGTCCTCCCAGAAACGGCGGAAGTCCTCTGCCATCGCGCCGGTCACCGGCCCGGCCACCAGCAGGTCGCGATCGCGGAAGTTGTACTGCGCGTCCCAGTCGAAATAGTCGTCCTGGTAGTTGCGCCCGCCGGTGATCGCCAGCGCATCGTCGATCAACAGCAGCTTGGTGTGCATGCGCTGGTTGAGCTGCCGCCAGCAGCAGGCGGCGGCGATCGCGTACTGCGGGTAGGTGACGCGAGCCCGCCCCAGCACCGGGTTGTACAGCTTGATGTGGAAATTGCGGTGGGCGCCGCTGAGCGCCGCCAGGGATTCCACGCTCTGGATCGCGGATAGCTGGTCCATCAGCAAGCGCACGCGCACGCCGCGCCGCGCGGCAGCGAGCAGTTCGTCCAGCACCAGGCGCCCGGAATCGTCGTCCTCGTAGATGTAGGTCTGCAGGTCGATGCTGCGCGCGGCGCTGCGGATCAGGTTGATGCGCGCCAGCAGCGCATCGGTGCCGCGGTCGAGGATCACGGTGTAGTGGCGGGGCTGCTGCGGCGTCGAATCCAGCAAGGCCCGGTCGGCCAGCTGGTGCAGGGGCGAGGGCTGCGCGCAGGCATCGCTCGTATCGCACGTGGACGCATCCGAACGGGCCGCGCCGGCAATCGCATACGCGCGGTCGGCCTGTTGCGGGCTCAACGTGGCGCAGGCCGCGAGCAGCAGCACTGACAACACCACGGCGACGCGTGCCAGCGCAGTGCTGCAACGATCACCGCATCGCAGCAGCAAGGACGCCGTCCTCATCGCGCCGGGCCGTCCAGGCGCACGCGCATGGTGAAACGCACGCGATCCGACAGCACCAGGCGCATGCCGGCAATGCCGTAGTGGCTGCGGTCCACGCTGCCGCTGGCAATCGCGTCGCAATCCTGTCCGGCGCGATCACACAGCGCCGGGGCGACGACGAAGGTCTCCGCGCGGGTGGTGCCGTGCATGCGCAGGACGCCCTGCAACAAACCGCCCTCGCGGGTCAGCAGATCGTCGTGCGGCTCGGACACGAACTCGATATCGGGGTAGTGCTCGGCGTCGAAGAACGCCTCCGAACGCGCGATGGCCGCGTATCGCTCCGAGCCGGCCACATCGATCGCACCGGCCGCCAGCCGGATACGCACCTGGCGCCGGCCGTCGGGGAGGAACAGCGCCACCCCGTCGTACACCGGAAACTGGCCCTGCACGCGTTGGCCCCAGCGGGTGCGCAGCTCGAAGCCGAATCGCGTGTGCGACGGATCGAACGGGTAGGCGCGAACGCCGGGCTGGGCCGCACGCCGGTCAAAGGCGCGGAACGCCTGCCCGGCGGTTGCGGGAACGCTTGCGGAGGCGGGGGCCACGGGCGGGGTCGCCACGGGCGCAGACTGCCGCGCCGGCGCCGCCAGGGGCAGCGTCAGCATCAGCAGCAAAAAGCAGTGGGCGGGGAGTCGCGCTGCGGTCACGGCCACCAGAACGCGTCAAGCCGCGCCACGCCCGGCTCGAGCCGGGTGCCGTCGGGGATCGACAGCACTGCGACACCGCCCGGGGGCATGCCGCGGTAGTCCCCGGTGCGGCCGCTGTAGAGCAGTGCCGCCAGGAGTTCCAGGCCGGGGTTGTGGCCGACCAGCATCAGTCGCTCGACCCCGGCGCTGTTGTCGGCCAGGGCGATCAAGGCGCCGGGTTCGGCGTCGTAGATCTCCTCCTGGATGCGTTGCTCGACGTAGCCGATGACCGCCAGCACGCCTTCCAGCGTCTCGCGGGTGCGCCGCGCCGGCGAGCACAGGACGCGGTCCGGGGCCAGGTTGCGCTCTGCCAGCCAGCGACCGGCGGCCTCCGCCTCGGCCACACCCTGGGCCGACAGCGGGCGATCGATATCGGCCTGGCCGGCGGTGGCGTGTTCGGCGTGGGCATGGCGCAGCAGGATCAGTTCACGCATGGCGGAGTCTCCTCATTTGGCCAGCCATTTCAGCAACGGCTGCCAATCGGACTGGTGGTCGCGGACGTTCGCGGAATGGTAGTCAAACAGGCTTTTGCCCAGGCCGGCCAGGACCACATAGGCCTGGCTGTCGCGCAACCGGGCGACGACCGGATACGGCCAGCGCTCGAGCATGGCCAGGGTTTCGCGCGAGGTGCTGGTCCACGGGCGAAGACGGTTGGCCACCAGGCCCACCTTCAACTCGCCGCCGCGCACGCGCGGATGGCGGGCCAGCGAATCCAGGAACGGCACGCTGGCCTCGATGTCCAGCAATGATGGCTGGATCGGCACGACCACCGCGTCGGCGACGTCGAGGAAGCTCTGCAGCTCGTCGGCCATGGCCCCGGCCGGGGCGTCGATGATCAGCCGCTCGGTATCGGAGGGCACGCCGCGCTGCCATTTCCAGCGGTTGGTGCCATCCACCGGCAGCACTGCGGAGTCGAGCGCCGCGCGGCGCTGCGCCCAGCCGTGGGACGAGCGTTGCGGGTCCGCGTCCACCAGCGCGGTGCGGTGACCCTGCAGCGCGGCATTCGCGGCCAGGTGGGTGGCGATCGTGGTCTTGCCTGCCCCACCCTTGGATGTGGCCACCAGCACCGTCTTCATCGCATCTCCCGGGTTTGCAGGCTGCGCTGCGCGTCAGGCTGCAGCGTACAACACCGGGAGCGCGCGTCACCCACGAAGTGGGACGGGACGTGCGGTCAACGTGGTTGCCGCGGCAGCTGCCACTCCGTCGGCGGCGCCGTCGCAATGCCGGCGTGGGACAACAGTCTGGCCATGGCGCCCAACTCGCCATCGCTGGCGACCCAGCGGGCATACTCGCCCGCGCCCGGTGTCCCGCCGCGATGCGCGACCCCGCCCAGATCCGCCAACAAGGGCAGCGATTGCTCCCGCCACCAGGCCAGCTGGCGCAGCCTTGGTGTCCACTGGCCGGTCAGCCCGGGGTCCAGTCCGATCAGCAGCCGAGTTGCCATCTCGGCGTAAGGGAGGGTGGAATCATCCGCGGCCAGACGGGACAGCACCGCCTTGCAGTCGGCGCGCAGGCCGGGGTCGCGCGCCAGTTGCGCCGAGCCCGGCGCGCAGAAACGGCTCACGCCCTGCATCGGTGCCAGGGCGATGGCGGCCCATTGCCCGAGTGCCTGCATGGCCATCCAGTCGGCCGCGGTTCCGGTACCGGTGGCGGCCTGCATGCCGGCGGACGTACGCGCGTCCATCGCCGGCACGGGCGCTCCGGCGCGCGCGTCCAGCAAAAGGCTGAGCAATGGGCCGCTGTGCGGTTGGTAGCGCGGGGCGACAGCGGCCGCATGCAGATCCTCGCGGGCCGCGCGCGGATCGCCGGACTCCATCGCCACGCCGTTCGCCCACAGGTGCGCCGCGGCGTTGTCGCCGTCCACCTGCAGCAGCCGCGCGATCGCGGCGTCGCGATCGCAGCCCAGCACGTGGCAATCGGTGACCTCCACCCAGGCGACCACCGGATCGGTGGGACCGAGCTGGCGGGCGCGCGCGAACCAGCCGCGCGCCTGCAACCCCAACACGCCGGGGGCATCGCCGGCCGCTGCGTCCTGCACCGGCATGATCATCATCGCGCCCAGCAGGCTGCGCACATCGCCGCGCTGCGCCAGAGCCTGCGCGTGCGCCGCCATCGCCGGCTCGTAAGCGCGGCTCCAGGCTTCCATCGCCGCCTGCGTGGCGGGATCGTCGAGCACGGCATCCGCGCGTTGCTGCTCCGGCGAACGTGGCGCCACCTGCTGCAGGCATTGCGC
Organism: Lysobacter ciconiae; assembly: GCF_015209725.1. Lineage (NCBI taxonomy): Bacteria > Pseudomonadati > Pseudomonadota > Gammaproteobacteria > Lysobacterales > Lysobacteraceae > Novilysobacter > Novilysobacter ciconiae. The sequence continues at coordinate 75,967 of NZ_CP063656.1, read as the reverse complement.
GATGCGAGCGTCGTCACCGAGCGCCATGCAGGCTTCGGCGGCGGCGGCGGCGCGATCGATCGCGGGAGCCTGCCCCGTCGCAGTCGCGGAGCCGGCGAGCGACAGCGCCGACAGCAGGGCTACAGCAAGCGTTCGCTCAAGCAGTCGTTTTTGCAGCATTCCGTTGCTCCGGTCGTGGCTTGTGCTCAGCCGCGGATCAGCGCCATTGCGGTGGATCAGCCTGCCATGCCTGCTGCACCTTCGCGAGCGCCTCACGCTCGGCGGGTAGCCAGTCGGGCAGCAGCTCGTCGAAACGGTCGGGATAGGTCCAGCGGTCCGGATGGGTGCGCACGGCGGCCGCATACCACTCCACCGCCTCGTCCTTGCGGTCCAGTTGCCACAAAGCCAGCGCGAACGTGGGCGGCATCCAGTCGGCGGTGACGTTGCGCGCCCTCATCAGCGTCTCCCAGCGCGCCAGCGCGGCTTCGGCGTCGCCGTTGCGCAGCAGGTCCCAGCCGTAGTTCCACAGGACCGGCCGGTACAGGATGTCGGTCGTGCCCAGGTTGCGCAGCGCGCGGTCGTACAGCTCGATGCCCAGCTCGGGCCGGCCGCCGGTCATGGCCACATGGGCCAGCTGGGCCGTCTCGGCCTGGGCACGCGGCTTGCGCGCGACCGCCTTGAGCAGTGCTTCGGTCAACGCATCGCCCTCGCCCTGGATGGCGACCACCGGACGCGTCGTGCGCGCTTCTTCCGCGAAATAGAACTCGGATGCAGGCACCAGCCGGCTTTGTGCCGCTGCTGCGCCGGTCACCAGCAGACAACCTGCCAGCGTCGCAGCCAGAACCCGGCCGCTGAGCGGCCGCTTGAAATTGAACATGCACATTCCCCCCTGGATTGCGCGCTCATGGTAGCGCGTGCAGACCGCGGGACAAAGCCGTGCGGCCGCGGCACAAAGGCATTGGCTGCTAGACTCCCGCGGCTGTGCCGACGACGCGCGCGCCGGTTCCGCCGGACCCGATCCGTGCATCAGCAGCGTTTCCCGATCCGACCCCGACCCCCGCAGCCATCGCGCGGCCGCCGCCGCGTCGGAGCCCCGCATGACCAGCACCGCCCAGCTCTCCTCGCCGGCTTCGGCCCACAGCGCCACGCTCGCCGATCCCGACTACGGCCTGGACCACAAGTACAGCCGCGAGACCGGCCGGATCTACCTGTCCGGCGTGCAGGCGCTGGTGCGGCTGCCGCTGATGCAGCGCCTGCGCGACCAGGCTGCCGGCCTCAACACCGCCGGCTTTGTTTCCGGCTACCGCGGCTCGCCGCTGGGCGGTTTCGACCTGGAGCTGTGGCGGGCGAAGCAGCACCTGGCCAAGGCGGGGGTGAAGTTCATCCCGGGCCTCAACGAGGACCTCGGCGCGACGATGGTCTGGGGCACCCAGCAGACCAACCTGTTTGAAGGCGCCAAGGTCGATGGCGTGTTCGGCATGTGGTACGCCAAGGGGCCGGGCGTGGACCGCAGCGGCGATGTGCTCAAGCACGCCAATGCCGCCGGCACCAGCCCGCTGGGTGGCGTGCTGGCGCTGGCCGCCGACGACCACGCCTGCCGCAGCTCGACGCTTCCGCACGGTTCGGAGGGCGAGTTCACCAGCGCGATGATGCCGATCCTCAACCCGGCCGGGGTGCAGGACATCCTCGACATGGGCGCGATCGGCTGGGCGATGTCGCGCTACACCGGGCGCTGGGTCGGCTTCAAGACGATCGCCGAAACGGTGGAGTCCTCCGCGTCCGTGGACGTCAATCCGCTGGCGCTGCAGATCGTCACCCCGGACGACTTCGAGATGCCGGCCGGCGGCCTCAATATCCGCTGGCCGGATCCGCCGCTGGACCAGGAGATGCGCCTGCACCGCTACGCGGTCAAGGCGGCGCAGGCCTTCGCCCGGGCCAACGCGATCGACCGCATCGTGATCGATTCACCCAACCCGCGGCTGGGCATCATCACCACCGGCAAGTCCTATCTGGACGTGCTGACCGCGCTGGAATACCTCGGTTTGGACGAGCGCGCGTGTCAGGATCTGGGCATCCGCGTGTACAAGGTCGGCATGACCTGGCCGCTGGAGCCGGTCGGCCTGCAGCGCTTCGCCGATGGCCTGGCCGACATCGTGGTGGTCGAGGAGAAGCACGCCTTCATCGAGAGCCAGATGAAGGAGGCGATGTACAACTGGGGCGGCGCCACGCGTCCCTCCATCGTCGGCAAGTACGACGAGCAGGGCCACTGGATCCTGCCCAGCACCGGCGAGCTGACGCCGGCGACGATCGCCGGCGTGATCGGCCGGCGCATCCAGAAGTTCCATGACAACGAGCGAATGCGCGACGTCATGCGCTGGATGGCCGAGAAGGAAGCCGAACTGGCGCTGCCGCGGGCGCAGTTCCCGCGCGTGCCGCATTACTGCTCCGGCTGTCCGCACAACCTCTCCACCGCGGTGCCGCAAGGCTCGCGCGCGCTGGGCGGCATCGGTTGCCACTACATGGTGACCTGGATGAACCGCAGCACCGACACCTACACGCACATGGGCGGCGAAGGCGTCACCTGGGCCGGGCAGGCCGCGTTCACCGATACCGGGCACGTGTTCCAGAACCTCGGCGACGGCACCTATTTCCACTCCGGCACGCTGGCGATCCGCCAGGCGGTGGCGGCCGGGGTCAACATCACCTACAAGATCCTCTACAACGACGCGGTGGCAATGACCGGCGGCCAGCCGGTAGACGGCCAGCTCAGCGTGCCGCAGATCGCCCACCAGGTGCGCAGCGAAGGCGTGCACGCGATCGTGGTGGTCTCCGATGACATCGGCAAATGGCGGCGCCGCGACCTGTTCCCGAATGATGTCGAGTTCTTCGACCGCGCCGAACTGGACGCGGTGCAGAAGCGCCTGCGCGGCGTGAAGGGCACCTCGGTGCTGATCTACGACCAGACCTGCGCGACCGAAAAGCGTCGGCGCCGCAAGCGCGGCAGGATCGTCGATCCGGCCAAACGCGTCATGGTCAACTCGCTGGTCTGCGAGGGCTGCGGCGACTGCGGCAAGAAATCGTTCTGCGTGTCGGTGTTGCCCAAGGAAACCGAATTCGGGCGCAAGCGCGAGATCGACCAGTCCAACTGCAACAAGGACTACAGCTGCACCACCGGCTTCTGCCCCAGCTTTGTCATCATCGAGGGCGGCGGACTGAAGAAGAAGTCCGCCAGCAACGCACTTGACCGCCTGGCCAACCTGCCGATGCCGGTACTGCCGACGCTGGAGCGGCCGTGGAACATCCTGATCACCGGCGTCGGCGGCACCGGCGTGGTCACCATCGGTGCGCTGCTGGGCATGGCCGGGCATCTGGAGGGCAAGGGTTCCAGCGTGCTCGACCAGACCGGACTGGCGCAGAAGGGCGGCGCAGTCACCAGCCACATCCGCATCGCCAACAGCCCGGCCGAAATCCACGCGGTGCGCATCGCCGCCGGCGAGGCCGACCTGGTGCTGGGCTGCGACATGGTCGTGGTCAACGACTACTGGGCGCTGTCGAAGATCCGCGGCGGCCGCAGCCAGGTCGTGCTCAACAGCTACGAGGCGATGCCGGGCAGCTTCACCACCCGCCCGGACATCCAGTTTCCCGCGGCCGACATCATCAGTGCGGTGCAGACCGCGCTGGGCGGCGAGAAGCCGTTCGTGGTCGACGCCACCCAGATCGCCACCGCCCTGCTGGGCAACGCGATCGGCAGCAACCTGTTCCTGCTGGGTTATGCGTGGCAGCGCGGGCTGGTGCCGATCTCGCTGGACGCGATCATGCGCGCGGTCGAGCTCAACGGCGCGGCGATCGAGATGAACAAGACCGCCTTCGCCTGGGGCCGGCTGGCGGTGATTGACCCCAACGCGGTGGCCGATGCCGCCGGACTGGTGCGCAACCAGCCGACCGCGGCGGAAGCCACTCCGCGCGACCTGCCGATGCTCGGCGCCGGCGACTGGGAAGGCAGCGAGTTTGCGAGCCCCTCGGCGCCGCTGGCCGGCCGCAAGGAAGACGAACTCCGCCATGTCCCGCAGAGCCAACCGGGTGACAAGGTCGCGTTCCTGCCGATGGACGACTCGCGCCTGTCACGCTCGCTGGACGAACTGATCGGCCGCCGGGTGCAGTTCCTCACCGAGTACCAGGACGCGGACTACGCGCGCCACTACGCCAGCCTGGTCAACCGGGTACGCGACGCGGAGGCCGGCAAGGCGGGCGGCAGCACCGACCTGACCGAGGCGGTCGCCCGCTATGCGTTCAAGCTGATGGCCTACAAGGACGAATACGAAGTCGCTCGGCTGTATACCAGCGGCGAGTTCCTGCGCCAAGTTGAGCAGCAGTTCGACGGCGACTACAAAATCAAGTTCCACCTCGCTCCGCCGCTGTTCGCCAAGCGCGACGACAACGGCCAGCTGATCAAGCGCGAGTTCGGCCCGAGGATGTTCACCGCGTTCAAGTGGCTGGCCAAGCTGCGCACCCTGCGCGGCGGCAGGCTGGACATCTTCGGCTACACCGCCGAGCGCCGCGGCGAGCGCCAGCTGATCGTCGACTACTTCCAGACCATCGATGCCCTCCTGCCCCGGCTGGACCGTGGCAACGTCGCCCTGGCGGCCGAGATCGCGTCCATCCCCGAGCAGATCCGCGGCTACGGCCACGTCAAGGAAGCGCATCTGGCCAAGGCCAAGGCGCGCGAGGCGGAGCTGTTGCAGGAGTGGTCCAACCCGCTGCGACTGGTGCAGGTGGCATGAGTTCGCGTTAAAGCTTGGCGCGGGGCGGCCGATAGCGGGGTCAGGCTGGAATGTCTGGCCCGCTGGAGCGCCCCATGCCCTACCGATCCACTGAACGCCGCAGGCAAGCTTTCCGATTCGCAGCCGGCGACGGCGCGGGCTTGCGTCAAGTCCGCTCCCTGTCGGTCAACGGCAGGTTGGCCAACGGCGGGTTACTCGACGGCGGGCCGCCATGAACGCCATCGACGGCGCATTTGCGGCCTGGCGGGAAACCCTGCTGGAAGCGCGGACGGTGGACCAGCTCGTCTGCGCCATTGAAACCGTCGCGGCAGCGCTGCCCGGGATCGACGACTCCAGGGTGATCTGGGAGCGCGACGCAGAGATCGAGGGCGGCGGCGACAGCGACAGGACTGCGTCACTGGATCTGCCCGCCAGCAACGCCGTGCTCGCGGTCACCGCCGCCGACGGAAGCCATCCCGCCGCGATTGCCACTGCCCTGGCGCCGGGCGTCGCGACCGCGGACCCGCTTCTCCAGCGCCTGCGCCGCCTGGCTGAACTGGAGCAGGAGGTGGTCAAGCTGCAGAACTCCGAGAAGATGCAGCGCGCCCTGTTCGCGATCTCGCAGCTGTCGGGCTCGGATCGGGACATGTCGGAAGTCCTGCGCGGCATCCACGACATCGTCGGCACGCTGATGTATGCGGAAAATTTCTTCATCGCCCTGCTCGATCCGACCCACGACACCATCCGTATGCTGTACTTCGTGGACGTCGAGGATTCGCCGCTGTTTGAGGAGCTGCCCCGCGAGGACCTGAAGCATTCCGCCACCTGGTACGTCCTGCGCGACGGTCGGCCGCTGCGAGGCAGCCGCGAATACATCCGCACGCAGGTCGATGGCCCGCTGCGCCTGGTGGGGACCTACAGTTCGGACTGGCTCGGCGTGCCCATGCTGAGGGACGGCGCGGTCCACGGCGCCATCGTCGTGCAGAGCTACGAGCCCGGCGTGGAGTTCAGCGAGACCGACGAGGACCTGCTGGAGTTCGTTGCCAGCCACATCCTTACCGCCGTTGAGCGCAAGGGAAGCAGCGAATTGCTCGAACGCAGCGTCAAGCTGCGCACCCAGGAGCTGGCCCAGGTCAACTGCGACCTTCAGCTGGAGATCGCCGAGCGCCAGCGCGCCGAGCGGCTGCAGAGCGCGATGTTCCAGATCGCCCAGCTGGCGAACGAGGACACCGACGAACACGCCTTCTTTGCCGGCATCCATGACGTGGTGCGCCAGCTGCTCAACGCCGACAACTTCTTCATCGCCCTGCTGTCGGACGATCGGACGCGTCTGGAGTTTCCCTATCTGGTCGACCGCCACCACGACGACCTGCCGATGCACCGGCCGCTGGCGCGCGGGCTCAGCGAATACGTGCTGCGGACCCGGCGCGCGCTGCTGGTCACCCACGATGAGGCGCTGGACCTGATCCGCCAGGGCGAGGTCATCGACCGGCCCGGCCAGGGAAAACCGTCGGAGTGCTGGCTGGGGGTACCGCTTTTCTCGGGCGACGAGGTGGTCGGGCTGGTCACCGTGCAGAGTTATGACTGCCACGTGCACTACACGTCAGCGGACCAGGAGCTGCTTGTCTTTGTCGCCTCCCAGATCGCCAACAGCCTGCTGCGCCGGCGCAATGCCCAGTTCCGCCAGAAAGCCTTCGCGCAGCTGGAGGAGCGGGTGGCGGAGCGCACGCTGGAGCTGCGCAGCCAGATCCGCGAGCGCGAGCTGGTGCAGCAACGGCTCGAGCACGAGGTCATGCACGATGCCCTGACCGGGCTTCCCAACCGCGGCCAACTGCATGAACGCGTCGACGCCGTGCTGGCCCGCCGGCGTGCCGAACCGGGCTCGTTCTGCGCGTTGCTGTATCTGGACGTCGACCGCTTCAAGCTGATCAACGACAACCTCGGGCACCTGGCGGGCGACGCGTTCCTGCGCGAGATCGCCCGCCGCCTCCAGTCCTGCGTGCGAAAACCCGACCTGGTGGCAAGACTGGCCGGGGACGAGTTCGTCGTCCTGCTCGAGCAGGTCGGCCGTGACCGCGACGGCGCGCGCGCACCGGCGGCGACGATCGCCGAGCGGATCCTGGAGGTGATCACCGCGCCGATGCCGATCAGCGGCCGCATGCTGGAGCCCTCGGCGAGCATCGGCATCGTCATCGGCGATGGCCGGTACACGCATGCGGACGAACTCCTGCGCGACGCGGATATCGCGCTGTACCGCGCCAAGGCCCTCGGGCGCTGCCGTTGGCAGATGTACGACCAGTCGATGCACGGCTATTCGGTGGACCTGCTGGCGCTGGAAGCCGAGCTGCGCCAGGCGATCGAACGCGACGAGCTGGAGCCCTACCTGCAACCCATCGTGCGCCTGGACGATGCCACCATCGTCGGGCGCGAGGCCCTGATGCGCTGGAACCATCCGCAGCGCGGGGTGCTGTGTCCAGGCGACTTCCAGCAGGTCGCCGAGGACAGCGGCCTGATGGAGACCATCGACTGGCGCATCTTCAAGCGCAGCATGGCCCACGTCGCCACCATCCACGACGACACCTACCTGACGATCAACGTGATGCCGCGCCACCTGCAACGCGAGGACTTTGCACGGCGCCTGCTCGACCTGCTCGCGCGCACCGGCCTTGCCCCGAGCCGACTGGTCATCGAGGTGACCGAAGGCTCGTTGCTGGACGATTCCGAGCGCGTGCGTTCGGTGCTGGGCCAGCTCCGCGACGAGGGCGTCGGCATCGCTCTGGACGATTTTGGCACCGGCTATTCCTCGCTCAGCTACCTGCATGCCTTCCCGCTGCGGATGATCAAGATCGACCGCACCTTCCTTGCCTCCCTGGGCGAGCCGGGCAACTGCGCGGCGGTCGTTTCAGCGGTCATCTCGCTCGCGCGGGCCCTGGACATGACGGTGGTCGCCGAGGGCATCGAAAGTCCCGAGCAGCGGAAGCTGCTGCTCGACCTCAGCTGCGGATTCGGTCAGGGCTACCTGTTCGGGCGCCCGGCCTCCTTCGCGCCTCTAGGGTCCGCCCCAGCTACCGCCGCGCCCGGCACTGCCTCTATGGTCGGGACAGGCGCCTAGAAGGAGGCGGGACATGTTGATCGGCCAGGGTGGACTCAGCGGACTCACCAACCGCTTGCAGATGTTGGCACCGTTGCAGAACCTGCAGCGGCCAGCACCGTTTTCGCCGCTGTCACAGGGACCCGGTGGCCTGCGCGAACCGAGCTACCACCCGCAGCTGGCGTCGCTGGCGCCGGCACGACTGGCACCGCAGGCCCCGCCGTCAACTCCGAGTCCCTATGCTTTGCCCGCCGGCAGCACGCTGAAGGACGCCACCAGCGGCACCCGGGCGCAACCCTTTGACGTGACGATGTCGCAGCTGGCGACCTCGGTCTACGGGACGCGCGGCGCGCCGCCCGATGGCTGGAGCGCGGTCAGCGACGCGATGCTGGAATCGCGCGGCATCGACGACCCGGCCACCTGGCGCCAGGAGTTCCTCGGCGGCGTCGAGCAGACCACCGCCAACCAGTTCAAGGCCGAGGTCTACACCGACGGTGAAGGCAACTTCGTGCTCGCCTATCGCGGCACCGCCGAGGGCGCCGCCGATTGGGGCGACAACTTCCAGCAGGGCCTGGGCTTTGAGACCGGTGCGGCGGACAAGTTCACCGGCCTGGCGGCCGACAGCGCGATCGAGTTTGCGCGCGTGTTCGGCGACGGAGAGGCGGGCGCTGCGACCAACCTCGCCATCACCGGCCATTCGCAGGGCGGCGGCCTGGCCTCGGTGGCCTCGCTGGCCACCGGCATCCCGGCGGTCACCTTCGACGCCTCCGGCATCCACCCCAACACCTTGGACCGTCTGGGCATGGCCAGCCCGCAGCAGGCGCGCGACATCGCCGAGGGTGGCCAGATCCGCGCCTACTCGATGAAAACCGACCTGCTGACGCGGGTGCAGGAGTCCGGTCCGCTGTCGCTGGCGGCGCCCGACGCGCTTGGCACCAGGATCGTCGTCGAGCCCAAGGGCATCGACCAGCACACCCTGACCGGGCGCGCGGCCAAACACGAGTTCGACCTGCCGCTGCTCGGGCAGGCGGGAGCCAATGGCCTGGTGGAGGCGATGCGCAACAGCGGCATCCCGGTCATCAGCGGCGTCGGCCAACTGGCCTACAACGCGCTCAGCCACAGCCCCAACCTGCTCACCGACACGATGATCGCGCGTGAACCGTGGCAGGCCGGCTACCAGAACCCCTCGGATTTCGGCAAATCCCTCCACGACATGGTGCCCGAGGGCCTGCGCGATGATTTCGCCCGCAACACCCACGAGGTCGCCGATGAAGTCAACGGCGTGCTCAAGTCCGACATGGCCGACGGCAACCACCTGCAGGGATCGGTGAAGATCGCCGGGCATGTGGTTGACGGGGTGATCGACTCGGTCGGCGATACCATCCACCACACCGCGGAAAGCGTTGCGGCGCGCGTGGATGAGCGCGTCGCCGGCCCGGTGGGCGACGTGTTGGCCGGCGCGATCTCGATTGGCGGCAAGACGGCCCAGTTCACTGCCGACAAGGTCGGCGACGGGATTGAGCAGATCGCCGCTGCCAATGGCGCGGCCCTGCAAAACACCGTCGACGGCGCCGTCTGGGCGGGAGGCAAGGCGCTCGAAGGCATCCAGTGGACCGGCGAAAAAGCGATCCAGGGCACTACTTGGGTGGCGGGCAAGACGGTCGATGCCGCCAGGTGGACCGGCGAGAAGGTCGTTGAGGGGGCAAAGTGGACCGGCAACAAAGTGGTTGAAGGCGCCACTGCGATCAAGGATGGTGTGACCAACACCGGCCGCGCGATCGGCGAGGCCGTCTCCAACTCGCGGGTCATGCCCTGGAACTGGTAAATGCGTGCAGGATCGCCAATAGACCCGCTTGTCAGGGGGCGCCTCACCGGCGCCCTTTTTGCCGCGTTCCTCCTTTCCGCTACCGGATGTGATCCACAGTCCATGAGCAACGATGCCTTCGCCAGTTCCAGCCTCGAGCCGCTTGCCCAGGCGGTTGCCAGCGGTGACAGCGCCGAGATCAAGCGCCAGCTCGCCAGCGTCGACCCCAATACACCCGGGGTGGACGGGGCGACGTTGCTGGTAGCGGCAATCGGGGCGGAGAACCTCGCCGCGACCCAGGCGCTGCTCGACGGTGGCGCCGACCCCAACCAGCCCGGCGGCGGCGGCGAAACACCGGTCCATGCCGCCGCGTTCCTGGCCGATCCGGCGTTCCTCAAAGCCGTGCTTGCCCATGGGGGTGATCCGAACGTGCGCAATGCCGCCACCGGATCGACGCCGCTGTCCCGCGCCCTGCGCGGCCTGCAGCTGGACAATGTCCGCATCCTGCTGGAGGCGGGCGCCGATCCCGACCTGGGCGACCACAACGGCGACCGTCCCCTGCACGTTGCCGCCCGCACCAACGCCGGCGCGGCGATCCTGATGCTGCTGGAGGCGGGCGCGGACCCGACGGCGACCAACTCGGGCGGTGCGAGCTTCCAGGCGTATTACTTCTCCTACCCGCCGCGCAACGCGCTCAACGAGCGTGCAGTCGCCGAACGGCGGGAGGTCGTGGCCTGGCTGAAGGCCCACCAGGTGCCGCTGGAAGCCAACGTCTCTTCCGATTACTGAGCGGCCGGACCCGGCGGCGCCGGCTCCCGGGCAGGGGCTCCAGGCCAAGGGCTCCCGGCCAGTGGCTCACGGCTCACTCCCGGCTCACGCTGTCACAGGTCGCCCGCGCCAGGCTCGAGTTTCTCCGCACGCTCGCGCTCCTTTTGCAGCCACCGCACTTCGGCGTGGCGGACCTCGCGGTCGTGGCGCTCGCGCAGCCGCTTCTCCTCGCCCAGGGTGCGGTTCAACGAGACCATGATCGCCACCAGCAGCACGGCGAACGGCAGCGCGGCGACGATGATCACCGACTGCAGCGCTTCCAGCCCGCCTGCCGCCAGCAGCGCGACAGCAATGAGCGACTGCAGGACGCCCCAGACCACCTTCTTTGCCAGCGGCGGATCGCCGGCGGACTCGCTGGACATGCTGGCCAGCACCAACGTTGCGGAGTCGGCCGAGGTGACGAAGAAGCTCAGCAGCAACACGATCGCCACCCACGAGATCACCGAGGACAGCGGCAGCAGGTCGGCCATCGCGAACAGCACGTGCTCGATCCCCAGGCTGAGCGCGGCCAGCTGGTCGGCGCCCTGGAACATCTGCTGGTAGAGCACGGTCGCGCCGAATGCGGCGAACCAGACGAAGCTCACCAGCGCCGGCCCGCAGACCACGCCGAACACGAACTCGCGCACCGTGCGGCCGTAGGAGATCTTCGCAAAGAACGCCCCCACGAACGGCGCCCAGGCGATCCACCAGGCCCAGTAGAAGATGGTCCAGTCACCGACCCAGGCGCGCTGGGAAAACGGCGTCATGTGCAGGCTCATCGCCGGCAGCTGGTTGAGGTAGGCGCCCAAGGTGGTGGTGAGCGATTCAAAAATGAACGCGGTCGGCCCGAGCACGATGACCAGGGCCAGCAACAGCGCCGCCACCGCCATGTTGAAGTTGGAAAGCCACTTGATGCCGCGCGACAGGCCGGTCGCGCTGGATGCCATGTACAAGACGAACGCCACTGCGATGATCACCGCCTGGGTGGCGAAACCGGCCGGCACGGTGGTCACGTGGCTGAGGCCGGCGCTGATCTGCATGGCGCCGAAGCCCAGCGTGGTCGCCACGCCGATCGCGGTGGCCACCACCGCCAGCACGTCGATGGCCTTGCCGACCGCCCCGTGGGAGTGGCGCTCGCCGATCAGGGGTTCCAGCAGGTCACTGATCAGGCCCCGCGACTTGCGGTTGAACTGGAACCACGCCATCGCCAGGCCCATCAGGGCGTAGATCGCCCACGGATGCAGGCCCCAGTGGAAGAAGACGTAGCGCAGCGACGCGCGCGCGGCTTCGAGACTCTGCGGCTCGATGCCTTCGGGCGGCCGCTGGAAGTGCGACAGCGGCTCGGCGGCACCGAAGAAGACCAGCCCGATGCCCATGCCGGCGGAGAACAGCATGGCGAACCACGAGCTTCGGCTGAATTCAGGCTCCGCGTCGTCCCCGCCGATGCGCAACGCTCCCATCGGGCTGACCGCCAGGTACAGCAGGAAGATCAGCGCCACGAACACGATCACCAGGTACATCCAGCCCGCGCCGGACAGGGTAAGCGCCTGGGCCCGGGCGCTGACCTCGCCGAACGCCTCAGGCATGAACACCCCGGCCAGCGACAGCAGGGCCAGCAGCACGACCGATATCCGGAACACCATCAGAACGACTCCCGAAGAGACCGGGACTGTCTCACAGGCTGCCGGCGACGTCGCTGGATTCGCCCCGCAGCGCTTCGGCCAGGCGGGTGCGCTGCTCGCGGTCGACCGGATTGGCGACGATCACAAAGCGGCCGTTGTCCAGTGCCTCGCGCACCTTGAGCACCACGTGGTCCTGGTCCGGCCGCAGGGTGATCAGGCCGCCGGCAAACAGGCCGAACACCGCACCGAAGAACACCAGCACCCCGGCGACGGCCAGCGGTGAACTCGTCACCGCGGCGATCTGCATGCCGCGCAGGATCAGGAAGATCACCAGCCCGGCGACGACGCCCAGGATGGCGAAGGTGATGTGCGCCTTGATCGCGGTCTGGCGGATGCCGCGGCTCTCAGGCTCCATCTTGCGGCCCGGATGCGGGTCCTCGGGCGAGATCACCTGGAGTTGCGCGGCGCCCAGATTGAACTGCTGGCGCAACCGGGCGGCCACGACATCGGCGCGCTCGCGCGTGTCGAAGACGGCCGCCAGCTTGCTCAGGGAGCTTTCACCAAATACGGGGCCATCGGTCTTCATCGCGCCACTCCATGAACTTCAATGCGTCCATGGTGGCCACAGGCCGGTCGAAGGGCGGTGAACCCGGCCCTAGAGCGTGGCGCCCGACTCTCGCGCCGGGCGATCCGCGCTGGCCAATGCGTCGCCGGTTGCCGCCTGCCCGCGCGCATCGGCGAGGATCTGGCCGGCCGTGCGGCCGCCACAGCCAAAGAAGCGCGAACCCGTCAGCCACGGATCATCGGGGTAGTAGGCGAACACCAGCTGCTCGTTCTTGATGGTGTCGATGATCTCGCGCGCGACCTGCGGCCGCAGCGCCGGGCAACCGTAGCTGCGCCCCAGCCGGCCCTGGCGCTGTGCCTGGTCCGGGTTCACGTACGGGGCGCCATGGATCACGATCAGGCGGTCGCGGGCATTGTCGTTCACGCCCGGCTCCAGGCCGTCCATGCGCAGGGAGTAGCCGTTGCCGCCGACGTAGGTCTCCGCGGTGCGGAACAGGCCGAGGCTGGTCTGGTGGCTGCCGTCCACGTTGCTGAAGCGGTTGGACAGGTTTTCGCCGCTGCCCTGCCCGTGGGCCACGTGTTCGGCGTAAAGCAGGCCGGGCTGCTGGAGGTCGAACACCCACATGCGCTTGCGCGTGGACGGCAGCGAGTAGTCGATCACCGCCAGGCGGGTGCCGCCGGCCGCCCCGCTGTTGAGTGCGCAGGCGCGCGCTTCCAGGGCGAGCGCCAACACGCCCGGATCGATCTCCGGTGCGGCCGCACGCAGGCTGGTGAGCAGGATTGATGCCGCAGACGACTCTTCTGCCGCCTCCGGTTCAGCAATCCACCGGTCAAGCGCCGACTCGGCCAGGGGGCTCTGGACGGAGGGCGGTGTGTAGGCCGCCGCTGGACCCGCGACGACGGGGCGCGAGCCGGCCGAGCACACGGCGATGGCAGCGGCGCAGGTCAGAAGCAGGGAGGCGGGCAGGCGTGGCATGGCTGGCAGGATACGGGCCGGGAGCCGGTCGCGCCTGAACAGCGGGTGATGACCCTGCCGGCGAATTCAGTCTCCGTCGGGCGGCGGGGCGGCCGGATCCTCGTCGGCACGCAGCACGGTCAGGTCGGCGGGCGCGGTGCCGCGGATCGACTCGCTGGTGACCACGACGGTGGACCCGGGCTGCAGCACCGGCTGGACGGCGTCGGCAAACCCCGGAGGAAGCTGCACCCCGCCATGGCCGAGGGCCGCCTCGATCGCGGCGGCGTCGGCCGAATCACCGCCGCCGATGCTCGCCACCTGCAACCAGCGCAACGCCGGACGCGTAGCGGCCGCGACGTCGGTATCGCTGCCCTCGCCTTCCAGCAGCACGTACACGTGGGTGCCCGGCAGCTGCGCACTGCGCGTGGTCACGCTGGCGCGACCGATTTCCACGCCGTTGCGCATCGTCACCAGCTGCTGGTCGGCCAGGCTCAATACCAGGGTCAGTGCCCCGTGGGGCGCGCGCTCGGGATTCCAGCTGTACTCGCCCGGCCCGATGTCACCGAACTCGACCCGATGCCCGCGCGCATCGGCGCCGCTGACCGGATCCACCGGCGCGAACCAGCCCGGGTAGGACACGGACGGCGAGTGCGAGGATTCATTGGCCACCACCACCGTCATGCCGTTGGCCGTGACGCCGTAGAGCTTTTGCGAGAACTCGAACGGCATGCGCACGCAGCCGTGGGAGGCCGGGTAGCCGGGCAGGTTGCCGGCGTGCAGCGCGATCCCGTCCCAGGTCAGTCGCTGCATGTAGGGCATGGGCGCGTTGTTGTAGAGGTTGGAATAGTGCTCCTTGCGCTTTTGCAGGATCGAGAACACCCCGGTGGGCGTCTCGTGGCCGGCCTTGCCGGTGCTCACGGTGGACACGCCGATGCGCACGCCATTGCGGTACACGTGCAGCAACTGCTCGGGCAGGCTGATGACCAGCACCACCGGTCCGGCGGGCGCCATTTCCGGCATCCACAGGTACTCGCCCGCCTCCAGCCGCACGGTCGAGGTCGGCAGGGGCGTGGCGGCACCAGCGTCTGTGGGGATCGGCTCCTGCGCCAGGACACCACCGCTGACGGCGCAACCGAGCGCGAGCGCGGCCATCCGTCCTCGCATCCGCAGCGAGCGCGTCATTGTCCGCGCTCCCACACGATGCAGCGATTGTTGGCCGGCATCGCCACATCCTCCACCAGGCGCATGCCGATCGCGTCGGCCAGCGCGTCGACCGCCTCGAAATCGCGGATGCCTGATGCCGGGTCGCGCGCCTTCAGCCAGCCATCGAACTCGCGGTTGCTGTCGCTGGTGAAAGTCCCGGCGTAATTGAACGGTCCGTACACCACCAGCGTTGCGGCCGGCGCCAGCACCCGATCGAGCCCGGTAAAGAACGCCAGGACCTGCTCCCAGCCCATGATGTGCAGGGTGTTGGCGCTGAAGGCCGCGTCAAACGCGCGCGCATCGCCGGCCACGTCCCAGACCGCGTCATCCACATCCAGCGCGCGCGGTGGCGGCGTGTTGGCCAGCGCCGCCTCCGCCAGCCACTGGCGGATGCCGGGCAGGTGCTCGGGACGGTCGGTGCACTGCCAGCTCAGCCCGGGCAGCGCGGCCGCGAAATGGACCGCGTGCTGGCCGGTGCCGCTGCCGATCTCCAGGACGCGCTGCCGGTGCGCAAACGCCGAACGCAGCACCGCCAGGATGGCGTCACGATTGCGCTCGGAGGCGGGCGAGAAGGGCTTGTCGGACATGGCTGCGATCGGCTACCGGTGGGAATCCGCCCATGATGGACGATCCCGGCGCGTCGCATCGCCCGGGGCCGGACCGCAAGGATCCACTGACGCGGCGGTCACTGCGGCGTCCGCTCCGCCAGCATCACCTCGCCGCTGCGGTGGTCGCCCCGGCGCGCATAGAGGTAGATCAGCAGGCCCGCCACGGCCGTCGCCGCGCCGACGTAGCCGGTGGACGTCCAGCCGAGCCCGGCGGTGATCGCCAGTCCGCCCAGCCACGGCCCCAGCGCGTTGGCGGCGTTGAAGGCGGCGTGGTTGGACGCCGCGGCCAGGGTCTGCGCCTCGCCGGCCACGTCCATCAGGCGGGTCTGCAGCGCAGGACCCAGCGCGCCCATGGTCCCGATCGCCAGCACCGCAGGCAGGATGGTCCACAACGAATGCGCGGCGAGCGGGAAGACCGCGAGCACGAGTGCGGACCAGATCAGGATGACCGCCGTGGCGCGGAACTGCATGCGGTCCACCAGCCAGCCGCCGGCCAGATTGCCGACCACCGACCCGGCGCCGAACACGGCCAGCGCGATCGGAATCCAGCCCTCGCCGAGCCCGGTGACGTGGGTCAGGGTGGCCGTGAGGTAGCTGAAGACGCAGAACATGCCGGCGAACCCGATCGCGCCGATCAGCAGGGTCAGCCATACCTGCGAGGTGTTGAACGCGCGCAGTTCGCGCAGCGGCGACTGTTCCGGATCGGCCGGCACCGACGCCAGGTGGCGGCCGATCATCAGCGCGGTAACCACGGCCACCGCCGCGACCATGGCAAAGGTGTAGCGCCAGCTGAACGCCTGGCCCATCCACGTGGCCAGCGGATTGCCCACCAGGATCGCGATCGACAGACCCAACATGACCTGGCTGACCGCGGTGCCGCGGCGCTCGGGGCCTGCCAGGTCGGCCGCCACCAGCATGGCGACGCCGAAATAGGCGCCGTGCGGCAGTCCGGCAATGAAGCGGAACGCCAGCATCGTGGCGTAACTGGGCGCCAGCGCGGTCGCCAGATTGCCCAGTGCATAGAACGCCATCAGGGCCAGCAGCAGGGTGCGCCGCGGCAGGCGCGCGCCGAGGATGGCCAGCACCGGCGCGCCCACCACGACGCCCAGCGCGTAGGCACTGATCATGTGGCCCACCTGCGGTTCGTTGACGGCGAAGGCCTGCACCAGGTTGGGCATCAGCCCCATCATCGCGAACTCGCTGGTACCGATCGCAAAGCCGCCCAGGGCCAGCGCAAACAGGATCACCGCGTAGCGACTCTGGCCTTGCGGTCGATCGGGAGGCGGGGGTATCGAAGAAGCCACGCGGTGCATCCAGCCGAAAACAACCGTCTATTGTGCGCCGCAGCAGCGCGGACCGCCTTGACGGCAGCCAAACAGCGCTGCGGCACGCGCGTTTGCGGGGCACGGGGCGCGGGAAGCGCCACCCGCTCCTGCGACGGCTGGTGCATGATCTGGACATGGACCTGCACCGGCCTGCCCACACGCTCGTGCTGCCGATCGATTGCAGGGTGTGGCCGACCCCGGAGCACCCGATCGAGATCGATGGCACCGTCTACGCGCCCAAACAGGAACTGCACATCACCCTGATCGGTTCGCGACTCGGGCACGAGCTCCACGCCGCGTTGGCAACGGAGTTCCTGGCAAAGCGGATTGCCCGCGCGGTGGCCGCGCAGGATTGGAAGTTTCAACGTACGGGACGGTTCATCGTCCTGGGCATCCGGCCGCCGCCGGTGACCATGGGCGGCCACGACCGGGCTCATCCAGATCCAGATCCCGAATCCGACCCCGCTCCCGATTCCGACCCCGATCCCGCTCCGGCTGCGGGCCCGGTTCCCGTCGTGGCTCCGCGCCAATCGATCATCGAGCTGATCCAGTTGCCGGCGATGCGTCCGTTCCATCAGGCGCTCGGCCGCCTGCTGGGTCGACAGTTGCCGCTGCCGCCACCTCACGTGACGCTGTACATCGCCCACGGGCGGCGCGGAATCGGCGTGGCCAGTGCGTCGCAGTTGCGCACTCGACGCATCGGCGAGCTGCCTGCCGGAGTCCTGCCGGGCGCCGAACAGCACTCGATGGCACGGGCCTGAAACGCGCTCCCATACGTTTCGTCCGCGCGAAGTATGGGTGCGATGCGGCAAAGTTCCGGGGTCGAATCGAGGGTTTGCCCTAGCGTTTCAGCGGATTTCCCGCTCCTGAACGCGACGCACTGCCCGAATCGGAAAATCGCTGAACGCAGGCTTAGCGACCCGCGCGATAACGCCGTGGCAGGGGACGCACACCATACGGAGCTCAGGGAATCATGAGGGGATATTCACGAATTCTGCTTTCGGTCGCGATCAGCGGCCTGCTTGCCTCGACCGCGTTCGCCGGCGAGTCGGCCACGCTGCCCGAGGAAGCTGCGCTGGTCGAACAGTTGAACGCCGAGGAAGCCGCGCTCCGACCGCAGCGCCAGGCCTTTCAGCGTTACTTCAAGGAAGCCTATGCACGGTATCCGGCGGTGCCGGTGGGCACCCTGGAGTCGATCGCCTACGTGCAGAGCCGCTGGCTGAACATCCAGCCCGACGCCAATCAATCCCAGACCGAAGCGCACCACCACATGCCCGCCGCCTACGGCGTGATGGGCCTGTACGCGGGCCAGGGCTTCGCCGACCAGGTGACCGCTGGCGCGCAGCTGCTCGGCGTCTCGCCGGCCCTGGTCCGCACCGACGCGCGCACCAACGTACTGGCGGCCGCCGCGCTGCTGGATGCGGAGATCCGCAAGGATCATCCCGGAGCTGACTCGCGCTCGCCGCTCAAGCGCGGCGGCAATACGCCATCGCCCGAAGCGATCCGCCCTGCCCTGATGCGCTACGCCGGCTTCTCGGCATCGCCGGTGGAAGCCGCGCGTGCCAGCGCCGTCGGCGAGTTCGCGCGCACCAGCTTTGCCTACGACGTGCTGTTGGCGCAGGACCGCGGCGTCAACGATCGCGGCATCGTGGTGCCGGAGCGTGCGATCGAGTGGGAGCGCGCATTCGACATGGACCAGCTGATCGCGCAGCGCGCGCCGATGGTGCGGCTGGACGTGGCCAATGACCGCATCGAGACCGCCGACTTCGAGATCGACCCGATCAGCGAGACGCTGCGGGCCAAGTCGGCTGACGGCCGGCCCACCGTCAAGAGCACGTCTGGCGCGGGCCCGGATGCCGGCATCCAGAGCACCGACTACGGCCCGGCCATCTGGAACGCCGCGCACTCGTCCAACTACAACGCGTCGCGTTCCGCGGCGGTCAGTGCGGTCGCGATCCACACCGCGCAGGGCAGTTATGCCGGCACCATTTCCTGGTTCAAGAACGCCAGTTCGAACGTCAGTGCGCACTACGTGATCCGCAGCTCCGACGGCCAGGTCACCCAGATGGTCCGCAACGCCCACACCGCCTGGCACCTGCGCAACCAGAACAGCTTCGCCCTGGGCATCGAGCACGAGGGCTACGTCAACAACAGCTCCTGGTACACCAACGCGATGTACAACGCCTCCGCCGGCGTGGTCCGCAGCTTCTGCGCCAAATACAGCAGCATCCCCTGCAGCAGTGCCTACAAGGGCGCCCCCAGCAGCGGCATCAACGTGTTGCCCACCAGCGTCAAGATCAAGGGCCACCAGCACTACAGCGGCCAGACCCACACCGATCCGGGCATCAACTGGAACTGGAGCAAGTACTACGGCCTGTTGAATCCGGGCAGTGGTGGCGGCACCGGCGCGGTCAAGTACCTGGACCGCTTCGAAAGCAGTGTCGGCCACTTCAACACCAGCCCTGCCTACTCCGGCAGCACCACCGGCATCTCCAGCGCCTCCACGGCGACACGTGACTGCAGCACGCGCAAGAACGGCTCCTGCTCGCTGCGTGTCCTGCTCAAGGACAACAAGTCGAGCTCGGCCAACTGGGCGGTACGCCTGCTTTCAGGCAGCGGCAATCCCGGCAGCAACACCAAAATGACCCGCGCCAATGGCACCGTCGGCTTCTGGGTCTGGTCCGGCGGCACCGGCACCAGCGTCGGCGTAGGCATCGATGACAGCGACGGCACCGAGCGCTCGACCAGCAAGTCGGTTCCGGCCAACCAGTGGACCTACGTGTCGTGGTCGCTGCCCACCTCGTCGAACTGGAACGCCTGGGTCGGCGGCAACGGTGCGATCAGCGCCAGCACGGTCACGATGGACGCGATCTGGCTTTACCACGCCAATACCGCTTACGACGTCAACGTCTACATCGATGACGTGCAGATAAAGAACTAGAGCGTCGCAGCAAGGGCGAACGCCCGCCGGCCTCTCTCCCGGCGGGCGTTTTCCTTCACCAAAGTGCGCGCGACCGGCATCCGCCGCTTATTCCTCGCCGGGAATCCGGGTTTCGGTCTCCAGGGTCTCGCGCACGTACAGGCGCTTGACCAGCACGAAGATCACCACCGTCAAGGGCGCGGCCAGCACCACCCCGGCCAGGCCAAACAGCGCACCGATCGCGAACAGCGAGATCAGCAGCAAGGCCGGCGGCAGGTCCACCGCGCGCTGCTGGATCAACGGCTGCAGCACGTGGCTCTCGACTTGCTGGATGACGATGAACAGCGCGAGCGCCCCCAGGCCGACCTGCGGGCTGACCGTGAAACCCAGCAGGACCGCAGGAATCGCCGCGAGCACCGGCCCGGCAATCGGGACGAAATCCAACAACGCCGTGATGATGCCCAGCCCGAATGCGACCGGCACGCCAAGCAGCCACAACCCCAGCCCGGTCAGCACGCCGACCACCACCATCGCCAGTACCTGCCCGTGCGTGCAGCATCACCGCCACCACCACGGCGCCAAACACAACCATGACCAGCTCCGAGAGTTGCCAGAGCAGGACCGCCACCCCGGTGAGTGCCAGCGCGATCACCACGCGTGCGACGTAGGCGCGGATGTCTGAAGTCCCCTGCATGCGAAAACCCGGAGCGTTGGATGGGTGTGCAAACCCTAGTCGACCCGGCCGGGTTTGACTGTGAGGGCCGGCCGTCCCATCCCGGGCGCGCTGGTGTAATCTGGCCGTTGATCCGAAGGACTCCGAAGCGCAGCTGTGCCCGCCCGCAGGATCAGCGGGGCGCCTCACCTCAGGAAGTAAACAAAGGTATGGATATGGATATCCAGGCTGTCTCCCGTGCACTGGCCCGGGTCTCGCAGGACCAGCGACTGATCGAGCTTTCCACCGCGCTGCCCGACGCGCTGGTGGTCGAGCGCTTCGAAGGCCGCGAGGCGGTCTGCGACGATTTCCGTTTCACCGTGGACTGCCTGTCCACCGACGCCTTTCTGGACGCCGGAGCGCTGCTCGGCCAGACGATGTCACTGCGCCTGCGCCTGGCCAATGGCCGTCTGCGCCACTGGCACGGCCACTGCACCCACGTGGCGGTCCTGGGCAGCGACGGCGGACTGGCCCGCTACCGCCTGGTGATGGAACCGTGGACCGCGTTCTTGAAGCTGCGCCGCAATGCGCTGATGTTCCAGGATTTGGACGCGCTGGGAGTTATGGAGCGGGTGCTGGACGATTATCCGCAGGCGGCGCTGCGAGTCGATGTCACCCGGTCGCTGCCGGTCTACCCCATCACTACCCAGTACCGCGAGAGCGACCACGAATTCGTGTTCCGTCTGCTGGCCGATGCCGGGCTGGCGTGGCGCTTTGAGCACTCGCAGAACAACGATGGCGGCGCCACCCTGGTGGTCTTTGATCGCGACGCGAGCGTGCCCGAAGCCACTGAGCCGACCCTGCGCTTCCACCGCAGCGACGCGACTGAAGCGACCGATGCCATCCAGCGTTTCAGCGAGCAGCGCCATGGCACGGCGAGCATCCTGGCCGTCGCCAGCTGGCAGCCCGAGCAGGTCGAAGCGGTCGCGGCCATCGCTACGGCTGCACCGGCCGGCCCGAACGCTCCGGCACTGGAGTCGTTCTCCGCGCCACGCGGCGGACGCTTTGCCACCCGCAGCGACGCCGACCAGCACGCGGCCCTGCAACTGGACGCGCTGCGCCTGCCGCAGCGCCTGCATGCCGGCGCCGGCAGCGCCCGCAGCATGGCGTCGGGCTTCGCCTTCACCCTGACCCAGCACCCTGACCTGTCCGGGCAGGCGTTCCTGCCGCTGGTGATCGAGCACCGCGCCGCCAACAACCTGGACAGTGGCGTCGTCGAACTGCTGGGCCACGCCGGCGATATCGAGCGCGGCAACTACCGCAACCGGTTTCTCGCCGTTACCTCGGGGACCCCGGTGGTGCCGGTCGCCCGCTACAAACCGTCGGCTCCGGGGCTGCAGACCGCGATGGTGGTCGGCCTTCCCGAATCGGCCGTTACCTCCACCCGAGACCATCAGGTGCGGATCCAGTTCCCGTGGCAACGCGGCACCGCGCCCAACACCGGCGGCCTGACCGACACAGCTTCCCACGCCAATCCCGACGGTCACGCCCCCGGCGATCACACCAGCGGCACCTGGGTGCGCGTGGCCGAGTGGATGGCCGGACCCAACTGGGGCAGCCACGCCCTGCCCCGCGTCGGCAGCGAGGTTCTGGTCGAGTTCCTGCACAGCGACATCGACCAGCCCGTCATCACCGGCCAGCTCTACAACGGGAACGTCGCCCCGCCGTTCGCGCTGGCCGATGCCAGCAACCACCCCGGCACCCTCAGCGGCCTGCACACCCAGAGCCTGGACGGCGGCGGCACCCAGCAATGGGTGATGGATGACGCTCCCGGCCAGCTGCGCCAGCGCCTGCACACCAGCTTGGCCGACAGCCGACTGGAACTGGGATACCTGATCGACCACGACAACGCCCGCCGCAGCGGGGTGCGTGGATCGGGCTTCGATCTGGCGACGCTGGGCTGGGCCAACGTGCGCGCCGGCCAGGGCATGCTGCTGTCGACCACCGCGCGCCAGGAAGGCGCCTCGACCCAGATGGACGTGACCGAAGCCGTCGCCCAGCTCAAGGGTGCGCAGCGCACCGCGCAGGCGCTGGATGACGCGGTCGGCATAGCGCAGGTCGCGCCGCTGCGCGCCAACGAACGCCAGACCGACCTCCTCGCCGCGGTCGATCCCGAGCAGGACGGCCATTACAGCGGCGCCGTAAACGGCCAAGCCGCGACCAAGCCCGCAGGTGGTCAGCGTGACGGCGGCGATCCTGTCGAGCGGCTGGCCACGCCGCTGCTGTTCGTGGAAGGCCCGGATGCGATCGCCCTTGCAACACCCAAAAGTGCACTGGCGTATGCCGGCGGCAACCTGCACCTGACCACCCAGCAGGACGCCCACATCGCCGCAGGCCAGACCTTTGCGGGGGTGGCCGGCGGCCAACTGGCCCTGTTCGCCCAGCGCGGCCCGATCAAGTCGATCGCCGCTGACGGCCCGATCAGCCTGCAGGCCAACACGGGGAAACTGGAGGTACTGGCGGACCAGTCGGTCACCATCAACGCCAGTGATGAGCGCATCGACGTGCTCGCCAAGGAGAAGATTATCCTGCAGGCCGGTCAGAGCCGGATAACCCTGGAGGGTGGCGATATCACGTTCGCGTGCCCAGGGGAGTTTCGCGTTAAGGCGGGGCAGGTGCCGTTTGCCGGTGGGGCGAAGGCGAAAAACACTATTCCGCCACTCCCGATTAGCTTGGCCCAGATGTTCAGCGAGCAGTTCCGCGTCGTCAACGACGACGAAAATACCCCGCTAGTCGGAGCTCATTATCGGATCGCCGGACAGGACGGGCAATATTGGGAAGGCGTAACGGACAGCGACGGCCTTACCGAGAGAGTATACACGCGAAGCGTCACAGGATTGACGCTAAGCATTATTGCGCCATCGAAAGATAAGGACATCACCATCCGATGAATAAAATCAGGACACTGGCAACGCGGACCGCGCCGCAATCAGCCGCTACAAACTCACAGCCCAACTCGCTCGTGAAGGTGATAGTCACGACAGATAAAGGGAAGTGGGTTTCGCCGACCGCTCAGAAGGTCTATTTTATCAGTGAAGACGCTGTATTCCCAACGATACAATTTGAGATCGAGACAGATGCGGCGGGACCTTATAAATGGTCATGGCAACTCATCTGGGAAGCCAGACAGCGTACCCGTGAAACAGGTGCGAGAAAAGAAAAAACAATTCGAACGCTTTCAGAAAGTGGAAAGCATGCTTCAGAGGATAAAAAATGGATCGCCAACCTCGGAGAAAAGGTGGTGGGTGGAAAGCTGACAGTAAAGGTTGACGCCGGCTCTCAGAGCTTCGAGCGGTCAGTCCACATAAGAGGAAAAAACCCTGGAGCGGAAAGGGTCCTGAGCTATTTGAAGGAAATATCCGATGTGGCTGGCTTTGATAAAATAATCGACAAGGAAAGCTCCTTCAAAAACTTCATTGAGGCAGATGGTGAGCCGCTACTTTCATTTGACGGAGGATATGGCCTTACGCAGATGACCAATCCCGCTCCAGACTTCGAACAAATGTGGAACTGGAAGGAAAACATCAAAGGCGGCTGCTCCTTGTATCAAGAAAAACAAAGAGCTGCCAAGAGCTTCTTGGGAAAGAACTCGCGATCCTATACGAGCAAACAGTTAGAGTTGGAAACCTGGTCGCGTTGGAACGGGGGTGGGTATCATCGGTGGGACGAAGCGATGGGAAAATGGGAGCGTAACGAAGATATCCTCTGTGACTCAAAAACGGGAAATATAGGCTGGGATATTACGCATACGGAGAACGAAGGTAAAACAGCAGCAGAGCTGCGCACTCGGGATGCAAACCCCAAGAGAGACAAGGCAGCGGCTAACAAGTGGAAATATACCGGCATATGCTATGCAGATCACCTCGATGAAGACTAGGATCCTGTCGATTGCATTACTCTGTGCAGGATGCGTCCAACATCCTCAACTCCCGAACTACAGATTTCGCCTGCCAGCCGGGACGGAAATTAACATCGCCTATAACAAGAGCCCTTCGCTGCACGAGCATTCACGGGTAAACGAAGATATCCTTTACGCCGACAAGGAACTTATTAGTTATCTGGCAGAAGCCGAAGAGGCATTCTCACTGACTGACGAGTTCCGCACGCGTGACGGATTGCACGCATTTTCAGCAATCGTTCGGATGAGTTCTGCCGCCGACAATCCAGAAGGGCGATGTGGTGCTGGGTATGAAGATCATATACTGCTGATCGGGATCAACGGCAAAACCGCGACTCTTGTGGACCACATACTTTTGCAGAGCTGTCTGAGCGACATCTCCTTGGTTTCGGACGGTGGCGACCACCCTAAGAACGCTGTTAATCTCCTGCCGGCTCCGTATATCGCGGAATTTAAATCTACAGCGCCTCCGGATTTCCACATAGTCCCGCATAAGGTAAAGATTTCTGACAGCAACCGCATAGTCATAGAATAGTAGCGGCATTGCGCCGGCCGATGTCAGGGTGGTCCTGCAGGAAGCGGGATCCTCCTATGTGCTGGAGGGCCAAGCGCTGGTGAGAGTCGGAAGTGGCGACCTTTCGGTGGTGGGTCAACCGTCTCACCCACTGAGACCACCCCATGCTCCCATGGCGCCCTTTCATCACGATGGCCGCCATGTCCTACGCTCTTGCTCCCCGCACCGCCGCCAGCGAACAGGCGCTGTCGACCACCGACGGTCGCCCGTCCCGCGATGGCGCATTGCTGGGCCAGCGGTTGGAGCGGCGCTACGCGGACCGCATCACCGGCAGCTTCACCATTCCGGGTCGCGAGGGCTCGTATGCGCCGATCCCGGAGGACGTGCCGGCGGCGCTGAAGTCCGCACTCAAGGACCGCGGCATCGAGCAGCTGTACTCGCACCAGGCCGAGGCGTGGGACGCCACGCAGCGCGGCGAGCACGTCGCCATCGTCACCCCGACCGCGTCGGGCAAGTCGCTTTGCTACACCTTGCCGGTAGTAAGCGCGGCGATGACGGGCAAGGCCAAGGCGCTATTCCTGTTCCCGACCAAGGCCTTGGCGCAGGACCAGGTGGCCGAGCTGCTGGAGCTCAACCGCGCTGGCGACCTTGGGGTCAAGGCATTCACCTTCGACGGCGATACCCCCGGCGACGCCCGCCAGGCGATCCGCCTGCACGGCGATATCGTGGTCAGCAACCCGGACATGCTGCACCAGGCGATCCTGCCGCATCACACCAAGTGGGCGCAGTTCTTCGAGAACCTGCGCTACGTCGTCATCGACGAGGTGCACACCTACCGCGGCGTGTTCGGCAGTCACGTCACCAACGTGCTGCGCCGGCTCAAGCGGATCTGCGCGTTCTATGGCGTCAGCCCGCAATTCATCCTCTGCTCGGCGACCATCGGCAACCCGCAGGCGCACTGTGAGGCATTGATTGAAGCACCGGTCACGGCCATCACCGAGTCAGGTGCACCCAGTGGCGACAAGCACGTGCTGCTGTGGAATCCGCCGGTGGTGAACGCCGATCTGGGCCTGCGCGCCTCGGCGCGTTCGCAGAGCAACCGCATCGCCCGCATCGCGATCAAGAGCGGGCTGAAGACGCTGGTGTTCGCGCAGAGCCGGCTGATGGTCGAGGTGCTGACCAAGTACCTCAAGGACATCTTCGACCACGACCCGCGCAAGCCGCCACGCATCCGCGCGTATCGCGGCGGCTACCTGCCGACCGAGCGCCGCGCGGCCGAGCGCGACATGCGCGCAGGCAACATCGACGGCATCATCTCGACCTCCGCGCTGGAGTTGGGCGTGGACATCGGCGCGCTCGACGTGGTGGTGCTCAACGGCTATCCCGGCTCGGTGGCAGCGACCTGGCAGCGCTTCGGCCGCGCCGGCCGTCGCCAGCAGCCGGCCCTGGGCGTGCTGGTCGCCAGCTCGCAGCCGCTGGACCAGTACGTGGTGCGGCATCCGGACTTCTTCGCCGATGCGTCGCCGGAACACGCGCGGGTCGCGCCGGACCAGCCGCTGATCCTGTTCGACCACATCCGCTGCGCGGCCTTCGAACTGCCATTCGTGGTCGGCGAGGGCTTCGGCCCGATCGATCCGGACGTGTTCCTGGAGGCGCTGGCCGAGACCGACGTGGTGCACAGGGAAGGCGATCGCTGGGAGTGGATCGCCGACAGCTATCCGGCCGGATCGGTCTCGTTGCGGGCGGTCGCCGATGGCAACTTCGTGGTCGTCGACAAGACCGGCGGCAAGCAGCAGATCATCGCCGAGGTCGACTATTCGGCCGCCGCGCTGACCCTGTACGAGGGCGCGATCCACATGGTCCAGTCCACGCCCTTCCAGGTCGAGCGGCTGGACTGGGAAGGCCGCAAGGCCTACGTGGTGCGCACCTTCGTGGACTACTACACCGACTCCATTGACTACACCAAGCTCAAGGTGCTGGAGCGTTTCGAGGGCGAGGCGGCCGGCCGCGGCGAGGCCAGCCACGGCGAGGTGCACGTGGTGCGCCGCGTGTCGGGCTACAAGAAGATCCGCTACTACACCCACGAGAACATCGGCTACGGCCCGGTCAACCTGCCCGACCAGGAACTGCACACCACCGCGGCCTGGTGGCAGTTGCCGCAGGCGACGCTGCTGGCGTGGTTTTCGTCGCGGCAGGACGCGCTGGACGGCTTCCTGGGCGCAGGTTACGCGCTCCACGTCGTGGCCACGGTGGCGGTGATGGCCGACGCGCGCGACCTGCAAAAGGCGATCGGCAACGGCGATGGCGCGTGGTTTGCCACCGCCGACAGCAAGGGCCGCGGCACGCTGCGCGGGATCGAGGACAGCAGCATTCTGGATGACGAGGACACCAACCACCGCCTGACCCACGCCAACGAGGAGATGATCGAGGTGCGCCAGTTCGTGCCGACCATCTATCTGTACGACAACTTCCCCGGCGGCGTGGGTCTCAGCGAGCCGCTGTGGAACCGCCAAGCTGAGTTGGTCCGGCGCGCGTCCGAACTGGTCGGGCGTTGCGACTGCAGGTCCGGCTGCCCGGCCTGTGTCGGTCCCATCCTGGCGGCGGACGAGGGCGGCGACGAGGCCACGCCCAAGTCGCTGGCGGTGCGCGTGCTGGAGTTGCTGCAGGCAAAAGAATCACTGGAGGCGACCGAGGCGTGAGCATCAATCCGGACAAGTTGCGCGCGTTGCGGAGGCAGGCCGGTGGTCAGGTCCGAGGGACGCCAGCTCCGCCGGCCGTCACGGCGGCAGCTCCCCGAGCGGTAGACGCAGCCGCTGCCGGCCCTGCGCCGCCGCGCCACACCTCGATCGAATCGCTGCGCCGCCTGCTGGGCGTTCGCGAGCGCAAGCCGGCCTACATGAACTACCCCGCCGGCCCGATCGACCGCGCGCTGCCAGGGGAGGAAATAGCGCCCGGCCTGCGCCTGATCCAGTCGCACGTCGCCTTTCCCGCGCCGACCACCACGCTGGCGCTGGACTTTGCCAAGCGCCACGGCGAAGCGGTCGATCCGCGCCACCTGCTGTTCTTCGATACCGAGACCACGGGACTGGCCGGCGGCACCGGCACCCGCGCGTTCCAGATCGGCGCGGCCGACTGGCATCACGATCCGGTCCACGGCGACGGCCTGCGCATCCGCCAGTTGCTGATAACGACCCTGGCCGCCGAGCCTTTGATGCTGCAGACCTTCACCGACTGGCTCGGCCCGGACACGGTCCTGTCGAGCTACAACGGCCGCTGCTACGACGCGCCGCTGCTGAAGACGCGCTACCGGCTGGCACGCATGGGCGATCCGATCACCGGCCTGGACCACGTCGACCTGCTGTTCCCGACCCGTCGCCGCTATCGCGGCGTGTGGGAGAACTGCCGGCTGGCGACAATCGAGCGCGAGCTGCTGGGCATCGTTCGCGAGGACGACCTGCCCGGCTCCGAAGCCCCGGCCGCGTGGCTGTCCTATCTGCGCGGCGGCCCGTCCTCGCTGCTGCGCCGGGTGTGCGCCCACAACCACCAGGACGTGGTGACGCTGGCGCAACTGATCCTGCGACTGGTGGACGCGGAGGCGGAGGCGGCCGGCGAGGTGTTTACCGCATCCTAACGACGCGGCGGGCACGATCTGTGGAATGCCGCCGACTGGAGAACCCGATGATCCGTACCGCGCTGTCCGCCGCCACGCTGGTCCTTGTTGCCGCCGCCTGCACCACCATGCCGCCTCCGCCGATGGCACAACAAACCGGAGAGTCGTGCACCACCGATACGATCGGCTGGGTGATCGGGCAGGCCGCCACGCCGGAAGTCGTTGAACGCGCCCGGTTCGAGAGCTACAGCCGCGATGTCCGCGTGATCGAGCCCGGCATGGCGGTGACGCTGGACTATCGCGGCGACCGGCTGAACCTGCACGTCAACAGCGCGGGTGCGATCCACCAGGCCGCCTGCGGCTGAGTGCGCTCCGTCCTGGCCCGGTACGGGTCAGGCGGTAGACTCGGCGGGTCAATTCACCAAGGAAGCGCCTGATGGACCGCACTCGCCTGTGGCTGGTGGTCGCCGTGATCGTCGCCGGCCTGTGGTCGTGGACCCAGTACCGGCAGGCGCCGGTCGTGCCGCCTGTCGCGACCGGCCAATCGCCTGCGCCTTCCAGCGAGGCTGCTGACAGCGTCAATGCGCCGGCATCCGTTTCTCCATCGAGTGGCCTGCAGACCCGCTTTCCCGCATTCCTGCCCGGCGAGGCCCAGCCGGTGCTGGAGGCGATTGCCCGCGGCGGGCCGTACGCGTACCCCCAGGACGACGGCGTGTTCCAGAACCGCGAAGGGCGGCTGCCACAGCGAGCACGCGGCCATTACCGCGAGTACACGGTCCCGACGCCGGGCGCTTCCGACCGCGGCGCGCGACGCATCGTCACCGGCGGCGATCCGCCGACGGAATACTTCTACACCGACGACCACTACGGCAGCTTCCGCCGGTTCGAGGTGACGCCGTGATCCCGACCGACTTCCGCACGCTGCTGCTGGAGCCCGACCAAGCCCGCGCGTTCTTCATCGACGCACGCGACCGCGGCGCAATGGCGGATGCCGCCGCCTCGCTGGATTTCGCGATCGCGCGGGTCGACCTGGCGGGCTGCACGGAGAAGGCCGACGCGCTTGAGCGGATCGCCAAGGGCCTGTCCTTCCCCGGCTGGTTCGGCGGCAACTGGGACGCCCTGGCCGATTGCCTCGGCGACCTGTCGTGGCTACTGGCACCGGGTTACCTGCTGCTGATCGAGAACAGCAGTGCCTGGCATGAGGCGCAGCCGGACGAGTTCGACACCCTGCTGGCGATCCTCAACGAGGCTGCTCTGGAATGGCGCGAGCGCAACGTGGCGTTCTGGGCGCTGCTGCCCCTGCCGGCCGAGGCAATGGCGGCGCTGGAGGATGCCATCCCGCCGCCGTCCAGTGCCCAGGACAGCTATAACGGCCCCTGATCCACAGCCTTTCGCCGAGCTGCCCTAGACCCGGTCTTCCAAGCCGATGACGCCCGATTTGCGTGCGCAGTGCGCGCAACAGAACATCTTGCCGTCGTGTTCGCTGCCGTGGCCGATGATCTTGCACTGGCAATGGTCGCAACTGGGTGCGAGGGCGTGGATCGCGCACTCGAAGGAGTCGAACGTGCCGCCGCCGTCGACGGTTTTCACGCTGAAGCTCTTGTCGTAGTTGTTGCCGCAGACGTCGCAGGTGGCCATGGTGTTTCTCCTCGCGGGAACGTCGAGTCTGGCGACGGTCGCGACCACGGCGGGTGAAGAGGCGGCCTAGCGCGACCGCCGGTGCTCGCGCTTGAGGAACTTCAGCGCCGCGCGTTCCCATTGACGGGCACCGCGCGCATTGGCCGCGGCGCGCTGCAGCCGGCCGGCCTGCCAGCCGTCGAACACCACCGGATCGATGTAGGCCTTGCGGCACACCGCCGGCGTGTTGCCCAGTTCCTCGGCGACCTGCTTGATCACCGCGTTGCGGGCCTTGGCCAGAGCGCGCTCGCTGGGCTCGCCGCCGGGTCCGGCCTCGGGTACCGGCGTGCCGGCCAGTTCGCGGAACGCGATCAGCGTGCCACCCCAGGTGCGGAAGTCCTTCGCGCTGAAGCCGTTGCCCAGGCGGCGGTGGAGGTAGTCGTTGACCGCGCCCGAATCGACCGGCTGGATACTGCCGTCGTCCTGGCGGTACTGGAACAGGGCCTGCCCGGGCAGTTGCTGGCAGGCCTTGACCAGCTTGGCCAGGCGCGCGTCGTCGAGTTCGATCTCGTGCTGCTGCCCGCCCTTGCCGCGGAAGCTCAGCCGCGCGCGCCCGCCGCGCAGGAAGGCGATATGGCGGTTGCGCAGCGTGGTCAGGCCGAAGGAGCGGTTGCTGCGTGCATAGCGGTCGTTGCCGATCCGCACCAGCGTATCGGCCAGCAGCGCGACGACGATCGCCAGCACCTTGTCGCGGCCGAAACCCGGCTCGGCGAGGTCCTTGCGCAGGTGCCGGCGCAGCCTGGGCAGGGTCGCGCCGAACTCGACGATGCGGTCGAACTTGCCGTCACCGCGGACCCGGCTCCAGTCGGCGTGGTAGCGGTACTGCTTGCGGCCGCGCGCATCCCGCCCGGTCGCCTGCAGGTGGCCGTTGGCGCGCTGGCAGATCCACACCTCGGTCCAGGCCGGCGGAATCGCCAGCGCCTGGATGCGCGACAGGGTCTGCGCATCACTGACCCGATCCCCGTCCGCATCGCGGTAGTGGAAGCCCTTGCCGGCGCGCAGTCGGGCGATACCGGGATGGTCGTCGCAGACGTAGCGAAGGCCCGCCTGGCTGGCCGTTTCGATCGAGTCGGCGGGCGGTGACACGGTGGTTGTTGAGCTCATCGCGAGAGCATCGGCAGGCGGGTGTCGAGGTACTGCGAACCCGGCGCCCTCCTTGACTCGAATGGCGATCAGGCCGCCGCGAGCAGGCGCAGGCCGAACCAGTCGCTGGGATCGTTCCAGCGCTCGACAACGCGCAGGCCCGCGCGCGCGGCCAGCGCGGCGAAGCTCGCGTCGGTGTACTTGTGGCTGTACTCGACTTCCATCGCCTCGCCGTCGGAAAAATCGAACTGCCGGCCCGCCACATGCACCTGCTGGTCGCGCAGGCTTACCAGGTGGGTCTCGATGCGCATGCGTTCGCGCGAGTACACCGCGCGGTGGGCGAACGAGTCCACGTCAAAATCGCTGCCGATGTCGCGGTTGAGCCGCACCAGCAGGTTGAGGGTGAAGTCGGCGGTGACCCCGGCGGCGTCGTTGTAGGCCGCCTCGATCAGCGCCGGGTCCTTGTCCAGGTCGATGCCGATCAACGCCTGGCCACCGGAGCCCATGGTGGCGCGCATCGAGCGCAACAGGCGCTCGGCATCGGCCGGCAGGAAGTTGCCCAGCGTCGATCCAGGAAAGAACACCAGCACGTGACCATTGCCGCGCGCCGGCGTCGGCAGCGGCACCGGCTGGGTGAAGTCGGCGCAGACCGGCAGCATCTCCACCTCCGGGTAGGCATCGGCCAGGCGTTCCACGCTGGCCAGCAAAGCGGTGCGCGAGATCTCGATCGGCGTGTAGGCCACGGGATCGGTCAGGCCGTCCAGCAGCAGGTGGGTCTTGCGCCCGCTGCCACTGCCGTACTCGACCACGTGGGCACGCGGCGCGACCGCCCCGGCGATCGCCGGCATCGACGCGTCCAGCAGGTCCAGCTCGACGCGGGTCAGGTAGTACTCCGGCTCGCGGGTGATCCGCTCGAACAGGCGCGAGCCGCGCTCGTCGTAGAAGTACTTCGAGGGCAGGGTCTTGGGCGTCGCCGAAAGCCCTGCGAGCACGTCGCCGGTGATGTCATCGGCGCTGGGCTGCAGGTCGCTGAGCGTGATCTTCGGCGCCACGGTGACCGTCATGCGTAGCGCGCCAGGCGCAGGCCGCTGAACTGCCAGCGGTCGGGCGCGTGGAAGAAGTTGCGGTAGCTGGCGCGCAGGTGGTCGCGCGAGCTGGCACAGCTGCCACCGCGGAGGATCTGTTGTCCGCTCATGAACTTGCCGTTGTATTCGCCCAGCGAGCCGGGCATCTCGCGGAAGCCGGGGTAGGCGGTATACGCGCTGGAGGTCCACTCCCACACGTCGCCGAACAATTGCTGCGGAGCGCTGGCATTGACGCTGCCGGCGCCGGACCCGGCGGCGACCGGATGCAGGTAGCCCCGGTCGACGAAGTTGCCATCCACGGCGACCGCGGCGGCCGCGTTTTCCCACTCGACCTCGGTGGGCAGGCGCGCGCCGGCCCAGCGCGCGAACGCGTCCGCTTCGTAGTAGCTGAGGTGGCTGACCGGCGCGTGCGGATCGATCGGCCGCGTCCCGCCCAGGGTGAATTCCGACGCCAGCGCCTCGTCCCAGTAGATCGGGTGCCGCCACGCGGCCTGGTTGACCAGCGCCCAGCCATCGCTCAGCCATAGCGAGGCGTCGCGGTAGCCGCCGGCGTCGATGAAGTCGTGGTACTCGGCGTTGGTCACCGGCCGGGTGGCGAGCGCGTGCGCGGGCATCAACACGCGGTGCCGGGGCGACTCGTTGTCAAAGGCGAAGCACCCGCTGTCCAGCGGCCAGGCGGCGGCGCCGATCTCCACGATTGCCTCATCCTGGCCCAGCCAGTCCAGCGGACCGGCGGCGGCGCTGGCAAGCGGCAGGTCGTCGCGGTAGGCGGGCTTCAGCGGGTTGCACCACAGCGCGTGCTTGATGTCGGTCAGCAGCAGCTCCTGGTGCTGCTGCTCGTGATGCAGGCCCAGCTCGATGCGCTGGCAAAGCGGCGCATCGAACCGGCCGGCGTCGAAGGCGCGGCCCATGCGTTCATCGACCGCGCGGCGGTAATCGAGGACCTCGGCCAGCGACGGGCGTGACAGCATCCCGCGCCGGTGGCGGGCGTGCATCGGGCCCACGCTCTGGTAATAGCTGTTGAACAGGTAGTCCCAGTCCGCGTTGACGGGCTGGTAGCCGGCGCTTTCGGCCAGCACGAAACGTTCGAAAAACCAGGTCGTGTGGGCCAGGTGCCACTTGGTCGGGCTGGTCTCTTCCATCGATTGCAGCATCGCGTCTTCGGCCGAGACGGGCGCGGCCAATGCCACGCTGCGCTCGCGCACGGCCCGGTAAGCGGCCGGCAGGGACTGGCGCGCCGACGGGGGCGCCGGCGGTTCGGAGGGGTGCGTGGATGCCGGCGTGGTGGCCGGCTGCGGGGCGGATTGGCTGGACATCGCCGCAGAATACAGAGGCGAATGTATCGGCCTGATCACGAAGCGGTAACGCTCAGTTGCGCGCCGGGCTGCCGATGAACTGCAGGAACTCGGCGCGGGTGCGACCGTCCTCGCGGAAGCCGCCCATCATCTTGGAGGTGATCATGGCTACGCCGCGCTTGTGCACGCCGCGGGTGGTCATGCAGCCGTGGCTGGCCTCGATGACGACGCCGACGCCGCGCGGTTGCAGCACGCGCTGGATGCAGTCGGCGATCTGCGCGGTCATCTTCTCCTGCACCTGCAGGCGCCGCGCGTAGGCGTCGACCACGCGTGCCAGCTTGCTGATGCCCACCACCTTGCCATCGGGCAGGTAGCCCACGTGTGCGCGACCGATGATCGGCGCCATGTGGTGCTCGCAGTGGCTCTCGAAGCGGATGTCGCGCAGCACGATCAGCTCGTCGTAACCGGCGACTTCCTCAAACGTGCGCGCCAGGTACTCGTCGGGATCGATCTCGTAGCCGCTGAACCAGTCGGCGTAGGCCTTGGCGACGCGCCGCGGCGTATCGAGCAGGCCCTCACGGCCGGGGTCGTCTCCGGCCCATGAGAGCAAGGTGCGGACTGCGGCCTCGGCCTCCTCGCGGGTGGGTTTGACGGGATCGGCCATGGCACTGCAACACCTTCGTCTAAGGGCCGGCCATGCTACTCCAGCGAGCCGTTGCGGGCATCAGCCCGGGGCGCGTCCATGCGCGCGGCTTCGCGCAGGTACTCCCAACCGTCGGCGACGGCCGCACGCGCCTCCGCCCATTCGGCACGCTCGGGTCGATCGGCGCGCTCGATTTCCCACTCCTCGCGCAGGCCCGGCTCCACTTCGGCCCACGGCCTGCCGCGGTACTCCTCGAACTGGTCGTAGGCGAACTCGTAGGCGGGCTGGTAGTCCTCCCACGCCTGCCCGGGCCGGTAGTACGCGGCGCCGGTGTAGTCGCGCTGGAAGTGTGCGCGGTAGTCCTCGATCCCTGCGCGTACCGCCATCGCCTCGCCGGCGCCGGCACCGATCACACCGCCAGCCAACGCGCCGATGGCCATTCCGATCGGGCCGCCGGGGGCGCCCACCGCCGCCCCGGTCACCGCGCCGGCGACTGCGCCGGCACCGGATCCGAGCGCCTGCTGGTCGGTATCGTCTGCGGGAATTTTTTTGTCACTCATCGTCTGCTCCCTGAAAAGGCCGACCGCGGGACCCGCGTCGGCGCGACCAGCTTCGCCGCCACCGCGTCCCGCCGCGGTGAAGGCCCAGCACGCGTCCGGTCCGCCCGCCTCGTCCATTCAGTCTTTGGCGTGCGCACCATGCGGCGGGCTGCGACAATGCGCGACCTGCTCCGCCGCACGGCGGCGCGGCCCGTGTTCGCATTACCGGCCCATGCCCATGATCGATTCCACGCCCATCGTCCGCCTTGC
This sequence comes from Lysobacter ciconiae, assembly GCF_015209725.1. NCBI lineage: Bacteria > Pseudomonadati > Pseudomonadota > Gammaproteobacteria > Lysobacterales > Lysobacteraceae > Novilysobacter > Novilysobacter ciconiae. The sequence goes on along the minus strand of NZ_CP063656.1, from coordinate 41,003 downwards.
CGGCCTGCGCCTCGATCGCGACAGCCGCACGGTGTTGCAGGACATCAACCTCAGCGTGCCGCGCGGCCAGGTGCTGACGGTGTTTGGCCCGTCCGGCAGCGGCAAGTCGACGCTGCTGGCCGCACTGACCGGCGAGCTGCCGGCGGCGGCGGGAACGGTGGAGATCTTCGGCCAGCCGATTCCGCGGCGTTCGCGCGCGCTGTTCGAGATGCGCAAGGGCATCGGCGTGCTGCTGCAGGGCAATGGCCTGCTGACCGACCTGACCGTGGCCGAGAACGTCGCCCTGCCGCTGCACACCCACACGGCGTTGCCGCGGCCGGTGATCGAACGCCTGGTGCGGATGAAGCTGCACGCCGTCGGCCTGGTCGCCGCTGCCGATGCGTATCCGCGCGAGCTGTCCGGCGGCATGGCGCGCCGTGTCGCGCTGGCCCGCGCGCTGGCCATGGATCCGCCGCTGATGATCTACGACGAGCCGCTGACCGGCCTGGATCCGATCGCTGCCGGGGTGGTGATGGAGCTGGTGCGCCGGCTCAACGACAGCCTGGGGCTGACCAGCATCCTGGTCTCCCATCACGTCCGCGAGACGCTGCCGATCTGCGACCACGCGATCATGATCGCCAACCGCACGATCGTGTTTTCCGGCACGCCGGCCCAGTTGCAGGCCAGCACCGATCCGCTGGTGCGCCAGTTCCTGGACGGCAACCCGGACGGCCCGATCGCGTTCGATGCGCGGCCGCGCACCGCCACCGCAGAGGCGGCCGCCTGATGGCGCTGGCAGAGGCCATCCGCGCGGTCGGTCGCGCCGGGCTGTTCACCCTCTCGGTGCTGCGCGCCTCGGTCCCCAGCCGCGACCTGTTCCGCGAGCTGGTCCGGGAGATCTACAAGATCGGTGCGCGCTCGCTGCCGATCATCGTCGTTGGCGGCGCCTTCGTCGGCCTGTCGCTGACGCTGCTGGCCTACCGCGCGCTGGACACCTACGGCGCCAGCACCCAGGTCAGCATGATCCTTGGGCTGGGCATCTATCGCGAGCTGGGACCGGTGCTGACGGCGTTGCTGTTCATCGGCCGCGCCGGATCCTCCATTGCCGCGGAGCTGGGACTGATGCGCGCCACCGACCAGATCACCGCGCTGGGCCTGATGGGGATCGACCCGGTCGGCAAGGCGGTGGCGCCGCGCTTCTGGGCCGCCGTGCTGTGCGTGCCGCTGCTGACGGGCTTCTTCTGCAGCCTGGCGATCAGCGCGAGCTATCTGGAGGCGGTCCACGTCATCGGCGTGGATTCGGGTATTTTCTGGCAGGTGCTGCGCGACAGCGTCGACCTGGTCGACGACTTCGGCATGGCGATGGTCAAGTCCGCCGTGTTCGGCGCGGTGGCGGCGCTGGTCGCGGCCTACGTCGGCTTCCACGCCGAGCCGACCATCGAGGGCACCTCGGTGGCGACCACCAAGGCGGTGGTGAATGCCTCGCTGCTGGTGCTGATGCTGAACTTCGTGATGTCCGCCCTGCTGTTCACCTGATCCCCGATCGACTCCCACTTTCCACGAGTGACACCCCATGAGTATGCGCAGCCCCCGTATCGAGTTTGCCGTCGGCGCCTTCCTGCTGCTGGCCCTGGCGTCCCTGCTGGTCCTGGCGATGAGCTCCACCAACGGCAAGCTGGGCTGGTTCGGTGTCAGCGACTATGAGGTCACTGCCCGCTTCACCAATCTGGGCCCGCTGCGCGCGAACGCGCCGGTCAAGATCGGCGGCGTGGCGATCGGCCGGGTCTCCCACATCACCCTGGACCCGGTGAAGCTTGATTCGGTGGTCACCTTGGCCATCGACAAGCGCTACGACGACCTGCCCGCCGACACCAGCGCCGCCATCCTCACCTCCGGCCTGCTGGGCGAGAGCTACATTGGGCTGCAACCCGGCGGCGATCCCGAGCCGTTGAAGGCCGGCGACCAGATCTTCCTGACCCAGTCCTCGGTCGACCTGATCCAGATGGTCGGCAAGTACATGTTCAGCGGAGGTCCGGACAATGGCCCGGGTAGCGCCGATGACGGCGCCGCCGAGCTTCCCGCGTACCTGCAGGACAACGGCGACACCCCCAAGGACTGACTATGAAAATCCGCCTGATCTCCGTTCTGGTTTCCGCCGCGCTGCTGGCCGGCGCTCCCGTGCTGGCGTTCCCTGCCGGCCAGACTGCCGCGGCCACGACCGCCACCGCCTCGCCCAGCAAGCTGGTACTGGACAACTCCACCCGCGTGCTGACCACGCTGGACGCGCGCCGCGCCGAATTCACCGCCGATCGCGCCGCGCTGCAGAAGTTCATCAGCGCCGAGTTCGAGCAGATGTTCGACAGCAAGTACGCCGCCCAGCTGGTGCTCGGCCGCCACGGCCGCGGCGCCGCCGACGCGGACGTCAACCGTTTCGCCAAGGCACTCACCAGCAACCTGATGGGCCGCTACGGCTCCTCGCTGCTGGACTTCAACAGCCGGCTGAAGGTGCGCATCAAGTCCGAGACGCCGCTGCGCGGCGGGGCGATGGTCAAGGTCTCCAGCGAGTTCATCCGCCAGGGCGGCGACCCGATCCCGGTGGATTACCTGATGCGCAAGGTCGGCAACGACTGGAAGGTGTTCGACGTGATGGTCGAGGGCGTGAGCTTCGTGCAGACCTTCCGCAACCAGTTTGACGAGCCGTTGTCGCGCAAGTCGATCAACGAGATCTCGACCGACCTGGAAGCGGGCAGGCTGCAGCCGACCGCCAAGTGACGCCGGCCGCTGGCATGCGCTCACCTGCCCCCATCGCCTCGGTCGAGCGTGACGGCACGGCGCTGGTGTTTTCCGGCGTGCTCGATCGCGACGCGGTACCCGCCCTGTGGGGCCGGTGCGCCGCCTGGCCGAACGGCATCACCCAGCTGGACCTCTCCGCGGTGGAGCGCGTCGACAGTGCAGGCGTGGCGTTGCTGGCCGAGCTCGCCGCGCGTACCGGTGCCGATGAGGTGCTCGGCGAGCCGGCGGGCCTGGCGGAACTTCGCCGCGCCTACCGGCTGGGCGCCGCGCTGGATTTCGCCAACTAAATTGGGCCGTGCGCGCGTCGGCGACCGTCGCCTCCGCACCCGCATTCGGCCACCAACGTGCCATGGACTGCTCTTGATGCCCACCTCATTCCGCAACCGCCATCGCCGTGCGCCGTCGTTGGTGCTTGGCCTGGGCCTGGTCCTCGCCGTGACAGGCGTTGGTTGCGCGAGCGCGCCGCCGGTGCTCGGTGCCGCGGCAACGCCGGTAGTGCCGGCAACGCCAGCAACGGACGCGGGCTCCGAATTGCCTGCCGTGATCGAACCGGCGGCGACGGAACCGGCGGCCATCGGCGCCCAGGATGCCCCTGCGGGTGACACCCCTGCCGAGTCGATCGACGCGCCGCCGGCGGTGTCGGCGACCGATCAGGACGCGGCTGGAATGCAGGCGCGCACCGCGGCCGAACGCGACTTTGACGCCCTCTACGGCGTGTACGACCCCGTCGCCGACCCCACCTTGCCGGCCGCCGCGCAGATCGCCGGCGTGTACGACCCGTGGGAGCGCTACAACCGCCCGATGCACCGCTTCAACAACGCGGTCGATCGCACCATCGCCCGCCCGCTGGCCCAGTTCTATGTCGCCGTCGCGCCGCGGCCGGTGCGGCTCGGGGTGAGCAATTTCTTCAGCAACCTGGGGCAACCGGTCACCGCGCTCAATGCGCTGCTGCAGGGCAAGCCGGCGCAGGCCGGGCAGGCGCTCGGGCGGTTCGTGCTCAACACGACGCTGGGGATCGCCGGTATTTTCGATCCTGCCAGCGACGCCAAGCTGGACCGGCGCAACGAGGATTTCGGCCAGACCCTGGGTGTATGGGGCTGGGAACGCTCGCGCTACGTGGAATTGCCGCTGTTCGGCCCGCGCACGGTGCGCGACGTGCTCGGCATGGTGGGCGACGCGCCGCTGAGCCCGCTGCGGCAGGTCGAGCAGGACAAGATCCGGATTCCCCTGCAGGGCCTGCAGCTGGTGGACGTGCGCACCCAGTTGCTGGCGACCGACAGCCTGCGCGAGGGCGCCTCCGACGACTACGCGCTGGTCCGCGATGCATGGATGCAGCGGCGCAATTACCAGATCCTCGGCGACCGCATGGGCGAGGACACCGACAATGCGCTGCCTGACTATCTGCGCGACGACGACAACCCGCTCGTCCCGGCATCGGCGATGCCGGTGATGCCGACCGACAACTGAGTCGTGCGGCGATGGCCGCGCAGCCGCAGCGCGTCGGGAGCACTCGGCGCGCCGGTACCCTGCAGCGACCGCTGGCGGGTTCAGCGGTTCCCGGCCCCGAGCGCAGCACCAAGAAGTTGTTTTGCGGGAGCGTCGGCCGACGTCACGCCGCCGCTGTCGGCCTCCGGCTTGAGCTCATCGGTGAGCGCGCGCCTTCCGTGCGCACCCAGCTCGGCCAGTCGCCGGGCCCGCGGGATCACCGCCTGGCTGGACTCGCTGAGCCGGCGGCGCGCGTTCTTGAATGCCTTGTCGGCGTCATCCAGGCTCTTGCCGACCTTGTCGAAGTCAGCGAGGAATCCGATCAGCGCATCCAGCACGAGGCCACCGGTATCGCTGATAGCGATCGCCTCGCGCTGGATCTTGTCGCGCGTCCACAGCCGCTCCACCACCCGCAGCAGCGCCATCAGCGTATTGGGCGAGGCGAACACCACGCGGCGGTCGAACGCGTCGGTCTGCAATGCCGTGTCCGTGCCCAGCGCGGCCGAGAGCGCGCCTTCGATCGGGATGAAGGCGATGGTCACCTCCAGCGCGGTGTCGCCCAGCACCTTGGGGTAGTTCTTCTCGCTCAACTCGCGCATGTGCTGGCGCAGGCCGGCGGCGTGCCGGCGCAGCGCATCGTTCTGCTCATCCGGCGTGTCGGCGTTCATCGCCTCCTGCCAGGCGATCAGGTTGACCTTGCTGTCGACGACCACACAGCGCTCGTCGGGCAGGCGAACCACGATGTCCGGGTGAAGGCGCGCGCCGTCTTCGTCGACCGTGCCCTTCTGGCGGTCGTAATGCACGCCGTCCTCCAGCCCGGAGCCGCGCAGCACGCTCTCCAGCATCAGCTCGCCCCAGTCGCCGCGGACCTTGGAACTGCCTTTCAGCGCCCGGGTCAGCGCGTGCGCCTGCTGCGCCATGTCCTGGTTGAGGGTTTTCAGCTCGGTGACCGCGCCCAGCAATGACGCCCGCTCCCGGGCCTCCTCGCCGTACAGCGTGTCGACCCGGCTGCGGAATTCGCCGATGCGCTCCGCAAACGGCTTCAACAACGCATCGATGTCCGCTCTGGACTGCAGCGACGCCCGCTGCACGTTCTTCTCGAACAGCTGCCCCTTCTCCTCGAACACCTTGCCCGCCAGCTCGGTGAAGGCACCCGACAGCTTCGTCTGCGCCTCGGCCAGGAAGGTTTGCATCTCGGTGTGGGCCTGCCGGGCGTGCTGCAGGTTGGCCGACACGCCCGCGTGCTCGGATTGCAGATGGCGGTAGCTGTCGCGCAGCTCGGCGAGCTCGACGGCCAACGCGCCCTCACGCTCGCGCACCGCCAGCAACGCCTGCTCGCGCTCCTGCAACGACTGCCCCGCCGACCGCGCCGCCAAGCGCTCCGTCTCCAGCGCGTCCTGCAAACCGGCGCGCGCCGTCTCCAGACGATCAATCACCTGATCGCGCTCGGCAATCGCACCTTCCAGCGCGCCCAAGCGCCCGAGCAGGCGCCCACTCTCGGCCGCCTGCTCACGCGCCGCCTCGCGCTCGGCGCGCAACTCCTCACCCAGCCGATCACGCTCCTCGCGCATCGCGCCCAGCTCCGCGCCAGATCCTTGCGAACCCTGCCTGCGCAGCAACACCACCAACAGTCCGGCGACGACCAAGGTCGCGACGAGCAACAAGATGAGGAGCAGTTGGCTATCCATCGCTCCAGTGTAGCGACGCCGGTCTCACCGGCCGCGACCATGGGTCAATGCACAACGCGACCGACAGGCGCCGGCCGCGGGTTCCGATCACCAAGCGAATATCGTGGAGCGACTGATCGGAGCCCGCGGCCGGTGCCTTCCTGCGTCACCAGATACCAAAAGTGTTCAAACGACGGACCGCTTCGATCGACCGAACCGCCTCAGTCCAGCACCCGACAAAACGCCGCCTTCAGATACCGCGACTCCGGCACCTGCGCCAACCACGGATGATCCGGCCCTGCGCCGGCCACCTTCAGCACCTGCACCGTCCGATTGGAGAAAAACGCTGCCCGCCGGATCATGTCCAGGAACTGGTCCTCGCTGACCAGGCCGGTGCAGGAGAAGGTCGCGAACAGCCCGCCCGGCTTGACCACACCCAGCGCCAGCTTGTTCATGTCCAAATACTTCTTCAGCGCCGGAATCACCTGCTCCCGGTCGCGGGTCATCTTGGCCGGATCGAGTACCACCACGTCGTACTGCTCGCCGGCGATCGCCGCATCGCGCAGCCACGGAAAGATGTCCGCCTGGACGAATTTCACATCGGCATGGTTGAGCTTGGCGTTGCCCTTGGCGATGGACAGCACGTCCGCGTCGATGTCCACGCCCACCACCTCGCTGGCGCCACGCACGGCGGCATACACGCCGAAGCCGCCGGTGTTGCAGCACAGGTCGAGCATGCGCTTGCCGGCCACGTGCTGGCTCAGCCACTGGCGGTTGTCGCGCTGGTCGGCGAAGAATCCGGTCTTGTGCGCGCCGGCCGGATCGGCGCGGAACTTCACCCCGTGCTCGGTGATGACCGCCGGTTGGGCGGGCTCGGTGCCGCGGAAATCGAAGCTTTCCTGCTTCTGCACGTGGACGTCGGCGGACATGTGGAAGCGGCAGCCCGGGAACTGCTCGCGCAGCGCGGCCTGGATCCATTCGCGGTGGCGGAACGCGCCGGCACTGAAGAACTCCAGCACCAGCAGGTCGGCGTAGCGGTCGATCACCAGCCCGGAGATGCCGTCGCCTTCGCTGTGGAAAACCCGCCAGGCATCGCTGACCTCGTCCAGCTTGAGCACATCGCGGCGCAGCGACACGGCCGCGGCGATCTTGCGCGCGAACCAGTCCCCGTCGATCACCGCGTTGGGGTCGTTGTCGAGCATGCGCAGGGCGATGCGCGAGTGGCCGTTGTAGAAGCCACGGCCGATCAGCTCGCCGTCCACGCCGATGACATCGACGATCTCGCCGGGACGCGGACGCTGCGCCGGCTTGGCGACCAGGCGCTGGAAGATCCAGGGGTGGGAGGACTTCCAGGCGTTTTTCAGGTGGACGGTGGGGATGGTGTTGTTCATGCCGCCATTCTACGGGGCCCGCCTTGTATTCGCGGCCGCCAGCGCCACAGTTGGTGAATGCCTGACACGATTCCCGAAGCGCTCGCGCTGGATCCCAAGGCCCAGCGCATCGCCGACCGCAAGCGCTGGATGGGCGCGTTCAACCTGAGCTTGGCGGCGGTGCTGCTGTTGCTGGTGATCCACTCGCTGCAGGGCGCGGTGGACCTGCGCGACTGGATGGTGCAGCCGTGGTCGGCGGCGGGGCTGCTCGGGATCCTCGGTGCGCCCTTGGTGCACGGCTCGTTCGAGCACCTGGCCGCCAACGCGATCTCGCTGCTGATGCTGGGCACGCTGGCCGGCGGGATGTACCCGCGCGCGACGCTGCGCGCACTCCCGCTGATGTGGTTGGGCTCGGGCGCCGGGGCCTGGCTGCTCGGCGAGGCGGGCTCCTACCACCTGGGCGCCAGCGGCATCACCCACGGCCTGATGTTCCTGGTCTTCATCCTCGGCCTGCTGCGACGCGACCGGCCGGCGATTGCGGCGGCGATGATCGCCTTCTTCCTCTACGGCGGCATGCTTCTGACGATCTTCCCGCGCGAGATCGGCGTGTCCTGGCAGGCGCACATGGGCGGGGCGCTGGGCGGCGTACTGGCGGCGTTTTTGTGGCGGCGACTGGACCCGCGCCAGCCGCGCCAGAAATACAGCTGGGAGATCGAAGAGGAACTGGCGCAGGCGGACGCGGCCAATCCCGATCCCGAGGGCCTGGAACTGTCCCCGTCCGACGATGTGCCGGTGTTGTGGCACCGCCCGGACCCCGCGGACGAGCGCGGCGTGGTGCTGCCGTTCCGGCGCCGCGGCTAGGCGGTCCGGCACCGGTCGCACCGCCCACTCAGGTGCGATCGATCGCGGGCGGGCAGTGGCGCGCGGTCAGTGCCGCGCGGCCAGCCGCAGGCCACGCGGCGTCAGGCCGCGCTCGACCAGTTCGAAGCCACCCTGCACCACCAGCGCGAGCACCGCCGCCGGCACCGCGCCTTCCAGGATCAGGCCGATATCGTCCAGGCGAATGCCCGCGAGAATCGGTTGCCCGTAGCCGCCGGCACCGATCAGCGCGCCCAGCGTGGCGGTGCCGACGTTGATGACGGCAGCGGTCTTGATGCCGGCCAGGATCATGCCCAGGGCGAGCGGCAGCTCGATCCGCCACAGGCGGGTGCGCGGCGGCAGGCCCAGCGCGGCCGCCGTTTCGCGCAGCTCGCGCGGAATGCCGGTCAGGCCGGCGTGCGTGTTGCGCACGATCGGCAGCAGGCTGTAGAGGAACAGCGCGGCAATCGCCGGGCCGGCGCCGATGCCGAACAGCGGGATCATGAAGACGAATACCGCCAGCGACGGCAGCGTCTGCAGCAGGCCGGTGACGGTCAGTACCAGTTGCCCGAGCCGCGGCCGGCGCGCAGCCAGCACACCGAGGGGCAACGCGACGATCAGCGCCAGTCCCAGGGAGATGCCCACCAGCCCGAGGTGCTCCACGGTCCGCTTCCAGATCCGCTGCGCGCGCGATGCCGCGGCGGGCGCGGCGACGCCCAGCCACTCCGCGGCGACGCTGGCTTCGCTGGCGCCCTCCAGCTTCACCTCGGCATTGAGCCGTTGCATGGTCGGTGCATCGATGCGCCCGGACAGGCCTTGCAGCGCCGCCAGCCAATCCGGCGCGCGCGCCTGCAGGTCCTTGCGATACAGGAACACCGCGGCGTAATCGGGGAAATAGCGGCGATCGTCCTCAAGAACGGTCAGGTCGTAGTACGGAATCTCCGCATCGGTGGTGTACAGGTCGATGACGTCCAGCGCGCCACTGGCCAGGCCGCGGTACGCCAGGTCGTGATCGAGCCCGTCCGGCCGCTGCGGCAAACCGTAGGCGTCGCGCACCCCCGGCCAGCCGTCGGCGCGCTGCATGAACTCGTTGCTGAGGCCGATTTTCAGCTCCGGATGGCCGGCCAGGTCGGACACCGAGGCCACGCCCAGCTCTCCGGCACGGGCGCGGGTCATCCCCAGCGCGTAGGTGTTGCTGAAACCCAGCGACGCGGTCATGCCCAGACCGCGCTCGTCGAGCGCGGCGCGCATCCGATCAGGGCCGGCGCCGGGCATCTGCAGCAGTTCCGCGGCGAGCGTGCCGGTGTACTCGGGGTAGGCGTCGATGTCCCCCTCGAGCAAGGCCCGCCAGAGGATGCGGGTGCCGCCCAGCTGGGCCCGGTGGGTCACCGTGACGCCCTCGTCGTGGGGCAGTCCCGCCGCGACCTCGCCCAAGATCACCGACTCGGTAAACGCCTTGGATCCGACGGTCACCGGTTGCGCATGAGCCGGCGCAACCGGCAGCGCGGCGATGGCGAGCGCGACGACCAGCCCCACCAGCAGCCAGCCCGGGCGCGACCGGACGCGGACCTGCGCCCCACTCACAGGCTCTGCTCCAGGCTGCGCTGGGCGGTCATGAAGCGCGTCACGAACGGCTCGGCGGGGGCGTCCTGCAACTCGCGCGCGGTGCCCTGCTGGACGATCCTGCCGTCGCGCAGAAGCACCAGCGTGTCGGCAAGAAACGCCGCTTCGGCGACGTCATGGGTGACCAGCACCACGGTCTTGCGCAGCTCGACGAACAGCTCGCGCATCTGCTCCTGCAGCTCGTGGCGGATGATCGGATCCAGCGCGCCCAGCGGCTCGTCCAGCAGCAGCACCTGGGGGTCCAGCATCAGCGCGCGGATCAGCCCGACCCGCTGGCGCTGGCCGCCCGACAGTTCGGCCGGGTACCGCTGCAACGCGGCCACCGGCAAGCGGGTCATCGTTGCGAGTACCTCCATGCGCTGAGCGATACGTTCGGCGGACCAGCCCACCGTCCGTGCCAGCAGGCCGATGTTGGCCGCGGCGCTGAGGTGCGGAAACAGCCCGCCTTCCTGGATCATGTAGCCGATGCGGCGGCGCTGCTGGAGCAGGCGGTCGCGCTGCAGCGGCTCGCCATCGAAGCGGACCTCGCCGCTGTCGGGCCAGTCCAGCCCGACCAGCATCCGCAACGCGCTGGACTTGCCCGCGCCGCTGGGACCGATCAGGGCGGTGGTGCGGCCGCTGGCGATGCACAGCTCGACCGCGTCCAGCGCGACGACGCGACCGTAGGATTTGCAGACCTGGCGGAGTTCGAACACGCCCCGAGGATAAGCCACACGGGCGAGTGGACTGACCGCGTTCAAGCGCCGCGCACTATCCTTGCCGTCCGTCCTTCAATGTGCCTGTCGCCATGCGGCTGAAAACCCTGTTCCGCCCCCGTCACTGGCTGGCCCTGAGCGCGGGCATCGTCCTGGCCGCGTGCGGCGGCAACACCCGGCCCGACCCCGCGCCTGCCATCGCCGCGCCGGTCGCGCCGGTCAGCGTTCCTCCGCCCCGGATCGGCGTGGCCCTGGGCGGCGGTGCGGCCAAGGGATTCGCCCACATCGGCGTGATCAAGATGCTCGAGGCCAACGGCATGGAGCCTGTCGTCGTGTCCGGCACCAGCGCGGGCAGTGTGGTCGGCGCGCTGTATGCCAGCGGCATGGATTCCTTCCAGATGCAGCGCCAGGCGTTTGCGCTGGACGAGTCGAAGATCCGCGACGTGAGCCTGTTCTCCGGCGGGGTGATCAAGGGCCAGAAGCTGCAGGACTACGTCAACGAGCTGGTCGGCGGGCGCACGCTGGACAGGATGGTCAAGCCCTTCGCGGTGGTGTCCACCCAGCTGGAGACCGGCAAGCGCACCGTGTTCGTGCGCGGCAACACCGGTCAGGCGGTACGCGCGTCCAGCAGCATTCCCGGCGTGTTCGAGCCGACGCTGATCGGCGGCCTGCACTACGTGGACGGTGGCATCGTCAGTCCGGTGCCGGTGGATGCCGCGCGCGAGCTGGGCGCCGACTTCGTGATCGCCGTGGACATCTCCACCATTGCCAGCGGCAAGGCGCCGGGCAGCCTGCTGGGCAACGTCAACCAGTCCATTGCCATCATGGGCCGCAAGCTTGGCGCGCAGGAACTGGCCCGGGCCGACATCGTCATCCGGCCGCGGGTCGACGAGATCGGGCCGGCCAGTTTCGAGCAGCGCAACAACGCGATACTGGAAGGCGAGAAAGCCGCAATGGCGGCGTTGCCGCAGATCCGCGCCGCGCTGGCGAAGATGCACAAGGAGCGCGTGGCCGAGGCCACCCTTGCCGCCCGCCAGGCGGCCGCAGCCCAAGCGCGCAAGTCCGCGCAGGACGCGGCCGCGGAGGCCGAGCGCTGCGCGCAGGAGCAGTCGCGCATCGGCAGCCTGCTGCGCCGTACACCCGATTGCACCGCAGGCGCCGACTCACGCTGACGGTCGTCCGGCCGGCAACGGCATCCCGCGGAAGGCCTTGACGGTGCGCAGCACGAAGCTGGAATTGACGTCGTCCACGCCGGACTGGTTGAGCAGGTGGTCCAGCAGGAAGCGCGAGAAGTGGTCCAGATCGCGCACGGCCACCTGCAGCAGGTAGTCCATGTCGCCGGTCAGCGCGTGGCAGGCGACCACCTCCTCCCACTGGTTGACGAAGACCGAGAACCGCTCGATCGCGCCGCTGTCGTGGCGGCTGAGCTGGACCCGCACGAACGCCTGCAGGCCCACGCCGACGCGCTCGGGGTCGACCTCGGCGCGGTAGCCGGCGATGACGCCCTCGCGCTCCAGCCGCTGCACCCGGCGCAGGCACGCCGACGGCGACAGGCGCACCCGTTCGGCCAGCTCGGCGTTGGTCTGGCGACCCGCGCGCTGCAGCTCGCCGAGCAGCTGCAGATCGGTTCGGTCCAGGCTGACGTTTGGCATGATCTTGCTCGCTGCGATTGGTTGACGCACCTATCGTGCTGTCAGGAGGCATTAGGGCGCAACAACGCAATCCGATTGCGCGCGGATGCGGCTATTGTGGTGGTTGACCCCGACCGTCAACGAGGATCTCCCATGGAAACCGCCCGCCGCACCGAATCCCAGCTCACCGACAAGGGTTACGTGCCGGTCTACACGACCGCGATCGTGGAGCAGCCATGGGACAGCTACACCGACGCGGATCACGCGGTCTGGGCGCAGCTGTTCGAGCGCCAGAAAGCCATCCTGCCGGGCCTGGCCAGCGACGAGTTCATCGCCGCGCTGGGGGCGATGGAGATGACAGCCGACCGCATTCCGAAATTCGCCGATCTCAACCCCATCCTGCACGCCGCGACCGGTTGGGAGCTGATCGGTGTGGAAGGCCTGCTGCCGGAGCTGGAATTCTTCCAGCACCTGGCCAACCGGCGTTTCCCCGTGACCTGGTGGATCCGCCGCGAGGACCAGCTCGACTACCTCGCCGAGCCCGACCTCTTCCACGACCTGTTCGGCCATGTCCCGCTGCTGATGAACCCGGTGTTCGCCGACTACATGGCCGCCTACGGGCGCGGCGGCGTCAAGGCCCACGGCATCGGCAGCGACGCCCTGGTCAACCTGACCCGGCTGTACTGGTACACGGTCGAGTTCGGCCTGATCCAGCAAAAGGACGGCCTGCGCATCTACGGCAGCGGCATCGTGTCGTCCAAGGGCGAGTCGATCCATTGCCTGCAAAGCGATGCGCCCAACCGGATCGGTTTCGACCTCGAACGGATCATGCGCACCCGTTACCGCATCGACACCTACCAGAAGACCTACTTCGTCATCGACAGCTTCCAGCAACTGATGGACGCGACCGGGCCGGACTTCGCCCCGATCTACACCAAGCTCGCCGCGATGGACGCGATTCCCGCCGGCGACGTGCTCGACAGCGACCGCGTCCTGCACCGCGGCACCGGCGAGGGCTGGCTCAACGACGGCGACGTCTGAGCTTCGGGCCGGAGCGCGGGCGGCGGCTTACAATGCCGCCATCGCCACTGCCCCCGGAGCGCCACGATGACGCCCAATCGCCCGACCAGCCCCTACTCGCTCACCCGGTTCCTGATCGAGGAGGAGCGCGCCGGCCATATCCGCCCCGACCTGCGCCTGCTGATCGAAGTGGTGACCCGCGCCTGCAAGCGCATCTCCATCGAGGTCGGCAAGGGCGCGCTGGGCGGCGTGCTCGGCGATGCGGGAACCCCGGGCCAGGCCAGCATCAACGTCCAGGGCGAGGCGCAGAAGAAGCTCGACGTGATCGCCAACGACGTGCTGATGGAGGCCAACGCCTGGGGCGGCCACCTCGCCGGTCTGGCGTCGGAGGAAATGGACCACAGCGTGCCGATCCAGGACCTGAGCCCGGACGGCTCCCCGGCCGGCAATTACCTGCTGCTGTTTGATCCGCTGGACGGCAGCTCCAACATCGACGTCAACATCTCGGTGGGCACGATCTTCTCAGTGCTGCGCTGCCCCGAGGGCGTGACAAAGCCGGCCGATGAGCACTACCTGCAGCCGGGCACCGAGCAGCTGGTCGCCGGTTATTGCACCTACGGTCCCAACACGACGCTGGTGCTGACCATCGGCCACGGCACCCACGCCTTCACCCTGGACCGCGAGATCGGCAGCTTCACCCTGACCACGCGCGGCATGCGCATCCCGGAGGAGACGCAGGAGTTCGCGGTCAACATGTCCAACCAGCGCCACTGGCAGCCGCCGATGCAGGCCTACGTGGCCGACCTGCTGGCCGGCAAGACCGGACCACGCGGCAAGGACTTCAACATGCGCTGGGTCGCCAGCATGGTCGCCGACGTGCACCGCCTGCTGACCCGTGGCGGCATCTTCAGCTATCCGCTGGACGCCAAGTGCGCGGCCAAGGGCGGCAAGCTGCGCCTGATGTACGAGGCCAACCCGATGGCGATGCTGGTCGAGCAGGCCGGCGGCGCCGCCAGTACCGGCCGCCAGCGCATGCTGGAAGTGACTCCCACCGGTTTGCACCAGCGCGTGCCGGTGTTCCTGGGCTCGCGCAACGAGGTGGAGGCAGCCGTGCGTTACCACCGCGAACACGACGTTGAAGCCGCGGTCTGAGCGCGACCGCAGCAACGAAAAATGCGCTGTCGGATCCCGGTTTGTCCGGGAATCCTGCCGCGCGGCGTTGTAATCCAGTACCCGGAGCAGTCACCGCGGACATGCCGCGGACCAACCGGGAAGTCGAACCGCATCAGGACGGATACTGCAGTCGGTTTGTAAGGGGATCCGGCCGCGTTTTACCCAGGCGTCAACTTGGGGGAACCCATGGCTGTTGTTCCAGCACTTTCCACGCAGTGCGTAATCTGGTTTGGCAAACCCAAGCGTCACGAACGCGCCGCACTGGGCGCCGCCGGCTGGCAGGTGCGCGCGGCGCGTTCGGATGATGGCATCGGGCTCCGCGCGGGCGACACGGTGGTCGGCCTGCTGGACCTGCGCGACGGAAGCCACGGCTGCCTTGACCGGCTGGAGCGGCTTGCCCGGGAACACGACTACCTCTCGCTGCTGGCCGTGGTTCCGGCGGCCACCGGTCCGTCCCCGACCCGTCACCCCATCCTGGATCACTGCGCGGCGATCCTGACTGCACCGCTCGACGTGCCGCGGCTGATCCAGGCACTGGGCCGGCTGGTGCGCGAACCACGCGTGGATCCTGCCCACGCGCTGGGCTCCCTGATTGGCGCCAGCCCGCCCATGCGGGACATCCACGCCACCATCCGCAAGTTCGCCCCGGTGGACCTGCCGGTGCTGATCACCGGCGACACCGGTACCGGCAAGGACGTCGCCGCGCGCGTCCTGCATGAACTCTCGGCGCGGCGTCGCGCCCGCTTCGCCGCGGTCAACTGCGGCGCTCTGGCACCCAACCTGGTGCAATCGGAACTGTTCGGCCACGAACGCGGGGCGTTTACCGGCGCGAATGCGCGTCGCGCCGGCCTGTTTGAAACCGCCGACGGCGGCACCGTGTTCCTCGATGAGATCGGCGACCTGCCGCTGGAGGCGCAGACCAACCTGTTGCGTGTGTTGCAGGACCACAGCGTGCAACGCGTCGGCAGCCACGAATCCATTCCTGTCGACGTGCGGGTGCTGGCGGCAACCAATCGCGATCTGGAGGCCGCGGTTGCCGCGGGCAAGTTCCGCGAGGACCTGTTCTACCGGCTCAACGTGCTGCGGCTGCACATGCCGCCCCTGCGCGAGCGTGGCGCCGACATCCTGCTGCTCGCCAGTCACTTTCTGAACGCGTACAGGGACAAGAACCCGACCCGGGCCCGCGCCTTCAGCAGTTCCGCGCAGCAGGCCATGCTCGGTTTTGCCTGGCCGGGCCATGTGCGCGAGTTGATCAACCGCGTCCAGCGCGCGGCGGTGATTGCCGAGGGGGAGCTGATCGCTCCGGAGGAGCTGGGCCTATGTGGCCACCCGCCCGAACCGGCCGGGGACGGAGCGCTCGACACGGCGCGCGAGTCGGCCGAACGCGAGACGATCCTCAACTGCCTGCGCGAAAGCGGCTTCAACATCAGCGAGACAGCGCGCCGGTTGAAGGTATCGCGGGTAACGATCTACCGCCTGTGCCGCAAGCACGCGCTCGACCTCGCCCGGCTGCGCTGACTCAGGCGTTGTCTCAGAGCATGTAGGGCACCTTGAACACCAGGCTGAAGTCCGGCGCATCCGGGGTCAGGCCGATGCCCAGCGCGCTGACCAGCGTAGTGTGCTGGCTGAGCGCATAGGTCACGCCCAGATTGAACATGCCGGCGTTGGCGTCGCTGCCGATGATCTTGTTCCAGGGCTGGCCGTCGTAGCGGGTGCGCGCGCGGGCGCTGAGCTTGTCGCTGTAGGAAATGCTCAGACTGGTGCGTTCGTTGAAGGCAAACGCCACGCCGGCCCCGAAATAGAAGCTCCGGCCCAGCTGCACGTCGCCGGGATTGACGGTCTCGGGGTTGTTGTCGAGATCATCGAAACTGTTGCGGAACGAATGGATGTAGCCGAAGTTGCCAAACAGGATCGCCGGATCGGCCGTCTTCACCACCGATACGCCGAAATTGGTCTGCCACACCCCGTTACCGGTGGGCTCCTTTTCCGGCACCGCGAAGCGGATGAAACCGTCGTCGTCGCGCTCCAGCACCTCCCAGGAAATGCCGTACGGCTCGCGTCCCGTGGGCGCGGTCACGCCGAGCGTGAGCACGGTTTCCGGCCAACGCGGGCTTTCCATGAACATCCGGTAGTTGCCGCTCACGGTGAGATCGCCGAAGCCGTGGCCGTAGGTGTCTTCCTGCGCCACCGCACCGGCCGAGCCGCCGGCGCCGCCCTTCTGATAGACGGTCTTGCGTGCAATGTAGGGCACGTCCAGGTTCAGCGTCAGGCGTGGGTTGAGGCCGTAGCGGGCGGCGAAGTTGTAGGTGAGCGTGTCGGATTCGACGTTTTCGATCGCGATGTTGCCCAGGAAGATCGCGTCCAGCGCCAGGAAGCCGGTCAGCGTCAGCTGTTTGCGATCGTAGCGGTTGTAGGAAAGGCTGTTCTCCAGCGTCAGGCGACGATCGAACACGGCCGCGACCTGCTGCTTGACGTCCTCGACGCTGCGTTTGGCCGCCTCCCGGGCTTCTGCCGCTTCGGCCGGGCTGCTCGCGTACCCCTCGCCCGCAACCGGTGGGGTGGTCGGCGCCGCGACCGTTGGCGCTGCCGGCGCCGCCGATCCCACTGGAGGACTGGACGCGACCGCAGGTGCCGCCTGCTGGCGCGGGAGCGTCTTTCCGTCCACCCGCGCCTGCAATGCCTGCACGCGCATGTCCAGCTCGCGCAGCCGGCGGACTTCCTGGGCGTAGCTGCCTTTCAGCGCTTCCAGCTCGGCCAGCAGCGCGCGCACGTCGGCCTGGTCCTGCGCATCCACGGTGGCTGCGGCCTCCGCAGCCTCCGCAGCCTCCGCAGCCACCGGCGGAGCCTGCTGGGCAAACACCGCGAACGGCGCAGTGCCAGCCAGGGCCACGGTGATCGCAACCGGCAAAAGCTTCATTGGCATCCTTCCCCGATCGTCGGACCCGCCGGCGTCGCCATCCCTGCGTGAGCCTGCTGCATCCTAATAGCCCCCCGGTCCGATCCCCCGCGTCAACTGTATCGCCTGCGCCACGTTCTGCGCCAGTTGCGCATTGGCCGCCAGCGGATGACGCACCAGGTCGATCTCCATCCGGTTGCTGACCTGCTGGTGGTCGCTGGTCAGCTGGATCGATTGCCCCAGGCTGCCATTGCGGATCCATTGCTCCACGGCGCCCTGGCCCTGGACCTGCAGCATCACGTTGGCAGTGCTGCCGTCGAAGCCGGCACTCGCGGTGGCGTCGCCTGCATGGGCCGTGGCGCTGCCGTGCGCCGATGCGGTCGCGGACTCGGAGGACACGGGCGCTGATCCGTCCCGCACATTCAGGCGGGTGACGTTCGCGGCGCTGTTGCCGTCACCGGCCACCTGCACGCTCTGGGTCATCCCGGAGACGTTGGCCAGCCCGGCCCCATCGACGCTGCGCACAATGCCGTCGTCGCCGGTCACCGGCGCGTCGCTCGAGGTGATGTTGACCGTCGGCGTGAAGCTGATCCTTGGCCGCCCACCCTGGGCGAAGTCCATGCCCAGCATCAGCGTGCCTTCCAGGGTTTGGCCGGACGCCGTCTGCCAGCTTGAAATCATCGACACACCGAACCAGGCCACCTGGTGGTCGCCCACGGTGTAGCGGCCACGCATGGTTGCCAGCTCCGGGTCGGGAATCTCGGTCATTCCCCGCGCCGCGGGCCGGGGTGCGGGTGCGGCGTTGTGTGCGGCGGGTGCGCGGAGCGCGCCGTCGACGACGCCCGCGCCGGCTACCGGCTCAGCGGACGCAGCCGGTGATGCCATCAGCAACAGGCCGAGCCCGAAGCCGGTGGTGATGAGGTTGGAATAGAGTCGGCGCATGATCGCGCTCCTTCAGAAAAGATCGGCGTGGGTGAAGCCGAAGTCGAGCAGGTCGGCCTCACTGATGGGTCGCTGCATCGCCAGCAAGGCGCGTGCACTCGGTCGTTCGGAGGGCTGCAACAGCGCCGTGTTGCGGTCGAAGTCACTGCCAACAACGACGAATACGGCGCGCGACGGCCACGAATCGAGGAACTCCGCTATCGGTACGCTGCGGTTGCCCAGGATGGGATCGGCGATCTCCACGTATTCGCCAACCACCTGCTTGAGCACGACGAAGTGGCGGAACCCGCGCACGTCCATCAGGACCAGCCCGGGCACGCGCAGCGAGCGCAGCCGGTCTTCGCTGATCCGGTAGCCGCGTCCGCGCATGCCAAGCGACTCGACGTAGCGCTTGATATCCAGCAGCGAGAAGCCGCGCTGGGCCACCAGATCCGCATCGGCGATGCCGAGCATGCCCTGGATCACCGTGGTCTCGTCGGCGTCCAGGTGATAGGCGTAGCGAAGGATCGTCGCGAGAGAGGACGCCCCGCAGCTGTAGTCGGTCTGCTGGCGCACGATGTTGCGGAACCGGCCTTCGCGCATGCTCTCCACGTTGCGGGTGTAGAGGCCGCCGTTGGGCAGTACGCCGCTGAACGCGATCTCGCCGGCCCGCGCCGGGTCGGGCACGCCGTTGGCTGCCAGCAGGCAGCACAGGATCAGCATCGGCCACAGTCGGGTCATGTCATCGCACCGCTTGAAAAGTCAGTTTGAAAGGGAAAGCCCCGCCCCCGGGGGATAGGAGAGCGGGGCTTTCGGACCCGGCCGCAGGGGAGGGCGGCCGGGGTTTACGCTGCCGGTTTAGAGCTCGCCGCCACCGTTGCCGCCGCCACCGCCGCCCGTGGTGGGCTGGGCAACCGCGAGGGCCAGGCTGTTGGCCTGCATGTTGCCGGTGCCCGCGGCGACGTTGACGCCGATGTTGCCCGATGCCGCGCTGAACGCACTGCCGGACAGGCTCGCCGTATTGGTCGCATCAACCGCGATGAAGTACGAGTTCGTGACGCTGCCGCTCAGGCTGGCATCCAGTGCCGCGTACCCCAGCTCCAGGAAGCCCAGGTCACCGGACTCGCTGGATTCGGTCGACCCGGAGATCGAGCCGTCACCTTCAAGATCGACACCGAACGCGAGCGCACCGCCGTCGCCGTTGAAGTCGGAGCCACCCTGGGTCTCGGTATCCAGGTCCATGTGGCCCAACAGATTGCCATTGGTCGGGTGCGCGGAAGTCGGATCGTCGTTGGCGCCGTTGCTCCAGACGTCGGGATACACATCGCCGATCTGGTCGGCAATCCCCGACAGCGTGGCGGTGCTGCTGCCCTCGAAGCTGCCCTGCGAGGTCCCTTCGTAGCCGCCAAAGCCTTCCGCGATGGTGAAGCCGTCCACGGTGCCCGTCATGTCGATTGCGACGGTCTCGCTGCGCTGCTCGTAATGTCCGGCGTTGTCGGTCACGTTGCCCGAGCTGTGCTGGTTGGAACTCACGCTGGACTGCGCGTAGGCGCTGGTGGCCACCGACGCGGCCAGAGCGTTCTTCTGCTGGTTGTTGTTGCCCGAGGCGATGTTGACGCCGATGTTGCCCGAAGCGGCACCGAACGCGTTGCCGCCCATGGACGCATCGTTGGTCACGCCACTGTTGAGGGTGGCGTTGCCGCTGCCGGCCTGGTTGACGAAGATTTCCGCATCGGCCATGCCGAAGGCGAAGCTCGCGTCCGCCGCCGACAATGCCGCGGCGTTGTCCTGCACGTTGTTGTCGCCGGCCGCGACGTTGAACGCCAGGTTGCCGGAGGCATCCGAACCCACGTCGTCAGCGATCGAGGCTTCGTTGGTGAGCATGTCGTTCATGCCCACGTTGTCGCTGGACGACTGGCGGTTGTCGACGATTGCGATGGCGGCCGAATCCAGTTCGATGTCGCCGCTGATGGTCGGGCTGCCGCTGAAGGCGATGTCGGACGTCAGCGAGAGGTCCTTCTTCAGCGAGACCGATACCTGGTGCTCGTTGCCTTCCTTGCGGACGTCGGAGTTCACCACTTCGGTGCGCTCGATGTTCTCGTACACCTCGTTGGAGTCGTAGCGCAGCTTGGCAGCGGCGTCCAGGCGCAACCGGGCGGCGGCGTCCAGCTTGAGGTCCACGTCGGTGTCGTAGGCGTGGTTCTCGGTTGACGTGTAGCTGGTGTCGACAAGCGTCATGACGTCGTTGGTGGTGGTGTTGGTCGTGTCGTTGACCGTGGTGTTGGTGGTATCGGTGTTCGTGTTGGTGATGTTGTTGGTCCACTCCTCGTAGACCACGTGCTGATGGTTGATATCGGCACTGGCGTTCTGGTCATCCACGCTCTGCGCAAATGCCAGCGGGCTGGCGAGCAGCGTGGTGACGGCCACGGCGATGGCGGTTTTGCGGATCCTGGTATTCATTGCTTCGTCCTCTCTCTCTCGGGTGGTTGCCAATGGAACGGAACGGCTCACGGGTGTCCCTGGACGGACAGCGCCAGCTGGTTGCTGATGCTGTTGCCCGACCCCGCGATCTGGTTGAGTTGCAGTACCCCGTCGAACCCCTGCATGGCGGTGGATTCCACCGCGACGTTGCGCGTGCCGGGTCTGGCCACGTCCGGGTTCGGGGAGGCCTGCCCCCCTGCTGACGCGGAGACGCTCGACTGCAGGTTGCCGTCGGACGCCTCGCGTATGCCCTGCTGCGCCAGCGCTGCGGAGACGAGGTTGGTCTCCGCGTTGCCACTACCGCTGGCCTGATTGATCGACAGCAACCCGCTCGCCTGACCGAAGGCCTGGCCGCCGATCGTGGCGGTCGCGTGGGCGGGGCTGTCGTAGTCGTTGTCGGCGTGTTGCTGGTGGGTGCGTGCACTGGCGTTGGCCTGGGTGCCGCTGGCGAAACTGCGCAGGTTGGCCTGCAGGTTGTGGTCGCCCGCTGCCATGTTGGCGCCCAGCGCGCCGCTGGCACCGACGAAGGCGCGTCCGTCGATGCGGCTGCTGGCCAGGTAGTCGAGCATGTCGGCATAGCCGTCGGAGGACTGCGCAGCGGCGGTCGGCGCGCACAGCGCGAGCGCGACGCCGAGCGCCAGGCAGGGCAGAGAAAGCGCGGATGGCATTGCGGGCGAACGGATCATGCCCATCTCAGCCTCCCGGCGGCGGAGCGCCGACAGGCGGCGACACCAGCGGAAATTGCGCCAGCGCGCCGCGGACCTGGTCGCCGACGCCGCGGGTGACATTGCCCACCGCCCCCATGGACACGCCCACTGCCTGGTGGATGCCGTTGCCCGACACCGCGCCGTTGGTGGTCGAGGTCATTGCCCCCAGCGGCGCAAGCGCACGTCCGGTGACCTGGGCGACGACCGGGGACGGCCCACTGGTGCTGCCGGCGCCCAGGCTGGCGTACTCTTCATCGGACAGTTCGCCCGTCCCCAGTGACTGGTCGATGTTCCGCTTCGGCGACGGCTCCACGATCAGCGCCATGCCCGGTGGCATCGGCCGAACCGCGTGGCGGGCCGAGACGTTGCGCAGGATGACCATTTCGCCGTGCCTGGCCTGAACCCCCTTGCGGGCGCCGGATGCCGACGCGGTAGCGGGCATCAGCACCAAGCTGGTCAGCAGCAAGGGCACCCATATCGCTGGTGTGGTGATGGCATAACGCATGTCTTACCCCCAGGTTGGTCCGGGGGATGACGCATCTTGCGTGCCAACACCATAATTCGTTGTAAATCAACCGCTTACGATAATCGCACCGTGAACGCCGGGTAAAGCTGTCACATCGCTGTAACGGTTGCCGCGGGGAACACAACGATGAGCTTGCAGGCGCCTGCCCACTGCAGAGTTCGGGGATGTGTCTGCGATGTAACACCCGTTTCGGCGACGCCATTCAACGCATGCGTATGGTCGAGCTGCGGCCCGGTCGCCGGAGTCGCCGTCGAAATCCGTGCGGTGGGGTGCGACCATGAGGCAACCGTCGCAGGGCCACTGGAGTCCGCATGCTGTCAAGCCATCGCGATACCGAAGTCACCGCCGGGGGTCCCGGCAACGAGGACTTCATCCACGTCCGCCACGATTGCCTGGCCCGCGACTGGTGCAGCAATCTGGTGCAGCGTTTCGAAGCCAGCGCGGAGGTCCGCCCCGGTGAGGTGGGCGGCGGCGTGCACACCGACCTGAAGGACAGCCTCGACCTGACCATCAGCGGCCGCCCGGAGTGGCGCGATGTGGAGGCGTCCTTGAACGCGGCCATGTTCACCGCCCTGCTGGAGTACGTGCGGCGCTGGCCGCACACGCTGATCGCACCGTTGATGCTGGAGGTGGCCGATGCGGACGGGGGCCACCGGCGCCTGACACCGGAGCGCATGCAGGCCATGGAGGACGGCGAGCTGGCGCCGATCGTGCGCACCGTATTGCGCCCGGGTGCCATCAATCTGCAGCGCTACCGCGCCGGCAGCGGCGGCTACCCGTACTGGCACTGCGAGCTCTACCCGCGTGATGCCCAGGCCGAGACGCTGCACCGCCACCTGTTGTGGACGGCCTACCTCAATGACGGGTTCGAGCAGGGCGAGACCGAGTTCCTCTACCAGCAGCGCAAGGTCGCCCCGCGCACGGGATCGGTGTTGATCGCACCGGCGGCGTTCACCCATACCCACCGCGGCAACCGGCCCGAACGCGGCGACAAGTTCATCGCCACCAGCTGGCTGCTGTTCCAGCGCGCCGAGGCGCTGTACGGCGCGGGCTGATCGGAATCGCGGCCCTCAGGTACGGGCGTGGTTGAGCACCAGCCAGTACAGGCCCACCTGCTTGACCGCCCAGACGAACTGCTCGAAATCCACCGGCTTCTGGATGTAGCTGTTGACCCCCAGCGAGTAGCTGGCTTCCACGTCGAAGGGCTCGGTGCTGGTGGTCAGCACGACCACCGGCAGGGTCTTGGTGACCGGATTGGCACGCACCGCCTGCAGCACCTCGCGCCCATCGACCTTGGGCAGGTTGAGGTCCAGCAGGACGATGGACGGCAGATCGTTGGGATCGCGGTCTGCGTACTTGCCCCTGGCGAACAGGAAGTCGAGCGCCTCTGCGCCGTCGCCCACCACCACCAGCTGGTTGGCGATCTTCGCCTCGTCAAACGCCAGACGCGTCAGTTCGACGTCGTCGGGGTTGTCTTCGACCAGCAGGATGACCTTGTTCATCAACACGACTCTCCGGTTGTAGCACCGGCGGGCTGCGCCACCGGCAATTGGATGTGGAACACACTGCCGGCGTCCGGTTCGGATTCGGCATCGATGCGACCGCCATGGCGCTCGGCGATGCGCTGTGCGATCGCCAGGCCGAGGCCGTCGCCGGCTCCCTCATCAGCGCCGTGCAGGCGCTGGAAGGGTTCGAACAGTTTGTGCCGGTAGCGCATGTCGAAACCGCGTCCGCGGTCGCGCACGGATACGCGGAGCATGCCATCGGCGTGCGTGCCGGCCACGTCAACGGTGACCGGCGCCTCGTGGCGAGTAAAGCTGCGGGCATTGTCGACCAGCTGCGCCAGCATCGCTTTCAGCAGGCGCTCATCGCCGCGCGCGGTCAGGCCGGGCTGCACCGTGAACACGAACTGCCGGTCGGGGTGGGCGTCCTGTTGCTCGGCCGCCACCCAGTCGACCAGCATGCTGAGGTCGACCACGCCGTCGCGCAGCTGGGCGGTGGACGCGCGCGACAGCTCGGTCAAGCCATCCAGCAGGCCGCCCATCCGCGTTGCCGCGCCGCGGACGCGGGCCAGGTGGTCGCGCGAGCTTGGGTCCAGCGAACCATCCAGCTTGCGCTCGAGCAGGCCGGCAAAGGTCGTGATGGAGCGAAGCGGCGCGCGCAGGTCATGGGCGACCGCATCGATCTGCGCCTGCAGCTGGCGACGCGTCGAGTCCAGCGCGTCTGCCTTGATGGCGGCGGGGTCCTCGCGCAGCTGCACGACCAGCGCGCAGGCCTCACCGGCGCTGTCACGCATCGCCGCGATGTTGAGCCAGGCCGGGAAGGTGCCTGCGCCGCGACGGCAGTCCAGTGCGCGGTCGATCACCTGCACATCGCCGGCGATCAGGGAGGCCAACGCCTCGCGCAGTGCATGGACATGGTTCGGCGCGACCGCGGCAAACAGGGTTGCCGGCAACGATCCGTCCGCGCCGGCGAGCAACTCGCGCAGGGCCGGGTTGGTCTCCTGCCAGGTGCCGTCCGGGTGCGCGATCGCCATGCCGACCGCAGTCGCCGCCATCGCGGCACGGAAACGGTCGTCGGCGGATGTAGGGAACGCGGTGGGCAACATCGACAGGGTGGTTGAAGCGAGGCCCGGATTGTAACGTTCCCGCCCGTGATGGAGCGGTGGTGGCTCCGCACCGGTCCGCGCGCCGCGCAAACACCGGTTCTAACGCACAATGCGCGCAATGGCCTGGCTCCCGATCACACTGCAGCAGTTGACCTTCCTGCTCATCCTCGGCGGTGGACTGTATCTGTTCATCAGCGAGCGGCTGCGCGTGGACGTCACCGCCATGCTGATCCTGATGGCGCTGGTGGTAACCGGGCTGCTCAACGAGCAGCAGGCGTTGTCGGGCTTCTCCAGCGAGCCGGCGATCATCGTCGCGGCGGTGTTCGTCATCTCCGGCGGGCTGGGCGCGACCGGCATCACCGAGCACATCGGCCAATGGATCGGCCGCGCCTCGGGCAAGAGCGAGGCGCGGGTGATCGCGGTGACCATGCCGGCGGTGGCGATCATGGCGTCCTTCACCCACCACGTGATGGTGACGGCGATGATGCTGCCGATCATGGGCCGGCTGGCCAAGACCAACGGCCTGGCCCCGTCGCGGCTGCTGATGCCGATGTCGCTGGCGGCGTCGCTGGGCACCTGCCTCACCCTGGTCAGCGCGCCGGCGTTCCTGCTCGCCAACAACCTGCTCAAGCGCACGGGCGCCGAAGGCCTGGGCGTGTTCTCGATCACCCCGATCGGCATCGCGCTGGTGCTGATCGGCATGGCCTACATGCTGCTGACCCGCTGGATCCTGCCCAAGCGCGGCGTGGACGCCGAGGATGACGGCTACCTGCGCCTGGACCGCTACCGCACCGAACTGCTGATCGTGGAGGGCTCGCGCTGGAGCACGCGCCCGCTGGCCGAGCTGGAGAAGGCGCTGGGCGACAAGTTCCGGATGGTCGGCTGGCTGCGCGACAACAAGTTGCGCCGCGACCTGGGCGCCTCCAGCCCGTTGATCAGCGGCGATGTGCTGCTGGTGGAGGCCTCCGCCGACGCGCTGGCATCGCTGCACGACGACGCCGGGATCGACCTGCACGCCATCTCGCGCTTCGGCACGCGCGCAATGGGCGATGGCGACGGCAAGCCGCAGCTGGTCCAGGCGGTCGTCGCGCCGGGCTCGGAATTCATCGGCCGCAGCATCCGCGAGCTGGATTTCTCGCACCGCTTCAAGGCCGTGATCGTCGGCCTGTGGCGACGCCAGGGCCACGTTGCACCGCGCCTGGCCGATGCCCGCCTGCGAGAGGGCGACCTGCTGGTGCTGTGGGGGCGTCCGGGCCGTTTCGCCGAGCTGGCGACCCACCACGGCTTCCTCATGCTGGTGCCGTTTGCCGGAGAGGCCAAGCGCCGTGTGCGCGCGCCGCTGGCGTTGAGCATCCTGGCAGTGACGGTGCTGGCTGCCGTACTGGAGTGGCTGCCGGTGCCTCTGGCGTTCCTGTGTGGTGCCGTCGCCATCGTCGCTACCCGTTGCGTGGATATCGGCCAGGCCTACCGGGAAATCGACGTGCGTGTGTTCGTGATGATCGCCGGGGTGATCCCGCTGGGCATCGCCATGGAGCAGACCGGCACCGCGCAGTTAATGGCCTCGGGCCTGCGCCACGTAGTCGCCGACTGGCCGGTGCTGATGATCCTGCTGGTGCTGTTCTCCATCGCCGGCCTGCTGACCCAGGTGCTGTCGGATTCGGCGACGGTGGTGCTGCTGGGACCGATCGCGGTGGAGCTGGCGCAGTCGCTGACGATGGAGCCGACGCCGTTCGTGGTGTGCACCGCGCTCGGTGCGGTGGTCGCGTTCCTGACCCCGATCGGCCATCACGGCAACCTGCTGATCCTGGGACCGGGGCAGTACCGGTTCGGCGACTTCCTCCGGGTCGGCGTGCCGCTGACCGTGCTCATCGCCTTGGTCAGCGCGTGGATGACGCGCTGGCTGTGGCTGGACGGCCCGCTGCTGCCGGGCCTGGGCTGACCATGGGTGAAACCCTGAGTGCGTGGTGGCACCAGACCACCGCGATCGAACACCTAGCCGCGTGGCTGGCGCTGGGCTGGGCGGTCTACGTGGTCTGGCTGGGCGCCTGGATCATCCTGCAAAAACGCGAGCCTGCGGCCACCCTGAGCTGGCTGGTGAGCCTGGCCGCCCTGCCCTACCTGGGCTTCGCGATCTACTTCTTTTTCGGCCCCCAACGCATCCGCCGGCAACGCCTGCGGCGCGATCGCAGCCGCACGCGGATGCCGGCGCTGCCGGCGGGCCGGGTGCCTGACGCGGCGGCCATCGAGCTGGCGCGGATGGCGCAGACTGTCACCGGCCTGCCGCCCAGCACCGCCACCCGCGCCGATCTGCTGATTGATGGCAGCAGCAAGTACCAGCGCCTCAACGCCGAAGTCGCGCTCGCACGCGAGCACGTGCACCTGGAGTACTACATCTTCCAGCCCGACCGCACCGGCACGGCGCTGCGCGATGCGCTGATCGAACGTGCCCGCGCCGGGGTCAGGGTGCGCCTGCTGCTGGACGCGGTCGGCTCGGGCAGCACGTCGCGGGCGTTCCTGAAACCGCTCGTCGAGGCCGGCGGCGAGGTCGCCTGGTTCCATCCCATGCGCCTGCACTGGTTCTGGCAGCGGCCCTGGCTCAACCTGCGGAGCCACCGCAAGATCGTCGTGATCGACGGCCGCGTGGGCTTCATCGGCGGCATCAACATCACCGACGAGGAAGACGAAAGCCTGGGCGATAACGCCTACCGTGACCTGCACCTGCGCCTGGAGGGCGATGTCGTGCGCTCCCTGCAGCTGGTGTTCCTCGAGGACTGGGTCTACGCCACCGGCGATCCGCCGCCGCCGGTGAGCTTGCCCGAGTCGACGCCGGGCGACATCCGGGTGCAGATGGTGGTCTCCGGGCCGGACTCGCCGTGGGAGGCGATCCACCGCCTGCATGTCTCGGCCATCCACGCCGCGCGGCAACGGGTGTGGCTGGTCACCCCCTACTTCGTCCCCGGCGAGGCGGCGATGATGGCGCTGACCTCCGCCGCGCTGGGCGGCGTCGACGTGCGTCTGCTGGTGCCAAAGCACACCGACAGCCGCCTGGTCACCTACGCCGCGCGGTCCTACTTCGACGATCTCATGGCGGCGGGCGTAAAGGTGCTCGAGTACGGCCCGCGGATGCTGCACACCAAGGCGCTGCTGTGCGACGACGATCTGGCCATCATCGGCAGTGCCAACTTCGACCACCGCAGCTTCCGCCTCAACTTTGAGAGCTCGGTGCTGTTCCGCGACCGCACGGTGGTCGCCGAACTCGCCCGGCTCATCGAGAACGACTGCATGGATTGCACGCCAGTCACGGCTGACCGCCAGCGGGGACTGTGGCGCAGCCGCCTGCCCGAGGCGCTGGCGCGTCTGATGTCGCCGCTGCTGTAGCGGGCGCGATCGACCGATCAGCGGCCGCGTGGGCACCGTCGGCGGCCCACATCCGGCCAGCGGCGCGCCTTACACTCGCCATTGTCTGCTCCACAAGGACTGTCGAGATGCCCTGGATCCTGCTGGCCGCCGCCGCCGCGGCCTTCATCGCCGCCTTCAACACCACCTCGGTGGGTGTGCTGGCGCTGTGCCTGTTGCTGAGCTTCGCGTTGAGCGTTGTCGCGCTGGTGCAGTTGCTGGCGCGGCGGGTGGCCAGCCGCCGCCGTGACGAAGCCGCCATCGACCCGGTAGCGCTGGCCGCACTGCACCGCCAGGCACCGGCCGAGGCGCGCGGGCCCCTGCATGGTGACGCGCTGCACCGCTAGCGTGTGCGCTTCGCCGCCGAAGCGCTAAGCTGCCGCGATGACTTTCCTCAGCGTCAACGTCAACAAGATCGCCGTCCTGCGCAACTCCCGAGGCGGCAACGACCCCGACGTCGTGCAGGCCGCACGCGCATGCCTGCATGCGGGCGCCCACGGCATCACGGTCCACCCGCGCCCGGACGCACGCCACATCCGCGCGGCCGACGTGCACGCGCTGGCGGCTTTGACCGCCGCGCGCGGTGTCGAATTCAACCTGGAGGGCAATCCGTTCGCCCCGCCGCGACCGGGATACCCGGGTTTCCTCGCCCTGTGCGCAGCGGTCCGACCGGCGCAGGCGACCCTCGTCCCCGACGGCGATGCCCAGCTGACCTCCGACCACGGTTTTGATTTCGCGCGCGACGCGGAGCGGCTAAGTCCGCTCGTCGAGCAGCTGCGCGGGCTGGGATGCCGGGTCAGCCTGTTCGCCGATGCCTGGGATCCGGTCCGCTCGGCCGGTGTCGAGCACGCCGCGGCCATCGGCGCCGACCGCATCGAGCTCTACACCGGACCCTACGCGGACGCATTCCACCGCGGCGAACACGCCAGCATGCTGGAGCGTTTTGCCGACGTTGCCCGGCGCGCCCGCAGCGTGGGCCTGGGCGTGAATGCCGGCCATGACCTGAGCCAGGAAAACCTCGGCGCGTTCCTCGCCGCCGTTCCCGAGGTGCTGGAGGTGTCGATCGGTCATGCCTTGATCGGCGAGGCCCTGCACGACGGCCTGCAAGCCACGGTCCGCGGCTATCTGGCGATTCTGGACGGTGCCGGAGTCGCCAGCGCGCCATAGCCGTGCACGTTGCGGGCGAGTACCGCATTCGGGCCAAGGCATCCCCGCTCGGACGAATGCGCGCTGGGACAAATCGCCGTGGAGACGCATCGCCGGTGACAGTCGCCGAAAGACGCGAAAAAAAACGCCGCCCGCAGGCGGCGTTTCCAATTCCACGACGTGGTAGAACCTATTTCTCGACGAAGCCGATCTTCTTCATGTCGGCATTTTTCGCCAGCGCGAGAACCTTGGCCAGGATGCCGTAGTCCGCGTCATCGTTGGTGTCGATCTCCAGCTGTGGCTGGTTGGTCGGATCACGCTCCACTTCGCTGCGCATCATGTTGCCAATCGCCGACAGCGGATACGGTGAATCGTTCCAGAACACCTCGCCGGAGGCCCCGATACGCAGCCGGATCGGCGGTGGCGGTTCCGACAGCGGCGGCGGCTGGGTGGAGCGTTGCGGCAGATTGACTTCGATCGGATACGACGCGATTGGTGCCGTGACCATGAAGATGATCAGCAACACCAGCAGCACGTCCACCAACGGTGTCACGTTGATGTCCGACATGGCGCCGGTACCGGAACTTGAACCCATAGACATGTTGCTGTTCTCCGGTATTAGTTGGAACGATCCTTGGTGGCGACAAAACCGACCTTGCGCATGCCCTGCAGGCGCGCGATCTCCACCACGTCCTTGACGACGCGGTACTTGGTGGTCTTGTCACCGCGGATGTTGATCTGCGGCTGGGGCGTCTTCTGTGCCTCAACCGACAGGCGGCTTTCCATCAACGCCGGAGTGACCGGCTCGTCGTTCCAGTACACGGTGCCGTCGGCCTCGATCGCGATCGTGATCGGTGGTACCTCAGGTGCCATCTCGTCCTTGCGGTCGAGGTTGGCTTCAGGCAACGCCACCTGGATCTTGTGGTTCATGAGTGGAGCCGTGATCATGAAGATGATCAGCAGCACCAGCATCACGTCGACCAGGGGCGTGACGTTGATTTCGGCCATCGGGCCGGCGTTACTGCCTGTACTGAAGGCCATATCCGTACTCCAACTTGCTTATGGACGGCCGATCAACGCTGGGACGGCAGTTCGCCAACACGCGAGCCGGTGGCGAAAAAGTCGTGCAGGTCGTGCGCGAACGTATCGAAGCGGCTGTTGGTGACCCGGTTGATGCGGGTGAAGAAGTTGAACGCGATCACCGCCGGGATGGCCACGAACAGACCGAACGCGGTCATGATCAGCGCCTCACCCACCGGGCCGGCCACCGCGTCGATCGAGGCGTTGCCGCTCTGGCCGATGCGGATCAGGGCGTGGTAGATGCCCCACACGGTACCCAACAAGCCGATGAACGGCGAGGTGGAACCGACGGTTGCCAGCACGGTCAGGCCGCTTTCGAGCTTCATCGACTCGCGGGTAACGGCCTGGCGCAGCGCACGGTCCACGAACTCGGAGCGGTTCAGCGATTCAACCAGGCGCGAGCCTTCGTTGCGCTGGTGGTGGGCCGCGGCCTGGGCCGCATCAAGGGCGATCTTGGAGAACGGCTCCGAGCTGCCCTGCTCTTCCATGTAGCGGATCGCATCCTGCGCGTTGGTGGTTTCCCAGAACGTGGTGACCACGCGGTCGGCCTTGGAACGCAGGCGTGCGCCCTTGATCAGGTTGACCACGATCCAGTAGATCGAGAGCACCGAGAACAGGACCAGGGTGAGGAACACGATCCATGCAACTGCATCGAACTGCGTCACCATGTGGGAGAAGCTCATCTGCTGGAACGCTTCGGCGTTGTTGCCTCCAGCAGCAGCGGTAGTGGTTTCCTGAAGCATGACGCTTACCTTTGGATGTCGTGGAAGAAAGGGACGGCTAGTAAAGCAATGGGGTGAAGCGGAAAAACGGTGCGGCTACAGCATTGATCAGTTCAGGTTGAAGTCGACCGGTACCCGCACGCGGCTGGCAACGGCGACACCATTCTGGACTTCCGGATTGAAGCGCCACTTCTTGGCTGCGGCCATGGCGGCCCGGTCAAGATCCCGGTTGCGGCTGGACTTCTCGACCTCGACGCCCAGGACATTGCCTTCCTTGTCGATGCTGATCACCAGTATGACCGTACCTTCGATGCCTGCACGCGCGGCGGCGGGCGGGTACTGCGGCGGATTCATCGCCTTCGAGGACGGATCGACCGCACCCAGCGAGGTGGTCGGTGCCGGCGGCGCCGGCGGGGCCGGTGGCAGCGGTGGCAGGTCGACCGGGCTGGGGTCATCGAACACGATCGGCGGTGATTCCGGCGGCGGCGGCAACGGCGTGGTCTGCCTCGGCGGCGACAGCTCCTTGGGCGGAGTGATCGGCTTGGGCGGCTCCGGCGGCGGCGGCGGCGGCGGTGGCGGCGGCGGTGGCGGCTTGATCAGGTTCACCATGGTGACCTGCTCTTCGACCTTGTCCGTCGGCGGTGCCGCCATCGGGGCGAGCATCATCAACAGGGCGCCAGCGTGCACGGCGATAGCCATGGTGATACCGGCGATACGCGCCCAGTTCAGCCCTTCGCTGTCGTCTCTAGCTTTCTTTACGGGAGTATCCAAGTCTTGCGTCATGCGCCGTCAGCTCGGGAGTATTGCCGGGCGCGTGGAGCACCTCGGACCGTCAGATGGGTCGCGCCGCCGTTATGGCGACAGGAACCTACAAGGATATACCAAAGGCTGCCGTCGTTTCCAAGCAGAATCTGGTGGTTGGGTGATCGAGTCACTTGCCGGGAAGCGCAATGATCACGTTGGCGTCCTTCTCCCGTTTGATGCCCTTCGCCAGCGCCTGTCGCGCGGCGGCCTTGGCCTCGGTGATGCGGTTTTCCTGTTGCAGGACGCGGGCCAGGTTGAGGTAGGTCTCCCCGTCCTTGGCCAGCGGTGCGGCCTTCTCGTAGGCGCTGATGGCCTGCGCGGGCTGGTCGGAGAAATAGTACGCCTGCGCCAGCGCAACGTAGGTGTTGTACTCCGGCTGCAGCACGCCCTTCTCCAGGCCCTCGTTGATGACGGCGATCACGTCCTTCTCTCGCCCATCAATGCCGGCGTAGGTGGTGAACAGGACCTTGTATTCGTTGGCCGAGTCCAGCTTGCCGCTGGTGCGCAGCTTCTCCAGGATCCCCAGGGCCTTGTCGGACATGTCGGCCTGGGAATAGATCGAGGCCAGGTTCATCTGCGCGCGCTTGTCATCGGGGTTGGCGGCGGCGATCTGCTCGGCGGTGGTCACCGCCTCACCGATCTTGTCCGCGTCCAGGTAGACCTGCATCAGCAGCGAGAGCCACTCCGGCTTGGGCGCATCACTGGCCTCGATGGCCTGCTTGATCGTCGCGGCCGCCTGGTCGTAACGCTTGGCCAGGTACTCGCCCTGGCCCTTGACCATCAAGGCATTCGGGTCGGCGCTGCGGGTCTCGGCAAAGAAGCGGTCGAAGGTCGCCAGCGACTCGGCGTACTGCTCTTCCTGCTGCTGCAGCTGGGCAAGGTTGAGCATGATTCCGTAATGGGCGTTGTTGTCCAGGCCGTCGGCGTCGATCGCCTGCTGGAAGTAGGCGATTGCGGCCGCGGTGTCATCGGCCTCGTAGGCGATCTGGGCAGCGAACTGCGCGGCGTACGCTTTCTCGTAGCCGTTGGCCTTGGGGTCGGCAATGATCTGGTCGGCGATCGCCCGGGCCTCGTCGCGCTTGTCGGCGTCGAACAGCTTGCCCATCTCGGTCATCTTGCGCGACATGGCCTGGCTGGCCTTGGCGGTGGGATTCTTGCGGGTGGCCTCGGGGTAGGTCTCCGCTGCAGCCGCTTCGGATTTCCGGCCCGGGCGCGCGCTGTCGCGGTCGGCGCTCTTGGCGCTCCCGCGTGCCTGCGGCTCACCGGCCGGATGGGCGGCGGCGATGCCGGTCATGGTCAGGAAGGCGGCACCCATGGCGACGGCGAGGATCCGCTGGGAGAGGTTCGGCTTGGTCATCGGGTCTCTTGGCCGGGCTCCGGACGGACCGGGCACGGCGCTGAAAGCTGCGGTGGGAGTGCCAACCTAGCAGAAAGCGTTTCGCGGAAGAAGCCGTCTTGCGGAGCGGCGCAATTCATGTTTAGCCACACTTGGGCTTGCGACCGGCGGACTGCGCCTGCTGGTAGACGCCGGCCAGACTGCCGGCGCGGTTGCGCAGCTCGGAGATGCGCGAGCGCGGGTCGGGATGGGTGGAAAGCCACTCGGGGGGATTGCCGGAGCTGGCCGAGATCATGTTCTCCCACAGGTTGACGGCCTGCTGGGGATCAAAGCCGGCCTGCGCCATCAAGCGCTGCCCGACCACATCGGCCTCCGACTCCTGGGTGCGGTTGTTGGGCAGCAGGAAGACGCCCTGTACGACCGCGCCGCCCACCTGCTGGGTGGCCTGCTGCGCGCCGCTGCCGTACTGCGAGCCGAGCAGGGCGCCGATCAGCCCCAGCCCGGTCTGTGCGCCCATTTGCCGGGTCACGCGCTCGTCGTGGTGACGGGAAATGACGTGACCGATTTCGTGCGCAATGACCGCCGCCAGCTGGTCCTGGTTTTTCGCCACCTTGAAGATGCCGGTGTTCACGCCGATCTTGCCGCCCGGCAGCGCGAACGCGTTGGGCGAGTCGTCGTTGAACAGCGCCGACTCCCAGCCGGTCTGGGCGCCAGCGGGCAGTTCGCGGGTCAGCGAGTTCACCACGCAGGTGACGTAGGCGGTCTGCGCGCGGTTGGTGCTGCGCGGCAGCTTGCTCTTGTACTCGGCGAAGGCCTGTTCGCCCATCTGGTCGAGCTGCTGCTGGGAAATCGCGCCGACGCTCTGGGTCCGGCCGGTGGGCGAGGTGGTCGTCGCGCAGGCGGCGAGGGCGCCGGTAACGGCGAGTGCAAGCAGCAGTCGTTTCATGGGCGGAGCGTCCTGTTCAGTTCGAAAATGGGCAGCGCAGGGTGCGCGCGTGTGTAGGTTGCCGCGGCGCAGCGACGTGACTGCAAGGGTCGACAGTCATGGGTGACATCGTGCGAGTCGACGCTTGAGGCAAAGTGTCTGGGTGCACGCCGCTAACGGAATTGACTCTAGTTGGCGGCATCGCAGCTTCAGGTGAAGGCGGATGGATCCCGCAGCGTGCGCTGGGTCACCAAAGCAGCCACCGGACAATAAAAAAAGCCCGCAGGGAGCGGGCGGTGGCATTGCCGGCGCCGCCGTGTCAGGCGGCGCCGTATGTCGCTCTGCCTCAGATGTCGAGGTTGCCGGCCTTCAGCGCGTTGTCCTCGATGAAGGCGCGCCGGGGCTCGACGACATCGCCCATCAGGGTGCTGAACACCTCGTCGGCGGCAACCGCGTCCTCGATCTTCACCTGCAGCAGTCGGCGCGTGTCCGGATTCACCGTGGTGTCCCACAACTGCTCGGGATTCATCTCACCCAGACCCTTGAATCGCTGGATCTGGCGGCCTTTCTTAGCCTCCTCGAGCAGCCACTCCTGGGCTTCGGCAAAGCTGTCGATGGCCTTCTCGCGGTTGCCGCGCACGATCCGGGCTCCCTCGCGGATCAGGCCATGCAGCTGGGCCGCCGCTTCCCGCAGCGGACGCAGCTCCCCGGACGCGAACGCGGCCAGCGGCAGGATCTGGATCAGCTCCTCGCCCATGTGGCTGCGCTTGGCCACGAGCGCAGCCGGATGGCTCTCGGTCGCCGCCTGCAGCCGCAGCGCGTAGCGGGGCTTGCCCAGCCCCTTGCGGTTGACCCGCTTCTCCAGCGCATCCAGCTCGGCCCGCTCATCGATGTTCTGCGCGAGGTGCTCGATGTCCAGCGGAGTGAAGTCCACCAGCGCCTCCAGAATCGCCGGATCGTAGCGGTGGGCGTTGCGCGTGATGGTCTCGCGGGCGCCGGCGAAGGCCAGCAGCAACTGCTCCAGGGCCGCGCCGGTGATCGCCGGCTCGCCTTCGGCGGGGATCAGCGCCGCACCTTCGATCGCATTGCTGGCCAGGTAGGCGGTCAGGGCCGCGTCGTCCTTGAGGTACAGCTCGGTCTTGCCCTGCTTGATCTTGTACAGCGGCGGCAGTCCGATGTAGATGTGGCCGCGCTCGATCAGCTCGGGCATCTGCCGGTAGAAGAAGGTCAGCAGCAGCGTGCGGATGTGGCTGCCGTCGACGTCGGCGTCGGTCATCAGGATGATGCGGTGGTAGCGCAGCTTGTCGGGGTCGTAGTCCTCCTTGCCGATACCCGTGCCCAGCGCGGTGATCAGCGTGCCGACCTCGGCGCTGGAGAGCATGCGGTCAAAGCGGGCCCGCTCGACGTTCAGGATCTTGCCCTTCAGCGGCAGGATGGCCTGGGTCTTGCGGTTGCGGCCCTGCTTGGCGGAGCCGCCCGCGGAGTCACCCTCGACGATGAACAGCTCGGAGAGGGCCGGGTCCTTTTCCTGGCAATCGGCCAGCTTGCCGGGCAGGCCGGCAATGTCCAGCGCGCCCTTGCGACGGGTCAGGTCGCGCGCCTTGCGGGCGGCCTCGCGGGCGCGGGCGGCGTCGAGGATCTTGCCGGCAATCGCGCGCGCTTCGGTGGGGTTCTCCTGCAGGAACTCCTGCAGGCGCTGGCCGAAGGTGTGCTCCACCACCGGCCGGACATCGGAGGAGACGAGTTTTTCCTTGGTCTGCGAGGAAAAGCTCGGGTCGGGCACCTTCACCGACAGCACCGCGATCATGCCTTCGCGCATGTCATCGCCCGACAGGGTGACCTTGGCCTGTCTGGCCAGCCCGTTCTGCTCGATGTAGTTGGTCAGCGTACGCGTGAGCGCCGCGCGGAAGCCGATCAGGTGGGTGCCGCCGTCCTTCTGCGGGATGTTGTTGGTGTAGCAGAACATCGTTTCCTGGTAGGCATCGGTCCATTGCAGGGCGACATCCACCGTGATGCCGTTCTCCTCGCCCGTCACGGAGATCACATTGGGGTGCAACGGGGTCTTCAGCTGGGCCAGGTGCTCGACGAACGAGCGGATGCCGCCCTCGTACTCGAAGACGTCCTCGCGGCCTTCGCCGCGCTGGTCGCTGAGGACGATTTTCACGCCGGAGTTGAGGAACGACAGCTCACGCAGGCGCTTGGCGAGGATTTCGTAGTGGAAATCGACGTTGCTGAAGATCGCCGTCGCCGGCTTGAAACGCAGCAGCGTGCCGCGCTTGGTGGTCGGTGCGATCTCCTTGAGCGGGTAGAGCGGCTCACCCAGCGCGTATTCCTGGCGGTAGTGGAAGCCGTCACGCCAGATGTCCAGCCACAGGTGCTCGGAAAGCGCGTTGACGACGGAGACACCAACGCCGTGCAGGCCGCCGGAGACCTTGTAGCTGTTGTCGTCGAACTTACCGCCCGCGTGCAGCACGGTCATGATGACCTCGGCGGCGGAGACGTGCTCTTCCTTGTGGATGTCCACCGGAATGCCGCGTCCGTTGTCCGACACCTCGACGGAGCCGTCCTCCAGCAGGACCACGCGGATCTCGTTGGCGTGCCCGGCAAGGGCCTCGTCAACCGCGTTGTCAACCACCTCGAAGACCATGTGGTGCAGGCCG
The DNA here is from genome assembly GCF_015209725.1 of Lysobacter ciconiae. Lineage (NCBI taxonomy): Bacteria > Pseudomonadati > Pseudomonadota > Gammaproteobacteria > Lysobacterales > Lysobacteraceae > Novilysobacter > Novilysobacter ciconiae. The sequence goes on along the minus strand of NZ_CP063656.1, from coordinate 4,501 downwards.
GTCCCATCGTGCACGTCACCGATGTACATGCCGGGGCGCTTGCGCACCGCGTCCAGGCCGCGCAGCACGGTGATCCGGCTGGAATCGTAGGCCTGCTCGCCGGCCATGGCGGCAACAGGAAGGGCGTCGTCCTCGACGGACGCGGGATCGTGCTCGATCTGGGTCATGCGGTGACAGGCTCCACGACACCGCCACTTAGCGCGCGGCAGCGTCTAAACACAGGGGAAATCAGGTGTCCAGTATAGCAGGCACGGCCTTGCACCCGGTTGCGCCGCGCGCTGCGGCCTGCACACGTTCGCGGCGAGGCTACGTCGGACCGGCGCTGGCGCCCCAAACGCCGCGGTCGCCGTGGACCGCGCCATGTTCCACGTGGAACAAGGTGTAACCAATCCCGGAGTCCGCCAATACAGGAGGAACTTCTGTCCCGGTGACAAACACCTGCGCACCGGTTCCGGCCAGCCGCGTCAGCACACGCACCTGATGGGCGCGGTCGAGTTCTGATGCAAGGTCATCGAAGGCGATGATCGGCAGCTGGCCGGTGGTCGTCGCCAGATGGTCCGCCTGGGCGAGCAGGGCGGCCAGCGCGGTCAGCTTCGCCTGCCCGCGGGAAAGCGCGTCCCGCCCGGGAATCGCGCCAAAGTGGATGCGCCAGTCGGCGCGGTGGGGGCCGATCGAGGTGAATCCGGCGTGCTGGTCGCGCTCCCGCGCCAGCAGCAGCGCATCCGCCAGCGGCATCTCGTCGCGGCGCCAGCCGGGCAGGTAGTCCAGCCGCGATTCGCCCAGCGCCGGCGCCAATTCCCGCAGCAAGTCGAGGAACCCGGGCTGCAGCGCGTCCAGATACGACTGGCGGAGCCGGTTGAGCGGCTCGCCGGCCTGCGCGAGCTCGTGATCCCAGGTGTCCAGGTGCGCCGAGGGGGCCCGGCTCTTGAGCAGCGCGTTGCGTTGCCTCAACGCCCGCGAATACCGTCGCCAGACGGCGAAAAATCCGGGTTCCACGTGGAACAACCCCCAATCCGCGAAGCGCCTCCGCACGTCCGCCGAGCCGCTGATCAGGGTGTGGCTCCCGGGTTCAAACGTGATCACCGCCAGGGCCGCGCACAGTTCACCCAGCTGGGCGACGCTGTCGCCGTCGAGGCGGCCGCTCCAGTCGTGCCCGCTGTGCCGCAGGCCGGCCTTGCGCTCGCGCAGGGGCCTTGCGACCGGTGCTTCGTCCGTTGTGCCGGCGCCAGGGGACGATTCGTCCCACTCGACAAACACCTCCAGCGCGGACTGGCCGGCACGAACCAGCCCGTCGCGCACGCGGCCGCGAAAGCTCCGCCCGTAGGCCATCAGGTGCAGCGCTTCCAGAATGCTGGTCTTGCCGGCGCCGTTCTCGCCGGCGAAGAAGTTGATTCCGGGGGCGGGCCGCAACTGCACGTCCTCGAACGCACGCAGATTACGGATGTCCAGACGCGTTATGCGCATACCGGCGGTCCGCTGCGAAATCCCATGGCCCGGAATGCCTCACGCCCGGGCAAGCCGGGCGTGAGGGAGAACCATGGTTCCACGTGGAACATTGTCGCGCGATCTACAGGCGTAGCGGCATCACCACGTGGCGACACCGCTCGCTGTCGGCTTCGCGCACCAGCGCCGAGGAGTTGGCGTCGCGCAGCGCCAGCACGACCATCTCGCCCTTGAGCGCCGTGAGTGCGTCCAGCAGGTAATTGACGTTGAAGCCCACCGCCAGGTCGTCGACCCGGGTGTCAGCCTCGACCTCTTCCTGCGCTTCTTCCTGCTCCGGATTGTGCGCGCTGATCTTCAACTGGCCCGGGGTGACTTCGATGCGGACGCCGCGGTACTTCTCGTTGGAGAGGATGGCGGCCCGCTGCAGTGAGGCGCGCAGCACCTCGCGGTCGATCCGCACTTCCTTGTCGGCGCCGATCGGGATCACCGCCTCGTAGTCGGGGAAGCGTCCGTCGATCAGTTTGCTGGTGAAGGTGACATCGTCGTGCTTGACCCGGATGTGGCCACGGCCCATCTCCAACTCCAACTCGCGGTCGCCGCCTTCCAGCAGGCGCATCAGTTCGGTCACGCCCTTGCGCGGCACGATGATCTGGCGCTTGGTACCGGTGCCGCCCTCGTAGGGCGCCTCGCACAGGGCCAACCGGTGACCATCAGTGGCGACGCAACGCAGGGTGTCCTCGCGCAGGTCGAACAGCAGACCGTTGAGGTAGTAGCGCACGTCCTGCTGGGCCATCGCGAACGCGGTGCGCTCGATCAGTTCCTTGAGGGTGGACTCGGGTACCTGCACCCGTTCGGTGGCGTCGACCTCGTCGATGGACGGAAAGTCGTTGGCCGACAGGCTCGCCAGGGTGAAGCGTGAGCGGCCGGCCTGGACCGTGAGCTTCTCGCCCGACTGGGTGACCGTGACCTTGCTGCCGTCAGGCAGCGCCCGGACGATATCGAACAGCTTGCGCGCCGGAATGGTGGTTTCCCCGTCCTCGGCGTCATTGACCATGACGCGCGAGACCATCTCCACTTCCAGATCGGTGCCGGTCAGCGACAGCTGGCCGTCCTTCACCTGGGCGAGCAGGTTGGCCAGCACCGGCAGGGTCTGGCGGCGCTCGACCACGTTGACGACCTGGGACAGCGGCTTGAGGAATACTTCGCGTTGCAGGCTGAAACGCATACCGTCCTTACCCCTATTACCAATACAAAGGAATGGTTAAATCAAAAGCTTGGTGGTGGTGGGGTGCGCCCGTTTGCGGGAAAACTCACCCAACCCCCTGAATCCTATGAGAATCTTGCAAGACCCAATCCGTGTACAACCTGCATCGTGCAGCAGGGACAAGGTGTGGGCAACTTGGCGATGATACCGCCCTGTCGGGCTTGTCCACAGCTTATGCCCGGAAAACCCACGCAGTTGCTGAATTGTCCGACTCGTCCATTCCTGGACGCGTCGCGAGACCGGCGAATCAGCTCGCCGCGACTCAACGCGCGTGGAGCCGATGGAACGGACCGATCGAGCGTCTGACGCCGCGAAAACTCCAATACAGAAATATGTATAAATCTAAAGCCTGCTGGTGGTGGGGCAGCGAAAATTGCGGGAAAAGCCGTTCAACCCATTGATGTGGAAGGGATTGATGGGTGTTGCAATCGCGGTACAAGGGTGTTTCACGCTGGGCACAAGCTGTGGATAGAATTGCTGCCTCCGCCGCAGGGCCGAGTTGCCCACAGCTTGTGCCCAGGCACACCACAGCGCTTATTCGCTGAGCTTGCGGATCAGTTTTTCCCAGTCTTCACGCATCTTGCCGTCGGTCTCCATCAGCGTGCGGATCTGCCGGCACGCGTGCAGCACGGTGGTGTGGTCACGGCCGCCAAACGCGTCGCCGATCTCCGGCAGGCTGTGCTCGGTCAGTTCCTTGGTCAGGGCCATGGCCATCTGCCGCGGCCGCGCCAGCGAGCGCGTGCGGCGCTTGGAGAGCATGTCCTTCATCTGCAGGCCGAAGTAATCGGCGACGGTCTTCTGGATGTTGGGAATGCCGATCGAATGCTGCTGCGCGCGCAGCAGGTCGCGCAGGGTCTCCTGGGCGAAGTCGGTGGTGATCGCCCGGCCGGTGAAGTTGGCGCGCGCGGTCAGGGTGTTGAGGGCGCCCTCCAGGTCGCGCACGTTGGAGCGCATCTTCTTGGCCAGCAGGAAGGCGACGTCCTCGGGAATGACCACGCCGCGCTCGGCGGCCTTGGACAGCACGATCTGCGCACGCGTCTCGAAATCCGGCGGTTCGATCGCCACGCTCAGGCCCCAGGCCAGGCGCGACTTGAGCCGCGGTTCCAGGCCATCGACCTCGCGCGGGTAGCGGTCGCAGGTGAGGATGATCTGCTGCTTGCCGTCAAACAGCGCATTGAAGGTGTGGAAGAACTCCTCCTGGGTGCGGTCCTTGCCGGCGAAGAACTGGATGTCGTCGATCAGCAACGCGTCGACCTGCTGGAAATGGCGCTTGAAGCCGTCCATCGCCTTTTCCTGCAGGGCTTTCATCATCGCGCTGAAGAACTGCTCGCTGCGCAGGTACATCACCCGGGTGCCGGGATTGTTGCTGCGCATCAGGTTGCCGGCGGCAAACATCAGGTGGGTCTTGCCCAGGCCGGTGCCGCCGTAGAGCAGCAGCGGGTTGTGCCCGCGTTCGCCGGGGTTGAGCGCCGCCTGCATCGCCGCCGCACGCCCGAGCTGGTTGCTGCGCCCCTCGACGAAGTTCTCGAACGTGTAATGGCTGTCCAGGTTGCCGTTGAAGGCTTCCGCGGCGGGCGCGGCCGCCGGACGCGCCGAGGCATCCACCGCTGGGGCGGCGACGGCCGCGCGCGGCAGGGAACCGACTTCCAGGCTGACCGCCTCGTGGCCGGCGAAATGCGCCAGCAGCTCGCGGATCCGGCCCAGGTAGCGTTCGCGGACGTGTTCGACCACGAACGCGTTGGGCGCGAACAGCACCATCGCGCCGTTGCGCGCGCTCGATTGCAGCGGCTTCAA